>NZ_JBPEHL010000002.1:0-698194 GCF_051201095.1 Shinella sp. BE166 | reverse complement strand
GAGATCTCCACCCGCCCGTTCCAGCTCGTCACCGGCCGCAACTGGATGGGCACCGCCTTCGGCGGCGCGCGTGGCCGCACGGACGTGCCGAAGATCGTCGAGTGGTACATGGAGGGCAAGATCCAGATCGACCCGATGATCACCCACACCATGCCGCTCGAAGACATCAACAAGGGTTTTGACCTCATGCACGAGGGCAAGTCGATCCGCAGCGTTGTGGTATACTGACAAGAGCGCCGCTTTTGCTGTTCTTGCCTGCCGGGAGTTACTAGACTTCCGGCAGCATCGTTTCAGGAAGCCACCATGTCGCAGGGCACTGCCGTATCGCTGACCTTTAATGACTGACGCCATGCCCACCATTTATGTCGACGCCGATGCGTGCCCCGTAAAGCCGGAAATCCTGAAGGTTGCCGAGCGCCATGGCATGCCGGTGACTTTTGTCGCCAATTCCGGCCTGCGTCCGTCCCGCGACCCGATGGTGAAGAATGTCATCGTCTCCGGCGCTTTCGACGCTGCGGACAACTGGATTGCGGACAATGTCGGTGCCGACGATATCGTGGTGACGGCCGATGTGCCGCTGGCGGTGCGTTGCGTCGAGAAGGGCGCGCATGTGACCGGGCCGACCGGCCGGCTCTTCGACAAGGCGAATATCGGCATGGCGAGTGCCATGCGCGATCTCGGCGCGCACCTGCGCGAGACCGGCGAAAGCAAGGGTTACAACGCCGCTTTTTCGCCGCGCGATCGCTCCGCCTTCCTCGAAACGCTCGACCGCCTCTGCCGCCGGGCGAAAAATGCCAAGGCGGGGCCTGCGGCATGAAGGAAGGGCCTGGACCCAGGATTTACGGGCGCCATGTGCCCTTCTATGTCGGCATCGCCGCCGCAGCCGTCAGCCTGGTCGCGGCGCTTTGGCTGAAACCGGATTTCGCCATCGATATCGGGGCCGTCGCCTTCTTCCTCTGCTATCTGCTGCTGACGGGCTGGCGCGTGCCGCGCCTGACGGCCGCCCATCTCGAACATTACGCGACGGACAGCGACGAGCCGGTGGCGATCATCTTCGCCGTGACCGTCGCGGCCGTCGCCGTCTCGATGGGCTCGCTCTTCGTCGTGCTGAACCGTCCGGTTGCTTCGGGAGCCGAATTCGTCCTCGCTTTCGCCTCCGTGGCGCTTGGCTGGCTCACCATCCACACGATGGCGGCCATGCACTATGCCCATCTCTACTGGCGACCCGGCAGCACCGAAACCAGCCCCGATGTCGGGAAAAGCCTGGATTTCCCGGGCGATGCCGCGCCCGGCGCCTATGATTTCCTCTATTTCGCCTTCGTGATCGGCATGACGGCGCAGACCTCCGACGTCGCGATCACCTCCACGCCGATGCGCAAGGTCAACCTACTGCACGCGATCGTCTCCTTCTTCTTCAACACCGTGCTGGTCGCCGCCGCCGTCAACGCGGCCGTGGCGCTCGCCTCCTGATACAACCGGAGTTTCCTGATGAAAGTGCTTTCCCAGAACACCGCCTTCGGCGGTATGCAGGGCGTGTTCGCCCATGATTCCGAAGCCTGCAATTGCGAAATGACCTTCGCGGTCTTCGTGCCGCCGCAGGCGATCCGCGAGCCGCGCCCGGTGCTCTGGTATCTGTCCGGCCTCACTTGCAGCCATGCCAATGTGATGGAAAAGGGCGAATACCGCCGCATGGCCGCCGAGCTCGGCCTCATCATCGTCTGCCCGGATACCAGCCCGCGCGGCAACGACGTGCCCGACGAAATGACCAACTGGCAGATGGGCAAGGGCGCCGGCTTCTACCTCGACGCCACGGAAGCGCCGTGGGCAGAACACTACCAGATGTACAGCTACGTCACGGAGGAACTGCCGAACTTCGCAAGCCAGCACTTCCGTATGGATATGTCGCGCCAGGGCATCTTCGGCCATTCCATGGGCGGCCACGGCGCCATGACGATCGCGCTCCGCAACCCGGAACGCTTCAAGAGCTGCTCGGCCTTCGCGCCGATCGTCGGACCATCGACCGCCGACTGGTCGGCTCCCGCCTTCGAAAAATACCTCGGCACCGACAAGACGACCTGGCGCCAGTATGACGCCTGCGCGCTCGTCGAGGATGGCGCCCGGTTCCCGGAATTCCTGATCGACCAGGGCAAGGCGGACGGTTTTCTGGAAAACGGCCTGCGCCCCTGGCTCTTCGAAGAGGCGATCAAGGGCACCGATATCGGCCTGACGCTGCGCTCGCAGGAGCGTTACGACCACTCCTACTACTTCATCTCGACCTTCATGGACGATCACCTGAAGTGGCATGCCGAACGCCTCGGCTAAGATCATGGTATGGCGGGGGTGCATGGCTGACATGCCACCCCTGCCCTTGCCCTTCCAGTGCGGATCGGCAATATTCCACCCGGTAGACGGCTACCGCCGGACGTTTCGTCCGGTCACGATCGCGGGGACGGCCTCGCTCCTTTGAAACGGAGTGGCACCATGCCCTGGATTCTTCTGACACTTGCCGGCCTTTTTGAAATCGGCTGGGCGATCGGCCTCAAATATACCGACGGCTTCACCAAACCCCTGCCCACGGCGCTCACCGCCGGCTCGATGGTCATTTCCATCGTGCTGCTCGGCCTTGCCGTGAAGACGCTGCCGATCGGCACGGCCTATGCCATCTGGACCGGCATCGGCACGGTCGGCACGGTGATGCTCGGCATCTTCCTTTTTGCCGAACCGGTGACGGCGATCCGCATGGGCTGCATCGCGCTCATCGTTACCGGCATTCTGGGCCTGAAGTTCGCGGCTTAACGCCTGTTATCAAGGGCGAAAGCCCCCGGGCCTGCGGTCGTCAGATACAGGAAGACGAAGCAGAACAGCACCGCGGCATCGCCGCGGTTGTTGATCGGGAAGAAGCTCTGCGGCGCATGCGCCATGAAGTAGGCGACAGCCATGAAGCCGCAGAGCACGAAGGCCACCGGCCGCGTGAAAAGCCCGACGAGGATCAGCAGGCCGCCGACGACCTCCAGCAGACCCGCAGCGCCGATGAGGTTCATCAGGTCGCCGAAAGGCTGCTCCGCGGGCGGGAAATTGAAGAATTTTTGCGTGCCATGCTCGATGAAAAGCAATGCTGCCATGATCCTGAGTGCTGCAAGCGCCTGAGGCTGGTAAGCGGAGAACCGATCGAACATGCGTGGACGTCCCTTCCGTTTCAGTCAGAGCGGAATGTTATCGTGTTTCTTCCAGGGATTTTCCAGATCCTTGTTGCGCAGCAAACGGAGCGCGCGCGCGATGCGTTTGCGCGTCGAATGCGGCATGATCACCTCGTCAATGTAACCGCGCTCGGCCGCCACGAAGGGTGACAGGAACCGGTCCTCGTACATCTTGGTGTGCGCCGCGATCTTTTCCGGATCGGCGATATCCTTGCGGAATATGATCTCGACCGCGCCCTTGGCGCCCATCACCGCGATCTGCGCCGTCGGCCAGGCATAATTGAAATCGCCGCGCAGGTGTTTTGAGGACATGACGTCGTAAGCGCCGCCATATGCTTTTCGCGTGATGAGCGTGACCTTCGGCACGGTCGCTTCCGCGAAGGCGAAGAGCAGCTTGGCGCCGTGTTTGATGAGCCCGCCATATTCCTGCGCCGTGCCCGGCAGGAAGCCCGGCACGTCGACGAAGGTGACGACCGGAATGCCGAAGCAGTCGCAGAAGCGCACGAAGCGCGCCGCCTTGCGGCTGGCGTCCGAATCGAGCACGCCAGCCAGCACCATCGGCTGGTTGGCGACGAACCCGACCGTCGAGCCTTCGATGCGCCCGAAGCCGCAGACGATGTTCTTGGCAAAGCTCTCCTGGATCTCGAAGAAATCGCTTTCGTCGACGGTCTTGAGGATCAGTTCCTTGATGTCATAGGGCCTGTTGGCATTGGCCGGGATGAGCGTGTCGAGCGATTCGTCGATCTCCTCGACCGACTGGAAACACTCGATCTCCGGCACAGGCGACGTGTTGGACTGCGGCAGGAAGTCGATGAGGCGGCGGACCTGCAACAGCGTATCGACGTCGTTGTCATAGGCGCCGTCGGCGATCGAGGATTTCGTCGTGTGCACGGAAGCGCCGCCGAGCTGTTCGGACGTCACCGTTTCGTTCGTCACGGTCTTCACCACGTCCGGGCCGGTCACGAACATGTAGGACGTGTCGCGCACCATGAAGATGAAGTCGGTCATGGCCGGCGAATAGACGTCGCCGCCCGCACATGGCCCCATGATCACGGAAATCTGCGGGATGACGCCGGAGGCGAGCACGTTGCGCTGGAACACTTCCGCATAACCGCCGAGTGCGGCCACGCCCTCCTGAATGCGCGCGCCGCCCGCATCGTAAAGGCCGACGATCGGCGCGCGGTTCTTCAGCGCCATATCCTGGACCTTCATGATCTTCTGGGCATGGGTTTCGGAGAGCGAACCGCCGAAGACGGTGAAATCCTTGGCGAAAACGAAGACGGTGCGGCCGTTGACCGTGCCCCAGCCGGTGACGACGCCGTCGCCGGCGATCTTTGTCTTCTCCATGCCGAAATCGGTCGAGCGGTGCTCGACGAACATGTCGAACTCCTCGAACGAGCCCTCATCGAGAAACACCTCGATGCGCTCGCGCGCGGTCAGCTTGCCGCGCTTGTGCTGCGCATCGATGCGCGCCGCACCGCCGCCCATGCGGGCGCGCTCGCGCCGGACTTCGAGCTCGTGGAGAATTTCCTTCATGATGCCTCGGTTCCTCCCGTGTCACCAAGGACTTAGCATGCGGGACCGGGGACTTTGAAGAGGCGTTCGCCAGATCGATGGTCTAGACGATCAATCGCAACTGATCGACTGGGTCACAACGCAGGGCGCAACCTTCTTTGTCGAGCCTTCGGCCAGCGCGCGCGACCGCACCGTCAGCGCCGCCTCGGACGGAATGACGAGCGCGCGCTTCGGCGCTCCGGAATAGGCCTGGACGGAGCGCACCGTCGCCGTGCGGCGCTTGCCGCCGGCATATTTGCGGCCCTTGCCGGGCCGTTTGCCATAGGAGGCCTTGCCTGCGGCGACCGGCGCCAGATGGTAGGCGAGCGCCACGCGCTTGGCGATCGCGTCGCCGAGCGCCGCCTCGCGGCCTTTACGGGCCGGCATGAAGCTGTTGACCGTCAGCGTCTTGCGCGACGAGGCGCCGCCGCCGAGATCGGCGAGCGTCACCGTGACCTTTGCGGAACTGTGGCCATCGCCCGCCTGCTTCACGCCGGAAACGCGGATATCCATGGCGGCGCGATCGATCTGCACCGGGCGGCGGGTCGCCTTGGCGGCGCGCTTCAGGTGTTCGCCGGTGCGCTTCAGCACCGTGTTGGGCACGCTGTCGTCGCCGCTCACCACGACCTTGCGGATATCGCGGACGGGATAGCCGTCATCGGCATGGGCGGCGGTGGAAACGAAGAGGCAGGCGGAGAGGAGAGCGCGGACAAGGAACTGCATGAAACTACCGGTATGCGATGTCGGATTTCGGCCGCGTGCCAAAATGGTGCGGAAGTCTTAACAAAGTCTTTTCAGCGCGGGATTTCCACAAGCACGGAAGCGGCCACGTCCATCTCCTCGCGGCGCAGTTCGCGGCGGCGGAAGGCCTCGTCGTCCATGCCCCAATGCTCGATCTGCCAGTCCTCGTCGACATGGGCGAGCGACCAGGCCTTGTCGACATCGATGACGCCCTCGGCGAGCGCCAACGCCAGCAGCGCCGATCCGGTGAGCGTGGTGACCGTGTGGAGGCAGGCGAGCGCCAGCGGATGGCGCCAGGCGGAAAGCGCCGCAGAAAAAGCCGCGATCGCCGGCGCCGGCTGTTCCTGGTGGATCACGCCTTCGACGAGGATGAAGCGTGCGCCCTTGGCGTCGGCGGCCCAGCGGATGACCGGATCCCAGCCGTCGCGCTGGCGCTCGACGAGGCCTTCGGGCGAATCGGCGCGGTAGCAGAGGAGATCCGTGCCGGCGAAGCGCACGATCTCCTCGAAGACGGCGTCGAAATTGTCGGCGACGCCATCGACGGCGGTGTTGACGAGGCGGGTCACCGGCATCTTCGCCGGATCGATTTCCTCGCCCTGCCCGTCCCACTCCGCCTTCAGGCGATCGGCGATCGGCTGCGCCGGCACCGCGAGCAGTTTCTTGGCCGGCGTGCGCACGGGGCGGCCGTCGAGCAAGATGCGGAAGCCCTCGTCCGCCAAATCGGTGGAAACGTCCTTGTAGAAACGCTTCGGCAGCGGACGCTTCATCTGGATCTGCGCGCGGCGCACCGGATCGGGGTCGCTCATCGCGTCGGAAAGGTCGCTCAGGATGTCACGCATCGGAAATCTCCAACCAGTCGAGGAGGTCGGCGGGCGTGCGCAGGATGTGGTCCGCCCCCGCCTCCACCAGTTCGGGCACGCTGGCATAACCCCAGGCGACGCCCACAGCCTTGGCGCCCGCCGCCTTGGCCATCTGCATATCGTAGATCGCATCGCCGACCACAATGGTCTGGGCCGCATCGATGCCCGCTTCGCTGCAGCATTCCGTCACCATGCCCGGATGCGGCTTGGAGGGGCAATCGTCCGCCGTGCGCGAGACGAAGAAGGTCTTTTCGAAGCCATGCGAGGCGCGGATGAGATCGAGGCCGCGGCGCGACTTGCCGGTGACGGCGCCGAGGATGAGGTCGTCCTCGCGCTCCAGCCGCGCCATCAGGTCGGCGATGCCGGGGAAAAGCGGCTCCTGGAAACCGGGCTCATTGCGCACGCCGCCATAGATCGCCTTGTAATGCGCGGTCATCGCCAGCGCCTCGTCGTCGACATGCGGCTTGCCCTGCATGCGGGCGATCGCGATGTCGAGCGTCAGCCCGATGATCGCCTTTGTCTCGGCAACGTCCGGCCGCGCATAACCGAAATCGGCGAAGGTGCACGCCATGACCTCATGGATCAGCCCGACGCTGTCGACCAGCGTGCCGTCGCAATCGAAAAGAACGAGCCGCATCAGTCGTCGTCCCCTTCCGCAGCACTCAGGTCGAAGCCGAAGAGGTTCCAGGTCTGCACCATGTGCGGCGGCAGTGGCGCGGTGATCTTGAGGCGCCCGCCGGAGGGATGCGGAATGTCGATCTGGCGGGCGTGGAGGTGCAGCTTGTTCTGCACGCCGCCCGGGAAGTTCCAGTTGACGTCCGCGTCGAAATATTTCGGGTCACCCAGGATCGGATGGCCGATATGGGCGGCGTGCACGCGAAGCTGGTGCGTGCGGCCGGTATAGGGCTCCATCTCCAGCCAGGCGAAATTCTGCGCGGCCTGCTCGATGATACGGTAGAAGGACACCGCGTGGTCGGCGCCATCCTCCCCGTGTTTGGCGATGCGCATGCGGTCGCCGTCGGGCGTCTGCTCCTTGACGAGCCAGGTGGAAATCTTGTCCTCGCGCTTCTTCGGCACGCCCATCACCAGCGACCAGTAGGTCTTCTTGGTGTCGCGCTCGCGGAAGGCGGCGGTGAGTTTTTGCGCGGCGCCGCGCGTGCGCGCGACGACGAGCACGCCGGAGGTGTCGCGGTCGAGGCGGTGCACGAGGCGCGGCTTCTCGCCCTTCTGGCTCGTCCAGGCTTCCAGCATCTGGTCGATATGCCGGTTGACGCCGGAACCGCCCTGCACGGCAATGCCGGCCGGCTTGTTCAGCACGATGACCTTGTCGTCCTCATGCAGCAGCATGCGCGACAGGAGCTCGCCATCCGGCGAATGCCTGAGGTCGCGCCCGGCGATCGGCCCGGACTTCACCTTGGCATCGACTTCCATCGGGGGCACGCGGACCACCTGCCCCGGCTGGATGCGGGTGTCGCTCTTCACGCGCCCGCCATCGACGCGCACCTGGCCGGAGCGCAGCAATTTCTGGAGCTGGCCGAAGCCGAGGCCCGGATAGTGGACCTTGAACCACCGGTCGAGGCGCATGCCCGCCTCGTCGTTGTCCACCTGCCTGTGTTCGATGCCTGCCATCTTCGCCTTCTTTCGTTGCGCCGTGCTTTAGCGCAAGAACGGGCGGAGGGGAACAGCTTAGAAAGCGCGGAAAGTCAGCGTGGTCAGCGAGCGCACGATGCCGGGAATGGAGGCGACGTGGTCGTTGATGAACTTGCCGATCTCTTCCTCGCTGTCGACGTATATCTTCAGGAGCAGATCGTACTCGCCGCTGGTGGAATAAAGCTCCGAGATGAGTTCCGTAGCGTAAAGCGCATCCGCGACCTCATAGGTCTTGCCCGGAGCGCATTGCAATTGCACGAAAATCGGCTTCATCGGTCCTCCCGCGCCATTGGCGGCATGATTTTGTCTTGACGCAGTTCCGGGTGCAAAACCGCTTCACACTTTTGCTGAAACCGCTTTGTCCGCCCGATTCCGGCGGCATTCTGCGCCTGTTATGGCGGAATTGCCCCGCCGATGGCAAGGCCGACCGAAAGTCGCACAGACTGTTAAAATTCGATGAAAATACAACCATAAAGTTTTACATACAGGAAAGGCGCAACTGATAAATTGCACCAACTCAAACCAACCCCGTTGAACGCCATGACTCAGATCGTGACAGTCTCGCCCGCCACCGCCGCCTATGCCTCGCAGGGAATGCGACCGCAGGTGCGTGCGAACACGCTGTTCGAGGAGCGCATCCACCACTGGAGCGAAGACGCCAAAATCCGCGGCGATGCTCGTGTGCTGGCCGTGCTCAATGTCATTCATCCGCCGGCGCTCGCGCTGGCACTCATCACGGCGCCCGGCACCACGCCGCAGGTGACCGTCGCCGAGGCGCAGCGCCTCTATGGCGAAAACGGATCGCCCTCGCTGCCGGAAACCGTCTGATCCTCCCTCAGAAAAATCAGCCGTCCTCCAATCTTCTTGAAGGCCCCCGCCCCGGGGCCTTTTTTTTTGCTCCTTTCCCCCTACGACAAAAAATTGCTCGACAGCGACGCAGCGCTCTTGCCAAAGCGCAGGCAAGGTCGTTATCTGGGGCCGACCTCGCTGGGAGAAACCGGTCGCCTTTTACTAGGTAAGACCGGTGCCGAAGGAGCAACCGCCCCGGAAACTCTCAGGCAAAAGGACCAGCAAGGTGCCGTCGGAACTCTGGAGAGAAGCGTGAAAACGCTCGCCGAAGGGATAACAATCTCAGGCGAAGGGACAGAGGGGGCTCAGGAGAACGGCGCAGGTGCGCCTGGATTGTGAGCCGGCGCCCGGAAGAATCATGGGCGCCCAAAGACTGGGAGGGCGCCTTTTGGACGTATCGTCAGATCTCAAGAAAACCCCGCTTCATGCGCTGAACCTGTCGCTCGGCGCCCGCATGGTGCCATTCGCCGGCTATGAAATGCCGGTGCAATATGCGGCGGGCGTGATGAAGGAACACCTGCACACCCGCGCGGCCGCCGGCCTGTTCGACGTGTCCCATATGGGCCAGGTCACGGTGCGCGCCCGCTCGGGCGACAATGCGGATGCCGCGCGCGCGCTCGAAACGCTGGTGCCGGTCGATGTGCTGGGCCTCGGCGAAAGCCGCCAGCGCTATGCGCTTTTTACCAATGACGACGGCGGTATTCTCGACGACCTGATGATCGCCAACCGCGGCGACCATTTCTACGTCGTCGTCAACGCGGCCTGCAAGGAGGCGGATTTCGCTCATATGCAGGCGAAGATCGGCAATGTCTGCGAACTGACGCTTCATGACGACCGCGCGCTGGTCGCGCTCCAGGGGCCGCATGCCGAGTCTGTGCTCGCCGAGCTCTGGGCCGATATCTCCTCGATGCGTTTCATGGACGTGCGCGCCTGCGACCTGCACGACGCCGACTGCATCGTCTCGCGTTCCGGCTATACCGGCGAGGACGGGTTCGAGATCTCCATTCCGGCCAATCTCGCCGAAGCCGTCTGTCGCCGCCTGCTCGACCATCCGGACGTGCTGCCGATCGGCCTTGGCGCACGCGATTCTCTTCGCCTCGAGGCCGGCCTCTGCCTCTACGGCAACGACATCGACACCGGCACGACGCCGGTCGAAGCGGCGCTCGAATGGGCGATGCAGAAGGTCCGCCGCAAGGGCGGCGAGCGTGCCGGCGGTTTCCCGGGCGCCGATATCATCCTCAACCAGCTCGAAAACGGCACGGACCGCCGTCGCGTCGGCCTCAAGCCGGAAGGCCGCGCGCCCGTGCGCGGCGGCGCGGTGCTCGCCACCGATGCCGAGGGCGAGGACGTCGTCGGCACCGTCACCTCCGGCGGCTTCGGCCCGAATGCCGATGGCCCCGTCGCCATGGGCTACGTCACCAAGGCTGCATCCGCGCCCGGCACCCAGCTTTATGCCGGCGTGCGCGGAAAATTTCTGCCGATCACCGTATCGGCCCTGCCCTTCGTCAAGAACACCTTCAAACGCTGACCAGAAAGGTTCGTCCATGCTGAAATTTACCGAAGAACACGAGTGGCTGAAGATCGAAGCCGGCGTTGCGACCGTGGGCATCACCACGCATGCCGCCGAACAGCTCGGCGACCTCGTCTTCGTCGAACTGCCCGAGGTCGGCTCCACCTTCGAAAAGGGCGGCGATGCGGCCACCGTCGAGAGCGTCAAGGCGGCCTCCGACGTCTATTGTCCACTTGACGGGGAAATCGTCGAAGTCAACGAGGCGATCGTTGCCGACCCCTCCCTCGTCAACAGCGACCCGCAGGGCGCCGGCTGGTTCTTCAAGCTGAAACTCGCCAACGCGGCAGATGCCGACGGCCTGCTGGACGAAGCCGCCTACAAGGAGCTTGTCGGCTGATGTCTCTTCCCAAGGATTTCGCCTTTACCGATTACCAGCCCTACGACTTCGCCAACCGTCGCCATATCGGCCCCTCGCCGAAGGAGATGGAAGCGATGCTGGCGGTGATCGGCTATCCCACCCTCGACGCGTTGATCGACGACACCGTGCCGAAATCGATCCGTCAGGAAAAGCCGCTCGAATGGGGCGCGGCGATGACCGAGCGCGAAGCGCTCGACAAGCTGCGCGAGACCGCCAACCGCAACAAGAAGCTCGTCTCGCTGATCGGCCAGGGTTACTACGGCACGATCACGCCGCCGGTGATCCAGCGCAACATCTTGGAAAACCCCGCCTGGTACACGGCCTATACGCCCTATCAGCCGGAAATCAGCCAGGGGCGCCTGGAAGCGCTGATCAACTACCAGACCATGGTCTGCGACCTGACCGGCCTCGACGTGGCGAACGCCTCGCTGCTCGATGAGGCGACGGCAGCCGCCGAAGCCATGGCGATGGCGCAGCGCGTGGCGAAGTCCAAGGCGACCGCCTTCTTCGTCGACGAGAACTGCCACCCGCAGACGAGCGCGCTTTTGAAGACCCGCTCCGAGCCGCTCGGCTGGCAGATCATCGTCGGCGATCCCTTCACCGATCTCGACCCCGTCGACGTCTTCGGCGCGATCTTCCAATATCCCGGCACCTACGGCCATGTGCGCGATTTCACGGGCCTGATCGCCCGCCTGCACCAGACCGGCGCGATCGCCGTCATGGCGGCCGATCCGCTGGCGCTGGCGCTCCTGAAGTCGCCCGGCGACATGGATGCGGATATTGCCATCGGCTGCACACAGCGTTTCGGCGTGCCGGTCGGCTATGGCGGGCCGCATGCGGCCTATATGGCCGTCAAGGATGCCTATAAGCGCTCCATGCCGGGCCGCCTCGTCGGCGTCTCCATCGATGCGCGCGGCAACCGCGCCTACCGCCTGTCGCTCCAGACCCGCGAGCAGCACATCCGCCGCGAAAAGGCGACATCGAACATCTGCACCGCGCAGGTGCTGCTCGCCGTCATGGCCTCGATGTATGCCGTCTTCCATGGTCCGCAGGGCCTGAAGGCGATCTCGCAGAATGTGCACCAGAAGACCGTGCGCCTCGCCATGGGCCTGGAAAAACTCGGCTATACCGTTGAGCCGGAAGTCTTCTTCGACACGATCACCGTGCATGTCGGCAAACTCCAGGGCATCATCCTGAAGACCGCCGTCGCGGAGGAAGTCAACCTTCGCAAGATCGGCGACGACCGCATCGGCATCAGCCTCGACGAGCGCTCGCGCCCCGTCACGCTGGAAGCCGTCTGGCGTGCCTTCGGCGGTGATTTTGAAGTGGCGGAGTTCGAGCCGGATTATCGCCTGCCGGAAGACCTGCTGCGCACCAGCGAATACCTGACGCACCCGATCTTCCACATGAACCGGGCCGAAAGCGAGATGACCCGCTACATCCGCCGGCTTTCCGACCGCGACCTCGCGCTCGACCGTTCGATGATCCCGCTCGGCTCCTGCACGATGAAGCTGAACGCGACGGCGGAAATGCTGCCGATCACCTGGCCGGAATTTGCGGAGATCCATCCCTTCGTGCCCGCCGACCAGGCGCAGGGCTACCGCTACCTGATCGAGGACCTGTCGCAGAAACTCTGCGACATTACCGGCTACGACGCCGTCTCTATGCAGCCGAATTCGGGTGCGCAGGGCGAATATGCCGGCCTCCTGACGATCCGCGCCTATCACCTCGCCAATGGTGATACCCATCGCGACGTCTGCCTCATCCCGACC
Source organism: Shinella sp. BE166 (assembly GCF_051201095.1). NCBI lineage: Bacteria > Pseudomonadati > Pseudomonadota > Alphaproteobacteria > Hyphomicrobiales > Rhizobiaceae > Shinella > Shinella sp. BE166. The sequence goes on along the minus strand of NZ_JBPEHL010000002.1, from coordinate 685,643 downwards.
TCCGCGCACGGCACCAACCCGGCATCGGCCCAGATGGTCGGCATGAAGGTCGTCGTCGTGAAAGTGTCCGACAATGGCGACATCGACATGGAGGATTTTCGCGCGAAGGCCGAGCAGCATGCGGACAACCTGTCATGCTGCATGATCACCTATCCCTCCACGCACGGCGTCTTTGAAGAGAACGTGCGCGAGATCTGCGAGATCGTGCACAAGCACGGCGGCCAGGTCTATATCGACGGTGCCAACATGAACGCCATGGTGGGGCTGGCCCGTCCCGGCGATATCGGCGGCGACGTCAGCCACCTCAACCTGCACAAGACCTTCTGCATCCCGCATGGCGGCGGCGGGCCTGGGATGGGTCCTATCGGCGTCAAGGCGCATCTGGCGCCCTACCTGCCGGCGAACCCGACAACCGGCGAGGCCGGTGCGGTGTCGGCGGCGCCCTTCGGCTCCGCCTCCATCCTGCCCATCTCCTGGAGCTACTGCCTGATGATGGGTGGTGCCGGCCTGACGCAGGCGACGAAGGTGGCGATCCTCAACGCAAACTACATCGCCGCCCGCCTCAAGGGTGCCTATGACGTGCTCTACAAGTCCGCCAAGGGCCGCGTGGCGCATGAATGCATCATCGACACGCGCCCGCTCGTCGACAGCGCGGGCGTCACCGTCGACGACGTCGCCAAGCGCCTGATCGACAGCGGATTCCACGCGCCGACCATGAGCTGGCCGGTCGCCGGCACCCTGATGATCGAGCCGACCGAATCGGAGACCAAGGCAGAGATCGACCGCTTCTGCGATGCGATGCTGTCGATCCGCGAGGAAGCCCGCGCCATCGAGGAAGGCAAGATGGACCGGGTCAACAACCCGTTGAAGAACGCCCCGCACACGGTGGAAGACCTCGTCGGCGAATGGGACCGCCCCTATTCGCGCGAGCAGGCCTGCTACCCGCCGGGCGCCTTCCGCGTCGACAAATACTGGTCGCCGGTCAACCGCGTCGACAATGTCTACGGCGACCGCAACCTCGTCTGCTCCTGCCCGCCGCTCGAGGACTACGCACAGGCCGCCGGGTAATCGACTAACCTCTCCTCCGTCATGGTCGGGCTTGACCCGACCATCCATCCCACTGGCACGCCGCGGAAGGTGGATCCTCGGGGTCAAGCCCGAGGGTGACGAAGGTGGGTGGGGCGAGGTTTGTCCTCAACCTGATGAGCCCCGGCCGATCCATCGGCCGGGGCTTTTTCATTTCGGGCAGGGAGGGAAAGGCTCAGGGCGAGACAGCGACGTCCACCCAGAAGCGGGTAAAACCTTCCGCGAAATCGCGGTAGCCGCTGAGCGTCGAGGGTTTGACCGCATAGGCATTGGCGCCGTTCTCGTAGGCGCTGTTGACGTCGGAGGTGTTCGAGGAGGAGGACAGCATGATGACCGGCGTCACCGCCGTGCGCGTGCGCCCGCGCAGCCGCTTGAGCAGGTCCATGCCGTTGGTGCCGGGCATATTGATGTCGAGCAGGATATAATCGAAGGCTTCCGTCGCAAGCCGGTCGCTGGCGACTTCCGCATCGGCGACATGGGTGATCTCGATGGGGCTGCCGGCATCGCTGAAGGCGCGCATCACGAAGCGCACATCCACGGGGTCGTCATCGACGACGATCAGCTTCCTAAGCAGGCTTGCCACGATCGTTCCCCCTTGATTTCACCGGATGTGGAAACGTCACGATGAAGCGTGCGCCCGGAGCATAGCTCGTGTCAAGCGCTATCACGCCATTGTGGCTCTCGACGATCCGGCGCGCCAGCGCGAGGCCGACGCCGGTGCCCTGGTAGACCGATTCATCGCGGTGAAGCCGTTGAAAAACCTCGAAAATCCGCCCCACATGCTGCGGATCGATGCCGATACCGTCATCCTCCACAACGAAGTCGATGGCGCCGTCATTGGCCCGGCTATAGACGCGAACGACGGGCGCCTCGCCGGGCCGGCAATATTTCAGCGCGTTGCCGATGAGGTTCTGCGCCAGCCGCTTCAGAAGCTCAGGATCGCCCTGGATATCCGGCAGGGCCGCGACCTCGATCCTGCCGCCGCTTTCCTGCACATGGCCTTCCAGCAGCACCAGCGCATCGCGCACCACATCGGAGAGCGCGACCGGCTTCGGCGCGGTGATGCGATAGGCGATCTGCGAGAATTCGAGCAGGCTGTCGATGATGCGGCGCATGCGTACGGCACTCTTGCGCACATGATCGGCATAGTGCGGCAGCTCGGCGATATCGCCGCGGTGCAGGTCTTCGGAAATCATCTCGGCGAACATGGAGAGATGGCGCAGCGGCGCCTTCAGGTCATGCGAGACCGTGGCGGTGAACTGGTCCAGCGCCTCGTTCTTGCGGCGCAGCTCGTTCGTCTGCGCCTCCACCTGCTGCTGCTGGCGCTTCGCCTCGGTAATGTCGCGGCCGACGCTGACGACCTCGCTGACGCTTTCCCCATCGAAGCTCGCGACCGCCGTCCAGTGCATCCACATCTCGTGGCCGTCATGGTTGTCGATGCAGATTTCCAGCGTCTTGATGGATTGCTCGGGCGTATAGTTCGCGATGTTCATCAGCTCGGCCGTCTGCTCCGGCGCGCAGGCGACGTCCGGCAGATAGCGGCCGATCAGGGCATCGGTTGTCGAGCCGACATGGCTGGCATATTTGTCATTGGCAAAACGCACCATGAGCTTCTTGTCGAAGCGCAAAATCATGTCCGGCAGGATCTGCAGCAGCGAGAGATAGTCGCGACGCTTCTCCTCCAGCGCCGCCTCGACGCGCTTGAGGTCCGTAACGTCGACGCGCAGCGCGACGATATCGCCGGTTTCCGTGACGTGGCTTTCCGAGCGCATCCACCGGTCGCCGCCATACGCAAAGACCGTGCCGCCCGAATCGGGTGTGCGGTGATCGCGCAGACGTTCTTCCACCAGCGCCTCCGCCTCCGGCGTGCCCTCCTCGATATTCGTATAGACGCCTGCCCTGATGTTTGCCCGAATGATGCTTTCAAGGCTCGCGCCGACCCGCACATTCTCTTTTGCGGGGCCGCAACGCTCCTTGAAGGTCCGATTGAACATCATCAGCCGCTCTTCCTGGTCGAAGACGGCAAAGCCTTCCGGCATGGTGTCGAGCGCCGCATCGAAGCGCTGGCCGAGCAGAATCTGCTCGCCATGGCTGCCGCCGGACAGCAGGCTGCGCAGGAGAAGTGCGTAACAGGCGCCGGTGCCCTCGTCCGGCACGGCGATCACATGCGCGGTCGCATCGAAGAGCGAACCATTGTCGTGGCGGAAGGATAAGGCATGCGCATTCTCGCGCCCGGCAGACGCGTAGCGGGCGAGGATCGCGGCCGGAGCCGGTCCGTCGATGACGGCCGATTCGGCGGGTTTCCGGCCGTCGCGATTCCAGCCGAAAGTGCGCGCAGCCGCCTCATTGAACGAGACGACACGCGCCTCGGCATCGACGATCAGGGCCGGAAAGGGCAGGTTCTGGTAAAGTGCCGCGGCAAAGCCGGTCATCGCGCGCGTCCCCTCCCTGGCGATCCGCCGGCACCCGATCCGGATGCCGCGCGTCGGAGACTAGGCAAATCTGGCGGCGAAGGAAAGTCGTGAGGTTTTGCAGTCCTGCGCCCACGGCATTCCGGGTTCAGCCGGCGCGCACCGTGGGCTGGCCGGCGGCAGCAAGGGCCGCAAGATCGGCGGGCTTCAACTCGACCGATTCGCCGCAGCCGCAGGCGGACGTCTGGTTCGGGTTGTGGAAGGTGAAGCCGGAGCGCAGCGTCGTCACCTCGAAATCCATCTCGGTGCCGAGCAGATAGAGCACGGCTTCCGGCGCGACCCAGACGCGCGCACCGTTGCGCTCGATCAGGTCGTCCTTGGCGTTTGCTTCGGTCACGAGGTCGATGGAATATTCCATGCCCGCGCAACCGCCCTTCTTGATGCCGACGCGTATACCCTTGGCGTCAGCGCCGGCATTGTCGACGATCGCCTTCACGCGGTCTGCCGCCGCATCGGTGAGCTTCATAACTGCAAAGGCCATGGGCCGCTTCTCCTTCGCCGACCGGGTTCAAGGCCCGGCGGTTTCCGAATCTAAATCTAGTGACCCCGCATTAAAGGATCAATACCAACCCACAGCGACCTGAGCCTCTTCCGACATGCGGTCCGGCGTCCACGGGGGATCGAAGGTCATCCGGACCTCGACGCCGGACACGCCCTCAACCGCGCCAACCGCATTCTCGACCCAGCCTGGCATCTCGCCGGCCACGGGGCAGCCGGGCGCCGTCAGCGTCATGTCGATCTTCACCATGCGGTCGTCTTCGATGTCGATCTTGTAGATCAGGCCGAGTTCAAAGATGTCAGCCGGAATTTCCGGGTCGTAGACCGTCTTCAGCGCGGAAATGACGTCGTCGCTGAGGCGCGCCAGTTCGTCGGCTGGGATTGCCGAATGTACGATGCCGTCGCGGACGTCGATCTTGTCTTCCGTTGCATCGAGGGACATGGGTCCACCTCCTCAGGCAAAAAACTTGCGGGCATGATCAAGCGCATCGGCGAGAGCATCCACCTCGGCGCGCGTATTGTACAGGCCGAACGATGCACGGCATGTGGAGGTGACGCCGAAGCGTTTCAAGAGCGGCTGCGCACAATGGGTGCCGGCACGCACCGCAACACCCGCCCGGTCGATGACCATCGAGACGTCGTGCGCGTGGATGCCTTCGAGCTCGAAGGAGAAGATCGAGCCCTTGCCGGGCGCCGTGCCGAAGATTTTGAGCGAGTTGATCGCCGAGAGCCGCTCATGCGCATAGTCACGCAGATCCGCCTCGTGCGTCGAAATCGCGGCGCGGCCGATCTTTTCCATATAGTCGAGCGCATGGCCGAGGCCGATCGCCTGCACGATCGGCGGCGTGCCGGCCTCGAAACGGTGCGGCGGGTCGTTATAGGTGACGATATCCTCGGTGACGTCGACGATCATCTCGCCGCCGCCCTGGAAGGGACGCATCTCCTTGAGGCGGTCCATCTTGCCGTAGAGCACGCCTATGCCGGAGGGGCCGTAGAGCTTGTGGCCGGTCATCACGTACCAGTCGCAATCGATGTCGCGCACGTCGACCGGCATGTGCACGGCGCCCTGCGAGCCGTCCACCAGCACCGGAATGCCGCGCTCGCGGGCAATGCGGCAGATTTCCTTGACGGGCACGATCGTGCCGAGCGCATTCGACATATGGGTAATGGCGATGAGCTTGGTGCGCTCCGTCAGGCATTTTTCGAAGTCTTCGATGTGGAACGCGCCCGCATCGTCCACCGGCGCCCAGACCAGCTTGGCGCCCTGCCGTTCGCGGATGAAATGCCACGGCACGATGTTGGAGTGGTGCTCCATGATCGACAGAACGATCTCGTCGCCCTCGCCAATCTTCGGCATGCCGTAGCCGTAGGCGACCGTGTTGATCGCCTCGGTCGAGGATTTCGTGAAGATGATTTCATCGACCGAAGAGGCATTCAGGAAACGGCGCACCTTTTCGCGCGCCGCCTCATAGGCGTCCGTCGCCGCATTGGAGAGGAAGTGCAGGCCGCGATGCACATTTGCATATTCGTTCGAATAGGCATGCGAAATCGCATCGATCACCGACTGCGGCTTCTGCGCCGAGGCGCCGTTGTCGAGATAGACCAGCGGCTTGCCATAGACCGTCTTCGACAGGATCGGGAAATCCTTGCGGATCGCCTCGACGTCATAGCCTGCTGTGGGCAAAGCGTGTTCCATCTCGTCCGTCCTTTACTAGGCGTGCTTTTCGAGCCAGGCGGCGATGACGCCTTCCAGCGCCTCGACCAGCGGCTCGTCTTCCAGCTCCTCGACGATCTCGGCGACGAAGGCGTTGACCAGCATGGCGCGCGCCTTGTTCTCCGGAATGCCGCGGGCCATCAGGTAGAAGAGCTGGACGTGGTCGATGTCGATGACGGTCGCACCATGGCCGCACTGCACGTCGTCGGCGAAGATTTCGAGTTCCGGCTTGGCCGAGAAATCGGCTTCGTCCGACAGGAGCAGCGTGTTGCACGACATCTTCGCGTCGGTCTTCTGCGCATCGGGCGCCACGCGGATCTGGCCCTGGAAGACGCCGCGGGCGCGATCGAAGATCACGTTGCGGATGACTTCCGTCGACGTGGTGTTCGGCACGTTGTGGCCGACCGTGAAGGTCACGTCATTGTGCGTCTCGCCGCCGAGCAGGTTGATGCCGCGCAGGATCAGGTCGGAGCCCTCGCCCGCCACCACGACGTGGATTTCCTGCCGAACGAGCTTGCCGCCGGCATTGATCACGTAAAGGCGCAGCTTGGCGTCGGTGCCGAGCGTGATGCGGATCTGGCCGAGATGGGTATCGGCAAGACCCTGGCCCTGGAAGATGATCCAGGTGATTTCCGCGCCGTCGGCGAGCGAAATATCGCTGACAGACGTCACCAGCGCCGCGTTGTCGCTGACGGCCAGGTAGCGCTCGATGACGGTCGCCTTGGTGTTTGCGCCGAAGGTTGCCGGGAAGCGCGTGTGCGTCTGGCCGGCATTCTGGATCGCCTGGATTTCGAGCGGCGCCTCAAGCTCGGTCCCGGCCGGGAAATCGAGCACGAAACCATCGCGCACGAAGGCGCCGTTGATGCGGCCGATCGTGTCGTCGCTGTCGCGGGCGGTAAGGCCTTCCGCGGCGGTGCCGTCGGCGAGCGCATCGGCGAAGGTGCGCAGCGTCACGCCGTCGGCCGATGCGCGGCTATCGGCAACGCCGTTGACGACCGAAAGCACCGTCGAGCCCTCGACGAGCGGACCGACCTTTGCGGCAGAGGCCGCGGGATCGAAGGCCGGCACGGCGCGCAGCAGCGCCTTGAGGTCCGTATAGTGCCAAGCCTCGACGCGGCGCGTCGGAAGGCCGGCGTCCTTGAAGTCGCTGATCAGCACGTCGCGGGCCGCGAGCACGGCGCCATCGCCCGGCAATTCGCCGATCGCGTGGTCGTAGGCTTCGCAGAGCGCCGTTTCGGCGACGGACAGCTTCATGCCTGTCTGCATGTTCATGAGATCACTCCTTCACCGTGCTCAGGCAGCAGCATCGATGATGTCGGCATAGCCGTTTGCTTCCAGCTCATGGGCCAGCGTCTTGTCGCCGGACTTGATGACCTGGCCCTTGTAGAGGACGTGGACCGTATCCGGCACGATGTAGTCGAGCAGGCGCTGGTAATGCGTGATGACGACGACGGCGCGGTCGGGCGAACGCAGCGCGTTGACGCCGTCTGCGACGATCTTCAGCGCGTCGATGTCGAGGCCGGAATCCGTCTCGTCGAGGATGCACAGCTTCGGCTCCAGCAGCGACATCTGCAGGATTTCCGCGCGCTTCTTCTCACCGCCGGAGAAACCGACGTTGAGCGGACGGCGCAGCATTTCCGGCGCGATTTTCAGTTCGGCGGCCGATTCCTTGACGCGGCGCATGAAGTCCGGCGTCGTCAGTTCCGCTTCGCCGCGCGCCTTGCGCTGCTCGTTCATCGCGACCTTGAGGAACTGCATGGTGGCGACGCCCGGGATTTCGACCGGGTACTGGAAGGCCAGGAAGATGCCCTTGGCGGCGCGCTCGGACGGGTCGAGTTCCAGGATGCTCTCGCCGTTGTAGAGGATCTCGCCCTCGGTGACTTCGTAGTCTTCGCGGCCGGCGAGAATATAGGAGAGCGTCGACTTGCCGGAGCCGTTCGGACCCATGATGGCGGCGACTTCGCCCGCCTTCACCGTGAGGTTGAGGCCGCGGATGATCTCGGTACCGTCTTCGGCGATGCGGGCGTGCAGATTCTTGATTTCAAGCATGGTTTCTCGGTCCTGCGTTCGGAGCGCTCAAACGCTCCCGTCTTGGTTTCAGAAGCCGAGGAAAAAATGGACCACCGGAAGCATCATGGCGGAGAAACCGCCGAGGCCAAGCCCCACTACCGTGCGTACCGCCAAATTCCGAACATTGGGCGCATACGCTGCCAGTCCACCGCAAACCACGGCATAATACGTCAGATTGACCGGATCCATGTCGTCTTCTCCCGATGAGAACCGCACCGTCTAATATAACGGATCACGCGGGAACTTCATCGAAAGACCTGTCCGGCCGCCCGGCGGAAATCCGCCGGGATATTCCTTACCCGGTCAGCCGACCGAGCCTTCCAGCGAGATGCCGATCAGCTTCTGCGCCTCGACGGCGAATTCCATCGGCAGTTCCTGGATGACTTCCTTGACGAAGCCGTTGACGATCAGCGCGATCGCCGCCTCGGTGGGGATGCCGCGCTGGAGGCAGTAGAACAGCTGGTCTTCCGAGATTTTCGAGGTGGTCGCCTCGTGCTCGAACTGTGCCGTCGCGTTCTTCGCCTCGATATAGGGCACGGTATGCGCGCCGCACTTGTCGCCGATCAGGAGCGAATCGCACTGGGTGAAGTTGCGCGCGTTCTCCGCCTTGCGGTGGGCCGAGACCTGGCCGCGATAGGTGTTGTTGGAGAAACCGGCCGAAATACCCTTTGAGACGATGCGGCTCGACGTGTTCTTGCCGAGATGGATCATCTTGGTGCCGCTATCGATCTGCTGGTGGCCGTTAGACACCGCGATCGAGTAGAACTCGCCGCGCGAGCCATCGCCGCGCAGGATGCAAGACGGGTACTTCCAGGTGATGGCGGAGCCGGTCTCGACCTGCGTCCACGAGATCTTGGAATTCTTGCCCCGGCAATCGCCGCGCTTGGTGACGAAGTTGTAGATGCCGCCCTTGCCGTCCTTGTCGCCCGGATACCAGTTCTGGACGGTGGAATATTTGATCTCGGCATCATCCAGCGCAACGAGCTCGACGACGGCAGCATGAAGCTGGTTTTCGTCGCGCTGCGGCGCGGTGCAGCCTTCGAGGTAGGAGACGTAGGCGCCCTCTTCCGCAATGATCAGCGTGCGCTCGAACTGGCCGGTGTTCTTCTCGTTGATGCGGAAATAGGTCGACAGTTCCATCGGGCAACGGACGCCCTTCGGCACGAAGACGAAGGAGCCGTCGGTGAAGACAGCCGAGTTCAGCGTCGCGTAGAAATTGTCGGACGTCGGCACGACGGTGCCGAGATACTTCTTCACGAGATCGGGATATTCGCGGATCGCTTCCGAGATCGACATGAAGATCACGCCGGCCTTCTTCAGCTCTTCCTTGAAGGTTGTGACGACCGAGACCGAATCGAACACGGCGTCGACTGCGATCTTCGAGGTCTGCACGCCGGCCAGGATTTCCTGCTCGCGCAGCGGAATCCCAAGCTTTTCGTACATCTTCAGAAGTTCGGGATCGACTTCGTCAATGGACTTCGGGCCGCTCTGGTTCTTCGGAGCCGCGTAATAATAGAGGTCGTTGAAGTCGATCTTGGGATATTCGACGCGCGCCCAGGTCGGCTCTTCGAGCGTCAGCCAGCGCTGATAGGCCGCAAGACGCCATTCGAGCATCCAGTCGGGCTCGCCCTTCTTGGCCGAGATGAAGCGGATGATCTCCTCGGAAAGCCCCTTCGGAGCCTTCTCCATTTCGATCGTCGTCTCGAAACCGTATTTGTACTGGTCGACGTCTATCTGACGGACCTGATCGATCGTTTCCTGCACCGCAGGCATATCGTTCTCCAATCTTGCCGGATACAAGGTCCGGCAGTTTGTCAACGTCTGGCGGGACCTCCCGCCGCTTATGTAGGCGCCAAAGGCGGACTTTCCCACCTTTTGGCAAGCGAAAACTTGAGTTTCCGCAAGATTCCCCTCAGGCCGCGCGCCGCCGCGAGACGACACGCGAAAAGGCCGCGAGAAAGCGGTCCACATCCGCCTGCGTAGACCCAGCACCTAGCGACACACGCAAGGCGCCAAGGGCCGCATCGAAACCCATGGCCGTCAGCACATGACTCTGCCCGACCTTGCCGGAGGAGCAGGCGGAACCGGCGGACAGCGCGATGCCTTCGAGATCGAAGGCGATCTGCCCCGTTTCCGACTTCAGGCCCGGCAGGCTGAAGAAGGAGGTGTTGGCGACACGCGCGATATCCGCGCCGTGGATGATGACGTCGTTTGTCGCCATGCGCATGCCGGCCTCCAGCGCATCGCGCAGGCCGGCGATCCGGGCGTTGCGATCCGCAAAATCGGCAGCGGCAGAGCGCGCGGCCGCGGCAAAGCCGGCAAGGGCTGCCGGATTTTCCGTGCCGGAGCGATGCCCCTTCTCCTGCCCGCCGCCGCGGATCAGCGGCACGGGCATCAGGACCTCGCCGCGCGAGACGAGCGCGCCGGCGCCCTTCGGGCCGCCGAGCTTGTGCGAGGAGAGGATCAAAAAGTCCGCATCCAGCGCCTCGATATCGACCGGGATACGGCCGGCGGCCTGCACCGCGTCCACGACGAGCAGCCCGCCATGGCGGTGCACGATTTCGGCCGCCGATTTCACCGGCTGCACGATGCCCGTCTCGTTGTTGACGAGCATGACGGCGACCATCGGCAGGCCTTTCGCCTTGTCGTGGCCCTGAAGAAGCGTTTCCAGCGCGGCGAGATCGACGAGACCGGCCGGCGTCACCGGAATGGAGGTCAGCTTGTCGCGCGAAAATCGTCCGCCTTCGCGGATCGCCGGATGTTCGATCTCCGAATGGTAGAGGTGGCCGATGGCAAGCGGCGTGCGGCCCATGCGGTAATCGGCCGTCAGGACGAGGTTCGCGGCCTCCGTCGCACCGCTCGTGAAGATCACATGCGCCGGGGCGGCATGGACCAGGGCGGCGACGTCGCGGCGCGCAGCCTCCACCAGCATGCGCAGCGCCCGGCCCTCGCCATGCACGGAAGACGGATTGCCGACCGTATCGAGCGCGGCAAGAACGGCTTCGCGCGCCGCAGCCGAAAGCGGCGCGGTGGCGTTCCAGTCCAGATATGTGCGCTCCGTCTTCGTCATTCTTTATCCGTACCCGCCGGGCATCTCACAAAGCGGCGTGCATTTTTCTTGAAATTTCCGTCGGGCTTGCCTTATGACACCAATCTCACGGCGCCCGATGCGCCCATACAGTTTCGAATGGTTCTAAACTAGGTTCTAGAAAAGCTGACTGGTTTCGTCAAGACTTCAGTTGACAAGAATCCGTTTTGGAATCCGAACTTGCCGGAGTGAGAATGCCCGAAATCATCTTCAACGGACCCGCCGGTCGCCTCGAAGGCCGTTACCAGCCGTCCAAGCAGAAGAACGCCCCCATCGCCATCGTGTTGCATCCGCACCCGCAATTCGGCGGCACGATGAACAACCAGATCGTCTACCAGCTCTTCTACATGTTCCAGAAGCGCGGCTTTACGACGCTGCGCTTCAATTTTCGCGGCATCGGCCGCAGCCAGGGCGAATTCGACCATGGCGCGGGCGAACTGTCAGATGCGGCCTCCGCGCTCGACTGGGTGCAGAGCCTGCATCCCGATTCGAAGAGCTGCTGGGTCGCCGGCTATTCCTTCGGCGCCTGGATCGGCATGCAGCTCCTGATGCGCCGCCCGGAGATCGAAGGTTTCATGTCGATCGCCCCGCAGCCGAACATCTACGACTTCTCGTTCCTCGCCCCCTGCCCGTCGTCCGGCCTCATCATCAACGGTGATGCGGACAAGGTGGCACCGGAGAAGGACGTCAACGGTCTCGTGGAAAAGCTGAAGACGCAGAAGGGCATCCTGATCACGCACCGCCTGGTGCCGGGCGCCAACCACTTCTTCAACAGCCAGACGGAAACCCTGATGGCGGAGTGCGAAGACTATCTCGACCGCCGCCTCGCCGGCGAACTGACGCCCGAACCGGCCGCCAAGCGCATCCGCTGACCGGCCGAAAGGCCCCGACACAAGAGCCCGATGGTCCGCCACCGGGCTTTTTTCTTGCCGTCAATTCGCCAGCTTGAAAACGTCGAGCACCACGGCAGGCGGCTCCGCATCGCGCACACAATCGCGCCCGGCATTCTTGGCGGCGTAGAGTGCGTCGTCCGCCCGGCGCATGGCGAAGCGCAGCGGCTCGTTCGGGCCGATTTCCGCGACGCCAAAGCTTGAGGTGACGCGAAGCGCCTCCGGCAGGCCGGGAACCGGCGACACCGCTATTGCGGCCCGGAGAGCATGCGCGAAGAGAAGGGCCGCATCCTTGCCGGTGAGCGGCAGAAAAATCACGAACTCCTCTCCGCCGATGCGCGCGACGAGGGCGCCCGTCGGTGCCGCCGCCTTCAGCATCTCCCCGAACGCGCGGATCACGGCGTCGCCGCCCTGGTGCCCATAGGTATCGTTTACCGACTTGAAGCGATCGAGGTCGCAAAGAACGATGCTATGCGGCCCTTGCCTTGCGATCAACGCATCGACGCGACTGTCGAAGCCGCGACGGTTCAGGACGCCGGAGAGAACATCGACTTCCGCATTGGCCTTTTCGTCCGCCATGATTTCCAGCACCAGCACACATAACAGAACGAGGCCGATGGTGACGATGAGAACGGCTCCGATGCTTTGCGAGTAGAGCGCGAACCGGCTGGAAAGGTAGTCACTGGCCACGCTGCCTGACCCGGCATGGACCGCGATCGCAGCCTTCAGCGGAAAATGTACGCTTGTCATGACCAACAGAACAACGAGCATCCGGTCAACGAAGGCATTGGCGCGTGCGCGCGACACGGCCCAGGCGCTCATGGCGACCGCGATAGCCAGCGGTGCCTGGTACGTCAAAGCATGGACCAGCGTTCCACGCGGCAGATCGTAGATCACGTAGTTGAAAAGCACGAAGCCGGAAAAGAGCGCGGCCAGATGCCTACGATTTGCCTGCAAGCCGTAAAGATGACCGATGCCGACCCGAAGCATGAACGCTCCGCCGAGGATCGATGCGAAGGCCAGGACCGTCCAGAGCCTCGGTGGGGAAAAATTGGCAAGAAGAAACTCGAAAACAATGGAAAGCGACGAGACGGCAAAGGTGCCGGCAAACCATCGCGCGGCAATGCGATTGCGGCTCCTGACGGAAACCGCGAGGAAGAAAAAGCAGAAACATTGCGCGATGAAAAAGTTCGCCGCCATCAGGAAGCCCGCGCCACTCATCGGTCACCTTACGCAAGACACATTGGATAGGCATCCCGTGCGGAAAACGCGGAACGGTCAGCCACGATGCTAAGAGCCCGCCGCCAAAAAAGCGTTAATCTTCAAGGGCCGGTTTCTGCAATACGCCGCCGCTGACGGGGGCCTTGACGCCGGTCGTGCCCGGGAAAGTGAGCGGCAGGCCGCGAAGCGAGCGCACGGCGAGATAGGCCCAGGCCTCCGCCTCCATGCTGTCGCCGTTGAGATCGACCGCTTCGGCGACGACAACCTCCGCCCCTTCGACCTCGGCAAGGGCTGCGAGATCGCCCATGATCACCCGGTTCAGCCGGCCGCCACCGCAGACGACGTAGAGTTTCGGCCGCTCCGGCAGGTGACGGGCGGAGCGCAGGATGGCCGCCGCCGTGACATGGGCCAGCGTGCGCGCACCGTCTTCAAGGCTGGCATCCGTGCCTTCCGGTGGGCGAAAATCGTTGCGGTCGAGGGAACGGCGCACCGGGTCGGTGAAGAAGGCGTGGCTGAGGTAGCGGTTGGCGAGATCGGGATCGACCCGGCCCTCCGAGGCGATCATGCCGCCCTGGTCGTAGGGAATGCCGGCATGGGCCTCGACCCACTGGTCGATCAGCGTGTTGCCGGGGCCGCTGTCGAAGGCAACGATCTCGCCGCCGCTGCCGATGAAGGTGATGTTGGAGATGCCGCCGATATTGACGAAGACGACCGCCCGGCCGGTGGAGCGGGAAAGGCCGGCGGCGAGGGCTGCATGATAAACGGGAATGAGCGGCGCGCCCTGCCCGCCATGCGCCATGTCGTTCGCGCGCATATCGTAGACGACGGCGATGCCGGTCTCGCGTGCCAGAAGCCCGCCGTCGCCGAGCTGCACCGTCAGGCCCGCATCGGGCCGGTGCAATACGGTCTGGCCGTGAAAGCCGATGACGTCGATATCGGCGGCCTTCAGGTCGTTTTCGGCGAGGAAGGCGTTGACGGCCACGGCATGGCGCAGCGTGAGTTCGCGCTCGATTTCCGTAAGGTCACCCGGCCGCTCTTCGCGTCTGTCGATCGCCTTGGCGGTCTCCAAGGCACCTTGCAGGCGGCGGCGGAAGGCGGCATCGTAGGGGCGCCCCATGGATGGCCCGCGCTCGACGACGGCCTCGCCATTCGTGCGCAGCAGCGCGACATCGATGCCGTCCAGGCTCGTGCCGCTCATCAGACCGATTGCCGTCCGCAGTGCCGTCATCTCGTGCGCTCCAGAATCACTTTTGGAGTGATTATGCGGTGAAACAGTGATAAACGCCCGGCGGTCCGCCGGAAAATTGCATCCGGCCAAAAAACATCCCGTCCATAGCATTCCCGCCGAGAGAGACAGGCCATGTCCGAATTCAAGTCAGATTTCCTTCGCACGCTGAAAGAGCGCGGTTTCATCCACCAGATCTCCGATGAAACCGGCCTCGACGACCTTCTCGCCAAGGAAACCGTGACCGCCTATATCGGCTTCGACCCGACGGCGCCGAGCCTGCATGCCGGCGGCCTCATCCAGATCATGCTGCTGCACTGGTTCCAGAAGACCGGCCACCGGCCGATCTCGCTGATGGGCGGCGGCACCGGCATGGTCGGCGACCCGTCCTTCAAGGACGATGCGCGCCAGCTGATGACGCCGGAAACGATCAACAGCAATATCGCCAGCATCAAGAAGGTCTTTTCGAGCTACCTGACTTATGGTGATGGTCCGAAGGACGCGCTGATGATCAACAATGCCGACTGGCTGCTCGGCATCAACTACCTGGAATTCCTGCGCGACGTCGGCCGCCATTTTTCCGTCAACCGCATGCTCTCCTTCGACAGCGTGAAGACGCGCCTCGACCGCGAACAGTCGCTGTCCTTTCTCGAATTCAACTACATGATCCTGCAGGCCTACGATTTCGTCGAACTGAACAAGCGCTACGACGTGCGCCTGCAGATGGGCGGCTCCGACCAGTGGGGCAACATCATCAACGGCATCGACCTCGGCCACCGCATGGGCACGCCGCAGCTCTACGCGATGACCTCGCCGCTGCTGACGACCGCGTCCGGCGCCAAGATGGGCAAGTCGCTCTCCGGCGCCGTCTGGCTCAACCCGGACATGCTCTCGGCCTATGATTTCTGGCAATACTGGCGCAACACGGAAGACGCCGACGTCTCGCGCTTCCTGAAGCTCTACACGACGCTGCCGATGGACGAGATCGCCCGGCTCTCCGCGCTCGGCGGTGCCGAGATCAACGAGGTGAAGAAGATCCTCGCCACGGAAGTCACCGCGATGCTGCACGGTCGCGAGGCCGCCGAACAGGCCGCCGAAACCGCGCGCAAGACTTTCGAGGAAGGCGCGATTGCCGAAAACCTGCCGACGATCGACGTCACCGCAAGTGAACTCACAGCCGGCATCGGCCTCCTGAACCTCATCGTCAAGGCCGGCCTCGCCACCTCCAACGGCGAAGCGCGCCGCCACGTCCAGGGCGGCGCGGTGCGCATCAACGACGCCGCGGTTTCCGACGAACGCCGCATGATCGGCACCTCGGACGTCTCCGCCGATGGCGTCGTGAAACTGTCGCTCGGCAAGAAGAAGCACATCCTCATCCGCCCGGCCTGATCGGCCGCGCAACACCCCAGATCAAGGCCGCCTCCGGGCGGCCTTTTTCATTGGAATTCGAAGATGTTGCGGAAGACGCCGGGCGCGATGATCGACAGCGGGTTGATGGTGAGTTTCGGCTTGTCGAAGGGACCGGCCAGCTTGAAGGTGATGCCGATCAGGCCGCGGTCGTTGCCGTTGCCGAGGATGATGCCGATGAGCGGCAGTTCGGCGAAGAGCCGGTTGAGGCCATAGGCGGGCATGAAGGTGCCGGTCATGTCGATCCGGCCGTTGGCGTCGCGCACCGTGCCCTGGAAGGTCGCGCCCACCGCCTCGCCGCGCACCACGCCGTTTTCCAGGCTGAGCGAGCCGCCGCCGGTGCGCACCTGCGCAAAACCGCGGGAGAAGCGCACGGCGCTGACGTCGATTTCGCGGCGCACCGCCTGGTTGAGGCTGCGCCCGTCTTCGCCGGCCGGCGTGGAGACGAGCGAGCGCAGGCGCTCTTCGCCGACGAGCGAGAAATTGCGGATGTCGACGGAGCCGCGCCAGCCGCTGTTGGAGGTTTCCCGCAAGCGGACGTTCAGCAAGCCGCCGCGCATATGGCTGTAGACATCGGCGAAGCGCGCCACCGCGCCGGCGTCCCCGCTGGTAAGCTGGATGGCGTCCGAGCCACCGTTGCGGGCAAGCTGCGCCACCACGGGCGCGCCGCCGGACGTCACCGCCGAAAGGTCGACGCCGGAAATGCGGCTGCCGGTCGTCGCATAGCGCAGGCTGACATTGGAAAGGCTTTCGCCATTGAAACCGACGGCCCGCGACAGGTTGGCCTGCACGGTGATGCCCTGCTTGTCGCCGCCACTCTCGCCGCCGCCGGCGTTCTTGAGGCGCGCCAGCACGGAGCGCACGTCGGCCGCCTCGCCGTCCGCCACGACGGAATAGCCGGATTTGCCGCGCTCCAGCTTCAGCCGGAACCGGTCGTCGGCCGAAAGCCGGACAGTGGAAAAGTTTGCCGCGTCCAGCCTTGCGCCGCGGAAGGTGAGATCGCCCGCGACATTGAACCCGTCGCCGGCAAAGCGGAAATCGGAAACCCGGGTGACGCCCTCCTTGGTGTCCGCCGTCAGCGTGACCTTGCCGCCGATGCCCGCACCCTTGGTCCAGCCGATCCAGGGAATGGAGACCGCGGCAGCGCCCACATCCGCGTCCACCTGGCGCGGCCCGTCGCCGTCCTGCTCCATGCGCATGGCGATCGCGCCATCCAGCACATCCTCCAGGCCCGGCAGCAGCTTGCGCCGGTCCTTGTTGTCGAGCGTGCCGGACAGGATCGTCTTGCGCTTGATTGTGCTCGCCTTGCCGACGGGCTCGAGCAGTTCGAGATCGAGCGTCACGCCGTCTATATCGGCCTTGGCCTTGAGGTCGGCCTGCTTGGGATCAATCGCCAGCACGCCGTGCAGGCCGGTGACCTCGCGCCCTGCGATCGGCTTGGCGACATCCACGTCGTTGAGGGTGAGCGCGGCCGTCCATTCCGGCGGCGGCGGATTGTGCGAGGAGATGACGCCGAAATGCGCCTTCACCTTGGCCTCGACCTGCCCGCTGAAATCATCCGGCGCAAAACCGGTCGCCGGCAGCGCGCGGATCGGCCGGTAGGTCACGAGCTCCGCGATCGCATCGGCATTGCCGGCGACGTCGATGTCCATGTCGGCCATCAGCGGCTTGGTATAATTGTCCGGCAAAACGAAGGTGCCGCCCTTCAGCGCAACCGAGCGGCCGGACGGGAAATAGGCAGCACCGCCGGTGATCTGAATTTCGGTGCGCGGACCCCGCAGGCGGAACTTCCCGGACGTATCGCGCAAGGGCGGGATCTCGCCCGCCACGTTCATGCGCGCGCCCTCGATGTCGAAGTCGATCTTCAGCTCGTCCGGACCGAGATGCATCGGCACGCCCGGCAGGCGCTCGCGGCCTTCGGCGAGGTAGAATTCGATGCGGCCATTGGTGACCGTGCCGCCGAAGATGTTCTTAATCACCCAGCTGCGTGCGGTCTTGGCCATCCAGAACGGCCAGAACTGCTTGACGGCCGCCGATTCCAGCTCGCTGGCGATCATCACGAAGCTGACTTCCGGCGCACGATCGCTGAAGCGCATGGCAAGGGAGCCCGCGACATTGCCCTTCTCGCTGGAAACGGCCATCTGCTCGAACAGCAGGTTCTTCGTCTTCGGCAGATAGTAGCCGTTGACCTTGGCGTCGAAGCGGATCGGCGCCTCGGTGGAATCGACCGGCCGGCTGATCGCATTGCTGAAGACGAGATCGATGGCAAAGCCCTTGTCCGCCCGGTCGGAGACGCGGTCGAGGTCGATGAGGCCCCCGGTAAAGGGGAAATGCGACTGGCCGACGCTCGCATCCGGCGAGGCAAGCTCGATCGATCCCTTGTCGAAATTATAGACGGCCTTGAGGGTGGAGGGGCGCAGCTCCGCCGCGATGCCATCGCCATAGACCGCACCGGCGGCGACGTTGATGGTCAGCCCCAGCACCGGCTTTGTCCCGGCGATCTCGCGCACGGAATTGACCGAGACGTCCGCCGTCGTGTCGATGCCGGCATGCACATTGCCGTTGACATCATTGCCGAGCAGGAATTTTGCCAGCGCCACATTGCGGATCGAGCCGTCGAGCGTGCGGATCGCGCCCTCTGTGCCCGAGGCGGTGAGGTCGATCTCGCCTTCGGAACCATCCAGCGAAAAATGACCGTCGATCGACATGGTGCCGTCGCCGTCGCGGGTGAATTGCAGGCTGGCGATGGCAAGCGTGATCGGCTTGCCGTCCGGCCCCTGGAATGTCGCGCCGAGGTCGGAGATGCTGACGGTCTGCATGCCGTTGGCGTCGATCAGGCGGTTGACGCCGTCGAGCCGCTCGAAGGTGGTTTCGAGATAGTCCGGCACGTCGGAAATGCGCAGTGCCGCGAGATCGAGCGGCTTGCTCTTCGGCAGCAGCGCCGCATTGAACATGACGCCGTCGACATCGAGCCGCGAGACGGCAAGGCGGCCGGAGGCGAGCCCCAGCGGATCGAGCACGATACCGATCGAATCGGTCGTCGCCAGTTCCTTGTCCGACTGAAGCTCGATGATGCGGACATTTTCCGCCTTCAGCGCAAACCCGTTGAAGCCTGCAAGGCGCAGCACCGTGTGATCGACCGACGCGCGGTAGCGGGGGCCGAGCGCCTGGTTGAGGGCGGCGACGGCACGGGCGTTCAAGGTGCTGTCGAAAAGCCCGGTCTCGACCAGGCCGATCAGCACGGCGCCGAGAAACAGCACGAGGGCGACGGTCGCAGCGACGATGCGGCAGGCGATGCCCGTGCGGCTGGCCTGCGCCGCATGCAGGACGATGGGTTCGTGCGCCTGCGCGGACGGCAATTCATGCAGCGGAACGATGTCCTGCTTGCGGAACACGACTCTCTCGCCGCGGATATCTCCCATCTCGCGCTTGTTTCCTTTGCCCCTGCGCGCACCCTATCCCACGGAATCGGTGCGCATCGTCCAGTGGCCGTTGGACGATTCTGTCTGCCACTATATATGCGGGAGGCCGGGTCCTTGACTCAAAAAGCCGGCCAAAGAAAGGAAATCCCATGGCAGAACTCGTCCCAGGCGCTGCGGCCCCGGACTTCACCCTCCCGCGTGACGGCGGCGGCAGCATTTCGCTCTCCGCATTGCGCGGCCGGCCCGTCGTGCTGTTCTTCTACCCGAAAGATGACACGGAAGCCTGCACGACGGAAGCGAAGGATTTTACCGCCGCCAAGACGGATTTCGAGGCCGCCGGCGTCGCCCTCGTCGGCCTTTCGCCAGATCCGGTGAAGAAACACGACAAGTTCGTCAAGAAACACGAACTCGACGTGCCGCTCGCCTCCGACGAAGGCCTGGAGACGCTGCAAGCCTATGGCGTGTGGAAGGAAAAGAGCATGTATGGCCGCACCTATATGGGCGTCGAGCGCACGACCGTGCTCGTCGATGCCGAAGGCAAGATTGCGGAAATCTGGCCGAAGGTGAAGGTCAAGGACCATGTCGCGGCCGTGCTCGAAGCCGCCAGGAAGCTATAAAACCCCGCATAAGGCGCTGGAATGATAAAACTTCCGCATATCGAGAGCCTTCGCGGCGGCACCACGGCGGCAATCTCTGCCGCCGATCTCGACCTGAAGACGGAGCTCGCGCAGGAGACCGCGCGCCGCTGGTTCGCCCGCACACTTTCAATGCGCTCGCCGCGCGATCCGGTGCTGCCGGCGCGGCCCGGCCGGCCGGAAAAGCCGGAGCTCATTCCGCCCAAGCATATGAAGAAGCGCTCACTGCACACCGAGAAGGGCCGCATCGCGCTGCTCCATGCGCTCGCCCATATCGAGCTCAACGCCGTCGACCTCGCGCTCGACATCGTCGCCCGCTTCACCACCGAGCGTGTGCCGCATTCCTTCTTCGACGGCTGGATGCAGGTGGCCTTCGAGGAGGCTAAACATTTCCGCCTCATCCGCGATCGCCTGCGCGATCTCGGCGCGGACTATGGCGACCTGCCGGCGCATGACGGGCTGTGGCAGGCCGCCCATGACACGCGCAACGACCTGACGGCCCGCCTCGCCGTGGTGCCGCTGATCCTCGAAGCCCGCGGCCTCGACGTGACGCCGACGCTGCAGGCCAAGATGCGGGAGACCGGCGATGACGCGAGCGCCGACATTCTCGACATCATCTACAACGACGAGAAGGGCCATGTGGCGGTCGGCGCAAAGTGGTTCCGCTTCCTCTGCGCCCGCGAGAAGAAAGATCCGTCGGCCATCTTCAGGGAGCTGGTGCGCACCAATTTCCGCGGGCCGCTGAAGCCGCCGTTCAACGATGTGGCGCGCGCCGAGGCCGGCCTCACGCCGTCGTTCTACCGCTCCCTCGTTTCTGTCAGCCAGAGCTGATATTTGGCGCCAAACAACCGCCGGGAAAGGCTTTATTAACCCTAACAATGTGTAATTCCCCGCACGAGACCTGCACAACCGGTCGGGGGTATCAACTGTGGCGGAGCGTCCTGAAAACCGCATCTTCGGAAAGCGCGCGAAGCAGCACGTCGTGATTTTCGCGAGCGGCGACAAGATCCGCCACATGACCATCCGTCCGTGGATGGCTGCCGTTACGTTCTGTTTCGCCGGCATGTTCACCGTCGGCTATCTCGCCGCCACCTCTTACTTGGTGCTGCGCGACGACCTGATCGGCGCCACCATGGCGCGCCAGGCCCGCATGCAGCATGACTATGAGGACCGCATTTCCGCCCTTCGCGCGCAAGTCGACCGCGTCACCAGCCGCCAGCTCCTCGACCAGCAGGTCGTGGAGGAGAAGGTGGAGAAGCTGATGCAGCAACAGTCGGCCCTCTCCGCCCGTCACGGCAAGCTCGACGCGCTTTTGAACCGCGCCGAAAGCAGCGGCGTGGAGGCGAGTGCCCCCCTTACCGAAGAGACGCCGGTGATCGACGGCCGCCGGGCGGACGCCGCCGGCGCCATCGATGCGATCATGGGTGGCGCCGGCGCGGCACCGCTGAAGACGACGCAACTTGCCTATGCCGCCACCAGCGAATCGGTCGCCGACCGCGCCGACCGCCTGTTCTCCAAGGTCACGCTCTCGCTGAAGGACCTCGAACACGAGCAGATCAACCGCATCCAGTCGCTGACCGCCGGGGCTTCTGAAACCGCCGACGCGATCCAGACCATCCTGCGCCGCACCGGCTTCGACGTCGCAGAAGAAACGGCCGAGAAGCCGGCTACCGATTCGGATCTCGCGATCGGCGGCCCGTTCGTCGAGCCCGTCGCCTTCACCGATCCGTTCGAAGAATCCATAAACGACCTCGACGATGCGCTGGAACGCCTCGATAGCGCCCGCCGCACCGCCCGGAAACTGCCCTTCGGAAACCCCTCGCCCCAAAGCAGCATCACCAGCCGCTTCGGCAACCGCACGGATCCGTTCCTTGGCCGGCTGGCGCTGCATGCCGGCATTGATTTTCGCGCCCGCACGGGCACGGAAATCCACGCCGCCGGTGCCGGCACGGTCGTCGTCGCCGGCCGCAACGGTGGTTACGGCAACATGGTGGAAATCGACCATGGCGACGGCCTGACGACCCGCTACGCCCACCTTTCCCGCGTTCTCGTCAAGGTCGGCGACCATGTGGACGAGGCCGATCCGGTCGGCCTTTCCGGCACGACGGGCCGCTCCACAGGCCCGCACCTGCACTATGAAGTGCGCCGCGACGGCAAGGCCATAGACCCCATGCGCTTCCTCACCGCGGGCATGAAGTTGACCACCTATATGGATTGACGTAACGCAAGGCCGAGGGCTTGCGGACGGCAAAAGCATCCGCCACACAGTTCAAATTGCTCGGTGATTCACCAAATTCGCTGATTTCCTTGACTTTCCGGCACTTTCGGCATATCTGCGCTGCATCCTAGCGGCGCGTCGACCGCTGAAACCCATTGCGTTCGCAAGAACCGGAACGGAAATAGTTTTCCCTTTGACCACTTTTGCTGATCTTGGCCTGAGCCCGAAAGTCCTGTCTGCCGTCACGGATTCGGGCTATACGATCCCGACTCCCATCCAGGCGGGCGCCATTCCGCCGGCCCTGGCACGGCGCGACATCCTCGGTATCGCCCAGACGGGCACCGGCAAGACTGCCTCTTTCGTTCTGCCGATGCTGACGCTTCTGGAAAAAGGCCGCGCCCGGGCTCGCATGCCCCGCACGCTCATTCTGGAGCCGACGCGCGAACTCGCAGCCCAGGTTGCGGAAAACTTCGAGAAATACGGCAAGAACCACAAGCTGAACGTCGCGCTGCTCATCGGCGGCGTCTCCTTCGACGAACAGGACCGCAAGCTGGAACGCGGCGCAGACGTCCTGATCTGCACGCCCGGCCGCCTGCTCGACCATTGCGAGCGCGGCAAGCTTTTGATGACCGGCGTCGAAATCCTCGTCATCGACGAAGCCGATCGCATGCTCGACATGGGCTTCATTCCGGATATCGAGCGCATCGCCAAGCTGATCCCGTTCACGCGCCAGACGCTGTTCTTCTCGGCCACCATGCCGCCGGAAATCCAGAAGCTGGCCGACCGCTTCTTGCAGAACCCGGAGCGCGTCGAAGTGTCGGTCCGCTCTTCCACCGCGACGACCGTGACGCAGCGCCTCGTCGCTACGCACAGCAAGGATTACGAGAAGCGCGCGACGCTGCGCGACCTCATCCGTGCCCAGGAAGACCTGAAGAACGCCATCATCTTCTGCAATCGCAAGGTCGACGTTGCCGACCTCTTCCGTTCGCTCGACCGCCACGGCTTCTCCGTCGGCGCGCTGCACGGCGACATGGACCAGCGCTCGCGCACCACGATGCTGGCCAATTTCAAGGAAAACAAGCTTACCCTCCTCGTGGCATCCGACGTCGCGGCCCGCGGCCTCGACATTCCGGACGTGAGCCACGTCTTCAACTTCGACGTCCCGATCCATGCCGAGGACTATGTCCATCGCATCGGCCGCACCGGCCGTGCCGGCCGCTCGGGCGCCGCTTTCACCCTGGTATCCAAGCGCGACGGCAAGTTCGTCGATGCCATCGAGAAGCTGATCGACCGCAAGGTCGAGTGGCTGAACGGCGGCCTCGATGCCCTGCCGCCGCAGGCCGAAGGCGAGGAGCGTGAACAGCGCTCCCGTGGCGGCCGTGAACGTGGCGGTCGTGATCGCGACCGCTCCCGTGGCCGCAAGGGCGAAGCCCGCGTGACCGAGACACGTCCCGAGGCACGCCCCGCGCCCGGCATTGAGACCAGCGAGACCGAAGAGAAGGTGGAAGCCGTGAAAGCTGAACGCAAGACGGAAGGGCGGCCGCAGACTCCCGCTCGCAACCCGCGGGCCGCGAACCATGCCGCCCCGCGTCCGGCCAACGACGACAACCGCGATCGTCGCAACCGCTACCGCCGCGACGACGATGACGGCCCGACGCCGCTCGGCTTCGGCGACGAGATCCCCGCCTTCATGCTGATCGCCGGCAAGGCCTGATCTCCTAGCATGTCCATTCCAGGCATCGATGTGCCAGGCCTCGGTTGCGGCCTGGCCATTTTGCGTGAGGGTAGGCTCCTGCTCTACCGGCGCCTTCGTGCACCCGAAGCCGGCTCATGGAACATCGTCGGCGGCAAGGTCGACCATATGGAACGCGCCGTCGATTCCGCCCGCCGCGAGGCGGAGGAAGAATCGGGACTGACGATCGGCGCCGTCAAGCTTCTCTGCATTTCCGAACAGATCATCGCGGAGGAGCGCCAGCACTGGCTGTCGCTCATCTATGTGACGGAGGATTTTGCCGGCGAGCCGCGCGTCATGGAGCCGGAAAAGCTGCCGGAATTCGGCTGGTTCGCGCTCGACGCCCTGCCCTCGCCGCTCTCCCGCTTCGCCGCCGATGCGGTGAAGGCGCTACGCAGCCAGATTTAGAATCGCGCCGTCGCGCCGATGATGAAGGTGCGGCCGCGGCCGTTCTTGACGCCGCCGTAACTGTCCATCAGGCCGGCATTCGCCTTCATGTAGCTCTCGTCGAAGACGTTCTCGACATTGACGAAGATCTTGGCGTTCTCGTTGATCTGCCAGGAGGCATGCGCGTCGAACAGCGTATAGGCATCGAGCTCGAAGGCCATTTCCTGGTTGATATAGGCCTGCTTGCTCTTGCCGACATAACGCATGCGCCCGCCAACGGTGAGCGCTTCGTCCAGGAAGCGCATGCCGACGTCGATCGTCGCAAAATCGTCCGGCAGCCGTCCCGTATCGCCGCCGACGCCGGCAGCGGCACCTTCCGGCTGGTTGGTATCGGCCAGCGTCAACGAGAATCCGGCATAATACCGCCCGGCATCGTAGCCGCCCTCCACTTCCAGCCCCTTCATGACCGTCGTTCCATCGACGTTCACCCAGCGCGCAGCACCATCCTCGCCGATGTCATAGGTAATATAGTCGCGGATGCGGTTGTGGAAGTAACCGACCTTCAGCCAGGCGGAATCGCCGGGCGTGAGCAGGTCGTCCGTCGTCATGTTGACGCCGAATTCCCAGCCGCGGCTCTTTTCCGGCAAGAGGTTGGGGTTGTTGTTGACCGGGTCGGAGGATCCGTCGAAGCTGTGGCCGCCCGGATAGAACATTTCCGCCGCCGTCGGCGGGCGCGACGTGTGGGCATAGGTCACGTAGGGCTGCAGCCAGTCGAGCGGGCGCGCTGCAAGGGTGATCTTCGGGTTGACGTCGCCGCCGTCGCGCGACAGTTCTTCCATCGGGCACGGCTGGCCATCGGCCGCGCAACCATTGGTGCCCGGCGCGTCATAGCCGCTGATGCCTTCCAGCGACCAGTAATCGTAGCGCAGGCCGCCGGTCAGGTCGAAAATGCCGTGCGTGATCGTTGCCTCGCTGAAGACGCCGGCCTTGACCAGCGTTCCATCCGGATTGGCGCCGCGCTTGGCGTTCCCTTCGTATTTATCCCGGCTGTACGCGCCGCCATAGGTGAGTTTCAGCTCGGTCTCGTCGCTGAGGTCGAAGCGCATGCGGTTGGAAATATCGAAGCCCGTCGTCGTGTTGGTGCCCTTGCGGCCGTCGAAGGTGGTGACATTGCCGTTGCTGCCGTCGAATTCGAGATCGGTGATGTTGAGATAGGCGTTGATGCTGAGATCGATCAGGTCGCTGCCCGGCTGGTAGGTGTATTTCGCCGTATAGGTCTGGTTCTCGATCTGCCAGTTGTAGCCGGAGCTGCCGGGCAGAAAGTCGTTTCCGTACCAGATGACGCCGAGCGCAAGCTTGTGATCGGAATCCGGCGAAAGGTTGATCTTGAACAGGCCCGATTTCGGATGCTGGTCGCCGGCAAACGGATAGGTCACGCCGTCGCCGTTGTCGTAGGGGCTCTTCTTCGTGTCGCTGAGCGCGCCGACGATGCCGATCTCACCCTCGCCGCCGATATCGGTGCGCGCTGCGCCCGTCAGCAGGCGGGAATAGTCGAAGCCGTTCGTGCCGGCGCGCACCGAGGTCATCACGCCATAGTCGCGGCCGGGCAGCAGCACGTCGTCGACATCGAGCGTGCGGAAATTGGCAGCACCCGCCAGCGTGCCCATGCCTTCGGCGCCGGAGACGGCGCCGCGCGTCACATCGACGCCGACCAGCATGTTCTGCTCGACATAGAGCATGTTGTCGAAGGTGCCGCCGTGGCCGGACAGGTTGCGAAAGGTCTGCGGCACGCCGTCGATCATGCTGTTGACGCGGCCCATGCCTTGCAGGCCGCGGATATTGACGGTGATGCCCGGCTGGTCCGACGGTTCGCGGGTGAAGGTGCCGGGCGAGGAGCGCAGCACCTGCGCGACGTCACCGGCATAGTCTTCCTGGATTTTGACGCGATCGGCCTTCGAAACCGCAGCCGGGATATCGATGATGCCGTCCCCGTCGCTGTCGCCTTCGATGTTGATCTGCTGGAGGTCCGTGGCCGCCGCATCCTGCGCCTTGACGGGTGCCGCGGTGACCAGAAGCGCAAGCGCCATGGCCGTGCCCGCAAGAAGCGTCGACGCGGAAGAACGATCGTATGTCATGGAAACCTCACCGGACATTTCGTCCACGCAAACTCAGGCGTGAACCGTCCGGTAATGGACAACATGACAATATAAGTCAAGTTTGATTGCGGCGTTTTCCGGGCGGGTTTTTATCGCGCGCGCAACGCCGCCTCATAGGCCCGGCGTACCCAGATCGCCATGACGTCGGGATCGTCGAGCGCCTCGTCGGGAATGGACCAATAGGGCATCTTCACCGGCTTGCCGCTCTTGCCGTCGTAATACCATTGCCGGCTGCCGGCGGCGGAAAAGTCGGGTGCGCTTTCCTCGTCGGCCTTCAGCAGGATCTCGCCCTGCACCTCCAGCGCCAGGATGCGGCCCTCGTGATAGATGCCCTTGCCGCCGAACATGCGCTTGATCGTCACCGGACCCAGCGCCTGGAACATCTCTTCGATCCCGTCGCGATCCATGCCCTACCCTTTCAAAACGCCGCCGGCGGCCAGCACCGCCTCCGGTGTGTCGACATCGATATGCGCCGCCTCGCCGATCTCCACGTCGACAATGTCGAGCCCGGCGCTCTCGACGATATGCCGCGCGCCGACATCGCCTTCCAGCGCGCGGATGGCAGCAAAGGTCGCGCGCGGCAGCACGACGGGATTGCCGCGCTTGCCGCCGGAGACCGCCCGCACGATGGCGTGTCCGCCGGCTGCGGCGAAGGCATCGAGCAGCAGGCGCACATCGGCACCGGTAACATGTGGCATGTCCGCGAGCATCACCACGACCCCGTCGCAACCCGGCCCAAGCGCGGAAATTCCGGCGCGAAGGGAGGTCGACATGCCCTGCGCGTGGTCCGGATTGCGCACGATATCGATTTTCAGCCCCGCAAGCTCCGCCTCGATCTCCTCCGCCCGGTGTCCCGTGACGACCAAGACCCGCGCAGGCTTGGCCTCCAGGGCGGCCTCGGTCGAGCGGCGCACCAGCGCCTCGCCGTCGAAGGCGGCGAGCAGCTTGTGGCTGCCGTTCATGCGGCTGGCGCGGCCGGCGGCCAGCACCAGCGCTGCGACGGAGAGAGGCCGTTCCGGCCCGCGCAGGTCGCGCGGCTGCGGGCGGGTCGGGATTTCCGCGAGAAGACCGCCGACGCCCATTCCCGTTATCTCCGTCGGTCCGGGATTCTCCCCGGCGAAGATGCGGGCAAGAATCCAGTCGAAGCCGTTTTCCTTGGGGCTGCGGGCGCAGCCCGGCGCGCCGATCACCGGCACCGTGTCCACGCGGCCGAGAACCAACAGGTTGCCCGGATCGACGGGCATGCCGACATGCTCCACCACGCCGCCCGCGGCGCGGATCGCGGCTGGGATCACGTCGTTCTGGTCGGTGACGGCGGAGGCGCCGAAGACGAGGACGAGGTCGTTGTCTGCGGCCGAGCGATGGATCGCCTCCGCAAGCGCGCGCGCGCGGTGCGGCACGCGCACCTCGCCCGTGAGCCGGCTACCGGACGGCTGTAGGCGCTGTTCGACGAGGCGACGGGTCTTGTCCATGACAGAGACCTTGAGCGTCGGCAGCTCGGTCGCGACGAGGCCGACGCGGTGCGCCGCGAAGGGTTTGACCTCCAGCGCCCGGCTGGTCGCCATGACGGCCGCGGCCTTTCGTGCAAGATCGCCGGAAACGGCAAGCGGGATGATCTTGATCGTCGCCACCATGTCGCCGGCCGCAACGCTGGCATGGTCCGGCAGGGTGGCGACGGTGATTGCCGGATCGACCCGGTTGAACCGGTCGATCGCCGCCCGGTCGGCGACAAAAAGCCCGTTCGCCGTCGCATGCAGGTTGATGCGGCCGGTCGCGGGCGGGGTGAAGGTGAGATGGTCCGGGGGGATCGCCGCGGCAATCAGCGATGCCGCCTCGTCCTCGCCGATATCGCCCGTTTCGAGCCGCACGGCGATGATGGTTGCGATGCCGGCCACGACCAGCGCCCGGCAGTCCTGCGCCGTCACCACATGCCCCTTGTGCAGCGACAGGCCCTCGACCCGCACGCCATGCGCCAGGCGCGCGCCGACAGAATCGGCAACCGGGACCTCGCCGAAAATCATGGTCCGGCACCGAGCAAGGGCCGGCGGCGCAGATGCGCGACGATATCCGCCAGGATGGCGACAGCGATCTCCGCGGGGCTCGCGGCGCCGATATCGAGGCCGATGGGGGCGGAGATGCGGGCGATCGCCGCCTCGCCGTGCCCGAGTGCTGTCAGGCGTTCCACACGCTTGGCATGGGTCTTCCGGCTGCCGAGCGCGCCGACATAGAAACAGCCGGTTGCAAGCGCCTGCGACAGCGGGACATCGTCGATCTTCGGATCATGCGTGACGGCGACGAGCGCCGTATAGGCATCGAGCGGCCGCGTCTTCAGCACATCCTCCGGCCAGTCGGCGACAAGGTCGATGCCGGCAAAACGCTCTTCGGTGGCAAAGGCCGTGCGCGGATCGATGATGGTGATATCGAAGCCCGCCACCCTGGCCATCTGCGCCAGCGCCTGGCTGATATGGACCGCGCCGATGACGACGATGCGCGCCGGCGGCAGGTGCACGTTGAGGAAGAATTTTCGCTCCTCCGCCTCCACCACGCCGGATTTGCCGGAGCGCAGGGCGCTTGCGATCGCTTCGCCGAGCGGTCCCGCAACCGGATCGCCCTCGCGAATGACCCGATCGCGCCCGTCGCCGAGATCCGTCAGGTGGATGACGGCGCGCCGCGCCGTGCGTTCCGCGTTCAGTTTACGCAGCAGGTAGGGATCCATCAGCCGATACGCTCCACATAGACGCGGATGCGCCCGCCGCAGGAAAGGCCGACGCGCCAGGCGGTCTCGTCGGCGACGCCGAATTCCAGCATGCGCGGTTCCCCCTCGGAAATGACCTCCATCGCCTCGCTGATCACCGCGCCCTCGACGCAGCCGCCGGAAACGGAGCCGTGGAAATTGCCCTCGCCATCGATGACCAGATGGCTGCCAACGGGGCGCGGCGCCGAGCCCCAGGTCTCGACCACGGTGGCGAGCGCCACCATGCGCCCGTCGTCCATCCAGCGTTCCGCGATGGTCAGCGGGTCGAGCATGTCGTTTGCGGTCGCGTCCATTTTCACCTCCTCATGCCGCCGGCAGGAAACGCCGCGGGTCGCCGGCACCGCGCGGGGCGGCGCCGGAAAGCGCAGCCACCAGATCGGCCATGGCATCCAGATTGTGCACCGGCCGCAGGTCATCCACATGCGGCAGCATGGCACGCACCCCGCGCGCCCGGGCTTCGAAACCTTCGAAGCGCAACAGCGGGTTGAGCCAGATCAGCCGCCGGCAGGAGCGGTGCAGCCGGTCCATTTCCGTTTCCAGCAGTTCGATGCCCTCTCGCTCCAGCCCATCGGTAATGAGCAGCACGACGGCGCCCTGTCCCAGCACGCGGCGCGACCACAGCCGGTTGAATTCCTTCAGCGTCTCGCCGATGCGCGTTCCGCCGGACCAATCGCTGACCGTCTGGCTGCATGCCTCGACGGCAAGATCGGGATCGCGATGGCGCATCGGCCGGGTGACGTTGCTGAGCCGCGTTCCGAACAGGAAGGCATGCATGCGGCGGCGGTGTTCGGCGAGCGCATGCAGGAAATGCAGGAAGATGCGCGTGTACTGGCTCATCGAGCCGGAAATGTCGGCGAGCACGACGAGCGGTGGATGCGCGGTCTTCGGCTCGCGATGGCGCGGCAGGATCAGCGCGCCGCCGGTGCGCATGGCGTGGCGCATCGTGGCGCGCGCATCGATCACCACCGGCCGGGTGGAGCGGCGGAAACGGCGCGTGCGCACCTCGTCCATCGGCAACACGAGGTTGGAGATGGCGCGCTTGGCCCCGGCAAGCTCCGCCGCCGTCATCTGCGCGAAATCCGTGCGGCGCAACACCTCGCTGCCGGAAGCGGTGAACCGCGCGTCGATCTCGATATCCGGCTCGTCGCGAAGGCGCTGCTCCTGCCGTCCGAACAACGCGTCCGACACACGGGTCTCGCCCGCCTTGCGCTTCTCGCGCTCCTCATGCCGCGTGACGACCGGCGACATCAGCGCGATCATTTTCGCCACAAGGTCGCGCGCGCGCCAAAAGAGCCGGAAGGCCTCGTCGAAGACGGCGTCGTCTTCATGGCGCTTGACGAGCGTCGCATGCAGCGCCGTGTAAAACTCCTCGCGGTCGCCGATGCCGATCGCCTGCACGGCCTCGATGGCATCCGTGACGGCCGCCGGCCCGATGCGCAGGCCGGCCTTGCGCAGCACGCGGGCGAAAAACACGATATTGTCGGCGAGGCGCCCATCCACGGCGCTCGAAACATCGCTTTCCGCCGCCATCGCCATCGCTCAGCCCGCCGCTGCCAGGCCGGCCTTGACGTCGTCGAGCAGCTTGCGGCCCTCCGCGCCGTCGATGCGCGCAATGTCGTCCTGGTATTTGAGCAACGTGCCGAGCGTGTCGGCGACCGTCTCCGGATCGAGCGCCACGCGGTCGAGTTCGGTCAGTGCCGTCGCCCAGTCGATGGTTTCGGCGACGCCCGGATTCTTGAAGAGATCGAGCATGCGCAGCTTCTGCACATAGGCTACGACCTGGCGCGACAGCGTTTCGTTGCAGCCGGGCACCTTGCGGCGGATGATCTCCAGTTCCTGGGCTGCCTGCGGATAATCGACCCAATGATAGAGACAGCGCCGCTTCAGCGCGTCATGCACCTCGCGCGTGCGGTTCGTCGTGATGATGACGATCGGCGGCTCCGCGGCACGGATCGTGCCGAGTTCCGGCACCGTCACCTGGAAATCGGACAGCACTTCCAAGAGGAAGGCCTCGAAAGCTTCGTCGGTACGGTCCAGCTCGTCGATCAGGAAGATGGGCGCACGGCCGTCCGGCGCGGAAAGCGCCTGGAGCACGGGGCGGCGGATCAGGTAGCGCTCGGAGAAGATATCGGCCTCGATGCGGCCGCGGTCGGTGGTGCCGGAGGCTTCGGCGAGGCGGATCTCCAGCATCTGCGCCGGGTAGTTCCACTCGTAGACCGCCGAGGAAATGTCGAGGCCTTCGTAACATTGCAGGCGGATCAGCGGACGGTCGAGCGAGGCGGCCAATACCTTGGCGATCTCCGTCTTGCCGACGCCGGCCTCGCCTTCCAGGAACAGCGGCCGCTTCATGCGCAGCGCGAGAAACAGCACGGTGGCGAGCGAACGCCCGGCGAGATAATTGCCGGCCGAAAGCATCTCCACGGTTTCGTCGATCGATTGCGGGATGTGTCCGCGCTGGTAAACCACGCCGCTCCTCCGTTCCGGAGGTCGAACTTATAGCGTGTGGTAGCCCCGGTCCATATAGAGAAGCGCCGGTTTGTGCTCGCCGGTGGAAATGCCCATCACCTCGCCGATCAGGATCATGTGCGTCGCCATGACCTTCAATTCGACGAGCCGGCAGTCGAAGGCGGCGCGCGCATCCATCAGCACGGGCGCGCCGGTCACCAGCTCTCCCCAATTGCCCATGGCGAAGCGCTTTTCCGATGTCATGGCCGGGTCGCGGCCGGAAAAGGCGTTGGCAAGCTCAACCTGATCGGCGGAAAGCGAGTTCAGCGCAAAATGGCCGCTCTTGGAGAAGATCGCGTTGTTCGGGTTGGAGGCGTTGAGGCAGGCGAGAACCATGGCCGGATTGTCCGACACCGAGCAGGCGGCGGTGATCGTCACACCGCGCTTCTCGCCCTCGTGCGCCGTCGTCACGATTTGCACATGGCCGGCATAGCGGCTCATCGCATCGCGGTAGAGCGACGGGTCCAGCATCAATCTGTCCAACACGGCATTCTCCTTCAACACAGGAGATACATGGCGAAAGTGAAGAAAAATGTAAGCCCCGTCGTCGAATTTTCCTGTCCTGCCAGAGACAAGCGGGGAATTGCGACGATATTTTCTTTGACCCCGCCGGCGCGGCCCTTACAAAGGGCATCATCGCGATCCATGGATTGAGAATGAAGACCTTTTTCTTCGCCAGCCTCATCGGCGCCTCGGTGTTTACGGCCCTGCCGGCGACGGCCGCCGGCCTCACCTTCGCCGTCGTCGCGCCTTCCGAAGGGCCGCTCGCGATCCTCGGCCAGCAGGTGCGCGACGGCGCGCGCTTTGCGGCGGAGGCGAATGGCGACACGGTCGTGGAGATCCCGGAAGCCTGCGACGAGACCGATGGCGACGGGATCGCCAAGCAGATCCTGGCCGCCGACGCCGTCGCCGCCGTCGGCTTCCTCTGCACCGAAGGGCTTGCGGCCTCGCTGCCGGCGCTCGCCGAAGCAAAAGTGCCGGCCATCACGCTTTCCGTACGCTCGGGCATCCTCATAGAGGATGCGCTGAAGAAGAACTGGCCGCTCTTCCGGCTGGCGCCCGGGCCGAAAGCGGAGGCCGACAAGGCGGTGGAGGTCATCACCCGCGACTGGAAATCCGAGCCCTTTGCCCTCATCGACGACGGCACGATCCATGCCCGCGAACTCGTCGAGGCGATCCGGCTGCGGCTGGAGGAAGTCGGCATGAAGGCCGTCTTCGTCGATACCTACCGCCCGGCGCAGGAGCAGCAGCTCACCCTCGTGCGTCGCCTTTCCCAGACCGGAGTGACCCATGTCTTTGTCGGCGGCGACCGCACGGACATTGCGGTGATCGCGCGGGATGCCAAGGCCGAAAAGGTGTCGCTGGCGCTGCTCGGTGGCGAGGCGCTGCTCGGTGCCGATCCGAGCGTGCCGATGACCGACGGCGTCGAAGCGATCGCGCTGCCGGACTATGGGGCACTGCCGGAGGGCGAGCCTGTCGCGACAGCGCTGAAGGCAAAGGGCATCATCGCCGAGGGTTACGTGCTGCCCGCCCACGCTGCTATTACCGCGCTTGCAACCGCGGCGGCCACGGGTGGCGACCTTGTGGAAAAACTCGCCGGCGGCAGTTTCGCGACGGCAATCGGCCCAGTCGCCTTCGGCGCGGACCGCGAGCTCGGCGACAATCCCTATCGCCTGCTCGTCTGGCGCGGGGGTGCCTTTGTGCCGGCCGGGACCGCGCCTGAGAGCGAATAGATGAAGCCGGGCGCGAAAAACAGCATCACCGATGTCGCCGGCCTGAAGGTCGGCAATGCGACGGATCATGTCCTGCGCTCCGGCGTCACGGTCGTCGTCTGCGAAGACCCCGCCACTGCCGCGGTTCAAGTGCTCGGCGGCGCGCCGGGCACGCGCGAGACCGATCTTCTGGAGCCGCACAACACCGTGCAGACGGTCGATGCCGTCGTGCTTGCCGGCGGCTCGGCCTTCGGGCTCGATGCCGCCTCCGGCGTGCAGGCGGGTCTGCGCGAGGCCGGGCGCGGCTTTGCCGTCGGCGCCTTTCGCGTGCCGATCGTGCCCGCCGCCATCCTGTTCGACCTGATGAACGGCGGCGACAAGGACTGGGGGCGCTATCCGCCCTATCGCGAACTCGGCTATGCGGCGCTTGCCAATGCGGCCGCCGATTTCGAAACCGGCAGCGTCGGCGCCGGCACCGGCGCGCTCACCGCGACCGTCAAGGGCGGCCTCGGCTCGGCCTCCAGCGTGCTGGAGGGTTGCTTCACCATCGGCGCGCTGGTGGCGGTCAATGCGCTGGGCTCCGCGACCATCGGCGACACCCGGCATTTTTGGGCGGCGCCCTTCGAAGAGGGCGACGAGTTCGGCGACCTTGGTCTGCCGGCACCCTTCCCCGCCGGTGCTCGCGTGCCGCGCACCAAACTGTCGCGACGCCCGACGGGCGTGGAAAACACCACCATCGCCGTCATCGCCACCGATGCGGTGCTGAGCAAGGCAGAAGCCAAGCGGCTGGCGATTGCCGCCCATGACGGTTTTGCCCGCGCGCTCTGGCCGGCGCATACGCCGCTCGACGGCGACCTCGTCTTCGCGCTCGCCACCGGCAGGAGCGGCCGCACGCCGGCAGCGGAGGATTTCATCGCGCTCTGCGCGGCCGCCGCCTCCACCATGGCCCGCGCCATCGCCCGCGGCGTGCACGATGCGGTGCCGATGCCCGGCGATGTCATGCCAAGCTGGTCGATGCGGTAAATTCGCCCGTTGTTCGCCCTCATCCGGAATGATATGGCGACGGCAAAATCCTAGCCCCACATCCTTGTCCAAGGAGCCTGACATGACCCTTCCCATCCGGATCGCGCCCTCCATCCTCGCCGCCGACTATGCGAAACTCGGCCAGGAAGTGCGCGACGTCGTCGCGGCCGGGGCGGACTGGATCCACCTCGACATCATGGACGGGCATTTCGTGCCGAACATTTCCTTCGGCCCGGATGTCATCAAGGCGCTGCGCCCGCACACCGACGCCTTCTTCGACTGCCACCTGATGATCGCGCCCGCCGACCCCTATCTCGAAGCCTTCGCCAAGGCGGGCTGCGACAGCATCACGGTGCATGCCGAGGCCGGCCCACATCTCGACCGCTCGCTGCAGGCGATCAAGGCGCTCGGCAAACGCGCCGGCGTGTCGATCAACCCTGCGACGTCGGAAAGCGTGCTCGACTACATTCTCGACAAGATCGACCTCATCCTCGTCATGACGGTCAACCCGGGTTTCGGCGGCCAGAAATACATTCCGTCGATGCAGGAAAAGCTGCGCCGCGTGCGAAAAATGGTCGGCGACCGGCCGATCGACATCCAGGTCGATGGCGGCATCGCGGTGGATACGATCGCGCTGCCCGCCGCCGCCGGCGCCAATGTCTTCGTCGCCGGCTCCGCCATCTTCAGCGGCGGCCATGTTGACGCCTATCGCAAAACCATCGACACTCTGCGCAGCAATGCGGAGGGTGCGCGGGCGTGACGGTTTTCGGAAGGGCGGCGGTCGCGCTGCTCGCCTCCCTGCTGGCTGCGGCCGGCGCATCGGCCGGCGACTTCGCGAGCTACCAGACGCTCGGCTTCTCGCCGGACGGAAAGGTCTTCGCCTACGAGGAATTCGGCGTCCAGGACGGTTCCGGCTTTCCCTATTCCAACCTCTATTTCATCGACACGGAGAAGGATTCCTTTCTCTCCGGCACGCCGATCCGCGTGCGCATTGATGACGAGGAGGCGGACCTCGCCAAGGCGCGCGCCGAGAGCTTCGGCAAGGCGAAAAGCCTGATCGAACAGCACAAGGTGCTCTCCAATCCCGGCGTGCTCGCAGCCTTCAACCCGGTCGGCGAAGTGGGCGTCGATCGCAAGCGCCTCGAATATCTGCAATATGCTATCGAACCGACGCCCGGCGGCAGCTTTGCGCTGGCGATTGACGACATCCCGCTCGATGTGTCCGACCGATGCCGCGACCTAGTGATCGAGGGCGGCAAGGGCTTTCGCCTGAAGCTGGTGAAGCGCGACGGTGCGGCGGCCGATGAGGTGCTCCACGAGGACACACGCGTTCCGGACAGCCGCAACTGCCCGCATTCCTACCAGATCTCCGGCGCCGTGACCTTCAGCCCGCTCGGCGCCGATCCGGTCCATGTGGCGCTGGTGCTCGTGCGCAGCTTCGGCTTCGAGGGCAGCGACGGCCGCTGGATCGCCGTTCCCTTCCGGCCTTGAGCATGGAACTTGCGGCGGGCACGACGGGCGCAGCTTTCCGCGAACCGACTCCAATCCTGCCCGCCCTGCCGCTGCATCTCGGCGGCGCCGTCGGCTGGGGCCTGCTGATGGTCGCCTGTGCTTACATCTCGCTTGTGATACAGGGGCGCGCCGAGACCTTCCATCTCCAAACGATCCTGTCCATCTATGCCGCCGGCGGCCTTGCCGCCTGGCTCATCGCGTTGCCGATGGCCCGCCTGCTGACGCGCCGCCGCAACGTCGAGACGCGTTTTGCAGCGCATTTCGCGCTGCTCGGCCTCGGCACCGTCGCCTTGACCGCCTTCTTCTTCGCCATGGACTACCGGCTGTTCTATGCGCAATGGCACCAGCCTTTCGGCACGCGCATCTGGGCCTACCAGTTCGTCTTCACGTCGCTCGGCGCCTGCTACCAGTTCCTCGTCATGGGCCTCGGGCTCTACCTGCCGGCGGGATTGCCGCTGCTTGCGGGCGCCAGCCTGTGGCTCGCGCGATGCATGCCCGCATACATGCGTTGAGCTTGCCGGCCATCTTTGCTAAAGCGGCGGCAACGCCCACCTGAGAAAGTCTTGAGCCGATGATCCCCCGCTATTCCCGACCGGACATGGTCGCCATCTGGTCGCCCGAAACGAAGTTCCGCATCTGGTTCGAGATCGAGGCGCATGCCTGCGACGCGCTGGCGGAGCTGGGCGTCATCCCGAAATCGGCGGCCGAGACCATCTGGGAAAAGGGCGGCAAGGCCGAGTTCGACGTCGCCCGCATCGACGAGATCGAGGCCGTCACCAAGCACGACGTCATCGCTTTCCTGACGCATCTCGCCGAATTCGTCGGCCCCGACAGCCGCTTCGTGCACCAGGGCATGACGTCGTCCGACGTGCTCGACACGACCTTCAACATCCAGCTCGTGCGTGCCGCCGATATCCTGCTTGCCGACATGGACCGCGTGCTGGCCGCGCTGAAGGCCCGCGCCTTCGAGCACAAGGACACGATCCGCATCGGCCGCAGCCACGGCATCCATGCCGAACCCACGACGATGGGCCTGACGCTCGCCCGCTTCTACGCCGAGATGGACCGCAACCGCGCCCGCCTCGTGGCAGCCCGCGCCGAAATCGCCACCGGCGCGATCTCCGGCGCCGTCGGCACCTTCGCCAATATCGATCCGCGCATCGAAGAGCATGTCTGCGCCAAACTCGGCCTGACCCCGGAGCCGGTCTCCACGCAGGTCATCCCGCGCGACCGCCACGCCATGTTCTTTGCCGTGCTCGGCGTCATCGCATCGTCGATCGAAAACGTCGCGATCGAAATCCGCCACATGCAGCGCACGGAAGTGCTGGAAGCCGAAGAGTTCTTCTCGCCGGGCCAGAAGGGTTCTTCGGCCATGCCGCACAAGCGCAACCCGGTGCTGACGGAAAACCTGACGGGCCTCGCCCGCCTCGTGCGCATGGCCGTGACGCCGGCGATGGAAAACGTGGCGCTCTGGCACGAGCGTGACATTTCCCACTCCAGCGTCGAGCGCGCCATCGGCCCGGACACGACGGTGACGCTCGACTTCGCGCTGAACCGGCTTGCCGGCGTCATCGAGAAGCTGGTGATCTATCCGGACAACATGCTGAAGAATCTCAACAAGTTCCGCGGCCTGGTTCATTCGCAGCGCGTCCTGCTTGCCCTTACGCAAGCTGGCGTTTCGCGCGAGGACGCCTACCGCCTCGTGCAGCGCAATGCGATGCGGGTCTGGGAACAGGGCAAGGATTTCCTGGAAGAGCTGCTCGCCGACACGGAAGTGCGCGCCGCCTTGTCCGAAGAGCAGATCCGCGAAAAGTTCGACCTCGGCTACCACACCAAGCACGTCGACACGATCTTCCGCCGCGTCTTCGGCACCGTCTGACATCGATCCCCAAACGTGCCGGCGAAGCCCCTTCGCCGGCCGGAAACTCTGTATTAGACTTCCCTTGCGTGCAATGCCGCACGCATCCTGGGGGCTGAACATGAAGTTTCTTGCTGCCGCATTTTGTTCTGCAATTGCGCTGGCCGCGTCATTCGCCGGCACCGTGCAGGCGCAGACGCCACAATCCATCGTCGAACTGCTGAAGGCCGGCTACGACATCATCAACGTGGCGCCGATTTCCGAAAGCTACGCGGTCTTCCTGCAAAAGGACGACGGGGTCGTCGTCTGCCAGATGGGTTTCAACGACGGCGCCTTTTCCACCGACAAGTGCTATCCGCTGACCAAGTGAGGGCCAGAAACGGCGATGGCGCCAATGGCGCCATCGCCCCCTCTGACGGGCGGCCTTGCGCCCTCCTCCTGGCGCTCGTTCCACCCGCGAACGTTCTATTGCGGCTCGTCGACCACGATCTTGCGGTAGAGATGCCAGGTGGCATGGCCTAGGATCGGCATGACCACGGCAAGGCCGACGAAAAGCGGCACCGTGCCGATGATGAGCAGTGCCGCAACGATCAGGCCCCAGCAGGCGATCGGCACGGGGTTGACCAGCGTCGCCCTAAGCGAGGTTTCCATCGCCGAGACGGCGCCGACATCGCGGTCGAGCAGCATCGGAAAGGCGATGACGGTCGTCGCCAGCACGACGAGCGCGAAGCAGAAGCCGATGGCATTACCCGCCAGCATCAGCAGCAGCCCGTTTTCGGAACTGAAGATGGAAGCGAGGAACAGGGCGAGCGATTGCGGCGGCTCCGGCCCGAACAGGTTGGTATAGAGGATCTGCGCGAAGACCAGCCAGGCCACGAAAAGCGCCATCAGCATGGCGCCGACGGCAAGGATGGAGGGCAGCGCCGGCGAATGGCGCACCTCCAGCGCATGGCGCCAGGATGTATCCATGCCGCGCTCGCGCCGCCGGCTGATCTCGTAGAGGCCGATGGCGAAGAACGGGCCGAGCAGCGCGAAACCGGCGATCAGCGGAAAGATCAGGGGCAGCAGGTTGGCGCCGGAACTCCAGGTGACCAGCACCACGCCCGAGATCGGATAGATCAGGCTCAGGAAGACATAGTGCGAGGGTTTTGCGCGAAAATCGTCAAAACCGCGCGCCAATGCATCCCACACGTCGGAAAGCCCGATCCGGCGGATCGCCGGACGCGCCACCACGCTGTCTGGGCCTGCCATCACATGAAAAGTCGCCATGATCACGCCTCCTTGCCGGTTTGAAACCGTCACGGCCCGTGCGCGCGTGGAGGGCAATCGTCCGCCAGTACGGCCGGCCGTCATTGCATCGAAGATGGCGGATTATACACCCGGGCGGCGATTTGTCCTCCCCTCTTGACTTCAGGACTTCGTGAACGCACATGCGACCGCATGAAAGCGTCAGAAGCAGAAATCCTCATCGTTCCCGGCTACACCAATTCCGGGCCGGAACACTGGCAGAGCCGCTGGCAGAACAAGCTCGGCTCGGCGCGCCGCGTCGAGCAGGCCGAGTGGGCGAAGCCCGTGCGGGAAGACTGGGTCCAGCGCGTGGTCGAGGAAGTGGCCGCCGCGACGAAGCCCGTCGTCCTCGTTGCCCATTCGCTCGGTGTCGCCGCCGCCATCCATGCCGCGCCCCATTTCGGCAACAAGGTCGCCGGCGCCTTCCTTGTCGCACCGCCGGATGTCGCCAACCCGGATATCCGCCCGAAACACCTGACGACCTTCGGGCCGTATCCCCGCGAGCCGCTGACCTTCCCGTCGCTGGTGGTTGCCAGCCGCAACGACCCGTTCGGCACCTATGAACATGCCGACGACATCGCCGCCGCGTGGGGCTCGCTGCTGCTCGATGCCGGCGAGGCCGGGCATATCAACACGGAATCCGGCCACGGCCCCTGGCCGGAGGGCACGATGGTTTTCGCGCAGTTCCTGAGCCGCCTCAAGGCCCCCGAATGAAGCTTCTA
Organism: Shinella sp. BE166; assembly: GCF_051201095.1. Taxonomy (NCBI): domain Bacteria; kingdom Pseudomonadati; phylum Pseudomonadota; class Alphaproteobacteria; order Hyphomicrobiales; family Rhizobiaceae; genus Shinella; species Shinella sp. BE166. The sequence continues at coordinate 646,049 of NZ_JBPEHL010000002.1, read as the reverse complement.
TGACGAAGGTGGTATTTCGTCATTAAGAGGAATTTCATAGAAATCCTGCACGCTCTGGCTGTTTAGTTCAAGCAGGCGCCGCGTTTCATGGCCAAACCTTTCGGTTCGACCTCCATTGCCGTGCGAGAAGCGGAGCCCGAGCCGTTTTATCGCCAGCTTTTTGCGCGCTCCGGCTTCGGTTTTGCAGCGCTCGATGCGGAAGGCCGCATCATCGATGCCAATGCCAGCCTGCTGCGCGCATTCGGCGTCGCGTCTTTCGCGGATCTCCCGCCTTTCCCGGATTGCGTCTCGCCCAAGGACCGTCCGGCCATCGCCTTCGCCATGCGCCCGCACCTTGCCGAACAGGCGCCCTGGGAAGTGCGCCTGCTGCGGGCGGACGGCAGCGAATTCTGGGTGCTCGCCTCCTTCATCGAGCCGCCCGCCCTTCCCGACGAGGCGCTGAGCCCGGCCATGATCGTCCAGACGATCGATGTCGACGAGCGCAAGCGCAACGCCCTCGAACTGGCGGAGCGGGAAAGCCGCTGGAACCATGCGCTGGAATCCGCCGGCCAGGGCGTCTGGGACCATGATTTCGCGCGCGGCGACCTCTTCTATTCCCGCCAGTGGCGCACCATCCGCGGCCTGCGGCCGGACGATCCGATCGACACCTCGCTTGACACCTGGATCCAGACCGTGCATCCGGACGACCGGGCGCATGTGCTTGCCGAAATCGCCAAGCAGGAAAGCGGCGAAGCATCCTTTAACGTCTTCAGCTACCGCGAACGGCACAAGGACGGACACTGGATCTGGATCGAGAGCCGTGGTGCGGTCGTCGAGTATGGCCCGGACGGCAAGCCGAGCCGCATCGCCGGCACGGACACGGACATCACCGAGCACAAGGAAGCGGAAGAACGGCTCGCGCAGATGTCGCGCCGCCTGGAACTCGCCCTTGACATATCGCGCATTGGCGTTTTCGAGATCAACCTCAAGACGTCCGATGTGCGCTGGGACGACCGCATGATCGGGATTTACGGCCTCGACGGAGACCCGGATTCGGAGACCTGGGAGCGCGCCCTTCATCCTGACGATCGCCTCAAGGCCACGATGACGGTCGCCGACGGCATCTTTCGCGGCCAGGACTTCGTCAACGAGTTCCGTATCATCCGCGGCGATGGCGAGATCCGTCATGTGCGGGGACGCGCCGCCCCCTATATCGACCTCACCGGCGTGCCCCGTCTCATCGGCGCGAACTGGGACGTCACCGGCGACGTGCGCCTGCAGGAAGAGCTGAAGCGCGCCAAGGATCTTGCCGAAGCCCGCAACGACGAATTGGAAGCGGCAAGGGCGCGCATCGAATATACCGCGCTGCACGACCACCTGACCGGCCTGCCGAACCGCCGCTATCTCGACGCAACCATCCAGGCCGCCGCGAAGGAGGCGCAGGAGACCGGCAGCCGGCTCGCTGTGCTGCATATCGATCTCGACCGCTTCAAGGAAATCAACGACACGCTCGGCCACCTCGCCGGCGACCAGATGCTGGTGCATGCCGCGGGCCTGTTGAACGCGTTGAAGGGACCGGATGATTTTGTCGCGCGCATCGGCGGTGACGAATTCGTCTTCCTTTCCACCGGCTCGGGTGGGCGCAACCTCGCGACGCTTGCCGAGGCGATCGTCGATGCCATGCGCAAGCCCGTCACCTTCAACGGCCATATTTGCCGCTTCGGCGCCAGCGTCGGCATTGCCAGCCTTTCGGGCGCGGCGATCGATGCCAAGCAGCTGCTCGTCAATGCCGACCTCGCGCTCTACCGCGCCAAGAACCGCGGCCGCAGCCGGCACGAATTCTTCACCAGCGATTTCCAGGCGCAGATCATCGTCAACAAGCAGACGGCCGACGAGATCCTCTCCGGCATCGAGCAGCGGCGCTTCCTGCCCTATTACCAGCCGCAGTTCTGCGCCCGCACGCTCGATATCGTCGGCGTCGAGACGCTGGCCCGCTGGGATCATCCGACACGAGGCATCCTTGCGCCCGATTCCTTCCTGAAGATTGCGGAAGACCTCGACTGCGTGGCGACGATCGACCGCATCGTGCTGGAACAGTCGCTTGCCGATTTTGCGCGATGGGAGGCGCAGGGGCTGGGCATCGCCAAGATCTCGGCCAACGTCTCGTCGAAACGCCTGCACGACCCCGAGCTTGCCCACTCGCTGCGCACGCTCGACATCCGCCCGAAATCGCTCTCCTTCGAACTGCTGGAATCGATCTTCCTCGACGATTGCGACCGCACGGTGCTGGAGAACCTCGCCGAGATGCGCAGGCTCGGCATCGATATCGAGATCGACGACTTCGGCACCGGCCATGCCTCCATCGTCAGCCTGATGAAGCTGAGCCCCCGGCGCCTCAAGATCGACCGCCAGCTCGTCAAGCCGGTCAGCCGTTCGCCGGGCCAGCGCAAGCTCGTCGCCACCATCGTGGAAATCGGCCGCTCGCTGAACATCGAGGTCGTGGCCGAGGGCGTCGAGACGCCGGCGCATGTCGCCATCATGCGCGATCTCGGCTGCGATATCCTGCAGGGTTACGCGCTTGCCCGCCCCATGCCGGCCGACGCTATACCGGATTTCGTGCAGCGGCAGGAATGGCGCAGCCAGACCGGCACCGTGCGCGACCTGCAGAACGAAGTCCGCCGCGCCATCATCCGCTAGAAACGAAAAAGCCGCCCGGCATCACCGGACGGCTTCTGCAATACATGATTGCAGCCGCTGATCAGCTGGCTTCGACCTGCGCGATCGCGACAGCGAGAAGCTCGAGCATCTGCACGCGGATTTCGTCTTCGCTGCGGGCGACACCGGCAGCGTCGAAATCGGCCTTGATCTTGCGCACGACATCCTCATGGCCGACTTCCTCGAAATCGGCGGCGACGACGTCTCTCGCATAGCTGTCCGCGTCGGCGTCCGTCTTGCCGAGCAGGCCGGCAGCCCAGAGGCCGACCAGCTTGTTGCGGCGTGCCTCGGCCCTGAAGCGCAGTTCCTCGTCCAGCGCGAACTTGGCCTCGAAGGCCTTTTCCCGATCCTGCATGTTGGTCATCCGTGACTCCCGTAGATTCTTTTGCCCGTTGGGTTCCCCGCCCATAAATCAAAACGACGGCAAAAGTGCAACGCGAACTTTCGTGAGTTCGGAAGTTCCGGGAAGGCCGGAAAACGGGGGATCGGGCGAGACGCCGATTGTTAAAGTGCAGCATTTCGTTTATGGGAGCGCAAACGAACGACACCTGCGCGGCCCCCAAGCGCGCCAACAACAGAGAAAAATCCATGAACCGTCGCCGCCGTATTTACGAGGGCAAGGGCAAGATTCTTTATGAAGGCCCTGAGCCAGGCACGCTGATCCAGTTCTTCAAGGACGATGCGACCGCCTTCAACAAGAAGAAACACGATGTGATCGACGGAAAGGGCGTGCTGAACAACCGCATCTCCGAGTTCCTCTTCACGCAGCTCAACAAGATGGGTATCCCGACCCATTTCATCCGCCGTCTCAACATGCGCGAGCAGCTGATCAAGGAAGTCGAGATCATCCCGCTCGAAGTGGTCGTGCGCAACGTTGCCGCCGGCTCGCTGTCCAAGCGCCTCGGCATCGAGGAGGGTACCGTCCTTCCGCGCTCCATCATCGAATTCTATTTCAAGGCCGATGCGCTCGAAGACCCGATGGTCTCCGAAGAGCACATTACCGCCTTCGGCTGGGCGAGCCCGCAGGAACTCGACGACATCATGGCGCTCGCCATCCGCGTCAACGACTTTCTCTCCGGCCTCTTCCTCGGCGTCGGCATCCAGCTCGTCGATTTCAAGATCGAGTGCGGCCGCCTCTATGAAGGCGACATGATGCGCATCATCATCGCCGACGAGATTTCGCCGGACAGCTGCCGCCTGTGGGACATCGCGACCCAGGAGAAGATGGACAAGGACCGCTTCCGCCGCGATCTCGGCGGTCTGCTGGAAGCCTACCAGGAAGTCGCCCGGCGCCTGGGCATCATCAACGAAAACGAGCCCGTGCGCGGCACCGGTCCGGTCCTGGTGAAGTAACCCTTCACCGGCCAGCCGAACATATTTGGTTTGAAGAGGAAGACATGATCAAGGCACGCGTAACGGTGACGCTCAAGAACGGTGTTCTGGACCCGCAGGGCAAGGCAATCGAAGGCGCGCTCGGCAGCCTCGGCTTCGAGGGCGTCGGCGCTATCCGCCAGGGCAAGGTTTTCGACCTAGAACTCGCCACCGCCGACCGCGCCAAGGCCGAAGCCGACCTCAAGGCGATGTGCGACAAGCTGCTGGCCAACACGGTAATCGAGAATTATACTATCGCCCTCGCCTGACGGTTGAAGGACATAGGCAATGGCAGAGGTCACGAACGAACTGCTCTACGAGGTGCTGAAAAGCATCCATGCCCGAATGGACAAATTGGACACGGGCCTTTCCGACCTTCGTAGCGAGATGATCACGATGCGCGGAGCAATCGTGACCGTGCAGCAGGACGTCCATCACATCTATTCGCGGCTGGAGCGCGTCGACCAACGCCTCGACCGTATCGAAAACCGCCTCGAACTGCGTGAACTCGCCGAGGCCCAGGCAAGGTTTGAACCACACCCATGAAGTCCGCCGTCGTCCAACTTCCCGGCCTCAACCGTGACCGCGACATGATCGCGGCGCTGACCAAGATTTCCGGCGTAGCACCGGTCACCGTCTGGCAGACGGAAACAGACCTGCCGGATGTCGACCTGATCGTCATTCCGGGTGGCTTCTCCTATGGCGATTACCTGCGCTGCGGCGCGATTGCCGCGCGCATGCCCGTCATGCAGGCGATCAAGGCGAAGGCGGAAGCCGGCGTGAAGGTTCTGGGCGTGTGCAACGGCTTCCAGATCCTGCTCGAAGCGGGCCTGCTGCCCGGCGCGCTGATGCGCAATGCCTCGCTGAAATTCGTCTGCCGCGAAGTGAAGCTGGAAGTGGCGAATGCCGAGACCGACTTCACCCGCGCTTACGACAAGGGCCAGATCATCCGCTGCCCGGTCGCCCACCACGACGGCAACTTCTTCGCCGATGCCGAGACGCTTGCCGCGATCGAAGGCAATGGCCAGGTCGTGTTCCGCTATGCCGAAGGCACTAACCCGAACGGCTCGCTGAACGACATTGCCGGCGTCATCAACGCGAAGGGCAACGTGCTCGGCCTGATGCCGCATCCGGAAAACCTGATCGAGGCCGCGCATGGCGGTTCGGACGGTCGCGGCCTCTTCGCATCGGTGCTCGACGTAATCGCTGCTTAACGCACGCTTGTTATCAAGGGCGCATGTCCATTCCCGAAAGGCTTTTCATGCGCCCTCTTCTCCCAGCCAAGCTTCTCCTGCCGCTCGCCGCCGTCGCGGCTCTGGCCGCTTGCCAGACGAAGACCCCGGCGCCGAAGGTCAATGGCGGCGCGCTGCCGACCATGGAGCGCGTGGCACTTGCCGCAAACAGCTGCTGGTTCAAGTCGGGCGATCCGGCCTTCAAGGCCTATCGCCTCGCGCCGGAATTGAACTCCTTCTCCGGCCGCCCGCGCATCCTCGTCGTGCACCGTAATTCGCCGGAATCCCGTCCGCTGCTCGTCGTGCAGGCGGAAGGCAACCCGGCAAAGCTCGATGCCTTCGGCCCGATGATGGGCGAAGCGGTCGGCGCGCGCATCGCGAGCGACGTTCAGCGCTGGGCCGGCGGCGGCAAGGGCTGCTGAGCGTTAAAACTCAATCCCAGTAGAACGATTTCCTGACCTCGCGATGTGCCTCGGTGCGAGTGATGCCGATGTCACGCAGCTCGTCGTCGGTGAGCTCCAGCAGGGCATGGCGCGTGCGCCGCTTCAGGCAATGGGCGCGCAAGGCGAGCCAGGTGCGATAGGCAATTGCCCGCACTGATCTCTTGGGCTCAAGGCCGGATTCGGCGAAGATTGTATCAATTGTCATTGTCAATTCTCCTGACAAGCCACTGCAATAGTAGCAATCGATACATTCAATAGATAATTGACTCTCTCGGCGGTGCAATATAAGAATTGGCACCATGACAAATTGGCTTCCCGATCTCCAGGCCTCCGACGGGCCGCTTTATGTCCGCATTGCCGACCAGATCGAGCAGGCGATCAATGCAGGCGCGCTCGCCTCGGGCAGCAAGCTGCCGCCGCAGCGCAACCTCGCCTATGACATCGGCGTCACCATCGGCACCGTCAGCCGCGCCTACAGCATGGTGCGCGAACGCGGCCTCGTCAGCGGTGAAGTGGGGCGCGGCACCTATGTGCTGGGCACGTCGGAGCACAATCCCTCCCCTGCCGTCGATCCGGTCAGCGCAAGGCTTGCCGGCACGCGCGCGGCCAATGCACCGCCTGGAAAACTGCGCTTCGACACGACCGCGGCGACGGACATCGGCCAATCCGCCGCCGTCACCGACATTCTGGCGGCGATCTGCCGGGAGCAGCCGAACGAGATTGCGAGCTACACCCGCAACTTCCCCCGCCATTGGCTGGAAGCGGGCCAGCGCTGGCTCGGCAGCGGCGGCTGGCAGCCCAGCATCGACAGCATCGTGCCGACGCTTGGCGCGCATGCGGGCATCATCGCCGCCGTCTCCGTCATCACCGCGCCCGGCGACCGCATCGTCTTCGAGCACCTCACCTATTCCCAGGTCAGCCGCGGCACCGCCCTGCTCGGCCGCCAGACGGCGCTCGTCGAATCGGATGCCTATGGCGTGATCCCGGACGATTTCGAGCGCGTCTGTGTGCAGCAGCACCCCAAGCTCGCCTTCCTGATGAGTGCCGCGCAGAACCCGACGCTCGCCACCATGCCGGAGGATCGCCGCCGCGCAATCGCGGCGATCGCCAAGCGGCACAATGTCTGGCTGATCGAGGACAATCTCTACGGCGCCACCGTCGACAATGGCATTCCGCTGCTGGCAGAAATCGCACCCGACCGCACTTTCCTCGTCGGCGGCCTGTCGAAAAGCGTGGCTGCCGGTGTGCGTGGCGGCTGGATCTCCTGCCCGCCGCATCTGGCGCAGCGCGTGCGCATTGCCCACAAGATGGTGAGCGGCGGCCTACCCTTCCTGCTGGCGGAAGTCGCCGCCCGCCTCGTGCTTTCAGGCACGGCCGATGCCATCCGCAGCGCCGTCGCCGACGAGGTGCAGGCGCGCGAGGCGATCGCGCGGGAGATTTTCGCCGGGCTGGATTTCGAGTCCCATCCGCGCGTGCCGTTCCTCTGGCTGAAGCTACCCGATCCCTGGCTGTCCGGCACGTTCCGCCAGGCCGCTTTCGCCGAAGATATCCTCATCGACGACGAGGACGAGTTCAAGGCGGGCCGCTCGGAGAAGACGTTCCACCGCGTCCGCATCGGCTTCTCGCCGCCGGAAAACCGCGAGGATGTCGTGTCCGGCCTGACGCGGCTTCGCCGCCTGCTCGTCCATGGCCCGACGGGTTACGACAGCCTCGCCTGACGGCCTCCTTCGGCTGTGATTGCAGGTCATTTTCCTGTCGCACTGCAAAGCAGCATGAGGTAAAGAGACCGCAAAGCTGCCCTCCACCGACAAGACGAGCGACGATGACCATTTCGAACACCCGCCCGATCACCCCGGAGCTGATTGCCGCCCACGGGCTGAAGCCGGATGAATATGACCGCATCCTCTTGCTGATCGGCCGCGAACCGACCTTCACCGAACTTGGCATCTTCTCCGCCATGTGGAACGAGCACTGCTCGTACAAGTCCTCCAAGCGCTGGCTGCGCACGCTGCCGACCAAGGGTCCGCGCGTCATCCAGGGCCCGGGCGAAAATGCCGGCGTGGTGGATATCGATGACGGCGACTGCGTCGTCTTCAAGATGGAGAGCCACAACCACCCCTCCTATATCGAGCCCTACCAGGGAGCTGCGACCGGCGTCGGCGGCATTTTGCGCGACGTCTTCACCATGGGCGCACGCCCGGTCGCGGCGATGAACGCACTGCGCTTCGGCGCGCCGGACCATCCGAAGACCCGCCACCTCGTCTCCGGCGTCGTCGCCGGTGTTGGCGGCTACGGCAACTCCTTCGGCGTGCCGACGGTCGGCGGCGAAGTCGAGTTCGACGAGCGCTACAACGGCAATATCCTCGTCAATGCCTTTGCCGCGGGTCTTGCCAAGTCCAACGCGATCTTCCTCTCGGAAGCCAAGGGCGTCGGCCTGCCGGTCGTCTATCTCGGCGCCAAGACCGGCCGTGACGGCGTCGGCGGCGCCACCATGGCATCGGCCGAATTCGACGAGTCGATCGAGGAGAAGCGCCCGACCGTGCAGGTCGGCGACCCCTTCACCGAAAAGTGCCTGCTGGAAGCCTGCCTCGAACTGATGCAGACCGGCGCCGTCATCGCCATTCAGGACATGGGTGCGGCCGGCCTCACCTGCTCCGCCGTCGAAATGGGCGCCAAGGGCGATCTCGGCATCGAGCTGAACCTCGATCTGGTGCCGGTGCGCGAAGAGCAGATGACCGCCTACGAGATGATGCTGTCGGAAAGCCAGGAGCGCATGCTCATGGTTCTGGAGCCCGCCAAGGAAGAGGTCGCCAAGGCGATCTTCGTCAAGTGGGGCCTCGACTTCGCCATCGTCGGCTACACGACGGACGACCTGCGCTTCCGCATCCTGCACCAGGGCGAGGAAGTCGCGAACCTGCCGATCAAGGACCTGGGCGACCAGGCGCCGGAATATGACCGCCCGTGGCGCGAGCCCGGCAAGCCCTCGCCGCTGCCGGCCAGCCTGGTGGCGGAACCTGCCGACTACAATGAGGCCGTGCTGAAGCTTGTCGGTTCGCCGAACCAGTCGAGCCGCCGCTGGGTCTACGAGCAGTATGATACGCTGATCCAGGGCAATTCGCTGCAGATCCCCGGCGGCGACGCCGGCGTGGTGCGCGTCGAAGGCCATGCCACCAAGGCGCTTGCCTTCTCCTCCGACGTGACGCCGCGTTACGTCGAGGCCGATCCGTTCGAGGGCGGCAAGCAGGCCGTCGCCGAATGCTGGCGCAACATCACGGCAACCGGCGCCGAGCCGCTCGCCTCCACCGACAACCTGAACTTCGGTAATCCGGAAAAGCCGGAAATCATGGGCCAGTTCGTCAAGGCCATCCAGGGTATCGGCGAAGCCTGCCGTGCGCTCGATTTCCCGATCGTCTCCGGAAATGTCTCGCTCTACAACGAGACGAACGGCATCGCGATCCTGCCGACCCCCACCATTGCCGGCGTCGGCCTGCTGCCGGACTGGTCCACCATGGCAAAGATCGGCGGCGCGAAGGACGGCGACCAGCTGATCCTCATCGGCATCGACGGCAGCCATCTCGGCCAGTCGGTCTACCTGCGCGACGTGCTGGGCATCGTCGACGGCCCGGCGCCGGAAGTCGACCTGCATGCGGAGCGCCGCAACGGCGATTTCGTGCGCTCGGCCATCCGCAACGGCCAGGTCACGGCCTGCCACGACATTTCCTCGGGCGGCCTCGTGGTCGCACTTGCCGAAATGGCGATGTCGTCCGGCAAGGGCGCCGCGGTCGATCTCTCGGGTTCGAACGGCCCCGCGCACGCGCTGCTCTTCGGCGAAGACCAGGCGCGCTACGTCATCGCCGTCCCGGCCGATCTCGCCAACTTCCTCAGCGCCAACGCCGAGGGTGCGGGCGTGCCGTTCCGCCGTCTCGGCACGGTGGGCGGCGACGCGCTCGTCGTGGAGGGTCGCCTGTCGCTCGCCATTGAGCAATTGCGCAACACCCATGAATCGTGGTTCCCTGACTTCATGGATGGCAACGGCAACGCCGCTGCCGCCGCGGAATAATTATAAGGGAGCAGTCCACATGCCTATGTCACCCGGCGATATCGAAGACATGATCAAGTCCGGCATTCCCGGCGCGAAGGTTGTCATCCGCGATCTTGCCGGCGATGGCGACCACTATGCAGCCGAGGTCGTCGCGGAAGCGTTTCGCGGCAAGACCCGCGTGCAGCAGCACCAGATGGTCTATGACGCCCTGAAGGGCAATATGGGCGGGGTGTTGCATGCCCTCGCCCTCCAGACCTCCATTCCGGAGTAATCCGCCATGGCCGGTCTCCTCGATGAACTCGTCTCCGGCGTGGTCGATGCGGCTCTCAAGGAGGTGCTGAAGAAGACCGGCGTGCGCAAGACAACGGCCAAGCGCACACGCCGCAGGACGACGACGCGCAAGAAGGCTTCCGGCGGGCTGCTCGGCGACATCCTCGAAGCGGCGCTGAAGCCGGCGGCGAAGAAGCCGGCCCGGCGCCCGCGCAAGCAGGTGAGCCGACGCCGCACCGCCGCCAGCCGTTCGCGCCAGCGCAGCCGGTAGGGCGCGACCATCGCGCAACAGCCCCGGAAATCGTAAGGGAGCCCCTTGCGTTTTTTCTGAGGGCCTTCTGGCAATTGTCATCCGAGATTGTTATCTAGGGCGGACGGTTCATCGCATCGGCCCTTGAAGCCGATTTGCCAAGGAATACTGCAATGAGCATCCACGATTTCATCGCAAACGAAGTAAAGAACAACGACGTCGTCGTCTTCATGAAGGGCACGCCGGAATTCCCGCAGTGTGGGTTCTCCGGTCAGGTCGTACAGATCCTCGACTATGTGGGTGTGGACTACAAGGGCATCAACGTGCTCGCCGACGCCGACATCCGCCAGGGCATCAAGGACTATTCCAACTGGCCGACCATTCCCCAGCTTTATGTGAAGGGTGAGTTCGTCGGCGGTTGCGACATCGTGCGCGAGATGTTCCAGTCGGGCGAATTGCAGTCCCATCTTCAGGAACAGGGTATTTCGATCAAGGGCGCTGCCTGACGCTTCACGGTCCTTCCGGCCGGCCAAGCTTTTAAAGGCGCCGCATTCCCAGCGGCGCCTTCTCTCTTTTATGGAATAAATTCTTATGTCCGGACTTTCCCCCGAATCGGCCCAGCGCCTCAAAGGCATGGGCAAGATAGAATTCATTGCGCTCATGGCGCTGCTGATGGCGCTCAATGCTCTGGCCATCGACATCATGCTGCCCGGCCTGCAGGAGATCGGCGCCAGCCTCGGCGTCGAGAACGAGAACCACCGGCAATATGTCATTTCCGCCTACCTGATCGGCTTCGCCTTCGCGCAGTTGCTCTACGGCCCGATATCGGACCGGTTCGGCCGCCGTGCGCCGATGTTCTTCGGCCTCGGCGTCTATGTCGTGTCGTCGCTGGCGGCGATCTTCGTGCCGAGCTTCGCGGCCCTGCTGGCGCTGCGCTTCATCCAGGGCATCGGCTCGGCCGCCATGCGCGTCATCACCATCTCCATCGTGCGCGACATTTTCGGCGGCCGCGCGATGGCGGAGGTCATGTCGCTGATCATGATGGTCTTCATGGTCGTGCCGGTGCTGGCGCCGGGCACGGGCCAGGTCGTCATGCTGTTCGGCGACTGGCACCTGATCTTCGTCTTCATGGCCGTCATGGCCTCTGTCGTCTGGGCGTGGATGTATTTCCGCCTGCCGGAAACGCTGCATGCCGATGACGTGCGCCCCTTCACGGTGCGGTCGGTGCTGCAAGGCTTCCGCATCGTGCTGACCAACCGCGTGGCGCTCTGCTACACGCTGGCGAGCACCTTCATCTTCGGCGCGCTGTTCGGCTTCATCAACTCGGCGCAGCAGATCTATGTCGGCATCTACGGGCTTGGCGTCTGGTTCCCGGTCGCCTTTGCCGGGGTCGCGGCCTTCATGGCGCTGTCGTCCTTCGTCAATGCGCGGCTCGTCGGCCAGTTCGGCATGCGCCGGCTGTCGCATGGTGCATTGCTCGGCTTCCTCGCCGTCAACACGCTGTGGCTGCTTTTGACGCTCCTCTGGGCGCCGCATGTGCCGTTCGCCATCTTCATCGTGCTCTTCGCGCTGTCGATGTTCCAGTTCGGCTGGATCGGCTCGAACTTCAACTCGCTCGCCATGGAGCCGCTCGGCCACGTCGCCGGCACGGCCTCCTCCGTGCTCGGCTTCATGGGCACGGCCGGGGGCACGATCCTCGGTGCGATCATCGGCCAGGCTTTCAACGGCACCGCGCTGCCCCTCGTCATGGGCTTCTTCTCGCTGTCGATCATCGGCCTGATCTTCGTGCTGATCGCCGAGCACGGGAAGCTGTTCCAGCCGCATAACCAGCCGGTCTGACGAAACCGCCAGGACAAATGCAAAAGGCCCGGCTACCAATGGCAGCCGGGCCTTTTTGTTGGGTCGAAAACCGCCTCAGTCGACAAAAACCTCGCGGCGCAGCATCTCCCAGCTATCCTTGTCCGGCGCGACCAGCAGGCCGCCCTCGACATGGTGCGGCTGGTAAGGCGAGCCGTCGAAGCGGGCGGCATAGGCACCGGCTTCCTGGGCGATGAGCGTGCCGGCCAGGTGATCCCAGGGCATCAGCTTGTTGTACATCAGGTAATGCAGGTGGCCGCCGGCGAAGGTGCGGTATTCGTGCGCCGCGCAGCGGTAGTTCGAAACGAAGGCCACCTTGGCGAGGTTCGACAGGATGCGGGCGCGCCGCTCGCGATCGAGGAAGCTGGTGGAGGCCATGCCGGTCATGGCTTCGAGCGGTGCCGCGCCCCGCGTCTTCAGCTTGACAGCCGGGCGGTGATCGCCGGTCTGCCAGGCGCCGCCGCCCTTTTCCGCCATCACGAAATCATCGCCCATCGGGTCGTAGATGATGCCGCCGACGGTCTCGCCACCGGATACGATCGCCGCCATGACGCCGAAAAGCGGCACGCCGGAGGCGAAGTTGAAGGTGCCGTCGATCGGGTCGACGACGATGGCAAGCTCGGCATCGGCGAGCTTCGGCAGCAACGCCGGATCGGCCGCGACCGATTCCTCGCCGACGAAGAGCACGCCCGGGAACTGTGCCGCGACCTCTTTCTTGATGAAGCGTTCGGCCGCTTCGTCGGCCTCCGTCACCAGGTCGTTGGCGTCCGCCTTGGTGCGGATGTCGCTCTTGGCGAGTGCGCGAAAGCGCGGGCGGATTTCGGCCTCGGCCGCCTGTGCAAGCACCAGCGCCAGGGCATTGATGTCAATCGTCGTCATTCGTGTCTTACCGTTTCCAGGGAGGAGAAATCGAAAAGCTTCGGGTCGAGAAGATGGGACGGGTTGGTATGGCCAAGTGCCCGCAGCATGGCGTCCTTGCGGCCCGGCATGCGCGTCTCGATATCGGCCAGCATCGCCTTCATCGCATTGCGCTGGAGGCCGTCCTGCGAGCCACAGAGATCGCAGGGGATGATCGGGAACTGCATGGCGGCCGCGAATTTCGCGAGATCCTCCTCCGCCGCATAGGCGAGCGGGCGCAGCACCATCAGGTCGCCCTCGTCGTTCAGGAGCTTCGGCGGCATGGCGGCGAGCCGGCCGCCATGGAAGAAGTTCATGAAAAAGGTTTCGAGAATGTCTTCGCGGTGATGGCCGAGCACCAGTGCGTCGCAGCCCTCTTCGCGCGCGATGCGATAGAGATTGCCGCGCCGCAGCCGCGAGCAGAGCGAACAATAGGTCGCGCCCGCCGGCACTTTCTCCTTCACGATGGAATAGGTGTCGCGGTATTCGATGCGGTGTTTGATGCCGATCGAGGACAGGTATTCCGGCAGGATATGTTTTGGAAAATTCGGCTGGCCCTGATCGAGATTGCAGGCGATGAGCTCCACCGGCAGCAGGCCGCGCCATTGCAGGTCCATCAACAGCGCCAGCAAGCCATAACTGTCCTTGCCGCCGGAGACGCCGACGAGCCAGCGCTTCTGGCCCTTCAGCATGGAAAAGTCGTCCATCGCCTGTCGCACCTGCCGCAGCAGGCGCTTGCGCAGCTTGTTGAAGGAGACGCTCCTGGGGGCATCCGCAAAGAGCGGATGACGGCCGTCGTCCGATGCGTCGTCGTCGGTATCTGCAAATGCGAGGGTCATGGGTTTGCAATGCCCCGAACGCGGCTCACAATCAAGCCCCGAAGACCGACCAGCCCGTCCGCGCCGCCAGCATTTCCAGCGCCAGCGAGCCGAGCAGCGAGTTGCCGTTGTCGTTCAGCCCCGGCGACCAGACCGCAACCGAGGCCTTTCCCGGGGCCACGGCGAGAATGCCGCCACCCACGCCGCTCTTGCCCGGCAGGCCGACGCGATAAGCGAAGTCGCCGGAGCCGTCATAGTGGCCGCAGGTCAGCATCAGCGCGTTGATGCGCCGCGCGCGCATATGCGAGACGACGCGGTGGCCGGTCAGCGGGTTGGTGCCGCTGTTGGCGAGGAACAGCCCCGTCTTGGCGAGCTGCCGGCAGCTCATCGCCAGCGCGCATTGGTGGAAATAGACGCCGAGCACCAGTTCGGCCGCGTGGTCGAGCTTGCCGAAGGAGCGCATGAAATTGGCGAGCGCGAAATTGCGGAACCCCGTCGCCTGCTCGGAGCGCGCGACAGCCTGGTCGATGATGATGTCGTCCTCATCCGCGAGGTAGCGCAGGAAGCGCACGATCTCGCCGATTGCCTCCTTCGGCGTATGGCCGGCAAGAATGAGGTCCGTGATCGCGATGGCGCCGGCATTGATAAACGGATTGCGCGGAATACCGCCCTCGTGCTCCAGCTGGACGATGGAGTTGAAGGCGGAGCCCGACGGTTCGCGCCCCACCCGCTTCCAGATCGCCTCGCCATGTTTGCCGAGCGCCAGCGTCAGCGTGAAAACCTTGGAAATGCTCTGGATCGAGAAGGCTTCTTCCGCGTCGCCCGCGAGATACCTCGTGCCATCGACACTGACGACAGCCATGCCGAACTTCTGCGGGTCCACATGCGCAAGCTGCGGAATGTAATTCGCCACCCTGCCCTCGCCACGCCGTGGCGACAGCGTCGCATGGATCTCGTCGACGATAGCCTGCAAATCCGTCATGCCGTTTCCCCCAAAAGAAAAAGCCGCCAATCTCTTGGCGGCTTTTCCAGATTTCGCAAGGTGTCGACCGCGATTAACGCGAGTAGAATTCGACGACCAGGTGCGGTTCCATGACGACGGCATAGGGCACGTCGGAGAGAACCGGGATGCGGACGAAGGTGGCGACCATCTTGTTGTGATCGACTTCGATGTAGTCCGGAACGTCGCGTTCAGCGAGGCCAACGGATTCCAGAACCGTGACGAGCTGCTTGGACTTGTCCTTGACTTCGATGACGTCGCCCGGCTTGCAGCGGTAGGAACCGATGTTGACGCGAACGCCGTTGACCTTGACGTGGCCGTGGTTGACGAACTGACGGGCAGCGAAGACCGTCGGAACGAACTTGGCGCGGTACACGATCGCGTCGAGGCGCGATTCGAGCAGGCCGATCAGGTTTTCCGGGGTGTCGCCCTTGCGGCGCTCGGCTTCAGCGAAGATCGCGCGGAACTGCTTCTCGCGGATGTCGCCATAGTAGCCCTTCAGCTTCTGCTTGGCGCGGAGCTGAACACCGAAGTCCGAAAGCTTGGACTTGCGGCGCTGGCCGTGCTGGCCCGGGCCGTATTCGCGGCGGTTGACCGGGGACTTCGGACGGCCCCAGATGTTTTCGCCCATACGGCGGTCGATTTTGTACTTGGATGCAGCGCGCTTGCTCATCGCATTTCCTCTAGTCTTGTTATTGCCTGCCCGTTGCCGGACCGGCTGAAGGAAACACGCCCTCCTCTGAACCTTTTCGAGGCTCCGACAGGTTTCTCACGATCGCGACCGGAGAATCCACGGGACATGTCAAATGAAACACCGGACATTGCTGCCCGGCGTTGGCGGGTCATTAGGCGGGTTTCACAAATTTGTCAACGCGCGGCGCCCGGAAAATCCGACTATTCAGCCGCATCCTGCCGGGAATCCGTCAGGTCCGGCCCGTTGGCATCGCCAGGCTTCGTCTCGCAGCCGAGATCCGGGAAGGCGACGATGCGGTGGCCGGCGAGATCGCTGTGCACCACGACCAGCCCCTGCTCCTCGAAATAGCCAAGCAGACGGCGCGCGCGGCGGGCGGAATGGGTGCCGTAGGCACGCGCGATCATCGCATCCGACGGGCAGGCAAGGCCGCGCACGGCGGCTTGTGCGACGAGCAGGAAGACGCCCTGCAGGTCCTCGGTGACGCTGCGGGACAGATCGAGCGCCCTCGCCCAGATTTCCGTTCCCGCCGTCTCGGCATCGACGCCGGATCGCGCGACCGCCATCTTGCGCCGGAAGGCCGGCAGCGAGAGCGGCGCGCCGGGCACGCGGCGGATGCGGCAGCGCACGAGGAAATCCTGGAACAGTTCAGCATCCGCCCGGAAGGCCGCATCGGGATGACCGAGGATTTCGGCCAGCGTGCGGTCGAGCAGGTCTTCGCGTTCCTCGGCGGTGATTTCAGGCGCCGCAGCCTTCGCCGGCTCCGCCACCGGCTCCGGCCGGGCGCGGGAGAGTTCGGCGAGGATATCCGTCGTGGGCCGCGGCGCCGGTGGCGCGCGGCGAACGAGCTGGCGCGAAAACTCTTCCGGGTCCGGCGTGAAGATCAGGTCTTCGACGTCCTGCGGTGCATCCGGCAGCGGCATCAGTTTGGGGCTGGTCGAACGCGCGGAGGTTTCCACCGCGCCGATCTCCACCGGCAGCGGGCGGCGCGACAGCGCCGGCCCGAGCGCCACGAAGGAGCCGCGCGGCAGGTCGCGGAACATTTCCGCCTGCCGCCGGTCGAGGCCGAGCAGGTCGGCGGCGCGCGCCATGTCGATGTCGAGGAATGTGCGGCCCATCAGGAAGTTGGAGGCCTCGGCCGCGACGTTCTTGGCGAGCTTGGCAAGGCGCTGCGTGGCGATGACGCCGGCCAGGCCGCGCTTGCGGCCGCGGCACATCAGGTTGGTCATCGCGCCGAGCGAGAGTTTTCGCGCTTCTTCCGACACTTCGCCGCCGGAGGCCGGCGCGAAGAGCTGCGCCTCGTCGACGACGACGAGCACCGGATACCAGAAGTCCCGGTCCGCATCGAAGAGCGCATTGAGGAAGATGCCCGCCGCGCGCATCTGCTCGTCGGCTTCCAGCCCTTCGAGCGAGAGCACGCAGGAGACGCGGTGCTGGCGGATGCGGTTGGCGATGCCGACGAGTTCGGCTTCCGTGCGCTCGCCGTCGACGACGACATGGCCGAATCGGTCCGACAGCGTGACGAAGTCGCCTTCGGGATCGATGATGACCTGCTGCACCCATTGCGCGGACTGTTCGAGCAGGCGGCGCAGCAGATGCGACTTTCCCGAGCCCGAATTGCCCTGCACCAGCAGGCGGGTCGCCAGCAGTTCCTCGATATCGAGCCTGGCCGGTGCACCGCCCTGCACCGTTCCCATGTCGATGCCGACCTTCATGCCATTCCTCGTTTCCGTCCGAAAGACAGCCGCGGTTCTATTGGACCGCGCGCATGGCGGGAGGTCTATCACCGATCCGCGCGACTTGTCCGCAACAACGCGCAAAACCCACAGTTTTGCGGCAGACCCCCGATGAGGGTCAGACGAAGAAATCGACCTTTCCTTCATCGAGGTCGTAACGGGCTCCGACGATCTTCAGCTTACCGGCCTCAAGTTTGCTGGTGATGACGTCGGTGGAAATCCGCAAGCGCTCAACCACGCGCTTGACGTTTTCCCGAACGGAATTGTCCAGCAAATCCCCCTCCAGGCGGGTGGAATGCAGGACGGAGGGCAGGATCGGTGCCACCATCGCCTCGATCGCGCTGTCGTAGTCCGCACTATCCTTCACTGCCGCGACGGCCGCGGCCACCGCACCGCAGCGTTCGTGGCCAAGAACCACGACCAGCGGCACGCCGAGATGCTCGACCGCATATTCGATGCTGCCGAGTCCGACCATGTCGACCGTGTTTCCGGCGACGCGCACAATGAAAAGATCACCCAATCCGCACGCGAACAGCAGTTCCGGCGGAACGCGCGAATCGGAGCATCCCACAAGCACGGCGAAGGGATGCTGCGCTTCGGCGATTTCCAGCCGGCGCTTGCGATCGATGTGGAGAACCGGAACACGATCGGCGACGAAATCGTCATTCCCTTTTTTCAAGAGCGCCAGCGCCTCGTCCGGCGAGAGACCGGTCGGCGCGGGCGCATGCGCAACGACCGTATTGTCTGCGGCGGAGGCCGACGCTGCAAAGCCTGTGCCGAGCACAGCCGCACCGCAACAGGCGCCCTTCAGGAAAAGACGCTTCGAAAGTTTCATTTCCATGTGTTCCTCTTCAAGGAGCCGATGGCAATAACCGCGCACCCCAGACAAAGACGCCAAGATGCCCCTCAACGCCGACATCCCGTAAATTCAGGCGCCTCAACGGTTTGTGCGTGAGTTCGATTCGATTTGCAATCCAAAGCCCTGCATCAGCCGGCGGGTGGAAAAATCCGGATTGCCGGAGGTGAAGACGGCGATGTCCTCGCCCGGCGCCAGCGTTTCGAGCGGCGGCACGAGCCGGCGAGCCTGGCGGGCGATGGCTTCGGCCGGGTCGAGCCAGTCGACCGGCCAGGGAGCAAGCTTGCGGAAGAGGTTCGCCATGAAGGGATAGTGCGTGCAGGCGAGCACGACGATATCCGTCTTGCGGCCGTCCTGTTCGATGAAGCATTGAGCAATCTCTGCACGGACCGCGTCGTCGGCGAGCGTTTCGCCGCGGATATAGGCTTCCGCCATGGGCGCAAGGCGCTCCGAGCCGACGAGGCGCACGTCGCACTGGCTGGCGAAGGACTGGATGAGATCGCGCGTATAGGCGCGCTTGACCGTGCCGGGGGTGGCGAGCACCGAGACGAGGCCGGAGCGCGTGCGCTCGGCGGCGGGCTTGATGGCGGGCACGGTGCCGACGAAGGGCATGGCGGGAAAGGCGGCGCGCAGGTCTGCTCCCACCAGCGTGAAGGCGGTGTTGCAGGCGATGACGCAGATTTCCGGGTCGTGCTCGGCGAGCAGCTTGCCGAAGAGGTCGATGACATGCGCCTTCAGCGCCGGCTCCTCCCAGGGACCGTAGGGAAACCCGGCATCATCCGCGACATAGATGAAGTGCCGCTCCGGCATCAGCACGCGCGCCTCGCGCAGCACGGTCAGCCCGCCGATGCCGCTATCGAAGACCAGGATAGGTTTGGCACTATTCGTCGTCGTCACGGGGCACCTTGGGCCGGCGGTTGCGCGTGCGGTTCGGGTTCGTCGCGCCGCGCGGTGATTCCGGGGTGAAACGGTCGAGGCAGGAAATGATGCCGCGCAACACCTGGATCTCCGTGCCGGTGAAGGAAGGACGCGTCAGGATGGCGCGCAGGTTCTCCACCAGTTTGGGCTTTTTTTCGACAGGCCGGAAATAGCCGCGCGCATCGAGCGTCTCCTCGACATGGTCGAACAGGCCCTGCAACTCTTCCTTCTTGGCGGGGCGCTGCGGCAGCGCGTCGAACGGGGTGTCCTCGACGGAGGCTAGGCCGCTCTTCATCCACTCGTAGCTCATCAGAAGTACGGCCTGGGCGAGATTGAGCGAGGCGAAGGCGGGATTGACCGGGAAAGTCACCAGTTCGTCGGCAAGCGCGATTTCCTCATTGGTGAGGCCCGTGCGTTCGCGGCCGAAGAGTATGCCGGTCTTTTCGCCGGCCCGGAAACGAACGCGCAAATCATCGGCAGCAACGACGGGGGAACGCACTTCCTTGTAGCCGTAGCGGTCGCGCGCGGTCGTCGCATAGACGAATTCGAGATCTGCGACGGCCGCTTCCAGCGAGGGATAGACCTTGGCCGCCTCGATGACATGGTCGGCCTTGCTGGCGGCGGAGATCGCCTTCTCGCTCGGCCAGCCGTCGCGCGGATTGACCAGACGCAGTTCGGCGAGGCCGAAATTCGCCATGGCGCGCGCCACCATGCCGATGTTTTCACCCAGTTGCGGATGAACGAGGATGATCGCCGGTCCTTCGGCGATCAGCGTGCGTTCGCTGTTCGTGCCTGCCATACCCATATTTCCCTAGAAAAGTCGGGCCTCACTGGCACAAATGGCTGAAAATGAAAAGCGGCAGCCGCTTATTCCGGGTTTTCCTCTGCCGTGCCGCTCCCGCCATTGGCGCCTTCCTGGGCAATCTCCTGCAACTCCTTCTTCAGCGACGCGGCCTCTTCGAAGCTCGGGCGCTCGATATCGTTGATGACGGCCCGGCCGTCCTCGTCGATAACCTTGAAGACGAGCTTTTCCGGCTCCCAGTCCGCGGCGCGCTCGCCGAAGCAGTGGCTGTTGTCGAAGGTTACCGTCACATCCTCCGCGCCGCCCGCGGGCTGGCCTTCCGTCACCGTGATGTCCTTCAGCGCGCAGCCGTCCTGGCCGCCGATGATCGGATCGTAATCGAAGGGCGAACCGCCGTCGTCATAGGCGGGGTACTTCGCGGCTTCCTTGTATTTCGCGACGAAATCCTTGCTGTAAAGCCGCGCCAGAAAATCCTCGGAGAAGTAGTCGGTATAGGGCGGCGGCGTGTGGCTGTCGGTGCCCATGTCCTGCCAGTTGGTGGTCGCCGCGGACATGATTTCCGACACCGGCGCCTTGTAGTCGGCCGCCTCGACGGAGACGGGAAGCAGAAGGACGAGCGCAACGAGACCGAAACGCGACATGACATTCTCCATTGGGTGACGGCAGGCCCGGATGGGCGCCGTGAGCGAACTTTCCTGGAACGGAATTTTGGCGAAACTTATTCCGTCCGCCGGCGAAAATAAACCGCCTCATCCGATCGTTGGCTTTGCCTTGCCGGCCTTGGATGCTATAGGGCCAAACGGTTCTTTCAAGTCCACGATCCGGGGCGCCCAGCCCCTACAAAACACGAGGCTCTCCATGGCAAAGATCAAGGTCGCCAACCCCGTCGTCGAGCTCGACGGCGACGAGATGACGCGCATCATCTGGCAGTTCATCAAGGACAAGCTGATCCATCCCTACCTGGACGTCGACCTCGAATATTACGACCTCGGCATGGAAAACCGTGACGCCACCGACGACCAAGTGACGATCGATGCGGCCAACGCCATCAAGAAGCACGGCGTCGGCGTCAAGTGCGCGACGATCACCCCGGACGAAGCCCGCGTCGAGGAATTCAAGCTGAAGAAGATGTGGAAGTCGCCGAACGGCACGATCCGCAACATCCTCGGCGGCGTCATCTTCCGCGAGCCGATCATCTGCAAGAACGTGCCGCGTCTCGTGCCCGGCTGGACCAAGCCGATCATCGTCGGCCGCCATGCCTTCGGCGACCAGTACCGCGCCACCGACTTCAAGTTCCCCGGCAAGGGCAAGCTGACGATGAAGTTCGTCGGCGAGGACGGCAAGGAGATCGAATATGACGTGTTCGACGCCCCGTCCGCCGGCGTCGCCATGGGCATGTACAATCTCGACGATTCGATCACCGAATTCGCCCGCGCCTCGCTGAACTACGGCCTGCAGCGCAAGGTGCCGGTGTACCTCTCCACCAAGAACACCATCCTCAAGGTCTATGACGGCCGCTTCAAGGACATCTTCCAGGAAGTCTTCGACAAGGAATTCGCCGACAAGTTCAAGGAAGCGAAGATCTGGTACGAACATCGCCTGATCGACGACATGGTCGCCTCGGCGCTGAAGTGGTCCGGCGGCTACGTCTGGGCCTGCAAGAACTACGATGGCGACGTGCAGTCCGACATCGTCGCCCAGGGTTTTGGCTCGCTCGGCCTGATGACCTCGGTTCTGATGACGCCGGATGGCCAGACGGTGGAAGCGGAAGCCGCGCACGGCACGGTGACGCGCCACTACCGCCAGCACCAGAAGGGCGAGGAAACCTCGACCAACTCGATCGCCTCGATCTTCGCCTGGACGCGTGGCCTCGCGCACCGCGCTAAGCTCGACAACAATGCCGAGCTCGCGCGTTTCGCCGACACGCTGGAAAAGGTCTGCGTCGACACGGTCGAATCCGGCTTCATGACGAAGGACCTCGCCCTTCTCATTGGTCCCGACCAGCCGTGGCTCTCCACCACCGGCTTCCTCGACAAGATCGACGAGAACCTCCGCAAGGCCATGGCGGCCTGAGCGAGACAGCCTATCGAAAGCCCGGCCTTGCGCCGGGCTTTTTCTTTGTCCTTCCCTTGCGGCGGCAACCCCGCGCCCTATCCTCCCGTCCACCATTTGTGAGAGGAGAACAGCATGGCCGAGGACCTGATCTTCTACGCCAATCCTATGTCGCGCGCACGCATTGCCCGCTGGATGCTGGAGGAAGTCGGCGCGCCCTATCGCACGGAATGGCTGACCTTCGACGGATCGATGAAATCGCCCGACTATCTGGCGATCAACCCGATGGGCAAGGTGCCCTGCATCCGCCACGGCAAGACCATCGTGACGGAAGCCGCCGCGATCTGCGCCTACCTCGCCGATGCCTTTCCGGAAGCCGGCCTTGCGCCGCCAACCGACCAGCGCGGCGACTATTACCGCTGGCCGTTCTTCGCCGCCGGGCCGCTGGAAATGGCGGTTTCGATCAAGGCTTTCGGGCTGGAGGTGCCGAAGGAGCGTCACCGCAGCATCGGCTGCGGCAGCTACGAATCGGTGATGGACACCCTCGCCTATGCCGTCACGCAGCACCCCTATATCACCGGCGACAGCTTCACCGCCGCCGATGTCTATGTCGGCGCCCATATCAGCTGGGGCCTCCAGTTCGGCTCGCTGGAGCCCCGGCCGGAATTCAAGGCCTATTGGGACCGGCTGAAGGAGCGCCCGGCGAGCAAGCGCGCCACTGCCATCGACGACGAGGAAATGCACCGCCAGCTTGCGGCAGCGAAGGCCGGCTAGGGCGGGTTTTCACCCGCCCCGCCTTCATCATCAAGCCGGCTGAAGCGGCAGGTGGATTTCCGTCAAAAGCTCGCTTGGCGGCACCTCGCGCGGATTGTTGAGATAGGTCTCGAACATGACCTCGTCGCGGATGGAGCGGCCGGAGGCCGGCAGCCAGGTGGCGTAGAGCCAGCGGTAGGCCGCTCCCATGTTGGCATACGGCCCCTGGTGGCGCAGCACCGCATAATCGCCGCCGGCAAGCGTGCGGCGAACCAGCGGCGCTTCGGCGGGAACGGCTGCGTCCGCCGTGACGCAGGCGAAGGAGCGCAGCTTGTCCTCCGCCACGAGATCCGGATCGTCGAGAAAAACCCCGACCATGCGCATGTCCGGCCGGAAGATGTTGCGGGAGAACAGCGCGCCGTAAAGCGCCTCGAAAGCCTTGCCGATGCCCATATAGGACCCGGCATGGGAAACGCCGAGCAGCGTCTGTTCAGGTAGGGTGCGGATGGTGATGTCGTACATGCGGGTCGGCTCCTTGCCGCTTTGGGGTTCGAAGGCGCGATGGCTCCCCTCCCGCCGGTAGCGCGCCGGCGGCATGCCATAGGCAGCCGCGAAGGTGCGCGTGAAGGACTGGAGATTGGGGTAGCCCCATCGCGCGGCGATGTCCCGTACGGTTTGGTCGGACCGCACCAGGTCGCCCGCGGCCCGGTGCAGACGAAGCCGGCGGACGGTCGCCGCCAGCGTTTCGTTGTGCACGGCCCGGTAGACGCGGTGCCAGTGATGCGCCGAAAGGCAGGCGATCTCCGCCAGCCGGTCGAGGTCGATATCCTCGTCCAGATGATCGTAGATATAGGCGGATACGCGCGACAGACGCTTCTCGTAGCTCGCCCAGATTTCATTCTCGCCCATGCCGCACCTCTTTCGTCGGGACGCATTCAACCAAGCATGCGGCGATTTCACAAATCCTGCGCTTCTGCCTTGCCTTGCAATTTTCACAAGGCTTTGACGTCCGTCATTGCAAAAACGCGCGACTCGGCGTGAGATGCCCTCGCCGGCCAGCTTTTCCCCCTTTCCACCGGCCTCCTGAGGCGCCCCATGACCGATACCCTGATGCCGAAGCTCGCCAGCGTTTTCGCGGAGGGTTACGGGCCGGCGCGACTGAAGGCGGACGTGCTGTCCGGCCTCACCGTCGCCATCGTCGCGCTGCCGCTCTCCATGGCGATCGCCATCGCCTCCGGCGTCACGCCCGACCGCGGCCTCTATACGGCGATCGTCGGCGGCTTCCTCGTCTCCGCACTCGGAGGCAGCCGGTTCCAGGTGGGGGGACCGGCCGGCGCCTTCATCGTGCTCGTCGCGGCAACGGTCGCACGGCACGGCGTCGAAGGCCTGCTGCTTGCGACATTTCTCTCCGGCATCATTCTCGCGCTTGCCGGCTATCTGCGGCTCGGGAAATTCATCAAGTTCATTCCCTATCCGGTGACGGTCGGCTTCACCGCGGGCATCGCCGTCATCATCTTCGCCAGCCAGATCGGCGAACTGCTCGGCCTGAAGCTCGGCGGACAGGAGCCGGGACCGATCCTCGAAAAGCTCGCGGCACTTTGGGCGGCACGTCCGACCTTCAGCCCCGCCGCCTTCGGTGTGGCCGGCGTCACCATCGCCATCATCCTGCTGCTGCGGCGCTTCCGGCCCGCCTGGCCCAACCTCCTCATCGCCGTCGCCGTCGCATCCGCGGCAACCGCCCTCCTCTCCTTGCCGGCCGATACGATCGGCACCCGCTTCGGCGGCATTCCGCGCGGCCTGCCGGTTCCCGCGCTGCCGTCCTTCTCGCCGGACCTCGTCATCGCCGTGCTGCCCGATGCGGTCGCCTTCGCACTGCTCGGCGCCATCGAATCGCTGCTCTCCGCGGTCGTCGCCGACGGCATGACGGGGCGGCGCCACCGCTCCAGCATGGAGCTGATCGCGCAGGGCTTCGCCAATATCGGCTCGGCGCTGTTCGGCGGCATCTGCGTGACGGGCACGATCGCGCGCACCGCCACCAATGTGCGCTCCGGCGCCACCAGCCCGGTTTCCGGCATGCTGCATTCGGTTTTCCTGCTGCTCTTCATGCTCGTTGCCGCGCCGCTCGCAAGCTACATTCCGCTCGCGGCGCTCGCCGGCGTGCTGGCGGTCGTGTCGTTCAACATGGTCGAACGGCCCGCCATCGCCGCACTCTTACGCTCGTCGCGGGGTGACGCGGCGGTGCTCGCTGTCACCTTCCTGCTCGTCGTCTTCCGCGACCTGACGGAGGGCATCGTCGTCGGCTTCCTGCTCGGCGCCGTGCTGTTCATCGACCGCATGGGCAAGGCGGTGAACATCCGCGAGGAGACGGTGCCGCAGATCGTGCGAGCCATCGAGAATGCCGGGGAGGACACCGGCCTGCCGGAGCGACCCGTGATCGCGAACGATCCGGATACGGTGATTTACCGCATCAGCGGCGTGTTCTTCTTCGGCGCGGCGGCCAGCGTCGGCTCCGTGCTCGACCGCATCGCCGACCAGCGCCGTAACTTCGTGCTCGATTGCGCGGACGTGCCGCTGCTGGATTCGACGGCGGCGAGCGTGATCGAAGGCCTCGTGCGCAAGGCGGAACGCGCCGGCGTGCGCGTGTTCATCACCGGGCTGAAACCCGACATGCGCCGCATGCTGGAAGCCCACGAGCTGCACCCGCCGCGCGTCACCTTCACTTCCACGGTGGACGCGGCCATGGCCGAGATTGCCGCGCGTTAGCCGATGGCGATGCCGACGGGGGAAATGACGGGTGCGCGCATGCGCTCCGCGAGATCGGCAAGGCCGGCCGTGGGCAACGCGCGCATGACCTGGTTGCGCCCGCCCTCCTTCGCCGCATAGAGCGCGGCATCGGCCGCCGAATGCAGGCGGTCGAAATCCGTGCCGAAGGTGGCGACATCGGCAAGCCCGATGCTGACGGAAACCGCGATGTCGCGGCCCTCGTTGCTGATTGCGAGCGACTCGACCTCGCGCCGCAGCCCTTCGGCGAACTGTTCGGCACGCGCGATATCATGCCCCGGCGCATAGAGCGCGAATTCTTCCCCGCCGAAGCGGCAGAACAGCATGTTCGCCTCCAGCCCGGCGGAAATGCGGGCAGAGAACCGTTTCAGCACGATATCGCCCGCGACATGGCCATGCGTGTCGTTGATCGCTTTGAAGCGATCGAGGTCGAAGATCATCAAGGTGCCGGGCGAACGGTCGGCCAGCCGCTTCTGCATGTCGTCCAGGAAGGAGCCGCGATTGGCGATGCCCGTCAGGGCGTCGGTGCGCGACGCCTGGCGATAAAGCGCCTCGCCGCGCTCCTTGATGAGCACCAGCATGGCGACGGCGGCGAGAATCGTGTGGGCGAAAAGCTCCAGCGTGAAGACCGCGAACCAGGTGGAATAGGCGGTGCCGTGCGCGAGCGGCGCCGGCGCGAGCAGCGCCATAGGGATGCGCAGCGAATAGATGATGCCGTGCGTCAGGAAAAAGAATGCGGCGATCGTGCGGGTCGGCAGCGGCTCGGCGCGGCGCTCGCGCCAGATATCGGCGGCGATCCACAGCGAATAAGCGGTGATGATCACCGAAATCACGACGATGCGGTTGTTGACGTCCGCCGTCACCGGCGGCACCAGCAGGTAGATGAGGGACCAGGCAAGCGGCCCGGCCAGCAGCACGGCGGGATAGACGCGGCGACGATCGAAAACGCGAAAACCGGCCCACATGAAAGCGTAGCCACAGGCCGCGAGCGCATTGCCGAGACCGACGGTCAGGAGCGGCGGCCCGATCGGGCGGAGCGCGAAGAGCAAGGTGCAGAGCGAGCCGATCCACATGGACAGGCACCAGTACCCGGCCGCTGCCGCATGGCGACGGTCGGTCAGCCAGACCTGCAACAGGAAAATCGCGATGACCGTCGTCGCCAGGAAGGTGCAGATCATCAAGGTCGATATGCTGATGACATCTTCAATCAAAACAAACACTCCGCGCGCGGACAGGCTAGGCGGAAACGTTGAAGACTTCGCAAACGAAAACGGCGGGCAAGGCCCGCCGTTCTACCGTCAAAAATGCTTTCGTCAGCCGGCAATGGCACCGGCGACCGCCTCGATGGCATCGGCCGCCTTCGCGCCGTCCGGGCCGCCGGCCTGCGCCATGTCGGGCCGTCCGCCACCGCCCTTGCCGCCAAGTGCTTCGGAGGCGCGGCGCACCAGGTCGACCGCGCTGAAGCGGCCGGTCAGGTCGTCCGTCACGGCGACCACGGCGCTCGCCTTGCCGTCCGGCGAAACGCCGACGAAGGTGACGACGCCGGAACCGAGGCTCTTCTTGCCCTCGTCCGCCAGGCTCTTCAGGTCCTTCGGCTCGACGCCGGTGACGACCTTGCCGAGATATTTGACACCCACGACCTCGCGCATGCCATCGTCGCCGCCACTCGTGCCGCCGCCGCCGAGCGCCAGCTTCTTCTTTGCCTCGGTCAGTTCACGCTCCAGCTTGCGGCGCTCGTCGACCAGCGCTTCGACGCGGGCGAGCACTTCGCCGGGCTGGGCCTTCAGTGTCGTGGCAAGCGCCTTCACGCGCTCGTCCTGCTCAGCGAGATAGGCGCGGGCCGCCTCGCCCGTCAGCGCTTCAAGGCGGCGGATGCCGGAGCCGACGGCGCTATCGGACAGGATGCGCACGAGGCCGATCTCGCCGGTGGCCGCGACATGCGTGCCGCCGCAGAGCTCGACCGAATAGGGCCGGTTCGCCTTGGCGCCGCGCACGCCGGTGCCCATGGCGACCACGCGCACCTCGTCACCGTATTTTTCGCCGAACAGCGCCATGGCGCCTTCCGCAATCGCGTCGTCCACCGTCATCAGGCGGGTGGTGACCGGCGAATTCTGCACGATGATCTCGTTGGCCATGTCCTCGATGACGCGCAACTCTTCCGCCGACATCGGCTTGGGGTGCGAGACGTCGAAGCGCAGGCGTTCGGGCGCGACCAGCGAGCCCTTCTGGGCGACGTGGGTGCCGAGGACTTCGCGCAGCGCCTCATGCAGCAGGTGGGTCGCCGAATGGTTGGCGCGCAGGCGCGAGCGACGGGCGTGATCGACGGTGAGCGCCACCGCGTCGCCGACCTTCAGCGTGCCGTCCCTGACGGTCGCGACATGGACGAAGACGCCCTCGCCCTTCTTCTGCGTGTCCGACACGTCGAGCTTGGCATTGTCGGCGGAAATGACACCCGTATCGCCCATCTGGCCGCCGGATTCCCCGTAGAACGGCGTCTGGTTGACGACGAGCTGCACCTCGTCGCCGGCGGAAGCAGCATCGACCGCCTTGCCATCACGCACGATGGCCTGGACGACGCCTTCGGCGGTCTCGGTGTCGTAGCCGAGGAATTCGGTCGCGCCGAACTTTTCCTTGAGCTCGAACCAGATCGTCTCGGTCGCCTTGTCGCCGGAACCGGCCCAGTGCGAGCGGGCCTCGGCCTTCTGGCGCTCCATCGCATCGGTGAAGCCGGACAGATCGACGCCGATTTCGCGGGCGCGCAGCGCGTCCTGCGTCAGGTCGAGCGGGAAGCCGTAGGTGTCGTAAAGCTTGAAGGCGGTCTCGCCATCCAGCATATCGCCCTTGCCGAGCGTGGTCGTCGCGTCGGAAAGCAGCGTCAGGCCCCGTTCCAGCGTGGTGCGGAAACGGGTTTCTTCCAGCTTCAGCGTCTCGGAGATCAGCGCTTCGGCGCGCTGGAGTTCCGGATAAGCGCGGCCCATCTCGCCGACGAGCGTCGGCAGCAGCTTCCACATCAGCGGATCCTTGGCGCCGAGCAACTGCGCGTGGCGCATGGCGCGGCGCATGATGCGGCGCAGCACGTAGCCGCGGCCATCCTTTGCCGGCAGCACGCCGTCGGCGATCAGGAAGGCGGAAGAGCGCAAGTGATCGGCGATGACACGGTGGCTGGCGCGCGCCTCGCCCTCTGCCTTCACGCCGGTCGCCTCGACGGAGGCGTCGATCAGCGCGCGGAAGAGGTCGATGTCGTAATTGTCATGCTTGCCCTGCAGGAGAGCCGCGACGCGCTCCAGGCCCATGCCGGTATCGATCGACGGGCGCGGCAGGTCGACGCGCTCTTCCTTGGTGATCTGCTCGAACTGCATGAAGACGAGGTTCCAGATCTCGATGAACCGGTCGCCATCCTCTTCCGGCGAGCCGGGCGGGCCACCCCAGATATGATCGCCATGGTCGTAGAAAATCTCGGAACAAGGACCGCAGGGGCCGGTATCGCCCATCGCCCAGAAATTGTCGCTGGTCGCAATGCGGATGATGCGGTCGTCGGAAAGGCCGGCAATCTTCTTCCAGAGATCGAAGGCCTGGTCGTCCGTATGGTAGACGGTGACGAGCAGGCGGTTCCTGTCGATGCCGAATTCCTTGGTGATCAGGTTCCAGGCAAGCTCGATCGCGCGCTCCTTGAAATAATCGCCGAAGGAGAAATTGCCGAGCATCTCGAAGAAGGTGTGGTGGCGCGCGGTATAACCGACATTGTCGAGGTCGTTGTGCTTGCCGCCGGCACGCACGCATTTCTGCGCGGAGACCGCCGTCGAATAGGGACGCGATTCCAGGCCGGTGAAGACGTTCTTGAACTGCACCATGCCGGCATTGGTGAACATCAGCGTCGGGTCGTTGCGCGGCACGAGCGGGCTGGACGGCACGACCTCGTGTCCGTTCTTTCGGAAATAGTCGAGGAAAGTCGACCGGATTTCATTCACGCCGTTCATATCGCGTCCTTCATCTCTGCACCGTCTGCACCTGAAAACCGGCGCATTACCCACCCAATTGTCCCGCAACGACGGCGCGACGCCGTAGAGTGCCCGCCCGGAAGGTCCGTGAAGGCCATCCACCCACGAATTCCGTCGAAACTGCGCGCCTGCCGCCTGTCTTGCGGAAGGCCGGAAACCTTTGGTCGCGCGCGAGAACTGAAGGCTTTTATCGCCCGCCTCGGCACCTGTCCAGACATCAAAAAACCGGCCCTTCACGAAGAAGAGGCCGGTTTTTCGATATTCTTGCGGGCGTTGCGCGGGGATTACATCGCCGCAGCGTCGTCGTCGCTGGAATCGTTCGGATCAGGGCCACCGTTTTCCAGGAAGCGGTCGGCGATGAGGCCGGCATTCTGGCGCAGCGACGTCTCGATCTCGTTGGCGAGATCCGGATTGTCACGCAGGAACGTCTTGGCGTTCTCGCGGCCCTGGCCGAGGCGCTGGCTGTTATAGGAGAACCAGGAGCCCGACTTCTCCACGATACCGGCCTTGACGCCGAGATCGATGAGCTCGCCCGTCTTGGAGACGCCCTCGCCATACATGATGTCGAACTCGACCTGCTTGAAGGGCGGCGCCATCTTGTTCTTGACCACCTTGACGCGGGTCTGGTTGCCGATGACCTCGTCACGCTCCTTGACCGCGCCGATGCGGCGGATGTCGAGGCGGACGGAGGCGTAGAACTTCAGCGCGTTGCCGCCCGTCGTCACTTCCGGCGAACCGTAGACGACGCCGATCTTCATGCGGATCTGGTTGATGAAGATCACCATCGTGTTAGACTTGGATATCGAGGCCGTCAGCTTGCGCAGCGCCTGGCTCATCAGGCGGGCCTGGAGGCCGGGCAGGCTCTCGCCCATCTCGCCTTCGATTTCGGCGCGCGGCGTGAGCGCGGCGACCGAGTCGATCACGAGCACGTCGATTGCACCGGAACGCACCAGCGTGTCGGTGATTTCCAGCGCCTGCTCGCCGGTGTCGGGCTGCGAGATCAGGAGGTTTTCCAGATCGACGCCGAGCTTGCGGGCATAGACCGGGTCGAGCGCGTGTTCGGCGTCGACGAAGGCGCAGATGCCGCCCTTCTTCTGAGCTTCCGCAATGGTCTGCAGAGCCAGCGTCGTCTTGCCCGAACTTTCCGGGCCGTAGATCTCGATGATGCGGCCCTTGGGCAGACCGCCAACGCCGAGCGCGATGTCGAGGCTCAGCGAACCGGTCGGAATGGTCTCGATCTCGATGACGCTGTCCTTGCCGCCGAGCTTCATGATGGAGCCCTTGCCGAAGGAGCGCTCGATCTGGGAGAGTGCCGCCTCGAGTGCCTTGCTTTTATCCACTGCTTTATCCTCTACGAGCCGCAAAGTGTTCTGTGCCATTCCGTCCACCTTTAGGTTATTGAAGCAAGACAGGCAACGAACCCGCCGATGAAAGCTATGTACACATTTTGTTCTCATTTCGCAAGGTGCATTTATCCATTTGAATGTTTTTGCGAATCGGGGGCGTGTTCTATTTTCGTTTCGGTGGGATAAAGCCACGCAGGAACAAGGGTATACCCGCCCTGGTGCCCGGCCTTCGAGGCCGAATCGGGCGGGTGCGAAGGAAGACGATGACGGGAAAGACGATACTGGTGATGGGCGGCGCCCATGTGGACAGGCGCGGACGCATTGCCGGCGAGACGACGCCGGGGGCGAGCAATCCCGGCGGCTGGTTCGTGGAAGCGGGCGGCGGCGCCTTCAATGCGGCGCGCAACCTCGCGCGGCTGGGGCATGCGGTGCGGCTCGTCTCGCCGCGCGGCGGCGATGCGGACGGCGATATCGTCGCGGCGGCTGCTGCGGCGGCGGGCATCAAGGACACCCCCTTCACCTTCCTCGACCGGGCGACGCCGAGTTACACGGCGATCATCGAACGCGACGGCAACCTCGTCATCGCGCTTGCCGACATGGACCTCTACCGGCTGTTCTCGCCGCGGCGCCTGCAGCAGCGAGCTATGCGCGAGGCGGTCGCGGCGGCAGGCCTCATCCTCACCGATGCCAACCTGCCGGCCGAAACGCTCGGCGCCATGGCGAAGGCCGCGGCTGAAGCCCGCGTGCCGATCGCCGGCATCGCCATCTCGCCGGCCAAGGTCGTGCGGTTCGAACAAACCCTGTCCGCCCTCGCCTTCCTGTTCATGAACGAGGCGGAGGCACGCACGCTGACGGGGGCTACACCGGAAAACCCGGCCGACTGGCCGAAGGCCTTGCGCGCCGCGGGCCTTGCCGCGGGCGTGGTGACGCGCGGCGGGCGGGGCGTCATCGCTTTCGATGCGAAGGGCGCGGCGCTGGTCACGCCGCCGGAAATCCCGGCGCTCGGTGATGTCACGGGTGCGGGCGATTCGCTGGCTTCCGGCTTCGTCAGCGCCTGGCTTGCCGGGCGGGATCTCGGCGAGGCGCTGCGCCACGGCGTGGCGGCGGCCGCGATCACCGTGCGCTCGCCGCTGGCCGTGGCTGAAGAAATGTCGCAGGCGGCCCTTGCCGCCGCACTTTCTCTTGTGCCTCAGGCCGAATGGATGGCATGAGACTTTCTTGCCGAAAATTCCGCCTGAAAATTCGACCAGATTTCCGCAAGGATCCAGCATGACCAGACCCGCCTCCGCCCTCCTGCCGATGCAGTATTCGGAAGAAGTCGCCGCCGCCAAGGCGCGCGGCGCGCCGATCGTCGCGCTCGAATCGACGATCATCACCCATGGCATGCCCTATCCGGGCAACCTGGACATGGCCCGCAGCGTCGAGCGCATCATCCGCGAGGAAGGCGCCGTGCCGGCGACCATCGCCGTCATCGACGGCGTGCTGCATATAGGCCTCGACGATGCGACGCTCGAAACGCTGGCGAAGACCGAGGGCGCCATGAAACTATCACGCGCCGACCTCGCCTTCGCGATCGCGGAGCGGCGCACCGGCGCCACCACCGTCGCCGCGACCATGATCGGTGCCGCGCGCGCCGGCATCAGGGTTTTTGCGACAGGCGGCATCGGCGGCGTGCACCGCAAGGCGGAGGAAACCTTCGACATTTCCGCCGACCTCGACGAGCTGTCGCGCACAGGCGTCATCGTCGTCTGCGCCGGCGCCAAGGCGATCCTCGACATTCCGAAGACGCTGGAAGTGCTGGAAACCCGCGGCGTGCCCGTCGTTACCTATGACAGCCCGGTCTTCCCCGCCTTCTGGTCGCGCGATTCGGGGCTGAAGAGCCCGCTGACGCTGAACAGCCCGGCCGCCATCGCCAATTTCCAGACGGTGCGCGACCAGCTCGGCGTCGACGGCGGCATGCTGATCGCCAATCCCGTGCCGGAGGCCGATGAAATCCCACGCGAGGAGATGGAGATCTATATCGCGCGCGCGCTCGACAATGCCGAACGCGACGAGATCGCCGGCAAGGCCGTAACACCCTACCTGCTCGACAGCCTTTTCCGCCTGACGGACGGCCGCAGCCTGAAAACCAACATCGCGCTGGTGGAGAACAACGCACGATTGGCGGCGGAAATCGCCGTGGCGCTGGTCGATTGACAATCCGACGGTGGCCGGTTTGCGCCGGCCATACCTCGCTTTTTTCCGACCTGGGTCAACCGGCGCGTTTCAACACCCATTGCGAACTGCTCTGCCAGAGCGTGGTCGGGATTTCCTGCTCCAGGGTCTGGACGAGGGCCGCGAGGCTGACGCTGCGCAGCTTTGCGCGCCATGCCTCGTCCGCATCCCACATGACGCGGGCGACCGCGCAGGGGCCGGCCTCGCAATAGCCTTCGGGACGGCAGGGATTGTTGGCGCGAATATTGCTGCAGGCAAAGGTCCGCTCCTTGCCTTCCACCGCCTCCACCACATCGAGAAAGGTGATTTCCGCGGTCGGCCGGGCAAGGCGATAACCGC
The DNA here is from genome assembly GCF_051201095.1 of Shinella sp. BE166. NCBI lineage: Bacteria > Pseudomonadati > Pseudomonadota > Alphaproteobacteria > Hyphomicrobiales > Rhizobiaceae > Shinella > Shinella sp. BE166. Next base: position 612,689 of record NZ_JBPEHL010000002.1, on the reverse strand, counting down.
CGCTCGGCCCCAGCGTCGATTCGACCAGCCTCGCCTGGGAAAGGCTCTGCAACGCCTTGGAGAGATACTCCTTCGGCAGGCCATGGAATTCGGCCAAAGCCTTGGTGGAAAGATAACGCCCGTCTGGAAGTCCGGCGAGAATGGCACAACAGTGCAGTGCCCATTCGACTTGGCTCTTGAGGATCATCAAACCCATCCGCGCAATAAGGATATTTATTATCCGTATTCTATGCTTTTTGTAAACGGCGGGGTGAGGAGATTGCAGGTACAGGGCCAAGATTCTCGCGAAGAGCTTTAGGAAAAACCGCTGACCCGGATGACCAGCGACGGGTTCTCTCGCACTTGGCTGTCAGATTTCGGTTTATGTAATTTAACCTAGTTTGCTGTCATAAGTGCCTGCCTATATGCGCAGGAAGGTTCGAAAGCATGCTTTCCTCCTGCCAGCGCACCCCGTTCTTTGTGGTCTTCTTGATCTGGTCGTTGGGAAGGCCGAAGCCTCGCGCGCAACGCGCTCCGAACCATATTGAGCTTTAGAATGGAACGGCCCGCCCTGTTTACTGCTATTGGGGTCATCAGGGCGGGCCAAACTGGTTAGGAGACCGGCAGCGTGCCGCTGAAATACGTATTGAATTGCTGCTGAGCTGCGGTCTTCACACCCTCGCGGCTGAGTTTTCCATCATTACTGGGATCATCCGAAACGTTCCGGTTGACGATTCGCCATACTGTGTCGCAGACCGCTGCGCGAACGCCCTTCAAGTCTTCATTTGTCAAAGCCATTTTCAGTCTCCTTCATATTTGGGTGACCCAATTGCCTACCCAAATCTAAGAGCGAGTAATGTTCGCTCTTAGAGCGACGGCCACATTCTCCGGCAACTCCGGGGTTATGCTTGATCGCTCGGCCATATTAAAACCGCCCAACAAGACGGGGATAATTTCTGAAGGATTTTCTGATCGGCTACCGGATTGGTGCGGGCTCAATCGCCTCGTAATTGAGAGAAGTCCGTCCACCCGAGTAAATGATGACGCACCTGAAGGAGGCTGTTCTCTCCCACAGTGCGCTCACAACGTAAATTTGACTAATCAAATACTGGGGCGGGAAACGTTGGCTTCTCAGGGCCTTGCCGATGGTCGGAGTGGAGAGATTCGAACTCCCGACCCTCTGGTCCCAAACCAGATGCGCTACCAGACTGCGCTACACTCCGTCCGTCCCGGCGAAGGGGGAGATACACGCATCCGCCGGCTGCCGCAACAGCTAATAGGCGCTTTCGGGCGCTTGTCGCGAGAAATGCGGGGACGGTCTATTGCGCCTTGCGCTGGGATTCCAGGAGTTCGTTCTTAACGCGGTTGCCGGCGCGGATGCCGAGGCGCTTGACGGTGCCACCGTTGAGTTCCAGCACGTAGTCGATCGGTCCCTGCGAATCGATGATCGCTTCCGAAAGCGGCTCGGCATTTTCCTTGATGGCGCGCACCTTGCCGTCCTTGGCGATGAACAGCATGTCGAGCGGCAGGTAGGTGTTCTTCATCCACATGAAGACCTGCCGCGTTTCGCCGAAGGCGAAGAGCATGCCGTGGTCCTCGGCCATTTCGCGGCGGTTCATCAGGCCCTGCTCGCGCTGGCGCGGCGTGACGGCCAGTTCGACCGTGAAGACATGGCTCTTGCCATCCTTGGTCACGATCGTCAGCGGCTGCTTGTCAAAGGTTTCCGCAGCGTGAGCGACGAGCGAGAAACAGAAAAAAAGCGCCATGACGGCGCTCGCGAGGCGCGCGAAGCCGAACGTCCGCGCGAGATGCCCCATCAGTGCGCCCTGTTGCCGGGAACCGGCATGTCCGGGTGGATTTCCGCGGCCATCAGGCCCTTTTCGCCATCGCCGAAGCGCACGAGCACGACCTGCCCCGGGCGAAGCTCGGTGAGGCCGAAGCGGCGCAGCGTCTCCATATGAATGAAGATATCCTCGGTGCCCTCGCCGCGCGTCAGGAAGCCAAAACCCTTGGTGCGGTTGAACCACTTGACCAGCACGCGCTCCAGCCCGCTCGACGGCGTGACCTGAACGTGGGTCTTCACCGGCGGCATCTGCGAGGGATGCACGGCGGTCGACTGGTCCATGGAAAGAATGCGGAAGGCCTGGTAGCCGCGGTCGCGCTTCTGGATCAGCGCGACGACGCGCGTTCCTTCCAGAACCGTCTGGTAGCCATCGCGCCTGAGGCAGGTGACGTGCAGCAGGACATCCTGCATGCCGTTGTCCGGCACGATGAAGCCGAAGCCCTTGGCGACGTCGAACCACTTGATGATGCCGGTGATCTCGATCAGATCGACGGCGTCATTGCTCTGGTCATCACGGGTCGTGATTTCCTTTGAAGACACCCTGTCCACCATGACCTGCCAGCCCCTCGTTTACGCGTCACATGAGTTTACGGTTAACTGATTCTTGATAACCAGAATAACATTGTCCCGATGCGAATGCGCAAGCCCCTTTGAAAGTTTTGCCGGCCCTATTGGTAGGCTGCAAGGCTTGCCTGAGGCTGACAAAACCCTACTCTTTCGGACGACCCCACATTCAGAGGATTTTCCAATGCGTTATCTCCACACGATGGTCCGCGTCAAAGACGTCGACCAGTCCCTCAACTTCTACTCGACGCTGTTCGGCCTTAAGGAAGTGCGCCGCTACGAGAACGAAAAGGGCCGCTTCACGCTGATCTTCCTGGCGGCGTCCGAGGATGTCGATGCCGCGCGCGAAAAGGCGGCGCCCTGCCTGGAGCTCACCTACAACTGGGACACCGAGGATTATGCCGGCGGGCGCAATTTCGGCCACCTCGCCTATGAGGTCGACGATATCTATGCGCTCTGCCAGAAGCTGATGGACAACGGCATCACCATCAACCGTCCGCCGCGCGACGGCCACATGGCCTTCGTGCGCTCGCCGGACGGCATCTCCATCGAGATCCTGCAGAAGGGCGAAAACCTGGCGCCTGCCGAGCCCTGGGCGTCGATGGGCAATACCGGAGTCTGGTAGGGCCGGCGCCGCAAGTCCTGCGGGACGCAAGCTCCGGGCAAAGCTTGCGTCCTATAGCTTTGTCACAAGACCATCGTTTCGCCGTATTTGGCCGGGATTTCTTGCCTTCCGGTCGATCGCCAGCGAGAGGGGCGCCTTGGCCGATTCCGGCCGGTTTGCTTCCCGTATGGCGTTCTCGGCTCCACACGCTTCGGCCTTTACACTTTTGGCCGAAACGGTAACATCGCGGCAACCGCAGCCTGGCCCTTCGGCTTTTCTCGCTTGCGGTTGCGACTGTTTGAAGAAATGGCCCGATCGGCGGCAAGACCGAGGGCGCGAACGTCGAAAGCGGGGGAAAGCCTTTGCAGGACATGCAGGGAAAGTGGCCAGGCCTGAAGGCGCTGCGGTATGGATTGCTGCTGGCCGTTTCGGTCGCCACGCTCTCGGGCTGCGTTTCCGCAGTCTCCACGGATATGCGCGCGGAAAACAAGGCCGTGCAAGAAAATGAAGAGACGGTCGCCGAGGGCAGCACCGACGACACCACCACGCCGGTGGTGACCGCCGACGCCGCTCAAGGCACGGCTAAGAATCTATCCGTCACGGCCGATGCCGGCACGACGGCGGGTGACCAGGTCGCCGGCGAAGAGGCCGGACGCGATATGGCAGGCCTCGTCATGCAGCAGACCACGCTGAATGCCGGCCAGTCGAGCATCTATGCGAATGGCGGCCAGACCAGCACCGCCTATGCGACGCAGACGTCGGGCACGAATGCCTCGGTCAAGAGCCTCTATGCTGGTTCCGGCGAGGCGCAGGGCACGGACCAGTCCGGCCGGTTGCCGGTCGAGGACATGCCGCAGGTCGAATCGACCGGGCAGCAGCCGCTCGAAACGCTCGGCGACGAGCAGGCCGAAGTGGTGTTGCCGGACAACGTGCCGATCCCCAAGACCGCGCGCACGGCGCTCGTCGCGGAGGCAGCGACCGGCAATGCCGCCGATTTTGCGCTTACGACACCCGCGGAAGACAGCGTGACGCTGCCGGAAACGACGGCTCAGGCCGGTCTTGCCGAGACGCAGACAAAGAAGGACCAAACGCGCAAGACGGTGACGCTAGCCTCGCTTTTCGCCAGCAAGCGCGAAGCCAAAGACCAGTTCGACGGTGATCGTTTTGCCGAGCAGCCGCGCCGCGTCCTCAACCGCGAGAGCGCAAGTGCCACGCGCAAGGCGTCCCTTGGCACACTCCCCGGCGTTTCGACGGCCAATGCGCTGTTTTCGACCGATCACTCGGAATCCGAAGAGGTCGAGGACGACGCGCCGCAGTTCAAGGAAGTGGCCTCACTTGCAGGCCTCGCGCGGCTCGCGCCGAACGGCCTGTGGCTGCAGACCGAAAAGGTGAAGACCGGCTGTTTCAAGCCGGAATTGCTGCAGGTGCTGAAGACGATCGAAACGCATTATGACAAGCCGATCATCGTCACCTCGGGCCTGCGCGACCTGAAACGCAACCGCGCGAAACAGTCGCTGCATACGCGCTGCGAGGCCGCCGATATCCAGATCGCGGGCGTCACCAAGTGGGAGCTTGCGGAATATCTGCGCAGCATGCCCGGCCGCGGCGGCGTGGGCACCTATTGCCACACCGAATCCGTGCATATCGACGTCGGCCCGGAACGCGACTGGAACTGGCGCTGCCGCCGGCGCAAATAGGCTATCGGCCTAAGCTCCTGTAATTGGTGCGCTTTCGCGTATCCGAAGCCGCCCTCTGGGCGGCTTTTCATTTTTTTGTCACAACGGCTTTTTCCCGCTTGCGGAAGCCAAAGCGCCCTTCTATAAGACGCCCACCGCACGCGCCCTTCGTCTATCGGTTAGGACGTCAGATTTTCATTCTGAAAAGAGGGGTTCGACTCCCCTAGGGCGTGCCACCCTCCCCCACCTCTCGACTTTTCCGCGAAATCATGGTTCCGTTTGTCCTGTCATGGGGGGACTGCCTGTGGAGTCATGGAAATACTCTGGACTGCTTCTGGGCGCTTTCTTGTTCGCTTCCGACCACGCGTCTGCCGACCCTGTCGACGCGTTTCTCAACAAGATGGTAGGCACTTTAAGAGTCACAAGCGAGCCATACATGCACTCGGGGAAGCTCGCCGGCTGCCAACTAATTTTCGAGGCGCTCGCCAAGGACTGGAAATATCGGCAGGGTGCGCTCTTGAAGATCGAAGGATCCGTTGCTGTTATGCTGATGAAGAGCCAGCTCGGTACCAGCCTGAAAGTCGTGGTTCAAGAAATGACCGTTTCGAAAGATCTTGATGTGTCATTTTCGCCTTCGTCACCTTCGCGCGCCTATCTTATTGCAGATAACCTGAACACGTCACTCGGGTCGTTGGTGGCTGCAACGCCGTCGGACACACCGGGTGCGCTCTTCTCTGTCTTCAACCTCTCCCCGACCCTCGATGTGCTCGTGGAAAGCTTAGACACGAAGACGTTGAAGGTTGCTTTCAATCAGTTGGACGGAGAGTCGGACATCGTGCTGACGTTGAACACTGACGTTGCGGAGACGGACGCAACAGGCCGGCGGACAAAATCCAACGAAGCAATGGAATCGCTCAGCGCTTGTTTGCTTGCCCTCAGCGAACAGAACCAGCCTTCTGAGAATTGATCAGACAGAGTGACTGTCGATACCTTCCTTCCGGGTGAAATCTTCATAGTTGATAGCCACGGGCACTCGCCAGCGCGTGCCACTTCTCCCCCACATCACGCATTCATGACCGCCCGAAGCTTTTCGTGCTCGCTCCAGCGTGGAACGACACATGGTTAAGGATCGTTGAGGATTTACGGCTGCGATCTTACGCGGTCGGGAGAGAGGCCCCGTCGAGTATGGCCCAGCGCTCCGGGGTCTCGATCCGCTCAGTCGCACCGCTCGTCCGGCCCAGCATGCCGGACGAGCGGCTGCGTGTTGCCGACAACGGCAACGGAGCTGAGCCAACGGGCACCGCCGGGAGGGTCAACGGCGGCAACCTCAGGACCTTCAGCAAGGATTATATGGGAAGGCTCCCGCGAAATTGCCAGTCGTCAATTCAACGCTCCGTGGGTTCCGGTTTCCATCGATGAAAAAGTTGCGATTTTCGCGATTTTCCGTCTTGCGCATCCGGCCGGTCCTGATTAGAAGACGCCCACCGCACGCGCCCTTCGTCTATCGGTTAGGACGTCAGATTTTCATTCTGAAAAGAGGGGTTCGACTCCCCTAGGGCGTGCCACTTCCCCTCCCCGAATACAGTCTCGACATCTCTGGACCGGCTCGTCGATCGAGCGGGAAAAAAGAGAAAAATCCTGCATTTAGGGCTTGCGCAAATCAATAGGCCCGACTAGAAGACGCCCACCGCACGCGCCCTTCGTCTATCGGTTAGGACGTCAGATTTTCATTCTGAAAAGAGGGGTTCGACTCCCCTAGGGCGTGCCACTTCCCCCGTCGACTTCTCCGCAAAACACGTCCGTCAGAACGCCTTTGCCGCGTCCAGCACGCGGAACTGCATGCGCCGGCTACCCTGCCAGCTATCGGCCGAAAGCGTGCCGGCGAGATGCACCGCCTGGCCGCGCTCCTTCATCAGGAACATGCCGAGATCAGCTTCCGCCGCGCGGAACGCCATGGCGTCGATGCGCCCGCCATCGGGACCTTCAAGGGCGATGCGCAGGTGGTTGACGCCGACGGGACGCACATCGCGGACACGATGCGCCGGCAGCGCGAAGATCGGCTGCGGATGGCCGGAGCCGTAGGGGCCGGCCTGTTCGAGCTGGTCGGCGAGCGCCAGGGTGGCGCCGCTGGCGCTCATCGCGCCGTCGATCTTCAGCGTCTCCACGGCCACCAGATCGCGCACGGTGCGCTCGGCGCGTTCCTCGAAGAAGGTGCGCAGGCGGCCGAGATTGGCCCGCTCCACCGTCAGGCCGGCCGCCATAGCGTGGCCGCCGCCCTTGACCAGGATGCCCTCGTCCACGGCGGCGCGCACCATGCGCCCGAGATCGAAACCGCTGATCGAGCGGCCGGAGCCGGTGCCCTTGCCGGAGGGATCGAAGGCGATGGCGAAGGCGGGGCGGCGGAAGCGGTCCTTCAGCCGTGAGGCGAGCAGGCCGACGACGCCCGGATGCCAGCCCTCGCGGGCCGTCAGGATCACCGAGGCGTTTTCGCCGGTGCCGTATTCCGCTTGCGCCTCGGCTTCCGCCTCGGTGAGCATGGCGGCTTCCATGGCCTGCCGCTCGCGGTTCAGCTCATCGAGCTGCTTGGCGATGCGCTCGGCCTCGCCCGGCTCGTCGATGGTCAGGAGGCGGCTGCCCAGCGCCGCATCGCCAATGCGCCCGCCGGCATTGATGCGCGGGCCGACGAGGAAACCGAGATGGTAGGGCGTCACCGGCCCGCCGATGCCAGCCTGCTTCAGGAGCGCCGTCAGGCCGGCATTGCCGAGATGGCGCGCAGCGACGAGCCCCTTCACCACATAGGCGCGGTTGAGCCCCTTCAAGGGAACGACGTCGCAGACCGTGGAGAGCGCCACGAGATCGAGCATGGAGAGGAGATCGAAGCCGGCGGCCCGCGTATCGCCCCGCGCGCGCAGAACGCGCTGCAAGGCCACCAGCACGAGGAAGACGACGCCGGCGGCGGAGAGGTGCCCCTGCCCCGACAGATCGTCCTCGCGATTGGGATTGACCAGGGCATGGGCCGGCGGCAGGTCCTCGCCGACCTGATGGTGGTCGATCACCACGACATCGATTCCGCGATCGCGCGCGACCGCCAGCGATTCGTGGCTGGTCGACCCGCAATCGACGGTGACGATCAGCTGTGCGCCGCGCTCGATGAGCTGGGCGATGGCGTTGGGATTCGGGCCATAGCCCTCGAAAATGCGGTCGGGAATGTAGATTTCCGCCTGCACGCCGAAATGCACGAGGAAACGGTAGAGCAGTGCCGAGGAGGACGCGCCGTCGACGTCGTAATCGCCGAAGATCGCCACGCGCTCGCCGCGCTCCACGGCGCGCGCCAGCCGCTCCGTCGCCGCCTCGCAGTCCATCAGGCTGTAGGGCTCGGGCATCAGGCGGCGCAGCGTCGGATCGAGGAATTCGAGCGCGGTCTCAAAAGGCACGCCGCGGCCGGCCAGCACGCGCGCGATCAGGTCCGGGAGGCCATGCGTCTGGCTCATCGCCAGCGCGCGGTTTTCCCCCGCCTGGTCGAGCCGCGCCACCCAGCGCTGGCCCGTCGCCGAGCGCTCGACGCCGAGAAAGGCTCGGCTGACGGGATCTGCGTTTTCCAGCATGCTCATGCTCACTCCTCGCTCGGCCTAAAAGACCAGTGCCCGCGCTCCGGCGCAAGGGCGGAGGCGGGCACGGGATTGTTCGCGATGAAAGACGGCGATCAGGCCGTCTTCGGCCGCTCGATGCGGATCACCTGCGGTTCGCCGACGAGATAGCCCTCGCCCTTGATGGAGGCGACCGCCTTGCGGACCGAATCTTCCATCGTCGCATGGGTGACGAGGATGATGGTCTTGGGATCGGTCGATTCGGTCGTGGACTGCGCACGCTGGACGATCGATTCGAGCGAGATGCCGTTTGCCGCCATGTGCTTGGCGATGCTGGCGAAAACGCCGGTGCGGTCTTCCACCGAGAGGCGGATGAAGTAGCCACCGTGGTGCTTGCGGATCTGCGCGCGCTTGTAGGGCGCAAGCGACGCCGCCGGGCGGCCGAGCGCCGGCACGGTCTGCGCGCCGGGGCGGCTTTTCGCGATGTCGGCGATGTCGCCGAGCACGGCGGATGCGGTGGCGTTGCCACCCGCACCGGGGCCGACCATCAGCAATTCGCCGAGAATGTCCGATTCGATCGCCACGGCGTTCGTCACGCCATCGACCTGCGCGATGACCGAATCGAGCGGCACCATGGTCGGGTGTACGCGCTGTTCGACGCCGGTGTCGGTCTTCTGCGCCACGCCGAGCAGTTTGATGCGGTAGCCGAGATCGGCCGCCGCACGGATGTCGTCGATCGAGATGTTGGTAATGCCTTCGAGATAGATGTCATCGGCCGAGATCTTCGTGCCGAAGGCGAGCGTCGTCAGGATCGACAGCTTGTGCGCCGTGTCGTTGCCCTCGATATCGAAGGCCGGATCGGCTTCGGCATAACCCAGGCGCTGGGCTTCCTTCAGGCAGGCCTCGAAGGACAGGCCCTCCTTCTCCATCTTGGTGAGGATGTAGTTGCAGGTGCCGTTCATGATGCCGTAGACGCGGGAAATCGTGTTGCCGGTAAGCGACTCGCGCAGCGCCTTGATGACCGGGATGCCACCGGCAACAGCCGCTTCGTAGTTGAGGATGCAGCCGTTTTTCTCCGCGATGCCGGCAAGCTCCACGCCATGGGCGGCGAGCAGCGCCTTGTTGGCCGTCACCACATGCACGCCTCGCGACAACGCCGCCTTGACCGCGGCATAGGCCGGATCGCCTGCCCCGCCCATCAGCTCGACGAAGACGTCGATCTTCGCCTCGCGGGCGAGCGCAACGGAATCGTCGAACCATTCGATGGCGGTAAGATCGACGCCGCGATCGCGGCCCTTGGTGCGCGCGGTGACGGCGACAATCTCGATCGGCCGGCCGCACGTCGTCGTGAGCATGTCCCTGCGTTCGACGAGAATCTTCGCGAGCGAAGCACCAACGGTGCCCAAGCCCGCAATGCCGATCTTCAGGGCATCAGCCATGGTCATGTCCTAACGTTTTGGAAAAAGCCCTCCGCCTGGCGCGGAGGGCGGATGGTGTCAGCGATGGGCGTTCAGCGAGATGACGTTGTGCATCGTCTCGTCGGCCGTGGAGAGGAACTTCTTGATGTTGCGCGCCGCCTGGCGGATTCGGTGCTCGTTCTCGACCAGCGCGAGACGAACATAATCGTCGCCCATCTCGCCGAAGCCGATGCCCGGCGCAACCGCGACGTCGGCCTTCTCGACGAGAAGCTTGGAGAATTCCAGCGAGCCGAGATGGCGGAACTTTTCCGGGATCTTGGCCCAGGCGAACATGGTGGCCGCCGGCGGCGGAACCTCGAAGCCGGCCTTGCCGAAGGTATCGACCATGACGTCACGGCGGCGCTTGTAGATGCTGCGCACTTCCGCGATGTCCGCACCGTCGCCGTTCAGCGCATGCGTCGCCGCCACCTGGATCGGCGTGAAGGCGCCGTAGTCCAGGTAGGACTTTACGCGGGTGAGTGCTGCGATCAGGCGTTCGTTGCCGACGGCAAAGCCCATGCGCCAGCCGGGCATGGAGAAGGTCTTCGACATGGAGGTGAACTCGACAGTGATGTCGATGGCGCCCGGAACTTCCAGCACGGACGGCGGCGGCGCGTCGTCGAAGTAGATTTCCGAATAGGCAAGGTCGGACAGCACGATGATGTCATGCTTCTTCGCGAACGCGATGACGTCCTTGTAGAAATCGAGTGTCGCGACATGCGCCGTCGGGTTGGACGGATAGTTGATGATCAGCGCGAGCGGCTTCGGGATCGAGTGGCGCACGGCGCGCTCGAGCGGCGGGAAGAAGCTCTCGTCCGGCTCGACCGACATCGAGCGGATCACGCCGCCGGCCATCAGGAAGCCGAAGGCGTGGATCGGATAGGTCGGGTTCGGGCAGAGGATCACGTCGCCCGGCGCGGTGATCGCCTGCGCCATGTTGGCGAAGCCTTCCTTGGAGCCGAGCGTCGCGACGACCTGCGTCTCCGGGTTCAGCTTCACGCCGAAGCGGCGGGCATAATAGGCGGCCTGGGCGCGGCGCAGGCCGGGAATGCCCTTGGACGAGGAATAACGATGGGTGCGCGGGTCCTGGACGACTTCGCAGAGCTTGTCGACGATCGCCTTGGGGGTCGGCAGATCGGGATTGCCCATGCCAAGGTCGATGATATCGGCGCCACCCGCTCGCGCGCTTGCTTTCAAACGGTTGACCTGTTCGAAAACATACGGCGGCAGACGCCGGACCTTGTGAAACTCTTCCATCTTTTACCCCGTTGAGCGCGGAGCCCCTCCGGCGGCTCTGCCGGAAGACGCAAAACTCCACGCGAATCAAGTGACCGGATAAGGGCGAAAGCGTTCAAAATGAAGGCGCTTCGCCTGCGCCGGCGGTCCAGGGGACCGCCCATCGCTTTGCTGCCAAACGGCAAGAAAGGCAAGTGCTAATTCGTGCCCTGGATCTCAGAAAGTGTCGCCGCGCCGTGTCCGTCGCGCAGAGCCTGCAATTCGGCGAGCTGGCGACGGTATTCCGCCTCCGAAATCACGCCGGAACTGCGGCGGCGCGACAGCGACGACAGGCGCGCCGAGTAGCTGGCGGCTTCCTCGTCGCTCATCTGCTTCGTCTCGGCGCTGACGATCGCGGTGATGTCCGGATAGACGTCGGCGCGGTTGGCGCCGCTGTTGACCGTCGAGGGCGTCTCGCTGGAAGCGCAGGCGGCAAGGACGACCGGCATGGCGGCCATGAGAAAGGCGGCGCTCAAGCGCCTGAATTCGAACGCCATGTGGCAGTATGCTCCTGTCGAAACGACCGGTTCCGTATCTTTCCGTGAAAGGCTGTCAGGCCCTTGTAATCTGTTTCGCAGAGAATGTAAAAATACAAAAGTAACAATAAAATCGGGAGGGAACGATGGCCGAGGACAGCAAAGCGAACGACCGCGATGCAGCCGGAAACAAGCCCGGTTTTCAGCCCTTCGACCCCGCCGCGATCGAACCCTATGTCGTGAAGGACCCGGAAGCGCTGACGGTCAACCTGGCCCGTACCGTCGAGCAGCTCGGCAAGGCGGCGTCGGCCTGGCTGGCGCCCCGCGAAAGCGGCGAGAAGGTCGACACCGTCTCCGAGCCGATGGTGGACATGGTGAAAACCCTCTCCAAAGTCTCGGAATACTGGCTGACGGACCCGCGCCGCACGCTGGAAGCGCAGACCATGCTGCTCGGCAGCTATTTCAACATCTGGTCGCGCACGCTGAGCCGTCTTTCCGGCGAGGAGCCGGACGCCACGCCCGATCCGCACAGCAAGGACAAGCGTTTCAGCGACGAGGACTGGGTGAAGAACCCCTTCTTCGATTTCCTGCGACAGGCCTATTTCGTGACCTCCGACTGGGCGGAAAAGCTGGTGGCGGATGCGGAAGGCCTCGACGAGCACACGCGCCACAAGGCGGGCTTCTATGTGAAGCAGATCGCCAGCGCGATCTCGCCCAGCAACTTCGTCACCACCAATCCGCAGCTCTATCGCGAGACCGTTGCCTCCAATGGCGCCAACCTCGTGCGCGGCATGAAGATGCTGGCGGAGGATATCGCGGCCGGCCGGGGCGACCTGAAGCTGCGCCAGACCGACACGAGCAAGTTCGCGATCGGCGAGAACATGGCGCTGACGCCGGGCAAGGTTCTGGCGCAAAGTGATGTCTGCCAGGTCATCCAGTACGATGCGACGACGGAGACGGTGCTGAAGTGCCCTCTCCTCATCTGCCCACCGTGGATCAACAAGTTCTACATCCTCGATCTCAACCCGGCGAAATCCTTCATCAAATGGGCCGTCGACCAGGGCCATACGGTCTTCGTCATCTCCTGGGTGAACCCGGACGAGCGCCACGCCGCCAAGGACTGGGAGGCCTATGCGCGCGAGGGCATCGGCTTCGCGCTCGATACGATCAAGCAGGCGACCGGCGAGGACGAGGTCAACGCGATCGGCTATTGCGTCGGCGGCACGCTTCTGGCTGCGACGCTGGCGCTGCATGGGCAGGAGGGCGACAAGCGCATCCGCACGGCGACGCTCTTCACCACGCAGGTCGATTTCACCCATGCCGGCGACCTCAAGGTCTTTGCCGACGAGGAGCAGATCGACCTCATGGAGCGTGGCATGAAGGCGACCGGCTATCTCGACGGCTCGAAGATGGCGACCGCCTTCAACATGCTGCGCGCCTCCGAGCTGATCTGGCCCTATTTCGTCAACAACTACCTGAAGGGCCAGGATCCCATGCCCTTCGACCTTCTGTACTGGAATTCAGATTCCACGCGAATGCCCGCCGCCAACCACTCGTTTTACCTCAGGAATTGTTATCTGAACAATACCCTCACAAAGGGCAAGATGGTGCTCGCCGGCAAGACGCTTTCGCTGAAGGACGTCAAGATCCCGATCTACAATCTCGCGACCAAGGAGGACCATATAGCGCCGGCGAAATCGGTCTTCGTCGGCAGCCAGTTCTTCGGCGGCAAGGTCACATACGTCATGGCGGGCTCGGGCCACATTGCCGGCGTCGTCAATCCGCCGGACAAGATGAAATACCAGTTCTGGACCGGCGGCCCGGTGAAAGGTGCCTTCGAGGACTGGGTCGAGAAGGCAAACGAGACGGCCGGGTCCTGGTGGCCGCATTGGCACGCCTGGATCAAGGCCGAGGACGACCGCATGGTGCCGGCCCGCAAGACCGGCGGCGCGATGAATTCCATCGAGGAAGCCCCCGGCTCCTACGTGCGTGTGCGTGCCTGACGCGACATGAAATTCGATCCGCCGCTCGTCTCCGGCACCCTCGTTCAGCGCTACAAGCGCTTCCTGTTCGACGCCATCCTCGATGACGGATCGGCGATCACCGGCTCCTGCCCCAACACCGGCTCGATGCGCGGCCTCACCGCGCCGGGCTCGCGCATCTGGATGTCGCAGAGCGACAGCCCGACGCGAAAACACCGGCATCGGCTGGAGCTGGTGGAGGCGGACGACACGATCGTCGGCATCAATACCGGCCTGCCGAACCGGCTCGCCGAGGAAGCGATCCGCGCCGGCCTCGTCGCCGATCTCGCCACCTATCCCGTTCTTGAGCGCGAAAGGAAATACGGCCGCAATTCGCGCATCGACATCCTGCTCTCCGGCGAAGGCCGCCCGTCGGCCTATGTCGAGGTGAAGAACGTGCATTTCCGCCGCACACCCGGCCTTTCGGAATTCCCCGATACCGTGACGGAGCGCGGTGCAAAACATCTGGAAGAGCTCGGCGACATGGCGGAGGCGGGTTTTCGCGCGGTCATGCTTTATCTCATCCAGCGCGAGGATTGTTCGCGCTTCCGCATCTGCGCCGACCTCGATCCGACCTATGCGACAGGTTTCCGGCGGGCGATTGCGCGCGGCGTCGAGGCCTATGCGGTCAAATGCGCGGTTACATCCCAGCAAATCCATCCTGTCGCAGCGATCGCCATGGACGAACCCGGTGTCGCTGATTTATGACGGTCTCTAAAGATTAGCGAAAGTTCGACCATGGTGACCTATATCGACGCGACCTCCGCGCCGCTGAAGAACACGGGCGTGATCCGCCTCTACGACGCGGAGGCCTTCGCCGGCATGCGCAAGGCCTGCCAGCTTACCGCGCGCTGCCTGGACGAGCTCTATCCGCTGGTGAAGCCGGGCGTTGCCACCGACGTCATCGACCGTTTCGTCTTCGAGTTCGGCATGGATCACGGCGCGCTTCCGGCAACGCTGAACTATCGCGGTTATACCAAGTCGAGCTGTACCTCGATCAACCACGTCGTCTGTCACGGCATTCCGAACGACAAGCCGCTGCGCGAAGGAGATGTCGTCAATATCGACGTCACCTTCATCCTGGACGGCTGGCATGGCGATTCGAGCCGCATGTATCCGGTCGGAGAGATCAAGCGCGCCGCCGAACGGCTCCTGGAAGTCACCCATGAATGCCTGATGCGCGGCATCGCCGCCGTGAAGCCGGGTGCGCGCACCGGCGCCATCGGCGAGGCGATCCAGATCTATGCGGAAGTCGAGCGCTGCTCCGTCGTGCGCGATTTCTGCGGCCACGGCGTCGGCCGGCTTTTCCACGATGCGCCGAACATCCTGCATTACGGCCGCGCCAATGAGGGGCCGGAGATGAAGGAGGGCATGATCTTCACCATCGAGCCGATGATCAATCTCGGCCGGCCGCATGTAAAAGTGCTGTCCGACGGCTGGACGGCAGTCACGCGCGACCGCTCGCTCTCCGCGCAATACGAGCACACCGTCGGCGTGACGGCGGATGGCTGCGAGATCTTTACGCTTTCGCCCGGCGGCCTCGACCGCCCCGGCCTTCCGGCATAGGTCGCCCATGGCAGGATCGCGCGGACGAAAGGACACGACATCCTCCACCACGACGGTGGACGAGCCCGCGACCGCCGACGATCTTTTCGACCCCATGGACGAACGCGGCCATTTCTATGAGCGCCCTGCCCGCACAGCGAACGCCAAGGCGATCCCGGCGGTTGAGGAAAAACACTATCACGGACACCGCGAGCGGCTGCGCCTGCGCTTCCGCGACAGTGGCGACGGCGCACTCGCGGACTACGAAATCCTCGAACTGCTGCTGTTCCGCCTCATTCCCCGGCGCGACACCAAGCCGGTGGCAAAGGCCTTGCTCGACCGCTTCGGCACGCTCTCCGGCGTGTTCGGCGCCACCCCCGCATTGTTGCAGGAGGTGAAGGGCATCGGCGAGGCGGTGGCACTCGACCTGAAACTCATTTCCGCCGTCGCGCAGCGCACGCTGAAAAGCGAGATCCGCAACAAGACCGTGCTCGCGTCCTGGTCCTCCGTCATCCAATATTGCCACGCCGCCATGGCGCACGAGCCGCGCGAACAGTTCCGCATTCTCTTCCTCGACAAGCGCAACACGCTGATCGCCGACGAGGTGCAGGGGCACGGCACGGTCGATCACACGCCGGTCTATCCGCGCGAGGTGGTGCGCCGGGCGCTCGAACTGTCGTCGACGGCGATCATTCTGGTTCACAACCACCCGTCCGGTGACCCTACCCCGTCGCGGGCGGACATCGACATGACGAAGACGATCGTGGAAACGGCGCGCCCGCTTGGTATCACGGTGCATGACCACATCATCATCGGCAAGGATGGGCATGCCAGTCTCAAGGGACTGAGACTTATGTGAAATCCCAAAATCGGATGAACCGGCTTTCATCCGATTGAAACGGTTCGCTGTCACATTCGGTTGACGTAAAAATGCGAGGCGAAGACAATTGCTGCAACGCAATATGATTCTTCCCGCAAAAGACTGGGGCACCCTCACATGCAGGAATTCGATCTCGTCGTCGTGGGCAGCGGCCCCGCAGGCCGCCGTGGCGCCATCCAGGCCGCCAAGCTCGGGCGCAAGGTTCTCGTCATCGAACAGGGCAAGCGCGTCGGCGGCGTTTCCGTGCACACCGGCACGATCCCGTCGAAGACGCTGCGCGAGACTGCGCTGAACCTCTCCGGCTGGCGCGAGCGCGGTTTTTATGGCCGCTCCTATCGCGTGAAGCAGGAAATCAGCGCCGACGACCTGCGCCGCCGCCTGCTCATCACGCTCGACCACGAGGTCGACGTGCTGGAGCACCAGTTCGCGCGCAACCGCGTGCAGCACATCCGCGGCAAGGCGAAGTTCGTCACGCCCGACACGATGGAAATCGCCAAGGACGACGGCGAGATCGTGCATGTGAAGGGCGCCGGCATCATGCTTGCGGTCGGCACCAAGCCCTATCGCCCGAGCAGCATTCCGTTCGACGGCGTCAGCGTGCTCGACAGCGACGAGCTGCTCGACATCCAGAGCCTGCCGCGCTCCATGGCCGTCATCGGCGCCGGCGTCATCGGCATCGAATATGCCACGATCTTCAGCGCGCTCGACACGCAGGTGACGGTTATCGATCCCAAGGCGACGATCCTCGATTTCATCGACAAGGAAATTATCGAGGAGTTCACCCATGATCTGCGCGACCGCAACATGAAGCTGATCCTCGGCCAGAAGGCCGACAAGGTGGAGAAGCTCGAAAACGGCAAGTGCGAGATCACGCTGGACAACGGCCGCCACGTCACCTGCGACATGGTGCTCTATGCCGCCGGCCGCGTCGGTGCGACGGACAGCCTGAACCTTGCCGCCGCCGGCCTCACCGCCGATTCGCGCGGTCGCCTCAGCGTCAATCCGGAGACGTTCCAGACCGAAGTGCCGCATATCTTCGCCGCCGGCGATGTGGTCGGCTTTCCGGCGCTTGCCTCGACCTCGATGGAACAGGGCCGCATCGCCGCCCGCGTCGCCGTCGGCGCCATTGCCAAGGAGCCGCCGAAATATTTCCCCTACGGCATCTATGCCGTGCCGGAAATCTCGACCTGCGGGTTGACCGAGGAAGAGGTCAAGGAACGCGGCATTCCCTATGAATGCGGCATGGCGCGGTTCCGCGAGACCTCGCGCGGCCATATCATGGGCCTCAATTCCGGCCTGCTGAAGATGATCTTCTCGCTGAAGACCCGCCGCCTGCTCGGCGTGCACATCGTCGGCGAAGGCGCGACCGAACTCGTCCATATCGGCCAGGCCGTGCTGAACCTGAAGGGCACCGTCGAATATTTCGTCGAAAACACCTTCAACTACCCGACGCTTGCCGAAGCCTACAAGATCGCCGGCCTCGACGCCTGGAACCGCATGGGCGACCTGTCGCAGACGGCATGAAGATCCTGTCGCTGAACGTCTGGGGCGGCATGCTGCACGCGCCGCTCATCGACTATCTCGCCGCAGTCGATGCCGATATCTATTGCCTGCAGGAAGTGCCTCGGGCCGTCGCCGCGCGGTCGGACTGGCTCACGTATCGCGACGGCGCGGTGGAACTCCAGCAGCGCGCCAATCTCTACCGGGACATCGCCAGCGCGCTTTCCGCCCATGACGGCTTCTTCGCGCCGGCCATGCGCGGCGAATTGCTGGACGGTGACCAAGCCTGCTGGCAGGAATTCGGCCTCGCCACCTTCATCCGGCAGGACATCGCGGTGATCGGCCAGGCGCTCGATTTCGTGCACGGCGCCTATTCCCCGCATGGGTTCGGCACCCATCCACGCGCCCGCAACGCCCACGCTTTCCGCCTCTACGACTACGCGGCCGATCGCGCGTTGTCCGTCGTGCAACTCCACGGCCTGCGGACGGAAGACGGCAAGGGCGATTCTCCCGTCCGTGATGCGCAGGCCGACGCCCTCGTCGCGCTCATCGAGCGCCTGCATCGCAAGGAAGAAGGCCTCGTGCTCTGCGGCGACCTCAACCTGCTGCCCGACAGCCGCACCTTCAAGACACTCGAACAGCTCGGCCTCACCGACCTCGTCACGACCCGCGGCTTCACCGACACGCGAACCTCGCTCTACAAGAAGCCCGGCCGCTATGCGGACTACCTGCTGGTGAATGCGGAAATAACGGTCGCCGAGTTCACCGTCGTGGAAACACCTGAAGTCTCAGATCACCGGGCACTGCTCCTCACCCTCGGCTGACGACGGGTCGCAGGCCTGCCCGCCGCTGCCCGGATTTGCTCCGGCGCACGATGACCTCAGCAAGAAGAAGATTGGGTATCCAGCATCCCCACGCCAGCGCGCCGGCCACCTCGTCGTAGGACAGGCCGGCCACGACGGAGAGCCCGAGGTAGATGCGAAGTGTCACCGCAGCCATCGTCAGGGCGGCGGAGCGGATCATCCAGCGGCGATGCGCCGCCACATCCCCCGTCATCGCGAGAATGACGCCGTAGACCGTCGTGCCGACCCAGGCAATGGCCAGGCAGCCGAAGCCAGAGGCGGCAACAGCGCCCGATTCGGTGCCCACCGCCAGAAAGAAGCCGCCGGCGCCGGAGGCGAGAATCGAAATCGCATAAACCCTCCCGAGGATGCGGTGAAGGGTGATGCGGCGTTGCCGCAACCCCGGCCACAACTGCACGGGCACGAGAGCAAGCGCGACCGACGCCAGAACGATATGGGCATAGAATGCGACCGGCCGCAGGTTGGCGTGATAGACGAAGTCGGCCATCGTCACCTCGACGCCTCCGAGGAGAAAGCGAAAGGAGGCAATGGCCACCACGGGACACAGAATCCAAAGCAGGACGAACCTGCTGATGGCGACAGTTGATTTCAACATGCGGGCGCACTCCGGCATTGCGGCCGCGCTATTTGCACAGCAGGCGGCGACCGCGTTTTCGACATGGTCATCACTGGCATAATCGAGCGTATTGGCGGGTTTCGTTGTGCTGCACTTTGTTGCGGAGGCCGCGCGTGGCTGCCCGGTCTACGCGGAAACATTCTGTCCAAACGCAAAAAGGCCGCCCAGTGGGCGGCCTCTTCGTATTCGATCGGGTCGATCCGATTATTCGGCGTCGCCTTCGGCGGCCTTCTTCTTGGCCGGGGCCTTCTTCTTCGGAGCGGCTTCTTCGCCGTCCGTTGCTTCAGCCTTGGCGGCAGCCTTCTTCTTCGGCGCAGCCTTCTTGGTTTCCTTTTCGGAACCCTCTTCGTCTTCAGCCATCAGCTCGTCCTTGGAGACGGCCTTGTCCGTCACCTTGATCTCGCTGAGCAGGTGATCGACGACCTTTTCTTCGAAGATCGGCGCGCGCAGCGAAGCGGCGGCACCCGGGGTCTTCTGGAAATATTCGAGGATCTGCTTTTCCTGGCCCGGGAACTGGCGGAGCTGCTGGTAAAGCGACTGCTGCATCTCTTCGTCGGTCACCTGGACGCCGGCCTTTTCGCCGATTTCCGAGAGAACGAGGCCGAGGCGGACGCGGCGTTCGGCGAGCTTGCGATATTCTTCGCGAGCGGCTTCTTCCGTCGTGTCTTCGTCAGCGAACGTCTTGCCGGACTGCTGGAGGTCCGTGTTGATCTGGCGCCAGATGTTTTCGAACTCGGCGTCGACCAGGCGTTCCGGCGAATCGAACTTGTACATCTCGTCGAGCTGGTCGAGGATCTGACGCTTGACCTTCTGGCGGGTGACCGAGCCGTACTGGCTTTCGATCTGGCCGCGGACGATTTCGCGCAGCTTGTCGGCCGATTCGAGGCCGAGCTTCTTGGCGAGGTCGTCGTTGATCTCGACGTCGGCGGCGGCAGCGACTTCCTTGACGTTGATGTCGAAGGTGGCTTCCTTGCCGGCGAGGTTTTCAGCCGGGTAATCGGCCGGGAAGGTAACGGTGATGACCTTCTCGTCGCCAGCCTTCAGGCCGATGAGCTGCTCTTCGAAGCCCGGGATGAAGCGGTTGGAGCCGATGACGAGTTCCGCGTCTTCGTCCTTGCCGCCGTCGAAGGCTTCGCCATCGACCTTGCCGAGGTAATCGATCGTGACGCGGTCGCCGTCGGCGGCCTTGCCCTTCTTGGTTTCGTAGGAACGCGCGCTTTCGGCGATCTTCAGGATCTGCTCGTCGACCTCGGCAGCGTCGACTTCAACGACTTCGCGCGTGACGGCGATGCCGGAAGCGTCCTTCAGCGTGATCGCCGGAATGACTTCGTAGGACAGGGTGAATTCGAAATCGGCTTCGGCGGCAAGGATCTTTTCCGCTTCGGCCTGGTCTTCGGTCATCACGATTTCCGGCTGGGTCGCCGACTTTTCGCCACGCTCGGAAAGGATCGCCGACGGACGGTCGCGGATGATCTCGTTGACGAGCTCAGCCATGATCGACTTGCCGTACATCTTCTTGAGATGGGCGAAGGGGACCTTGCCCGGACGGAAGCCGTTGATGCGGACACGGCCCTTGGCGTCTTCAAGACGCTCGTTCATCTGAGCTTCCATGTCCTTGGCCGGGATAACGACCTTGATTTCGCGCTTCAGCCCTTCAGCGAGCGTTTCGATAACCTGCATGTTCAAACCTTCAATTTCGAGTTGGCGGTGCTCAAACCGGCCTGCCGGTTATGGCGAGCACCCCGCCGGTCCATTTGCCAGCGGTGGCTTTACTGAATTCCGTGGCCTTTTGGCAAGCAAAATGGCGCTCTCAAATGTCCACACCCCGCGGAAACCTCCATTTCCACGGTTCGTGGCTCTGGTGCGGGTAGAGAGACTTGAACTCCCACGCCTTGCGGCACCAGAACCTAAATCTGGCGTGTCTACCAATTTCACCATACCCGCGTCTCAGATTCTGCAGTGCCACGGGCGGCATGGCCGCTGCCGTGGCGCCCTCCGAGCGCGGCGTCTCTATATCACCCGTTTCCGGCGGATCAAAGGAAAAATGCGGGGCAGAGCGGCGTGATCCAGCCCGTTCTCGTCAATAGAGCGGTTCATCATAAATCGGCTCGCCCTTCAGGATGAGCCGGGCGATCTGCGGCGTGCCCTCCTTCGAGACGCGCGCCTCCACCTCCAGTTCCTCCTGGTTGCGGGCATCCTCCAGCACCTTGCCCTCGCCTTCCGGCACATAATAGCGCTCGATGCCGTAGCTGACGAAGATGTTATCCGGCAGGACGTTGTCCACCGAAGAGTAATATTCAAAGGGCAGCGTGCGCAGCACGACGCTGCCTTCCGCCGGCGCCAGAGCGCCGAAGCTCGCCTCGCTCGCCGTCCACAGGCCGTCCGCGCCGGGCTTCAGCCGCACCGACATGCGCACCTGCTGGCTGTCCTTCGGTATCTCGCCCGTCACGATATCCTTCGGGATCGTCGAGATCGGATAGGACAGGATGACGTAGTCGCCGCGCAGCAGGTCGCGCGGATCGACGGGCAGCGTCTTCAATTTAATGTCGGCGCCGCTGCGCAGGATCGAGGCGCGGCTTTCGACCATATAGCCGAGCACCGCCGTCTGGAGCGCCGCGGCGACGATGGCTGCGGCAAGCGGGGGCACGCGGAAGAAATTGGATATCGTCATGCTCACGCCTCCACCTTGGTTTCAGCCTTGGAAAACCGCCGCTCCAGCGCGATGACGCCCCAGGCGATCAGCGCCACCACCAGGCCCGAGACGAGGAAGAAGCCGGACGTGCCGATGATCGAGCCGATCGTTTCGGAGGCGAGATAGAGCGTCTCGGCGGCGAAAGCACCGTAGCCGAGATAGCGCACGGCCCCATTCTCCTTGCCCGAAAGTGCAATGCCGGCGATGGCGGCGGCAAGCGTGAGGATGCCGAGGAACAGCCGGTCCGCCACATTGTCGAATTCGGCATGCAGCACGAGAAGGCCGACCATCAGCACCAGGTAGGAATAGAAGGCGGGTGCGGCGCCGGCCGTGCGGGCGAAGGCATGCAACGGCGACTGCGGCACGGCGGCCAGCAGATAGGCGACCGCGCCGAAGGCGGCAATCGCGATGGCGGTCGTCGGCGTCTCATATTCGCTATAGATAAAGGCGAGCCAGGTGACGAGCAGCAGATAGGCGAGATGGCGGACCCGCGCGGCGCTGGTATACCGCACCAGCAGGATAATGATGACGGCCATCAGCGGCATCAGCCAGAGCAGCACGGTCTCATTGGCGCTGTAGGATTGCGTCCAGTCCGCACCGGACACGACGAAGGCCAGGAAACCCGCTACGGCAGTGACGGCGCCCGAGCGGAAGAGCGCAGCCGCCACGACCGCGCCGACGAACCATACGAGCATCGCCTGGAACGTATCGCCGGAAAGATGGTACATCTGCCCGACGAGCGCGATCGCGCCGCCGAAGGCGAGCGTGCCGAACACCAGGAAGGCGGCGGCGAGCCGCTCTGCGCCGCGCGTGATGAGCACCGCGCCGGCCAGATAGGCGCCCCAGATCAGCCCGACGATGCCGACGAGCCGCACGAGGCGCGGAATGGCATCCCAGTTGGCGGCGACCAGCAGCAGGACCGCGGCGGCGACCAGCAGTGCGGCGATGATCATCAGCACGCGGCCGAGGCTGAAGGAACTGGGGCGGGAATCGTATTCCTTGAGCAGCCGCCCGACGGTCGGCGCGTCGATCAGGCCCTGCACCTCCCAGAGTTTGAGGTCGCGCTCCAGCCTGCCCCTGTACATGCGTTCCCGCTCCGTTCCGAAAATATCACTCGATCGCGCCGATTCCGGCTCTGTCAACAGGGACGATATAGGTTGCGGAGAAATTCGCAATCGGGGCGAAAATTCGAAAAATGGGCAAATCTTCGCAAGTTACGCCCTTGAATGCGGACCAATGACCACCAAGATTAACGGGAAATAAAGAAATACATGGTAATTCTAGCCCTCAAGAGCCGATTGGCTCGGCGGTTTCGGGCATGCAGCAGGCGCATATCATCCATGCCCATATTGCACTGCACAAATTCGACGGGCGTGGTTATAGTTCAGTCATCGGATCAGAGATGGTCCGGCCCGGAAATCAAGGCGCCGCGTTTCGTAAGGCGACAGAGGACCGGAAGAGCGGATTGGTCGAACGCCTGGCATGATGCCTGAAGACCCGATGTCCGGAAACGGGGATCGAAATGGAATTCGGGGCGACGCACTCCTCCTCCCAGCGTCGCTTCGATACGATTGGCAACACTCCTCCTCCCAGTTGCCAGTCACCTTCAATGACGCCCGCTGGATCTCCTCCCCCAGCGGGCGTTATTATTTGCGCCAGACGCATGGCGCGCCCTCCCTTTCCCGGCAAAATCCTTCGACGCTGCGTAGATCCGCGCAAAGTTTGCGCAATTCGCGCGCCTGACGTTGAACGCATGCAAGCGACGCATGGGTGCCATTCCGATCCCGCTCTTTTTTATGCGGCGGCGCCATCCTATATTTCTCTCATCGGTCGGGCGACGATCTCCTCCTCCCAACGTCCCCGACAGGATCGGCACCCCTCCTCCTCCCAGGTTGCCGATCGAGACCAGAAACGCCCGCCGGATCTCCTCCCCGGCGGGCGTTTCTTTTTGCACTGCACCCAACCAGAGATGCATACCGGCCTTAACCTTTGTGGCCAAAAGCCCGGATTTTGGCCAGAATTTTGCCAAAATTTCTGCTTGACATGCGCAAAACGCATGGGTGCCGTGCTGGAACAGCGCTTTTCTTTTCGGCGGCGCAGCGTATATTCCGTTTCATCAGATCAGGGCGGCGCCAAAGACGAGCGGCCGCCCAGTACGAAGCCCAAGAAAGGGGTAATCACATGAACCTGGCACGCTCTTTTAACAACTGGCGCAAGTATCGTCAGACCGTCAACGAACTCGGCCGCATGTCGGACCGCGAGCTCCGCGACCTCGGCATCGGCCGCAGCGATATCCCGTACATCGCTCGCAAGGCTTCCAACTAAGCCGAACGACCTTTAACGGTCCTTTTTCGAACGCCCTCCGGTTCCCGCCGGAGGGCGTTTTGCTGTGCTCGACTTATTGCGCCGCACAATGCCGCGATTCATCGTCTGCGACACGCCCGACTTTCTTCTCCGAAAATGCTGAAAATCTCTATCCGCCTGGAATATCGGCACTTTCTGCCTATTCTGCTCGCACCGTTCGCAACTGCCCGATCCGTGATCGTCTTATTGCACAAATGCATAGCAGCTGCATTTTCTTTGCACTGCACATTAACAAGAGTGTCGCGTATATAAGCATCACAAACCGGTTGACAGACGTCCCGGACAACCGCTTCGAGGAGCAAAGACGATGAACCCGATCCGCATTGCAAAGAACTGGATTTCCTACCGCCGCACGATGAACGAACTCGGCAACCTGTCGAACCACACGCTGTCCGACATCGGCCTGACGCGTTACGACATCCGCGACATCGCAGCCCGTTCCTTCCGCTAAGACATCAGCCGAATTTCCGCCGCTGCGGCCGGAATAGGCGACGCGCGAGGAACGCTTCAAACGGCACCATCTGGTGCCGTTTTTGATTCAAGCTTTTGATTTCGGGGTGATGGAAAGCCGCACGCCGCCGTGGTAACGAACCGGCCATGAGCAACACCTCCTCCCCAGCCCCCATCCACGTCATCGGCGGCGGCCTTGCCGGCTCCGAAGCTGCCTGGCAGATCGCCGAGCGTGGCGTGCCCGTCATCCTGCATGAAATGCGCGGCGTGCGCGGCACGGATGCCCACAAGACGGACGGCCTTGCCGAGCTCGTCTGTTCCAACTCCTTCCGCTCCGACGACGCGACCAGCAATGCGGTCGGCGTGCTGCATGCCGAGATGCGGCTGGCCGGCTCGCTGATCATGCGCTCGGCGGATGCCAACCAGGTGCCGGCCGGCGGCGCGCTTGCGGTCGATCGCGACGGTTTTTCCGTCGCCGTCACGGCCGCGCTCGAAAGCCACCCGCTGATCACCATCACGCGCGAGGAAGTGACCGGACTGCCGCCGGAGGAATGGGACCAGGCGATCATCGCGACCGGTCCGCTGACCGCACCATCGCTCGCCGCAGCGATCCAGGCGCGCACCGGCGCCGATTCGCTCGCCTTCTTCGATGCCATCGCGCCGATCGTGCACACGGCAAGCATCGACATGGAAATCTGCTGGTTCCAGTCGCGCTACGACAAGGTCGGCCCGGGCGGCACGGGCAAGGACTATATCAACTGCCCGATGGACGAGGCGCAGTACAATGCCTTCATCGATGCGCTGATCGCCGGCGACACGACGGGCTTTAAAGAATGGGAAGGCACGCCCTATTTCGACGGCTGCCTGCCGATCGAGGTGATGGCGGAGCGCGGCCGCGAGACGCTGCGCCACGGGCCGATGAAGCCGATGGGCCTCACCAATGCGCACAACCCGACCGTCAAGGCCTATGCCGTCGTGCAGCTGCGCCAGGACAATGCGCTCGGCACGCTCTACAACATGGTCGGCTTCCAGACAAAGCTGAAATATGGCGCGCAGGCAGAGATCTTTCGCCTGATTCCCGGGCTCGAAAATGCGGAATTCGCCCGCCTCGGCGGCCTGCACCGCAACACCTACATCAACTCGCCGACGCTGCTCGACCGTTCGCTGACGCTGAAAGGCCGCCAGGGCCTGCGCTTCGCCGGCCAGATCACCGGCTGCGAAGGTTATGTGGAAAGCGCCAGCATCGGCCTGCTCGCCGGCCGGTTCGCCGCCGCCGAGCGGCTGGGCGAGACGCCCTCGCTGCCGCCGGAAACCACCGCCTTCGGTGCGCTGCTGAACCATATTACCGGCGGCCACATCGTCTCCGACGACGAGCCGGGCAAACGTTCCTTCCAGCCGATGAACGTCAATTTCGGCCTGTTTCCGCCGCTGGAGCCGGGCGCGGTGATCAGGCCCGAAGGCCTGAAGCGCTTTCGCGGCAAGGACAAGGCGATCGCCAAGAAGCACGCGACCGCCGCCCGCGCGCTGGAAGACTGCGCGCGCTGGTTAAGCCTGTGAATTAGTGCGGCTGGCCCGCGGCCTGCGGGTCGGCGCTGGCGATACCAGGCATGAAGCTGCCGAGCAGCCACAGCGAGACTTCCGCGGCGTCCCGCTCGTCGCGGAACTCGAAGGTGCCCCCCTCGTAGGCGGCATTGGCGAACTTGATATCGAGGCGCTTCGGGCCGGCGCCGTTGACGCGTACCGTGCCGGGTTCGATGAGATGGCAGGAATAGTGGTGGCCGTGCGCATTCATGCAGCCGGCCTTGCCGTCATGCAGCCGCAGGAACACCGTGCGGCCGTTTGCGGTGGTGACCATCTCGCGGATCGCCTCGTCGGGAAACGCACGGCCGAATTCCAGGATCGCCAGGCCGGCATCCTCGCCCGCCAGCTCCTGCTCCTCCTCCCGGCGAAACATCTGACGAAAGACCAGGCCGGCCAAGAGCAGGCTGGCGATGGTGATGGTCCAGAGCATCGGCGCGACTCCTCCGCGAAAAACGTCCTGACGCTGTAGCCGACAAGGCTTGCGCCAGTTTTGCGTCTCGTCAATTTTTAGAACGGCCCGCGCCGCATCGCCCGCCACATCCACCATTGACGCCGCCACTGCGCCGGCTGGGGGGACCGTTCCAGCACCGCAGCGCCCGCCTTTTCGGCGGCGTCCAATATATGCGGAACGAGGGCGACGGGCAAAAAGGCGGGGCGATTCGCCGGCGAGACGCCGCCCGCCGCCCGCGCCTTGGCCAGATGCTCCCGCCCGAGGCCCACGAATGCCTGCACCGCGCGCGTTGCCGCAGCGGCATCGCTGCCGCCAAGAAGCGCTTCCGGCGCCAGGCCGGTCGCGGCCAGGAGATCGGCCGGCAGGTAGACCTGCCCGCGGCGACGGTGGAGCGGCAGCAGCAGGAGTGTTCCGGCCACCGTCTGCGCCACGCCGGCATGGCCGGCCGCATCCGCCGATTTCGGCGCGGTGGCGGAATCAAGGACGAGGCTCGCAAGCTGGATCAGCGCGGAGGCCGTCTCGCCGGCATAACCTTCGAAAGACGCGCGGCTTTCCATCGGGTCGTTATAGACGTCGAAGATGCGCGCCTCGATCATGTCCGTCAGCACGGCGATGGGCAGCCGGTGTTCCCTGACGCAGGCCATCAGGCCGGCGGCGAGCGGATTGGCCATGGCGTCCCCGTCGGCCTCGCCCTCCAGCAGGTCGCGCCACCATTGCAGGCGGATTTCGCCGGGAAGCGCCTCGCGCACGACGTCGCGCACGCGGGCGATCTCGGCATTGAAGGCGTAGAGCGCAGCAAGCGCGCCGCGCTTTTCCACTGGTGCCAGCAGGCAGGCGAGATAGCGGTCGCGATCGGTGTCGCGAAGCACCGTCAGGCAGTGCTCGTAATGGGCATCCATCTTGTCGGTCACGTCGAAAAAACCGCCTTTCGCGTCACACCGCGATCAGCGCCGCGGCGACCGCGCGGCTTTCCGCCAGCATGACATTGAACGTGCGCACGGCGGCCCCCGTGCTCATCGGGTCGGAGCTGATCCGGCGCTCCTTGAGCGCCGCCTTGATATCCGCCGGCAGCGGGCGGATGTCCTTGCCGGTGCCGACGAGCAGCACCTCGATATCGCCCGCCTCGTCCAGCACGCGCTGGAGGTCGGCGACCGTCAGCGCCTCGCCCTCCTCCTTGTCCCAGCCGTGGATGCCGGAGGGCAGGCAGAGGATGGAGCCGCGGTGCGACATGTCGGCAAAGCGAAAACCGCCATTGCCATATGCGTCGATCGGCGCACGACCGGGGAAGTGCGCCTCGCGGATTTCGATGCCTTTAGCCATTGCTTTCCGTCGCTTCCGTAACCGGTGCCTTACTACCCTTGCCCGGGCGGTAGCGTTCCGGCTGCAGGCGGAACAGGATAAGGATCGGTCCGGCAATATAGATAGAGGAAATGGTGCCGATCGCCACCCCGAAGAGCAGCGTCAGCGCGAAGGTGCGGATCGCCTCGCCGCCGAACAGCGCCAGCGCCGAAAGCGCGATCAGCGTCGTCGCCGAGGTCAGCACGGTGCGAGACAGCGTGCGATTGATCGCGTCGTCGATCAGGATCGGTAGCGGCATCTGCTTGAAATTCCTGAGATTCTCGCGGATGCGGTCATAGACGACCATCGTGTCGTTCAACGAATAGCCGGCGACGGTCAGGAGGGCCGCGACGGCGGTGATGTTGAACTCGATCTTGGCGAGCGCCAGGAAGCCGAGCGTGAAGAACACGTCATGCGCCAGCGCGATGATCGCGCCGATGGCGAAATGCCATTCGAAGCGGACCCAGATATAGGCGACGAGCGCCAGGAGGCCGACGACGAAGCCGAGCGTCGCGGTGTCGATCAGCTCGCCGGAAATCGCCGGGCCAACCACCTCGACGCGGCGGAAATCGTAATCGTCCTCAAGCTCGCCGCGGGCGATGAGCACGGAGGTCTGCTCGGCGTTCTCGCCCTCGCCGGCCGACGTCAGCCGCACCAGCGCGTGGCGCGCATCGCGGTGCTTGGTGACGTTCAGCACGTCGACGCCGGCATCCGTGAGGCGCGCGGCGATATCGTCGGGGTCGGCATTGCCCGCCTTCGCCTGCACTTCGAGCGCCGCGCCGCCGGTGAAATCGATACCGGGCTTGAGCTTTCCGGCAATCAGCAGGCCCGCGATGGAGAGCGAGAGCACGGCCGTCATCAGGAAGACGACGTTACGCACCGCCATGAAGCGCAGATTGAGGCTGTCGAAAAAGCCGGAGCGCACGCCCTTCGGCAGGTGCGTCGCGTGGCTGCGGTTGAGCCAGGCGCTGACAAGGCGGCGCGTCAGCGTGAAGGTGGTGATGAGCGTTGCCAAAAGGCCGATGCCGACGGCAAGCGCGAAGGCGCGCACCGGCGCAGCCGAGAGCAGGAAAAGGACCGCGATGGCAATGAACATGGTGATGGAGGCGTCAAGCACCGTGGCGCGGGCACGGCGGAAGCCGACCAGAACCGCGCGCGAGAGCTCGCGCCCGCCCTTCACTTCCTCGCGAATGCGCTCGAAGATCAGCACGCTGGCATCCACCGTGATGCCGACGGTGAGCACAATGCCGGCGATCATGGAAAGCGACAGCGGCGCCCCGACCAGCGCCAGCACGGCGAAGGTGAGGATGACGTTGAAGAACAGTGCTATCGAGGCGATGACCCCGAGCACGCCATAGAAGAAGGTCATGAAGGCGACGACGGCCCCGACAGCGACGACGAGCGCAGCGGCCATCGTGACCCGGGACGTCGTGCCGAGCGCCGGCTCGATCGAGCGCTCCTCGATGATGGTGAGCGGTGCGGGCAGCGGGCCGCTGGCGATGATGCGCGCGAGGTTTCCCGCACCCTCAGCGTCGAAATCGCCGGAAAGCCGGCCGACGCCATCCGTGATAGCGCCCTGGATGCGCGAGGTCGAGATGATCTGGCCGTCGAGCAGGATGGCGATGGTGCGTCCGCTGTTTTCGCGCGTGAAGGCGGCGAGCCGCTCGGTCGCTTCGCCTCTCAGCACGAATTCGATGAAGGGCTCGCCATTGGCGGCTGGCTGCGCGGAGGCGACGTCCGATGCGGTGAAGAGATCGTCCTGGCGGACCAGGTAGCCGACCGGCGGCTCCCCGGTGGAGTAGAGCACTTCGGAGCCCGCCGGCGTGCCGTCCTCGATCGCCGTGTTGACCGGCACGCTGTCATCGACCAGCCGCGCGGAGAGCCGGCCGACCTGCGCCAGCATGTCCTTGACGCGCTGCGGGTTGGTGAGGCCCGGCATGGCGACGACGATGCGGTAATGCTCGCCGCGCCCGACGACAAGGGTGGGGATATCCAGGCTCTCGACGCGGCGGCGGACCGCATCGACAGCGCCAAGCGAGGCGGCGCGGACGGAATCGTCGATGGCTGCGGCCGACAGGACGAGGCGGAACGCGTTGGTTTCGGGCTCGCTGAGCGTGCCGAGATCGAGGCCTGCCAGCGTCGTGCGGGCGGCCTCAACGCGATCGGGCGCCGTCACGGTCACGTCGATCGTATCGTCCGCACCGTTAAGGTCGCTATAGGGAACGCGGGCGGCGCGCAGCGCATTGCCGATCGTTTCCACGGCGGCGCGCAGCCGGTCGGCGGCGATGTCGCTGCGTGAAACCTCCAGCACGAGGCGAGAGCCGCCGGTGAGGTCGATGCCGGGCTCGAGGCGGTGCATCGTCAGCCAGCCCGGCAGAAGAGCGGCGGTGCGCGTGGGCAACAGGCTGGGCAGAATGACAAGAAGGCTCGCCGCAAGGACGAGCCAGAGGGAAACGGTCTTCCAGCGGGCGGATTGCTGCATCGCGGTCTCGCCTACGGCAATTCCAGCAAAAGGGCGGAACGCGGTCCTGCTGGCATTGCGTAAAAACAAAAACAACCCGGCACGGACGCCGGCTGAAAACCAGTCGGGCCGTCCGGCCGGGTTTTTACCCGGCCAGGCGGCAGGCCAAGTTATTCCTTGACGGGTTCGCCCTTGACGCGGACTTCGCTGATGCCGCTGCGCACGACGCGCACCTTCATGCCCTCGGCGATTTCGACTTCAAGCTCGTGGTCGTCGACGACCTTGGTGACCTTGCCGACGATGCCGCCGCCGGTGACGACCTGGTCGCCGCGGCGGATGTTCTTCAGAAGCTCTTCGCGACGCTTCATGTTGGCACGCTGCGGGCGGATGATGAGGAAATACATCACCACGAAGATCAGCAGAAACGGCAGGACCGACATGAGAATGTCTGCACCGCCAGCTGCCCCGCCGGGTGCCGTCTGGGCGAAGGCCTCGGTAATGAACATCAGCTACTCCTTGAAATCTTGAATTTGTGCGGCCTGAGGGGCCATTTCGGTTGCCGGAATATAGGCAAGCAGGCCTTGAATGCAACACACGAGACTGAGAAGCCGGCTCTTTTCAAGCGCTTTCCCCCTTTTCGCCACCCGCCGCCCCATGTTACCCGGCAGGGACGCATGAGGAGAGAGAAATTGCAGGAAGACCACGTCAAGCTTTTGCTCGCCGAAATCGGCCGTATCAATGCGGCGCTGGAACGCCTCGCCGGCCCCGCGCCCGCCATCAACGACTGGAACGCCGCCGACGTCTTCGTCTGGTCGCCGGCCCGCCAGCACCTCCAGCCGGTGAAGCGGCCGAACCGCATCGACATCGAGCTCATCCGCGGCGTCGACCATGTGCGCGATATCCTGGTGGACAACACAGTGCGATTCGCCCGCGGCCTGCCGGCCAACAACGTGCTGCTCTGGGGCGCGCGCGGCATGGGCAAGTCGTCGCTGGTTAAATCGGTGCATGCGCTTGCGGCCAAGGAGACGGGGAGCGGCCTGAAACTCGTCGAGGTGCACCGCGAGGATATTTCGACGCTGCCGGCGCTGATGGAGATCCTGAAGGACGCGCCCGCGCCGATCATCATCTTCTGCGACGACCTCTCCTTCGACCATGACGACACGTCCTACAAGTCGCTGAAGGCGGCGCTGGACGGCGGCGTGGAAGGCCGGCCGGACAATGTGCTGCTCTACGCCACCTCCAACCGCCGGCACCTCCTGCCGCGCGACATGATGGAGAACGAGCAGTCGACGGCGATCAATCCCTCCGAGGCTGTCGAGGAAAAGGTATCGCTCTCCGACCGCTTCGGCCTCTGGCTCGGCTTCTACAAGTGCAGCCAGACCGAATATCTCGAAATGATCGACGGCTATGCCGGCCATTTCGATCTCGACCTCCCGGCGGAACAGCTCCACGCCGAGGCGCTCGAATGGGCGACGACGCGCGGCTCCCGCTCCGGCCGCGTCGCCTGGCAATATGTGCAGGACCTCGCGGGGCGGCTTGGCAAGCCGCTGGTGAAATGACCGGCCGATGCGCTTCGTCAATCCGATCCCCTTCGTCCGTGATATCGGTCGCTCCCGGGATTTCTACCGCGACAGGCTCGGCCTGAAGATTCTGGAGGATTTCGGGACCTTCGTGCTCTTCGAGACCGGCTTTGCGATCCACGACGGACGCGCGCTGGAACAGACGGTCTGGGGAAAGGAAGCAAGCGGGGAAGAGCCCTACGGGCGAAGGAACCTGCTGCTCTATTTCGAGCATGAGGATATCGATGCGGCCTTCGCGGCCATCGCGCCGCATGTGGAGCTGATACACCCGGTCGAACGGCAGGCCTGGGGCCAGCGCGTCTTCCGGTTTTATGATCCGGACGGGCATGCGATCGAGATCGGCGAGCCGCAGGTGAAATAAGCAAGGCGACGGGACCACCTTGCTTTGATCGGTAAACCTCGCCCCATCCTCTGTCGTCATCCTCGGCCCTGAGCCGAGGATCCACATCCGCGGCGTGGCCGTGGATGGATGGTCGGGTCAGGCCCGACCATGACGGAGGAGAGGTCGAGCGGCATTATCAGAAACAACAAGGCCCGGTCGAACCGGGCCTTGTTGTATTTCCTATGGACGATCAACCTATTCCAGGAAGGTCATCGGGTTGACCGGGGTGGCGTTCTTGCGCACTTCGAAGTGAACCTTCGGGCGGGTGGCGTTGCCGCTCATGCCGGACGTGGCGACCGTCTGGCCGCGCTGGATCTTCTGTCCGCGCTGGACGCTAAGGTCGCCGGCATGGCCATAGACCGTGACGGTGCCGTCGTCGTGGCGCACGAGAACCGCGTTGCCGAGTTCCTTCAGGCTGCTGCCGGCATAGATGACCACGCCGTTTTCAGCGGCCTTGATCGGCGTGCCTTCCGGAACCGAGATATCGATGCCGTCGTTGCGGTTGCCTTCGACATTGGCGCCGTAGCCGGCGATGACCGCGCCGCGCACCGGCCAGCGATATTTGCCGATGCCGGTCGATTCGGGGGCATCTTCCGTTACGTCCGACTTTTCGGTCGCTTCGGTCACGGAGACAGTCTTCACCGGTGCCTTGTAGGTTTCCGGCTTCTTTTCCGTCGTCTCGACCTTCTTTTCCTTGTTGACCGGAACCGAGGCCGTCGTCGTCTTGTCCGTCGTCGTTTCGACGCTCGCGCCGCCGGCCGGGATCGTCAGCTTCTGGCCGATGCGGATCGATGCGGTTTCAAGCCCGTTCGCCTTCTTCAGCGCATCGACGGAAACGCCGTTGCTGCGCGCGATCTTGGCAAGCGAGTCGCCCGGCTGCACTTCGTAGCCGGACTTGCCCTTGCCTTCGCCGGCCTCGGCGACCTTGGAATTCGTCTGGCCGGTTTCCGACTTCACCTTGTCCCGGGTGGAGGTGCCCGGCAGGATGGCGACGTTCTGCTCGCCCTTGCGCTCCGGCGTCGGCAGCTTTTCGCCGACCTTCAGCGTGTGGTCCGTCGAGGCCTTAGCGGCACTTGCCGTCGTGCTGAAGGTTGGGATGACGATCTTCTGGCCGGGCTCGGCATCCGCAGCGCGCTTCAGGCCGTTGGCGGCGAGAATTTCCTTTTCCGGCACACCGTAGCGGTTGGCGAGCGTCTTCACGCTTTCGCCCTGGCGCAGCATGACGACCGGTGCGTTCTTCGTCGACCAGCCGGCCTTGCCCTTGACGGTTGAGGTCGTGAGCGTATCGACTTCCTTGACCTTGCGCTCGGGAAGCTCCTGGGCCATGGCGACGTCGCGCTCGGCTTCCTGGCGGGCGCCGGCGGTCGGGTCGTTGAGTTCGCCGCGCTGCACGGTCATCGGCGTCGTGGCGAGCCGCGTGCCGGAGCCGCCGGTGGTGGATGTGTTGATCGGGTCGTAGGAGACCGTGCCCTGATCCGGGAATTCCTGGTTCAGCGCCTGCTCACGGGTGCCCATCTGGTCGGTTGCGACGACCTGCTGGCCGTTGCCGACCGAGCCGCGCGGCACGACATTGTTGCCGAAGAGCGTGCGGCGCGGGACCGAACTCGTCGTGATGTTGTCTGAGCCGGAGGAGGAGAAGAGGCCGCCAAAACGGGAGACGTCCGAGCTGCACCCGGTCGCTACGCTTGCCAGCAGGGCGGCGGCCACGAGGCGGGTCGCGGTCCTACCAAAACTCGGCGATACACTCTTACGCATGAGACTACCCAATCGGTACGCTACTTGATGTAGACCGATTAAAGCGCGTTAGAGTTACTGCACGGTTAAGGACGGGCTATCCGCAACAGGTTTTTGATGAATTGATAACCATGGTGCCCCCGCACCATGGCAAAACGAGGGTGAAAAGCCTCAGAAGCCCGTCGCGTACATGCTGTCGGCGCGCGAGATGCGGCCGTTGACGCGGGCGACATTCTCGACATCGGCAGCACTTGGCTGGAAGATCGCCGAAATGGGCGTCGCGCGGCGCGTGGCGCGTTCACCGAGGACGGCGGCATTTTCGAGGGCGGCATCGGGCGCCGTCATGTCGAGGGCGCTTTCATTGTAGGCGATGGCTTGCAGTGCGGCGACGGCCGGCTCGCGTGTTCCGGCATAACGCGCGCTGCGTTGGTCCTGCGCCGGCATGCTGTCGAAATATTCGACATAGGCGCGATAATAGGCCTTGCGGTCGTCCTTCTCCAGGAAATGGCCGAAGGCGGCATATTCGCGCTTTTCGAGTTGGGCAGTATCGAGGTTTTCACGCTCGGCAGCGGTCAGCGCCGGCAGGCTGGAAGTCGTCTCTTCCCTGGCGACGCTCAGCACGAGCAGCGCATCGACCGTCAGGCCGACATGGGACGACGGGTCGTAGCTGCCGCCGGCGAGATGCGCGGTCGATCCGGCCTCGGCATTCTCCTCGACAGCCTTGCCCGCAGCCTTGCCTGCGAGATAGGCGAGGCTGTCGCTGGTCGAGCTGCTGGTGATCCTGTTCGAGACGTACATTTCCCTCTCCATCGGAACGGCCTCAAAAAATCGGCGTCCTGTGTGGAAACTTCTGCTTCGCTATCGGCCTACGCCCCGAAGCTTGCGCGAAGCTTACGTTGGTTAACAAAAGGTTAACGCGCTGAAATCGCGATGGGAATCCGGGCCGAGCGCCAAGACGCGTTCGCTGGAGGGACTGATTTTCCGGGAAAAAACGCTACGAGACTCAGCAGGCGGACGCCTGCCAAGCCGTAAAAGCCATGAATGAGAGTTTGATTAGAGCGCCTGCGCCATCTGCGGCACGATCGGCAGGTAAGGCACCTCGAAGAGGTCTTCGCGGTCAAAGCGGCTGCCGGTCTTGGTCAGCTTCAGCATGCGGCACTCGGTGTCGCTGACCATGACGGGGGCGATCAGCATGCCGCCGGAGACGAGCTGTTCGGCGAAGAAGCGCGGCAGAGCCTGGAAGGCGGCGGTGACGAGGATGCGGTCGAAGGTGCCCTCGCCCGGCATGCCGTTGCTGCCATCGGCCTGGCGCACGATGACATTGCGGATGCCGGCCTTTTCGATGGATTGCTGCGCATTGGTGGCGAGCGTGCGGTAGCGGTCGACCGTCAGCACGCGCTCCGTCAGACGGCCCATGACGGCGGCGGTGAAGCCGCTGCCGGTGCCGACTTCGAGGATGCGCTGGCCGGCCTTGAGGCTGAGCAGATGCAGCACGCGCACCGCAAGGTCGATTCCCTCCATGAAGGAGCCGCAGTCGAGCGGCAGGACGCGGCGCGAATAGGCCTCGCCGGCAAACTGCGGCGGCACGAAGAGCGTGCGCGGCGTCTGCTCCACGGCCGTCAGGAGGTCGAGATTGTTGATGCCCTGCCCGCGCAGGCGCAGCGCCAGCGCGGCAAAACCTTCCTTCTCGATCACCCGTCCCGTGTTCAATCCGCATCCTCGCCGTTGAGCACGCGCTGCACGCGATCGAGCACGGTGTAATCCGTGAGGTCGAGTTTCAGCGGCGTGACCGAGATCTTGTGGTTCTTGACCGCGTGGATATCGGTGCCGACGCGGAAGTCGCCCTTCCGCTCGCCGAAGCGCAGCCAGTAATAGGGGAAGCCCCGGCCATCGGCGCGCTCGTCGATCGTGAGACCGAAATCGAGCTTGCCCTGGCTCGTCACCTCGACGCCCTTGAGTTCGGCGGGGGTGCAGTTGGGGAAGTTCAGGTTGAAGAAGGTCCAGTCCGGCAGTTCGACGTCCATCAGCTGGCGGATGAGTTTTGGCGCGAAGGTTTCGGCCACTTCCCACGGCACGACGCGGCCGCTGGCATGGTGGTAGGCCTGGCTCAGCGCCATCGACTTGATGCCCTGCAGCGTGCCTTCGATGGCGCCGGCGATCGTGCCCGAATAGGTCACGTCATCGGCCATGTTGGCGCCGGCATTGACGCCGGAGAGAACGAGGTCCGGCTTGACGTCCAAAACTTCGCGCACGCCCATGATGACGCAATCCGTCGGCGTGCCGCGCAACGCGTAACGCTTGTCGTCGATCTTGCGCAGGCGCAGCGGCTCGGAGAGCGTCAGCGAATGGGCAAGGCCGCTCTGGTCGGTCTCGGGCGCCACGACCCAGACATCGTCCGTCAGTTCCCGGGCGATCCGCTCGAGGGCTGCGAGGCCCTCGGCATGGATGCCGTCGTCATTGGTCAGAAGGATGCGCATCTCGTCTCCGCCCGCCGCCTCAGGCGGCCTTCTCGATCTTCTTCAGGCCGCCCATATAGGGCAGCAGGACATCGGGCACCGTGACCGTGCCGTCCTCGTTCAGGTAGTTTTCCATGACGGCGATCAGCGCGCGGCCGACGGCCGTGCCCGAGCCGTTCAGCGTGTGCACGAACTTGGTCGCCTTGTCGTCCTTGCCGCGATAGCGCGCATTCATGCGGCGCGCCTGGAAATCACCGCAGACCGAAACGGACGAGATCTCGCGGAACGTATCCTGCCCCGGCAGCCAGACTTCCAAGTCGTAGGTCTTGCGGGCGCCAAAACCCATGTCGCCGGTGCACAGCGTCATGACGCGGTAGTGCAGGCCGAGGCGCTTGAGGATTTCTTCGGCGCAGGCCGTCATGCGCTCGTGTTCGTCGATCGAGCTGTCCGCATCGGTGATCGAGACGAGTTCGCACTTCATGAACTGGTGCTGGCGCAGCATGCCGCGCGTGTCACGACCGGCCGAACCCGCCTCCGAGCGGAAGCACGGTGTGAGCGCCGTGAAACGGAGCGGCAGCTTGTCCTGGTCGAGGATTTCCTCGCGCACGAGATTGGTCAGCGAGACTTCCGCCGTCGGGATCAGCCAGCGGCCGTCCGTGGTGCGGAACAGGTCTTCGGCGAATTTCGGCAGCTGGCCGGTGCCGTACATGGCGTCGTCGCGCACCAGCAGTGGCGCATGCACTTCCGTATAGCCGTGTTCGCCCGTGTGGACGTCGATCATGAACTGGCCGAGCGCACGCTCCAGGCGGGCAAGCTGGCCCTTCAGCACGGTGAAGCGCGAGCCGGCGATCTTCGCCGCGGCCTCGAAATCCATCCAGCCGAGCGCCTCGCCGATTTCGTAGTGCTCCAGCGCCTTGTGGTTCCAGCCGGGCTTGGCTCCCCATTGCAGCTTTTCCACATTGCCGGTCTCGTCCGAGCCGACCGGCACGTCGTCGAACGGGATGTTGGGAATGCGCGAGAGCTGGTCGGTAAGCTCGGCGGTGACCTGGCGCTCTTCCTCTTCGGCTGCGGGAAGCAGATCCTTGATGGCGGAGACTTCGGCCTTCAGCTTGTCGGCAAGTTCGCCGTTCTTCTGCGCCATCGCCGCGCCGATCTCCTTGGAGGCGGCGTTGCGGCGCGACTGCATGTCCTGCGCCTTCTGGATGACGCTGCGGCGCTTCTCGTCGAGGTCGATCAGCGCCTTTGCGAGGGGGCTTGCGCCGCGCTTCGCCAGGGCGGCGTCGAAGGCGTCGGCATTGTCGCGGATCCATTTGATATCAAGCATTGTCGTTCCAGGCGTTCTTTGGATGAAGGCTCACCCCGCCCGGCAGCGACCTGCGGCAACGCCGCGGGAAAAGCCTCAGTCGGCCTCGCCCGGGGTTGCTACGACCTCGTTTTCCGCGTCCTGCGCGTTCGAGGCGTTCGCCCGCTGCCGTTCGATGAGTCGGGCCGTATAGATGGAAATCTCGTAGAGAAGGATGGCCGGCAGTGCAAGGCCGATCTGGGAAACCGGATCGGGCGGCGTCAGCACGGCCGCCACCACGAAGGCAATGACGATCGCGTATTTGCGCTTTTCCTTCAGCGTCTGCGACGTGATGAAGCCGGCGCGCACCAGAAGCGACGAGATGACCGGGAGCTGGAACACGAGGCCGAAGGCGAAGATCAGCGACATGATCAGGCTGAGATATTCGGAAACCTTCGGCAGCAGCTGGATGGAGACCTGCCCTTCGCCGCCGCCCTGCTCCATGGCGAGGAAGAACCACATGACCATGGGCGTGAAGAAGAAATAGACCAGTGCGGCGCCGATCAGGAACAGGATCGGCGAAGCGATCAGGAACGGCAGGAAGGCCGAGCGCTCGTTCTTGTAGAGGCCGGGCGCCACGAACTTATAGACCTGCTGGGCGATCACCGGGAAAGCGATGACGAAGGCGCCGAACATGGCGACCTTGATCTGCGTGAAGAAGAATTCCTGCGGCGCCGTGTAGATCAGCTCCACATTGCGATGCGTCAGCCCCGCCCACTCCACCGCCCATTTGAAGGGCAGGACGAGCAGGTTGAAGAGCTGCTTGGCGAAATAGAAGCAGACCAGGAAGGCGACGAAAAAGGCGCCGACCGCCCAGAGCAGGCGCTGGCGGAGCTCGATCAGGTGCTCGATCAGCGGCTGGGGCTTGTCTTCGATATCGCCGCTCATGCCTCGTCCTTCTTGGTCTTTGTCGTCTTGGCCTTGGCGGGAGCGGCCTTCTTGGCCGTGGCGACCTTTGCCGCCGACTTGGCAGCGGCCTTCGTCTCGGCCTCGAGCTTGGCGGCCGCCTTGCGCGGCTTCGTGGCCTTCGCGGCCGTTTCGGCAGGCTTCTTCGCCGCCGTCTTCTTTGTCGGCCCCGCCTTTAGTGGGACGGCTGCCACCGGCTCTGCCGAGGCCGGCTTGTTGGCCTCGGACGGCACGGCGAGCGGTACGCTCTCCGCCGGCGTGCTCGTGCTCGTCGACGATGTAACGGAGCTGGCCGACTTCTGCAGGTCCGCCTTGATCTCGTTGCCCATCTGGCGCAGCGGATTGACCGCCTCGCGAATGGTGTTCAGCGGATTGAGCTTCTGCGCCTCGCCGATCGTCTTCTTCACATCTTCGAGATCGGCCTCGCGCAGCGCCTCATCGAACTGCTGGCGGAAATCGCTCGCCATGCCGCGCATCTTCGACATCATGCGGCCGAACGTGCGCAGCATCTGCGGCAGGTCCTTCGGACCGACCACGATGATCAAGACGATCGCGATGACGAGTATTTCGGTCCAGCCGACATCAAGCATTGGGTATTGTCCTCATGGGCCGCGAACCACCGCCCGCGGCCAAACGCCGGTCACTTGACCTCGTCAGCCTTGTGATCGACGGTCTTCGCCTTGTCGGCGGCGGCCGCTTCCTCTTCGGACATGCCCTTCTTGAAATTCTTGATGCCCTTGGCGACATCACCCATCAGTTCCGGAATCTTGCCGCGGCCGAACAGCAGCAGCACAACCACCAGAACGATCAGCCAATGCCAGATGCTGAAAGAACCCATTCCCGTAACTCCCTTTCGAACTCGAACCCCGATGTAAGACGTTCAGGCGTTTTTTTCAAACACTAGTATGTCGCGCTGGTTAGCCGAAAGCGTGACGTCGCGCAATCCGGCCGCCAATTGATCGGCCCTGACACGCGCCCGAACCGGCCGATCGGTGCCCGGCACGGCGAGATCCAGCAGCTCGACCACGCCGAGAAAGCGCCGCGACAGGATGCGCGCCGGAATGTCGCCGCCGGTTTCCATGACGTGCAGGCCCGACAGGCGCACCGCGACATGCACTTTCTGGCCGTCCGAAAAATCCCTGCCGTCGGCATTGCCGAGCGGCGTTTCGACGACGCCGCCGCGCACATGGCCGGGAAATTCGTTGATTTCGGAGAAGAAAGCGGCCGCAAAGATGTTTTTCGGGCGAAGATAGAGCTCTTCCGCCGTGCCCACCTGCACGAGGCGACCGTCCTTCAGAAGCGCGATCCGGTCGCCCATGCGCATCGCCTCCTCGGCATCATGGGTCACCACGATGGCGCTGGCGCGCGAGTGGCGCAGGATCGCCAGCGTGTCGGCGCGGATCGAATCCTTGAGGCGCGAATCGAGGCCGGAGAACGGCTCGTCCATCAGCAGGACCGACGGCCGCGGCGCAAGCGCACGGGCAAGCGCCACGCGCTGCTGCTCGCCGCCGGACAGGACATGCGGAAATTTCTGGGCATAGTGCGACAGTCCGACGCGGTCGAGCGCCACCAGCGCCTCGGCTTCCGCTTCCGCTCGCGGCAGGGCCGTCAGGCCGAAGCGCACATTTTCGAGCACCGACATATGCGGGAACAGCGCGAAATCCTGGAACATCAGGCCGACGCCACGCCGCTCGGGCGGCAGGAAGGTGGTCGGGCCGGCGATCTCGCGGTCGTTGAGCAGCACACGGCCGGCGATCTGCGCCTCGATGCCGGCGGCGATGCGCAATAGCGTCGTCTTGCCGGAACCGGAGGGGCCGAGCAGGCAGAGAACCTCGCCGGGCTCCGCCGTCAGCGAAATGCCGCGGATCGTCTGCTTGTTGTGGTAGCTGTGGTGGATATCCTCGAAAGACAGGCGCGCGCCGAACATCACAGCCGATGCCCGTCTCGTCTCGATACCGTTGGAGCCTGACGGGTCCGAAGCCATTTCCGAAGTTTTCCCAGTCCCTTGGCCAGTCACTGGCGTGTCGCCGGCGACCGGTGCTGGCGATAAGCTTCGTCTATTCGTCTTCTTTTCCGCCCGGTGTCAAGAGACCGAGTTCTTCGAGGTCGAGCTGGGTGATCGGGTCCTCGTCTTCCGCCAGTTCGTCCTCGCGAAGCGGCATGGGCACCTGGAAATTGGCAGGGATGCGGCCGGTCAGCAGGCCAGCGCCCTTCAGCTCTTCCAGCCCCGGCAGGTCGCGCAGGTCTTCGAGGCCGAAATGATCGAGAAAATCGCGCGTCGTGCCGAAGGTGACCGGGCGCCCGGGCGAGCGCCGGCGGCCGCGAAACCGCACCCAGCCCGCCTCCATCAGCACGTCCAGCGTGCCCTTGGAGGTCTGCACGCCGCGGATATCCTCGATTTCGGCACGCGTGACCGGCTGGTGATAGGCGATGATCGACAGCACTTCGAGGGCGGCGCGCGACAGTTTGCGCAGCTCCGTCTCGTCGGTGCGGATGACGAAGGATAGGTCCGGCGCGGTGCGGAAAGCCCAATTGTCGTCCATCTGCACGAGGTTGACGCCGCGCCCGGCATAAAGCCCCTTCAATTCGCGCATGACATGCAACACATCGACGCCGCGCGGCAGGCGCTCGGCGATATAGGCCGCGGAGACCGGGCCGGCGGAGGCGAAGACCAGGGCTTCGGCGATGCGCGCGGCCTCGTGCAGCCGGCGCGGATCGACGATCGTGCCGCCATCCGCATCGCGCGGTGCGTCGTCCTCGCCTTCGATCACGCTCACGGCCCCCCGTCCTCGTCGCCTTCGGGGTTCGGCCCGCGGCGCAGGTAGATCGGCTGGAAGGCGCCGTCCTGGCGAAGCTCCAGCCGCCCTTCCCGCACCATTTCCAGCGTCGCCGCAAAAGCGCTGGCGATCGCCGTGGTGCGGTCAGCCGGGTCGGTCAGGTAGCGCAGCAAGAAATGGTCGAGCGCCGTCCAGTCCTCGAACTCACCGACCAGCAGCGACAGGATGTCCCGCGCCTCGGCGAGCGACCAGACGGTGCGCTTTTCTATGGTGACCTGGGTGATGGCATGGCGCTGGCGCAGCGACGCATAGGCGTTGAGCAGGTCATAGAGCGAGGCCTCGAAGGTCGAGCTTCGTTCGACCGGAATGTGTTCCGGCATGCCGCGGGCAAAGACGTCGCGGCCGAGGCGGTTACGGTTGACGAGCCGGGTCGCTGCATCGCGCATCGCCTCCAGCCGCTTCAGGCGGAAGGCAAGGCTCGCCGCCATTTCCTCGCCGGAGGGACCGTCGTCCTTTGCCTGCCGCGGGATCAGCAGGCGGGATTTGAGATAGGCGAGCCAGGCCGCCATGACGAGATAGTCGGCCGCAAGCTCGATGCGGATCTTTCGCGCCCGGTCGATGAAGACGAGATATTGCTCGGCGAGCGCCAGCACGGAGATGCGGGTGAGATCCACCTTCTGCGTGCGGGCAAGATGCAGGAGAAGGTCGAGCGGGCCTTCGAAGCCGGCGAGATCGACGACGAGGCTTTCCTCGGAAAGCCCCCGCTCCTCGCCGCCCTCCTGCCACAGGTCGTCCATCGGCGCATCCGCACCGCGACCCTTCTTCTGTGGCTTCGGCCCCGTTCCCTGCACGTCGCCCCTCTAGCGTTTTTAAGCCACCGCGATCATCGCGTTGAACTCTTCGCGCAGCGCCTGCTCGTCCGCCCCATCCGGCGTCGGGAAGCCCGCGCGCACCGCATTCGCCCGCCGCAGGCTGTCGCCCGTGAGCGGCGGCACGTTTTCGGTCACCGCTATCATTTCGTCCATGATGCCATGGCAATGCAACACCATGTCGAGCCCCGCGGCGATGATTCCCCGGCTTCTTGCAGCAATATCGCCTTTCAGCGCGTTCATCGACACGTCGTCGGACATCAGCAGCCCGTCGAAACCGATATGGCCGCGGATGATCTCGCTCACCACCTTGGCCGACGTCGTCGCCGGATTGTCGCCGTCGATGGCAGTGAAGACGATATGCGCGGACATCGCCATCAGCTCGTCCTTCAGGCGCCGGAAGGGCACGAAGTCGCAGGCCTCCAGCTCTTCGCGGCTAGCATGCACGACCGGAAGGTCATGGTGCGAATCGACCATGGTGCGGCCGTGGCCCGGAATGTGCTTCATGATCGGCAGCAGGCCGCCGGCCTTGAGGCCCTCCGCCGCCGCCTTGCCCATCACCGAGA
Organism: Shinella sp. BE166; assembly: GCF_051201095.1. Lineage (NCBI taxonomy): Bacteria > Pseudomonadati > Pseudomonadota > Alphaproteobacteria > Hyphomicrobiales > Rhizobiaceae > Shinella > Shinella sp. BE166. The sequence continues at coordinate 569,854 of NZ_JBPEHL010000002.1, read as the reverse complement.
CGATCTCCGGTTCCTGGCCGTAGGCGCGGTTGCCGATGACATCGTGCACGCCCGGCACGGCGACATCCAAGACCGGCAGGCAATCGACATTGATGCCGAGGCGCAGAAGATCGAAGGCATGCAGGCGCGACATCAGCCAGGCGGCGCGCAGCCCCTTTTCCGCGTCCGCGCGGTAGATCGCGCCGAGCGCCGCGGCATTCGGATATTGCTGCACATGCGGCGGCTTGATGCGCTGGACGCGGCCGCCCTCCTGGTCGATCAGCACGGCAATGTCGCTGCCGCCGCCAATGCAGTCACGCATCTCGGCCGTCAGGTCTGCCACCTGCGCCGGCTCGCCGATATTGCGGCCGAAGAGGATGAAGCCCCAGGGCCGCTCGCTGCGGAAGAAGGCCTTTTCGTCGGCGGTGAGGCTCAGGCCCTTGCAGCCCGAAAGGAAGGATTTCGATTCGCTCATGTCCGCAATCTTAGAGGTTCGGTTTGGAAAGACGAAGGGGTGCGCCTTCGCGGGAATCAAAGAGGCGCGGACCTGCCGCGCCTCTTCAGAAAATCTCTGCCGGCCTCAGCGGGTGACGAGGCAGCTGCCGCCCGCGCTCTTGTAGCGACTGCAGAGCGAGTTCGCCTCTTCGCGCGAGCCGACCGGAATGCGCACACGGAAGAAGGTGCCCTTGTTGGGGATTTCCGCCTTCTTGATATCCACGCCGCGGCCGCCGATGACGCTCGAGAATTTCGAGGACAGCGAGTTGTAGCTCTTCTGCGCTTCGGCTTCGGACGGCAGCGAGGCGATCTGGATCACGTAGCTGCCGGGGGCGACGGCTGCGACCTGCGTCTGTTCCGCCGTCTGCTGGGTTTCGGCCGGCTTTGCTTCGGCAGTCTGCGTGCCCGAGACATTGCCGTTTTCGGTGACGGTGCCGACGACGGTGACCGGCTGGTCGATCGGGCGGGTTTCCGGAAGCGGCGCGTTGCCGTCCGTCGAGGTGTCCGTCGCGCCGATCGTCGTCGTCTTCACGGTGCGCACCGGAGCAGTGTCGTCAACTTGCGCATCCGCCACTTCGGCGAGCGCAGAGCGCGGCTGGCCTTCGCTTGCCGCCTGCTCGGCGCTGAGCGAGGAATCCGCATCGATCGTCGCATTTGCCGTCGCGACGGCTTCGCCCGAGGCGCTGCCAGTCGTTGCGGTGGCCTTGGCGTCGATATCGGCCGTTTCGACCACCGGGTCGGTGACCGTTTCCTCGCGGGCGACCAGCGTGCCGTCCGGCTTGACGATCATCGTCTTGACCTTGCGCGGCGAGACGAGCGGCTTGTTGCCGCCTTCCGTCGTTGCGGTCTGGGGCTCGTCGACGCCCGGCAGCAGACGGTTCTCGTCGTCCGCCTGGATGACCGCTTCGACGCCGTCTTCCGGACCGTCGAACGGCAGGGTTTCCGGCGTCAGCGTGCGCTGCACGACGTCCACCGGCTCTTCCGTCGAGGTGACGAGCTGTTCCTGCTGCGGCGTGGCGGCAGCGTCGCCTGCGACGCGGTCGTAGACGGCCTTGTCCTGGTTCGGGACGGTCTTGCCGCCCTTTTCCTCCGGCACGATCTTCACCGGTGTCTTGTCTGCGAGGATGACGCGCGGCTCGCCTGAACCGGCCGTGCCGCCGGTAAAAGCGGTCCAGGCGTAGACGCCGCCACCGCCGACCAGCAGAAGGGCCGCGAGGGAAGCGGCGATCAGCAGGCCGCGGCGCGGGCGCGCCTGCTCGTCGTCATACCCGTCGCCGGTATAGAGCGTGCTCGCCTGGCCGGGATCGACCGGGATCGCCATGCGCTCCGGCTGGCTCAGCGAGCGGCGGAAATCCTCTTCCAGCGCGCGCTCGAAATCGTCGACATCGTTGATCTGCGCCGTCGGCTGGGCGACGGCCGCGGCAACCGCGCCGGCGGCAACACCCGCCTGTAGGTCTTCCGTGCGCGCCTTGTTCGATGGCTCGGTGAAGAGCTGCGCCATTTCCGCGTCGATGTCGAAATCATAGTCCGGCTGGTAGACCGGCGGCTTTTCCTTCTCGATGACCGGAAGCTGCGGCACGTCGAGCTCGGTCACCGGGGAGACGCCCTCGTCCGTATCGGCAATCATCGCGGGGTCGAAGGGCAGCGCGCCATCGGCCGTCTCGGTGATGACCGGCTGCGGCGCGGTATAGGTGGAGACCGGAACGGCGACGGCGGGTTCGCGGCGCACGGGCGTCACCACCTCGACCGGCCTTGCGACCTCGGCCTTCACCTCTTCCTTCACCGGCTCGTCGTCCAGCGAGAAATCGGAAAGATCCAGGTCGATATCGGACAGGTCGAATTCCAGGTTCTCGAAATCGAGGTCCGGCTCGGCGGCGACCGGGGTCGGCATCGCGACCGGCTCGTGGCGGGTCTCGACGACCGGGCTCTGGACGGGTTCGAAGACCGGTTCGCGAACGGTCTCGACGAACGGCGTCCGCGCCGTCTCGGCAACCGGCTGGCGGTGCGCGACGGGCGTCGCGCGGCCGAAGATGGAGGAGAGGCCGCCGGTGGTGCGCGGCGTCGCCGTCACGGCGGCAAGCGAAGAGCGGGTTTCCGGCACGGGATAACGCTCGACCTCGGCCAGCAGCGCATCGCGGTCGTAGTTCTGGCCCGGCTCGACGGATTCAACCCGGTAGTCGGGCTCGGCTTCGAGCGTGGGTTCTTCGGCCTGCCATTGCGTTTCGGCTTCCGCTACCGCACGGGCGCGGTCCTCGCGGTTTTCGAAGGGCATTTCGGCGACGAAATGCGGCTCGTCGCGGGCATAGACCGGCTCCGCGTGGAACGGCTCGGCATCCTCGCGGACAGTCTCGTCCGGCATCCAGCCGTCAAAATTCGGTTCGCCGTCAGCTTCCACGGTCACCGGCAGCGGCTCGACGAAGGAGGCTTCGGCGCTGTGCTCGCGCGGCGCGCGGTCGTCGGCCAAAAGATCGTCGGCAAAACCGTCGCCGATCGAAAGCTCTAGCTCGCGCTCCAGGTCGAGGCCGACATCGTCGAGCGGGTTTTCGTCCGCGGCGTGCGGCTGGAAGCCGAGGAAGGCCGGCTGGTGCTCATCAGCGCTGGTGCGCTCGGGAATATAGGTTTCGACGACCGGCTCGCTGCGCTGTTCGAAGCGCGGCTCCAGCCTCTCGACGAATTTCAGGCCCGCATGCGCCGTCGGCTCGGCCTCGACGGCGGGCACGTCTTCATGCACGGCCGTTTCAAGCTCGTCGGCCAGCAACAAGGCGGGATCGAATTCCAGTTCCGGCTCAGGATCGGCCGGCCGGACATCGGCAACCACTTCTTCTTCAACAGGAGTCGGCTCGACCGCTGGCTCTTTAAAAGCGGGCTCGCGATATTCGACCTCGCTGAGTGTGGCGCCGTACTGCGGATCGCCGACGATCAGCGCATCCTCGAAAGACGGCTCGATCGCCTGCTCAGTGACGGACGGTTCTTCGAAGGAAGGCTCGCGGTTACCGATATCGCTCGCGGCGACGTCGCGCGTCGGCACTTCGTCCAGAACAGCATCGCTCTCTTCGGCGACCGGCTCCGGCGCGTCGAAGACGGGCTCGACATGGCGCGGGGCCGCCCGCTCGGCGACGACCGGCTCGACCGCGACGCGGCTTGGCGTGTCATATTGCTCGAAGGCGCGCATCAGCTCGTCCTCGAGGGCGAGCACGGGGTTGTCCCGTCGCGGCACAGTTTGCGCGGCGTCGGCGACCGGTTCGGGGGAAGGCTTGCGGACGTCCTGAAGCGGACGCGGCTCGTAGCCGACGAGACGGGCAAGCTCGGCCAACGGATCGTCGTCCGCCAGGAGATCCGTGTCAGCGGTTCCGCTTCGCGCGAAGTTCTTCTCTGCCATACTGCTTCCCACTCACAAGCTACAAAAACGCGTTTGCCAGCTTATTGTGGGGAAATGGTGACGTTATCGCATTTCGTCCGGGGCGGCCGTGCCTGTAATCGACAGGCCGGACTTAAGAACAGACGCGACAGCATTCACCAGCCCAAGTCTGGCAATACTCAATTCTCTATTTTTATCGTTAACAAACCGTAATTCCGGTTGCTCTTTGCCTTTATTCCAATGCGCATGGAAAGCACTGGCAAGATCATAGAGGTAAAAAGCGATGCGGTGCGGCTCGTGCGCCAGTGCCGCGCCCTCGATGACGCGGGGATATTCTGCCAGCTTTGCGAGAAGCTGCAACTCGCTAGGATCAGCGATATTGCCCTCGATCGCCGCGGCGAGATCGAGCGAACCGATGTCGAGCCCCGGAAAGGCTTCTGCCGCCTGGCGGAACACCGACATGCAGCGCGCATGGGCATATTGCACATAGAAGACCGGATTGTCCTTGGACTGCTCCGTCACCTTGGCGAAGTCGAAGTCGAGCGGCTCGCTGTTCTTGCGATAGAGCATCATGAAGCGCACGGAATCGCGGCCGACCTCGTCGACCACGTCGCGCAGCGTGACGAAGTCGCCGGAGCGCTTCGACATCTTGACCGGCTCGCCACTGCGGAACAGCTTGACGAGCTGGCAGAGCAGCACCGTCAGCTTCGCCTTACCTTCGGATACGGCGCGCGCGACGGCCTCCAGGCGCTTGACGTAACCGCCATGGTCGGCACCGAGCACATAGATCATCTCGTCGAAGCCGCGGTCGAACTTGTCCTTGAAATAGGCGACGTCGGCGGCGAAGTAGGTATAGGAGCCGTCGGACTTGATCAGCGGACGGTCGATATCGTCGCCCACTTCCGTCGAACGGAACAGCGTTTGCTCGCGGTCTTCCCAGTCTTCCGGCAGCTGGCCCTTCGGCGGCGGCAGAACGCCCTTGTAGACATGGCCCTTGAAGGTCAGGTCGTTGATCGCCGTGCGGATCGGTGCGCCGTTGCCGGCATGCAGCGAACGTTCGGAATAGAAGACGTCATGGTGGACGTTGAGCGCGGCCAGATCCTCGCGGATCATCGCCATCATCGCGTCGATCGTCCTGTCCTTGACGAGCGGCATCCACTGGTGTTCCGGCATGGCGCGCAGGGTCGTGCCGAACTCTTCCGCCAGCGCCTCGCCGACCGGCTTCAGGTAATCGCCCGGATAGAGGCCCGACGGAATATCGCCGATCGCCTCGCCCAGCGCCTCGCGGTAGCGCAGGAACGCCGAGCGGGCCAGCACGTCGATCTGCGAGCCGGCGTCGTTGATGTAATATTCCTTTGTCACCGCATAGCCGGCAAAGCCCAGCAGGTTGGCGAGCGCATCGCCCACCACGGCACCCCGGCAATGGCCGACATGCATCGGGCCGGTCGGGTTGGCGGAGACATATTCCACATTCACCTTGCGCCCGGTGCCGAGCGAGCCGCGGCCATAGTCCGTGCCCTGCCGGATCATGCCGGCGAGCAGCGCCTGCCAATAGGCGACCGAAAGGCGCACGTTGATGAAGCCCGGTCCGGCGACGGCGACCTCGGCGACCTGCGGGTCCTTCTTCAGCTCCTCGACGATGAGGTCGGCGAGTGCGCGCGGATTGAGACCGAGCGGCTTTGCCAGCACCATGGCGGCATTGGTCGCCACGTCGCCATGGCTTTGGTCGCGCGGCGGCTCGACGCTGATGCGGCCGAAATCCAGCTCGGCGCGCTTCTCACGGACGATTTCAAGTCCTTCGAGTACGTTTTTGATTCTGTTGTCGAAGTCTGTAAAAAGGTTCATCTCATCCATCCGCGCGAAGCGATCCGTGGGCGGCTGACTATCGCAATTCCGGGGTATGGTCAAACAGCCGGCGGTGCGTGTTGATCGCGTAGTTGTCGGTCATTCCCGCGAGATAATCGCCGACATGGCGGGCGCGCGCCGATTCCGGCATGGTCGAAATGCGGTCCACCCAATAGTGCCCCTGCATGAGCTGCGGGTCGTCCATATAGGCGTGATAGAGGTCCGTCAGGATGGACGCCGCATTGGCGCGCACGCGCATCACCTCCGGGTGGCGATAGATGCGGGAAAACAGCAGGCGCTTGATCTGCTTGTCGGTGACCGCCATCTCGTCGGTGAAGGTCGCAAGCACCCGGCGCGCCTTGCGCACGTCCTCGGCACTTTCCGGGCGCTCCTCGCGGATCGCCTGCTGGGCATAGCCGATCACGTCTTCCACCATGGCGGTGATCTGGCGGCGCATGATCTCGTGGGTGAAGCGCGAAGCTTCGAGGTCCGGATAGCGCTCGCGCACGTCGCGCATCAGTTTTGCAAGGAACGGCACGTCCTCCAGCATGTCGAAGGTCAGGTAGCCGGAGCGCAGGCCATCGTCGATGTCATGGGTGTTGTAGGCGATGTCATCGGCGATCGCCGCGACCTGCGCCTCCAGGCTGGCATAACTCGCCAGCTCAAGGTCGTGCACGGCGCAATATTCGAGGATCGGCCGGGGCACGTCGTCTCCGTGCGTGCATTCGCCCGTCGGGCCGATCAGCGGCCCGTTGTGCTTGACGAGGCCCTCCAGGCTTTCCCAGGTGAGGTTCAGCCCGTCGAAATCGGCATAACGCCGCTCCAGCTTGGTGACAATGCGCAGCGACTGCGCATTGTGGTCGAAGCCGCCGAAGGGCTCCAGCACCTCGTGCAGCGCGTCCTCGCCGGTATGGCCGAAGGGCGTGTGGCCGAAATCATGCACCAGCGCCACCCCCTCGGCGAGGTCCTCGTCGAGCTTCAGCGCGCGCGCCAGCGCACGCGCAATCTGCGCCACCTCGATCGTGTGGGTCAGGCGCGTGCGGTAATGGTCGCCGTCGGCGGCGATGAAGACCTGCGTCTTGTGCTTCAGGCGGCGGAAGGCCGTGGTGTGCACGATGCGGTCGCGGTCGCGCTGGAAGTCCGACCGCGTGGGGCTTTCCGGCTCGGGATAAAGCCGCCCGCGGGTCGCCCAGGGGTCGGAGGCATAGATGGCGCGTTGCCCCGCGCCGAAACCCAGCGCATGTCTGTCCAGTGTCATTCGTCACCTGCATTCACGCCGCCCATTGACGCGGCCGCAATGCCTTCATACCTATAGTGTGCACAGCGGCAAGTCCGGCTGCAAGCTGAGCGTGAAATGCAAGCCTTTTCAGGGATTTGCCCAAGACGCTCCGCAGCCGCCCCTGCCATCGGCGACGAAGTCGCCATCTGTGCGACAGAGCGATTCTCTCCGGATCTTGACCCCGGCAGGAGGCAGACATGAACGACAAGTCCGTAAGTATTTCCGACGCCGCCGCAAGGCGCATCGCGTCGATCCTCAATTCCTCGCCGGAAAAACAGGCGTTGCGCGTCTCCGTGGAAGGCGGCGGCTGTTCCGGCTTCTCCTATAAATTCGACCTCGTCGAGGACCAGCAGGACGACGACCTGGTGCTCGAAAAGGACAAGGCCAAGGTGCTGATCGACCAGCTCTCCCTCGTCTACATGGACGGGTCCGAGATCGACTTCATCGACAACCTGCTCGGCCAATCCTTCCAGATCAAGAACCCCAACGCGGTCGCAAGCTGCGGCTGCGGCACCAGCTTCTCGATCTGAACCAACGAATCACAGGACCCGCGCATGCCGATGAAGATTGCCACCTGGAACATCAACGGCGTGCGGGCGCGCATCGACAATCTGGTTGCGTGGCTGAAGGAGTCCAATCCCGACATCGTCGCGTTGCAGGAAATCAAGTCGGTCGACGAGTCGTTTCCGCGCGGCGAGATCGAAGCGCTCGGCTATCACGTCGAGACGCACGGGCAGAAGGGTTTCAACGGCGTCGCGCTGCTCTCGAAGATCCGCCCGGACGAAGTGAACCGCGGCCTGCCCGGTGGCGAGGGCGACGAGCAAGCCCGCTTCATCGAGGGCGTGTTTTCCGTCGAGGGCGGCGTCATCCGCGTCTGCTCCATCTACCTGCCGAACGGCAACCCGCCGGACGATCCGGTGAAATATCCCTACAAGCTTTCGTGGATGGACCGGCTCATCGCCTTTGCTGAGGACCGGCTGGCGCTCGAAGAGCCGCTCATTCTCGCCGGCGACTATAATGTCATTCCCGAGCCGCACGATTGCTGGGACGTCAAGGTCTGGGAAAAGGACGCGCTCTACCTGCCGCCGACCCGCCAGGCCTTCCGCCGGCTGGAAAATCTCGGCCTGACGGATGCCGTGCGCGCCACGTCGGATGCCGTGCCGCTCTATACGTTCTGGGATTACCAGGCGGGATGCTGGCCGAAGAATTTCGGCATCCGCATCGACCACCTCATGCTGTCGGCCGAAGCCTCGGACCGCCTCGTCTCGACGGCGGTCGAAAAGCATGTGCGCGCCTGGGAAAAGCCGTCCGACCATGTGCCGGTCGTGGCCGTGCTCGATTACGCGGCCTAAGGCAAAAATCTAAAAGGTCTTATTCGTCAGGATTGAAGCGGATGCTCTGCGCGAGCGCCACGCCCTTGCGGCGGTCTTCCTCGCTTGCGACGGAGAAGGCTTCCTCCTGCGTCGCCTGCAGCCAGGCACAGTCCTTCGGCGGGCAGTGATCGAGGGCCGCGGTCATGAAGGCGAGGCCGCGGGCCGCCTGGCCTTCCTGGAAGAGGATGTTGCCGAACAGGCCCATCGCGCCGGCATGGCCATTGTTGCGCGCACGGTTCAGCCACTTCTTGGCCTGGTGCACGCTGGCACTGCCGCCCTCGCCCGAGAGCATCATGCGGCCGAGCTGGAACTGCGCTTCCGGAATACCGAAGGCCGAGGCTGCCTGAAAATAGAGCTGGCGGGCCTGGGTCATGTCGACCTTCACAGGGCTATCCGGAATGCCGCGGCGATAGTAGCTGGCGAGCGCGATCAGCGCATTGGCGAAGTAGCCGGTATCTTCCGAACCCGGCTCGACGCCGGCCTGGGCGATCTCGCTGTAGATCTTGAAGGCTTCGAGGTCGTTTTCCGGCACGCCGTCGCCATCGGCATACATATTGGCAAGCGCCCAGCGCGAGCCGGTATGGCCCTTTTCCGCCGCATAACGATAGGCCTCGATGGCGTCTTCCTTGCGACCCTTCTTGTAGGAGAAGAAACCGAACTTGAAGAGGTCGAAGGGACCGCTTTCCCTGCTGACGCCGGACTGGGGATCGAATGCGAGGGCCTGTGATGCCGCTCCAAAGGAGAGCGAAAGGCAAAGACCCATTACCACTATTTTCATCGGCGACAACTCGGACTTGGGCATCACTTCTACAATTCCGTGCCCAGCCTGGTTCGCTGTGCCAAACCGGAATCGCACGGGTCTCGTGCGGATTTCCGGCAACTCCGGCGGCAATGACATCGGCTGGCTCATCGTTTCCTTGGGCGCGGTTTCACGCGTCTACTTGTCATTATCGCTGCGCCCCGTTTGTGGCGGGAAATGGACATCTCGTCTCTCGTCTAGGTGTGTAGCAAACTCTGGAAAAAAATGTGTTGCGATTCCGTCACATAATTTGACGCCTCGCTGTGGTTTCCCCAGAGAGGCTTAACCGGAGCAACAAAGTCTTAACCAAGAAAAAAGGCCCGGCGATGACGCCGGGCCTGATTCTGATCTCTTGATGGTCCGCCGATCAGAATTTGACCTTGAGCGAGGTCGAGATGGCCGTCACCAGATCGTTGTCGAAATCATAGGAAACGCGCCGGCCGAAGGTGCGGCCGTCCTTGACGACCTGACCCGAGGAACCGCTCGTCAAGATGCCGATTGCGCCACTCAGGCGGAACTCGACATTTTCGCTCGCGGCATAGGAAATGCCGGTGCCGAGCGTCCAGGTGTCGGTCTGCGCGCCGATGCCGGTGCTCGTGCCGCGGTCCCAGGTGAGGCTCACGGCGCCGCTCAGCTTGTCGTTGAACTTGTGGCCGACGCCGCCCGAAACGGTCCAGCCGTCACGATACAGCAGGTCGAGCGAGGTGACTTCCGTCGGGCCGCTGGTGCGGCATTCGATGCCGCGCGTCGCGATCGGGCAGAACGGCAGGCTCTGGAGCTGGCTCCAGTCGGTCCATTTGACCGAACCGAAGGCCAGCCAGTCCGGCGCAATACCCGACTGGAACTTAAACTCCAGCGAATCCGGCATGTCGGCCGAGCCGAAGACCGGCGTGTTGACACCGGCAATGCCCGGCAGCACGGCGCCCGGCACCTGCCGCAGGTCCATCGTGCCGGTAATGTCGTCGAGCTTCACGGCACTGTTGTAGACCAGGCTCGTGCGCAGCGCATATTCCTCGATCTCATAGGCTATGCCGGCGCGCCAGCCCCAGCCTTCGCCTTCCAGCTCCAGGCGGCCCATGCCGTTGATCGGCGAGCCGGCGGGCATGGCGAAGACCAGGCGGTCCTTGAAACCGGAGACTTCCTGATAGAAGCCGCCGCCGATGATACGGAACTGGCCCGGCCCCATGTCGAAGGAATAGGAGCATGTCGTCGCGTAGTTGTGGCTTTCGATCTTGGTCTCGACGTTGTCGTTCGCGCCCGCCCAGTTACGGCCAGGATTGATATGCACGCCCCACGGCTGCGAATAGTCGGCCATGCAGTCGATCGCATCGCCAATCGACGCCTTGATGCCGACGCGCGGAACCCAGTACCCCTCGGTATCGCGGATGCCGTTGTTGGGCAGTCCATTGAGGTCGCCGTCTTCCAGCACATTGTCGCGGACATTGTTCATGTCGCGCTGTGGATTCACGTATGTGGCGCTTGCCTCGGCCGCATAATCCGAAGGATCGAACAGCAGGTCGATATTGTAGCCGCCGCGCTCCAGGCCACCGGCCTGCGCGGACGTCGCAGCCAGCAATGCAAGTGCCGCCACCGCACCCCGGCTAATCGTTTTCTTACCCATGCAATCCCCCTCACAAAGTCTTGCGCTAACGACAACTGCCTTCGTCGCGCGCCTCTCCGCAATGACTATCGGAGACACACGCTTTCTTGGCAAACCCCAGTTCTTGCCTGTGATTTCCAAACAGTATTCAGAAAATTACGTAAGGTTTTTATGAAGACCCTCAACATCAATAAGCTAAGGAACATTTTTTCAATACCACGGGAATTTTACCGGATTGATGGATATTCATTCCATCAAGGTGGCATTCTGTCACATTATGGACACAGCCGGAATTTTGCAGCCCGCTTACCGAATAGAAAACCGCGCCGGGGTCTCCGGCGCGGTTTTTTCATCTTCCCGGCAGATTTTAGGGGAATCAGCCTGCTTCGCTGACGCGGCCAAGGGCCACCGCGAGGCTTGCGAGCTGCTGTTCGAGCTCCGCGAAGCGTTCGCGCTCGGCCTCGACCACCTCGGGCTTGGCATTGGCGACGAACTTTTCGTTCGACAGCTTGCCCTCGATGCGGCCCGCCTCCGTCCTTGCCTTGTCGATCGCCTTTTCGAGGCGCGCCTTTTCGGCCGCCAGATCGATCAGGCTGCCGAGCGGCAGGCAGACGGTCGCCTCGCCGACGACGATCTGCGCGGCACCTTTCGGCGCCGTGTCTTCGAGGCCGATCTCCGACACGCGGGCGAGACGGCGGATGGCCGAATCGTGCGTTTCGAGGCGCGTCTTCGTCAGCGCGTTGGCGCCGACGACCACGAGCGGCGCCGTGGCGCTCGGCGGCACGTTCATTTCGGCGCGGACCGACCGGATGCCGGAGACGAGATCGACCAGCCAGTTGATCTCGTCGGCGGCCGCATCGTCGGCATAGGCCGGCGACGGCCATTCGGCGTGGCAGACGAGGCTGTCCCGCGTCTTGCCCTCGCCTGCGGTGTGCGCCCAGAGCTCTTCCGTCATGAAGGGCATGAACGGATGGAGGAGCTTGTAGATCTCTTCCAGGACATAGGCCGCGCAGGCCTGCGATTCCGCCTTCGCCGCCGCATCCTCGCCCATGAAGATCGGCTTCAGCAGTTCGAGATACCAGTCGCAGAACTGGTTCCAGACGAAGCGGTAGAGCGTGCCGGCCGCATCGTTGAAGCGGTAGGTCTCGATAGCCTCGGTGACGTCGCGCGCCGTGCGGGCGAGTTCCGTCAGGATCCAGCGGTTGATCGTCAGCGATGCCGTTTCCGGCACGAACTTCGGATCGGTCGCAACCCCGTTCATCTCGGCAAAACGCGTGGCGTTCCAGAGCTTCGTGCCGAAATTGCGGTAGCCGGCGATGCGGGCCGGGTCGAGTTTCACGTCACGCCCCTGCGCGGCCATGATGGCCAGCGTGAAGCGCAGCGCGTCCGCACCGTATTCGTCGATCAGTTCGAGCGGATCGATGACGTTGCCCTTCGACTTCGACATCTTCTGCCCGTTCTTGTCGCGAACGAGAGCGTGAATATAGATCGTGTGGAAAGGTTCGACCGGGTTGCCGAGCTCATCCTTCATGAAATGCAGACCCATCTGCATCATGCGCACGACCCAGAACGGGATGATATCGAACCCTGTTACGAGAACGCTCGTCGGATAATAACGCTCAAGCGCCGGCGTCTTTTCCGGCCAGCCGAGCGTCGAGAACGGCCACAATGCGGAGGAGAACCAGGTGTCGAGCACATCCTCGTCGCGCGTCAGGATCTCGCCCGGCTGAAAATTCTCCAGCTTCTCCTCGACCCAGGCCTTCCACGGGCCTTCATGCGCGATGTAGTGCTGGATGGCGGCGTGCAGCGCCTCCTCCTCGCTCTTTTCGACGAAGACCTGGCCGTCCGGGCCATACCAGGCCGGAATCTGGTGGCCCCACCAGAGCTGGCGGGAGATGCACCAGGGCTCGATATTATCAAGCCAGTTGAAATAGGTCTTTTCCCAGTTCTTCGGCACGAAGTTGGTGCGGCCTTCGCGAACGGAATCCAGTGCGGGACCGGCAAGCGCCTTGTTGTCGACGAACCATTGATCGGTCAGCATCGGCTCGATGACGACGCCGGAGCGGTCGCCGAAGGGCTGCATGACCTTCTTGTTCTCGACATAGGGAATGTCGTTGCCTTCGCCGTCCTTGACGGTGACCGCAAGGCCCTCGGCATTGATCGCGTCGATGATGCGCTTGCGCGCCTCGTAACGGTCAAGGCCGCGATATTCGTCGGGAACGAGGTTGATATCATCGACCTCCGACTCGTTCGGCACGTTGCCGGATTTCGCGATTTCCAGCGCCTGCGCCGCATAGACGGCATAGGGCTCGCCGTCGGCGCGCATGGCGGCCTGCGTGTCCATCAGCCGATAGAGCGGGATATTGTTGCGACGGGCCACCTGATAGTCGTTGAAGTCATGCGCGCCGGTGATCTTGACCGCGCCGGAACCGAAATCCCGTTCCGGATATTCGTCCGTGATGATCGGGATCAGACGGCGGTGCGCCTTGGGGCCGACCGGGATCTCGCAGAGCTTTCCGACGATCGGCGCATAGCGCTCGTCCAAGGGATGGACGGCGACGGCACCATCGCCCAGCATCGTTTCGGGACGCGTGGTGGCAATCGAGATGTAGTCGCGCTCTTCCTGGAAGACAACGTTGCCGTCGGCGTCCTTCTCGACATAGGTATAGGTCTCCCCGCCGGCGAGCGGGTACTTGAAATGCCACATGTGGCCGTTGACTTCGTTGTTCTCGACCTCCATGTCCGAAATCGCTGTTTCGAACTTCGGGTCCCAGTTGACGAGCCGCTTGCCGCGATAGATCAGGCCTTCCTTGTAGAGCGAGACGAAGACTTCGAGCACGGCTTCGGAAAGCCCCTCGTCCATAGTGAAGCGTTCGCGCGACCAGTCACAGGACGCGCCGAGACGCTTCAACTGGTTGAAGATCAGGCCGCCGGATTCCGCCTTCCATTCCCAGACCTTCTCGATGAAGGCGTCACGGCCCATCTCGCGACGGCCAGGCAGCTTTTCGGCGGCGAGCTTGCGCTCGACGACCATCTGCGTCGCGATGCCGGCATGGTCCATGCCCGGCTGCCACAGCACATCCTTGCCGCGCATGCGCTCGAAGCGGACCATGATGTCCTGCAGCGTGTTGTTGAGCGCGTGGCCCATATGCAGCGAGCCGGTCACGTTCGGCGGCGGGATCACGATGGTGAAGGTCTCTGCGCCCGGTTTTGCGCCTTCGCCGGCGCGAAACGCGTCCGCATCTTCCCACGCCTTGGCAATTCGCGGCTCGACCGCTGCGGAATCATAGTTCTTTTCAAGCATTTTCGTGCGAAGCCCGCTGTTTGTCGTCAGGGTTTTCTAAACCGGATGGCCGGCATGAAGTCAACAATATCAGAAGAAAAGCCGCGCCGGGGGTCCGGCGCGGCTCAAACCATTTTTTAGGAGAATGGCGGCGTCGGTCAGCGGCGCGGGCCGCGCGCCACCCGTTCGATCTCTTCGCGCACCAGCCGCTCGACCAGCGTCGGCAGGTTGTCGTCGAGCCACTCCTGCAGCATCGGGCGCAGCATCTCTTCGGCGATCTCATCAAAGGAGCGGCGCGGGCCGGCATCCATCGCCTGCGCCAGCGCACCAAAGGACTGCGCCACGCGCTCGCCGACCGCGGGAGAAACGAGAGCGGAGATATCACGGCCTGACCCGACGGGTTCGGCCACACGTGTTTCCACGACCGGCGTCGGCTCGACGTGGGGCGTTACGCTCTCATGCTTTTCGACAAAGGGCTCGCGCTTTTCGACGGCTTCGACCGGCGGCACGAAGCGGCTGGCATTCGCCGTCATGCGGGAGGTCATTACGGGGTTTTCTTCGCGCAACGGCAGTTGCACCGGCTCGATGGAAACGGGCTCAACCTCCGGCTCGCGGTTTGCGACATGCCGCTCCGAGGCGGCGCGCACGCGGGCGGCGACATCGGCGAGCGACAAAGCGGGCTGGGTGGCATGCGCCGGTTCCGCGCGCTGGATTGGCTGGATGGCGGAGGGGCGGTGCTCCTCGCTGTGGAACCGCTCGACCACTGCCGGGTGGTCCATCAGGTTGCCGGAATGGCTGTCCGTCGTGATGTGGAAACCCTCGTCGCCATCGGCATCGGGCGCAAGCTCCGGCATGGCTTCGTTGTTCTCGATGATCTTGCGGATGGACGCCAGGATTTCATCCATGGACGGTTCACGCGCTACATTTGGCTGAGCCATTTCTATCCCCGTTCTCTGCGGCGTCCACGGCCTGCCGCTCCCAGCCTGCCGGACATTCCGAAAACCCTAGGCGAGTTCGGTGGCGAACTAAATCACCGCGAATCATGTGTTACGAGTGATGCACAGATTTGTTTGCCCTGCCAAGGGCGAGGCTTATTCGCTGTCGACGGTTCTCAGCCCGAACCACTTGTCCTTGACGGCCTCGAAATGCACCTCGGAGCGGTATTCCGCCACTTCGAGGCCCTGGCTGCGCACGGTCAGGCTGCCGGTGGCGGCGAGCAAGGAGTAGCTCGCCACGACGGCATTGCGCTGCACGGCGGCGAGGTCTTCCTGTGCGTCGAGCACGTTCTGCTGGGCGTTTAGCACGTCGAGCGTCGTGCGCTGACCGACGTTTCGCTCCTCGATGACGCCGTTGAGCGCCTGGTTGGCCGCGTCGATCTGTACGCGGATGGCCGCGATCGACGCGCTGGCCGCCTCATATTGCGCATGTGCCGAGGCAATCGTGCGCTGAACTTCCATGCGCGCGGAATCGACCAGTAACTGGCTTTCGCCAAACCGTTCCTTGGCCTGGCGGATCTGGCCATATTCGGCACCGCCCTGATAAATCGGAACGGTAACGCGAGCCGTAACCGCACCGCGCAAATCATCGCCTGCAGCCTGATCGCCGTTGACCGACTTGTAGACGCTTCCCTGTAAAGAGACGCCCGGCAGCATAGCGCCTTCGGCCTCCTTCACATTAAAGCCCGCCGCATCGACATCGCGCATCGCGGCAATAATATTGGGGTTTTCACGCATGCCTGTGGCTACCGCGTTGTCAAGCGAGTTCGGCATGGCCTTCTTGGCCGCGGACGGTTGTTTGATGCCCTTCGGCGTTTCGCCGACGATTTGTACGTAGACTGCTTCACTCTGCTTCAGCGACGAGATCGCTGCAGTCAGCAGCGCTTTGGCGGCAGCAAGTTCGGCTTCAGCGAGACTAACGTCCGTGCGGGTGCCTTCGCCCACGTTCAGCCGCGCATTGGAAGCACTCAGCTGCTCTTGGAGAAAGGCGATGTTCTGCTTGCGGATCGACACGATTTGCTGGTCGCGTGCTATATTCGCGTAAGACTCCACCGCTGCGAGGAGGATCGAAATTTCCTGAGCGCGCAGCGATTCACGGCTTGCCAGCACATTCGCCTCGGCCGCCCGGACGCGATTAAGGGTCTGAAAACCATCGAATATTTGCTGGCTGATTGTGATGCCATAGCTCGACGTAACCAGATCTGTTCTGCGAGTGCCTTGAGGACGCTTCGATCCGGCGTAAGGGCCGATGTCGCGACTCACACGTAGGGCCTCGGCTTCAGCAACAGCCGAGACACGCGGCCTCATCCCCGACTTGGCAATCGTCACATTCTCATCAATGGCACGCAGAGCCGCACGGGCTGCATTCAGGTCCGGATTGTTCTCGTACGCCTTGGCCATCGCACCGGCCAGCGTTTCAGCGGATGCGCCGTATGGCACGGCGTGGAAGGCGGTGGCGAGGGCTAGCGCGAGGGCGGTTCGACGAAGAATGGACACAGTACGAAACTCCGATCCTGGCCAGCCCGGCGCATGAGCTGCCTTTACACAATTCTCACCGGCCATAGGCCGGGCACGCTTTCGGGCAGCGGCAACCCTCCACGGACGGTGCCGCACCGACCGCGATAATGCCTCTTCGTTCATTCGGGAACAGTCGGCAGGTCCATCGGCAAGGATTTGGTAACGACAATAGGACAGGCCCGTTGCGAAAGTGCAACAAATCGGGCCTGCCCGGGATAAAGCGCCTCAGCGCTCATTCAGAAGACGAATTCCTTCGCCCGACGGAAGCCCGGCAGCGGCTTGACGGCCGTGTTGAAGACGTTGCGCTCGGAAACCCGACCGCCTTCCTTGATATAAAGGCGGGCCTGCGAGGCATTGCCGTAGCCCTCGACGACGACCAGGCGACCACCGTCGCGAAGCTGGGCAAAAATGGCATCCGGCACGAATTCGACAGCGCCGTGCACGAAGATCACGTCATAGGGCGCTTCCGGCGCGTAACCTGCTTCGAGATCGCCGGTGACGACGGCGACATTGTCGTGGCCGAGGCGGGACAGCGTGTCCGTCGCGGTCGCGGCAAGATCCGCGTCGCTTTCGAGCGCCACCACCGAGCTGCCGAGGCGCGAGAGAATCGCGGAGGCGTAACCGGTGCCACAGCCCACTTCGAGCACCACGTCGGTATTGGCGATCTCGGCGAGCTGGATCAGCTTGGCGAGCGGCGACGGCTCCATGAGGTAGCGGCCGGGCACGAGCTGGATGTCGTTGTCGATATAGGCGAGCGGCTTCACCGCCGCGGGCACGAACTCTTCGCGCGCGACGGTCAGGAAGGCGTCGAGCACCTCGTGCGACGTCACGTCCGTCGTACGGATCTGGTTGTCCACCATCTTCGTGCGCGCTGCTTTGTAGTCAATCATCTCTAGCCCTGTGAGTAAGCGGCAGACCGCGGCACGAAGGCCCGGTTGCGATGCCGGATGCGTCGCAATTCTCTTAGTGCGGTTTCGGGCCGGGTGTCCAGTGGCGGCGACGGGTTGCGCGCAAAAACCGCGGCCCGGCCGGTTCGAACCGCGTGGCCCCGGAATATCCAAGGGTTATCATGAATAAATTACTCAACATATTATTGCCTGCTCCCTGCATAATGTCGTATTGAACACTCAGGTTTTACGGATGCCAAGGCAGCCGCACCATGCCCGTTTCTTTTGAACGGGCTTCGCTTGAACTAAGATATGTAAGAGGAATACGCCGTGCCGAAACGGTCTCGCCTGCTATTCGCGATCTTCCTGATGGCGCTTGCCGCCCCGCACGCCGCCCCGGCGCAGACCCAGGAGACACCATCGGTCCAGACGGACGGCCAGCCGGACACGACGGGCCAGTCCACAGGCAGCGCCAACACGACGGACACGACCGCGCGCCCGACGACGACCGAAGGCGCTGCCGACACCGCGACCGACCCGGACGCCATGGCCGCCGATGAGGAGGCGACCGAACTCGACGCCGTCGATGACGCCGCCGGCGAGCGCCAGGCCGGCCTGCCGCATGACCTTTCCCCTTGGGGCATGTTTATGGCGGCCGATATCGTCGTCAAGGGCGTGATGATCGGCCTTGCCTTCGCCTCCGTCGTCACCTGGACCGTGCTGCTCGTGAAGCTTGCGGAGCTTGGTGCCGCGCAGCGTTCCGCCAGCCGTGCCGTGCGCCGGCTCGTTGCCGCCCGCGGCCTCGCGGATGGCGAAGAGGCGCTCGGCCGCAACCGCGGCGTGGTCGCCCGCATGACGCGTGCAGCACGTGAGGAAATGGATGCCTCCGAGGCCGTGCTCGATCACGTCTCCGACGGCGGCGTGAAGGAACGCGTCTCCTCGCGTCTCGGCCGCATGGAAGTGCATGCCGGCCGCCGCATCGCCAAGGGCACCGGCCTGCTCGCGACGATCGGCTCGACTGCCCCCTTCGTCGGCCTGTTCGGCACAGTCTGGGGCATCATGAACTCGTTCATCGGTATCTCCAAGGCGCAGACCACCAACCTCGCCATCGTCGCGCCCGGCATCGCCGAGGCGCTGCTGGCGACGGCGATCGGCCTCGTCGCCGCCATTCCCGCCGTGGTGATCTACAACTTCCTGGCGCGCGCCATCACCGGCTACCGCCAGAACCTCGCCGACGCCTCGGCCGCGATCGAACGGCTCGCAAGCCGCGATCTCGACGTGCGCCGCGCCGTGCGTCACGCCGCGCCGCGCAGCGAGCGCGCTAGCGGCTCCGTCGTGAAGATCGGGTGACGTCATGGCGAGCAAGATCAAGGAAGGCGGCGGCGATGACCTGGAGGAGAACAGCGAAATCAACGTGACGCCGTTCATCGACGTCATGCTGGTGCTGCTCATCATCTTCATGGTGGCGGCGCCGCTCGCCACCGTCGACATCAATGTCGACCTGCCCTCCTCCGTCGCCCAGCCGACGCCCCGCGAGGACAAGCCTGTCTTCATGACGCTGAAGAAGGACCTCACTGTCTCGATCGGCAACGGCGAGATCGGGCGCGACACCTTCGGCCCACAACTCGACGAGGTGACGGACGGCAACAAGGACACGCGCATCCTGCTGCGCGCCGACAAGGCTGTCGACTACGGCAATGTGATGGATGTCATGAACCTGCTGCGCGCCGCCGGCTATGCCAAGATCGCGCTCGTCGGCCTCGAAGGCGCGGCGCCGGCTGCGGCCCAATAAGAGCAAGGCGCGCCTTCGGGCGCGCCTACCCGCTCATTCGGGTGGATTACCGCTCGAAAATATCGATCTTGTGCCGGGAAAGCAGTTGCAGCGATCTGTCCGGCGCGATCCGGTAGGTCTCGACATAACGATCGCCGAAATTGTCACGGAACAGATGTTCGAACGTGCTGCCGATTGGCGCCTTCGTCAGTTTGCTCCGCGGCTGGCCGTTATAGGTGATGCTGCCCGGAATGGGCTCGATGGCGTAGGCGGCGGAGCTTAATAGAGCAAACGTCATCGCCACCACCGCCAGGGTCTTTATCGTGCGCATCGGGCATTCTCCTGTCTTGTTGATTTCATCCAACTGTAGATGGGGTTGGCGGAGCCTTTGTTCCATCACAGGATCGTGGGACACGCACGCAGGCGGGAAAAAATTCACAATCCGCTGCAAGCCCCTTGCGCCCTTTCTAAATTCGTTCTAAACGCCCGGCACCACTCGCTTTATAGCAAAACGGACGGCCTCGTGGCGGAGTGGTGACGCAGAGGACTGCAAATCCTTGCACCCGAGTTCGATTCTCGGCGAGGCCTCCAACTTCCAATTTATCATGGACTTAGATCGCTTTGTTGTGGATACCTACGCTTAAGGTAGGCCACTCTTGGGATCCTTGCATTCCGACGCCGCATTTTGCTTGGCGCATGCTTCCGGCAGTACCGCTCCTCTATGAGCAATCAGCTCTTCACCGGTGGAGCGCTCACAGGAACAGGTAAATTAAGCGACTGTTTTCATTACAGAAGTTTAATCTTACATTCACTTCTCGTTCATCGGCGCGGACCTAGGCTCTGCTCATCGACAACGAGGAACTACCCCATGAAAGTCTTCATCCGCACGCTTCTTGCCACTGTCGCCCTCTCGGTCGCGGCAGTACCGATGGCACAGGCCGCCCAGCAATACGGCCACGACCGCAAGCCCGGCTATTCGCAGACCTATAAGAAGAAAGTCGTGACCAGGAAGAAGGTCGTGACGCGGCGCGCCTGGCACCAGGGCGAGCGCTACTCCGACTGGAAGCGCCGGCCGGCTGTGCGCGACTACCATCGCTACGGCCTGCGCAAGCCCAACCGCGGCCAGCAATGGGTCAAGGTCGACAACGATTACCTGCTGCTAAGCATCGCCACAGGCGTCATCCTCGGGGTCGCTGCGGCCCGCTGAACGAAAAACCCCACCGCAGACGATCTGCGGTGGGGTTCTTTCTTGTTACGCCTCAACGGATGAGCAGCGCCGTGCCGTAGAGCCCCAGCGCAAAAACGGTATGCGCGACGAGATTGAGGATGCGCACCGTATTGGCATTCGGCAGCTTCGACGCCGCAACCCCGATACCGAGACCCGGCTGCAGCAGGAACCAGCCGGCGCCGACGGTGACGATGCCGAGAATCCAGGCCGGCAGGAAGGTCGGGGCGGCAAACCAAGCCTCGCCGACGAGGAGCGCCAGGATCACGCCATAGAGAATGCCGACCGCATAGTGGCTGATCCAGCCGAGCGCCAGCTCGTTGGCATAGGGCGGCGCCTTGCCGATATCGTCATGAAAGACCGTGCCGTTCTTCAGGTGCCAGAACCAGCGGCCGACCGGCGCCCAGTTTGGCCGCGACTGGCGGAACCCCTTCCACAAAACGATCGCCCAGAGATCCATGAGCACGGTCGCGCCGATACCGATCGCAACGCCCTTCAACAGCAATTCCATATGCTTCCCTCACCCTAAAAAGCCCTGCCGGGGTTTAGAGCAGGTCCGCAGCGTCGATGCAATAAAGAGAGAGGGAACGTCAGCGCGCGTTGCGGCGCGCCTTACGGGTCGCCCACCAGACGGCCAGGCGACGGCGCTGGCGGCGGACGAAATGGGAATCGTGCGACAACACGAGAAGGCCGAGCGGCACCATCCAGAATCCGAGGATCGGCAGGAAGCCGAGAATGCCGCCGACGATGAGGAGAACGCCGATCAGGGTGCGCAGCCAGCGCGATTCCGGCAGTTTCATCCGAAAACTTCCGATCACGATCTGCCGCGTGCGCGGGTCGATCCCGAAATGCATGTTTGTTTTTCGCGTCGTCATTCGCCGTCCATTCGCTCGAAAGCCCGGTTTTCCGGGGCTCGCCTCCCCTCCAGTTGGAGACTTCTCCACAATCAATCAAGCCTCGTGCATTTTTTTGTCAAAAAGCGCTTGGCAAATCGATCCAGCATTTGTATTACGCGCTCACTCCGCAGCGAGCGGATGATCCCTGGTAGCTCAGCGGTAGAGCATTCGACTGTTAATCGACAGGTCGCCGGTTCGAATCCGGCCCGGGGAGCCAGATTTTGAGGGGCTGTGCTGAAAAGCGCGGCCCTTCTGCTTTTCCGGCATAGACGCAGTTAAGGAGCCATCCTTCCGCAGGATTGGCTCCCCGTCAATGATCACGTGCTGCTTTCGCTATCGCACGTTCGTCGGCTGGCGCTTGATGTTCATCTGGAGTTCGTGGCGGCTGGCGAAGCGGCCGAAGAGCAGGAGAAGCTTGCGTTCCTCCGCCTTGTCCAATCCGTTCTTGCGGCAATGTTCGATTACATCGAGCACATTGCGGGTCTGGCGGGGGCTGAACTGGCGATTGTCGATGTGGTGCGTCATGGCGGGCTCCTCGCTTCGGCATTCGGGCAGAGGAGGAATGCGCCGGGCGGCTTATTGTTCCCGGCGCTTTGATTTTCAGGCCACCATTCCGGCACCCGCCTGGCCGGCACTGCGGGCGAGGCTGTAGTCGCGATCGGGGGTGGCGCGGCGGAAGGTCTGGCTGCGGTCGCGCGGCCGCATAGCGGCGTCGCCGAGCGGCGTTCCGATTACCCCGTCGGCATAGGTGCCGGTCGCGATATCGTCGTCATGATCGACCGGGCTCGCCGGAAAAAGTCTGAAAAGCATCCTGATACCTCCAATTTTCCTTCAAACGAACGGGCGCGGTTTCCGTTCCCGCCGATTGCCGGATAGACGCAAAATTAACCATGTTTCCTAACAGCTCGTTAAAGCCTCGCGCTTTTCCGGGCGACCTTGCGCATCTTTGTGATCCGACCTGTCACGATTCACGTCTTGGCGTTCAGGAACATTGACGCTAGCTTACCCTTACGTCGGGTTGGCAGAGGGGCAATCGATGACGAATGATTTGATTTCAGAACAGACATTTTCAGATCGAGACATTTTGACGGCGGCCAATTTCGCCACACGCGCGAAAGGACTGCCGTTCCGTGCGCAGATGGTGTTGCGCAGCCTGCTCGGCCTGGAAACCGGGGCGCTCGCCATAACGGTGCCCAGCGGCCAGACCTTCGTGATCCGGGGCAAGACGCCCGGCCCGAACGCCGTCGTGAAGCTCAACAATTGGAACCTTGCCTATCGCGCCGTCAGCGGCGGCACGATCGGTGTTGCCGAAAGCTACATGGATGGCGACTGGGAAAGCCCGGACGCCGGCATGTTCCTCGAACTCGTGCTGGTCAATACCAACATCGTTCGCAACTATACGAACGGCCCGCGCGGCCTGTTGCTGCTCGTCGAAAAATTCCGCCACTGGCTGAACGCCAATACGCGCCGCGGCTCGCAGCGCAACATTTCCGCGCATTACGACCTCGGCAACGAATTCTATTCCCAGTGGCTCGACCCGACGATGACCTACTCCTCCGCGCTCTATTCGCGCGGCGCAAACGACCTCACCTCCGCCCAGGTCGCGAAATATCGCGCCCTTGCCGAGGCAACCGGCATCGGCCCGAACGACCATGTGTTGGAGATCGGCTGCGGCTGGGGCGGATTTGCGGAATTTGCGGCCAGCGAGATCGGCTGCAAGGTCACGGGCCTGACGATCAGCCGCGAGCAGCTTGCCTTTGCGCGCGAGCGCATGGCGAAGGCAGGCCTTACCGACCGGGTCGAGCTGAAATTCCAGGATTACCGCGACGAGACCGGCACCTATGACCGCATCGTCTCGATCGAGATGTTCGAGGCGGTCGGCGAAAAATACTGGCCGGCCTATTTTTCCAAGCTGAACGAATGCCTGAAGCCCGGCGGCCGCGCCGGCCTGCAGATCATCACCATCCTGCAGGAAGCCTATGAGGAATACCGGTCGAACCCGGATTTCATCCAGAAATACGTCTTCCCCGGCGGCATGCTGCCGACCCGCGAGCACCTGGCGTCGCTCGGCCGGCAGTTCGGGCTGTCGACGGCCTCCGACATCGGTTTCGGCCATGACTATGCCCGCACGCTTGCCGAATGGCGCCACCGCTTCTGGGCCGCCTGGGAGCGCATCGTGCCACTCGGCTTCGACGAGCGCTTCCGGAAACTCTGGGAATTCTACTTCTACTATTGCGAAGCGGGTTTTCGGGCGCGAAACATCGACGTGCGGCAGGTGGTTTATACGCGTCCGCTCGGCTGACCCGCGCAGGTTAAAAAAAATCCCTCTGGAAGCCCGTTCTCGGGGAACACGATTTCTTGCAAAGCGCCGCTTGGCGGCCGAAAAGACGTTTCCTGATCTAGGTTTATAACGCGAGGCTCGGCTCCCATGGCAATTCTTCCGTCCGTTCTGGATGCAATCGGCAATACGCCGCTGATCCGGCTCAAGGGGGCATCCGACGCGACGGGCTGCGAGATCCTCGGCAAGGCGGAATTCCTGAACCCCGGCCAGTCGGTCAAGGACCGCGCCGCACTCTACATCATCCGTGCCGCGGAACGGTCCGGGGCGCTGCGTCCCGGCGGCGTCATCGTCGAGGGCACGGCCGGCAATACCGGCATCGGGCTGGCGCTCGTCGCGCAGGCGCTCGGCTACCGCACCGTCATCGTCATCCCGGAAACCCAGAGCCAGGAGAAGAAGGACGCGTTGCGCCTGCTCGGCGCCGAGCTCGTCGAGGTCCCGGCCGTTCCCTACAAGAACCCGAACAACTACGTAAAACTCTCCGGCCGTCTTGCAGAGCAGCTCGCCAAGACCGAGCCGAACGGCGCGATCTGGGCCAACCAGTTCGACAACGTCGCCAACCGCGATGCCCATATCGAGACGACGGCGCCGGAAATCTGGCGCGACACGGACGGCAAGGTGGACGGCTTCGTCTCGGCCGTCGGCTCCGGCGGCACGCTGGCCGGCGTGGCCGCGGGCCTCAGGGCGAAAAACCACAACATCAAGATCGCACTTGCCGATCCGGATGGCGCGGCGCTCTACAACTATTATGCGCATGGCGAACTGAAGGCCGCCGGCAGCTCGATCACCGAAGGCATCGGCCAGGGCCGCATCACGGCGAACCTCGAAGGGTTCACGCCGGATTATTCCTACAATATTCCCGATTCCGAGGCGGTTCCGCTTGTTTTCGACCTGATCGAGAACGAAGGCATCGCGCTTGGCGGCTCCTCCGGCATCAACATTGCGGGCGCGATCCGGCTGGCCAGAGACCTCGGCCCGGGCCACACGATCGTGACGATCCTCTGCGACTATGCTAACCGCTATCAGTCCAAACTCTTCAACGCGGACTTCCTCGATTCGAAGGGCCTGCCTGTTCCGGCATGGCTGACGGCGAAATCGGGGATCAAGGTCCCCTATCAGCCGGTCGAATAGGTCTCATGTCCCTGCCAACCACTGCCCTCTTTCGCGACGATTTTTATCTTTCGACAAACGAGGCGGTGGTGACGGCGGTGCACGAGGATGGCGGCATCGAGCTCGACCAGACCTGTTTCTACGCGACATCCGGCGGCCAGCCGGGCGATACCGGTTTTCTGGAGCGCGCCGACGGTTCCCGCATCGCGCTCGGCCCGGCCTTCAATGGCGGCACGAAAGAGATCATCATCCACCGCCCGCTGGAGGGCGAGACGTCGCCGATCGTCGGCGAGACCGTCGTCGCCCATATCGACTGGGCGCGCCGCTACAAGCTGATGCGCATGCATACGGCCTGCCACCTGCTCTCCGTTGTCTGCCCCTACCCCATCACCGGCGCGGCCGTCGGCGAGGACGACAGCCGGGTCGATTTCGACATGAGCGAGACGATCGACAAGGATGAGGTGACGGCGCGGCTGATGAAGCTCGTCGAGGAAAACCATCCGATCTTCGTGCAATGGATCACCGATGAGGAACTCGCTGCCAATCCCGGCATTGTGAAGTCGAAGAACGTGCGCCCGCCGATGGGCCTCGGCCGCGTCAGCCTCGTCTGCATCGGTGAAAACTCTTCGGTCGACAGCCAGCCCTGCGGCGGCACGCACGTCTCGGAGACGCAGGAAGTGGGTGCCATCCACATCGGCAAGATCGAGAAGAAGGGCAAGGAGAACCGCCGGTTCCGCATCCGCTTCGGTGCGCCCGGTTCCGAGGCGTAGCGCTTTCTGGTTTACGCAAGACCGCGTTCCGCATTTTGCCGGAATTGCCTGAGGAGTAAAAAATGTCCAACGACAAGAGCAGGTTCGTCGTCTCGGCTGACTGGGTGGAAAAGCAGCTCGGCGCGCCGGAATTCCGCATCGTCGATGCCGCGTGGTATCTGCCCGCGCAAAACCGCAACGGCGCCCTCGAATATGCGGCCGGCCACATTCCCGGCGCCGTCTTCTTCGATCAGGATGTGATCGCCGATCATTCGAGCAACCTGCCGCACACCGTGCCCTCGCCGGCCTTCTTCGCCACCGAAGTCGGCAAGCTCGGCATTTCGGATACTGACACGATCGTGGTCTATGACGGCCCCGGCATCTTTACGGCGCCGCGCGTCTGGTGGCTGTTCCGCACGATGGGCGCCAAGAACGTCTTCGTGCTGGATGGCGGTATCGATGGCTGGAAGAAGGAAGGAAGGCCGCTCCAGACCGACCTGCCGGAACCCGCCCCCGCTGTCTTCCACACCAACTTCAATCCTTATGCCGTCACCTCCTTCGAGGAGATGCGCGGCATCGTCTCGACGGGTTCGAAGCAGATCGCGGATGCCCGCGGCGCCGGCCGGTTCACCGGCGAGGAAGCAGAACCCCGGGCCGGCATGCGCTCCGGCCATATGCCAGGCGCCAAAAGCCTGCCGTCGGGCACCTTCTCCGTCGATGGCAAGTTGAAGGACCTTACGAGCCTGCGAAAACATTTCGAGGATTCGGGCATCGACCTTACGAAGCCGGTCGTCACCAGCTGCGGCTCGGGCATCACGGCGGCGATCATCACGCTGGCGCTCACCTCGCTCGGCCATGAAAACAACACGCTCTATGACGGCTCCTGGTCGCAATGGGGTGGCCGGGACGATACGCCGGTCGTGACGGGAAAAGACTGATGGCGAAGAAGGCACAGACGGCACCGATCGCCGTCCACATCACCGCGCTCGAAATGACCTCGCCGCCGAAGCAGAGCCTGCCGGTGCCGGTCAACGTGCACACCGCGATCCTCAATGCGCCGGAAATCCCGCTCGCCTTCTACCGCTTCCTCTACCGGCAGGTCGGCAGCCGCTGGCACTGGGTCGACCGGCTGCGCATGACGGACGACGCGCTCGCCAAGACGCTGTACGACAAGCGCAACAGCGTCACCGTGCTCTATGTCAACGGCGCGCCGGCCGGGTTCTTCGAGCTGTTGCAGATCGATGAGGACGTGGTCGAGCTGTCGCATTTCGGCCTGTTCGAGCGCGCGCTGGGGCTGGGCATCGGCAAGTGGTTCCTGCTCCAGACGCTCTATGCCGCCTGGTCGCTCGGGCCGAAGCGCGTGACGGTCACCACCAACAATCTCGACCATCCGCGCGCTCTCCAGCTTTACCAGATGTTCGGCTTCTCGCCGGTCGGCACGCGGGATGCCGAGCTTGTTCCGCTCGCTGACGCCGAATTGCTGGCACTCGCGAAGCGGGATTGTCTGCTGCCGCCGGAGCCGCGTTAATCAATCTGAACGGGAGCTAACAGCCGGTTCAGCTCCCTTTCAGATCGCCCATGGCAATTTCCGTTCAACAGACGATCAAACGAACAGGAAACATTGCCATGCAACGCCGCGCCTTTCTGACCGCGTTCGCCACCGCCCTTGCCGTCCCCGCCTTTTCGGGCCTCGCGCTCGCGCAGGAAACCCCGTCCTCGGAGATCATCCTGCGCCGCCTCGATGCGGCCCCCTCCCGCCGCCTGCGCGAAGAGGAACGGGTGACCGTGCGCGAATTCAAGCGCCGTCCGGATCTGCGCGGTGCCGCCCCCTCGATCAACATCCAGTCGATCAACTTCGCCTTCGCTTCCTCGGATATTCCGCGCTCGGAATACCGCAAGGTAAGCCAGATCGCGCGCGCCATGGAGCAGCTCCTCAAGCGCCGCCGCCGCGCGGTCTTCCTCATCGAAGGCCATACGGATGCCGTGGGCTCGGCCGCGTCCAACCAGGTGTTGTCCGAACGCCGCGCCGAATCGCTGAAGCGGCTGCTGGTGCAGGAATTCGGCATCCCCTACCGCGCGCTCGAAACGGTCGGCTACGGCGAGGACTATCTGCTGGTGCCGACGCAGAACGAGGAATGGCGCAACCGCCGCGTGACGCTGCGCCGCATCGACGAATTCGTGCGCTAATTCAACGCTCCAGAAGCATCACCGCGGGTGCCCACCGGCATCCGCGGTGATGTTGTTTTTGCGGCCTACTTCGGTGCTGGAAACGACCGGGCAACTATGTCATATGACTGTCACGAGCATTTCCCGAAGGCGATGGAGCCGTGGACGGATCGATCGGCATACAAACGGAATCTTTCGCTCGCATGGACAGCCCCACCCCTGATCTTCGCGATTTGCTTGGCAAGCGGGTGCGCATCCTGCACACCAAGCGGCGCCTCAGCATCCAGAAACGCATCGTCGTCTTCGAGCAGCAGACCTATGTGCTGCATTTCTTCGTGCTGAAATCGACCAAGGACCGTTTCGAGGACGCCGTCGGGCGGCTGGAAGCGGCCGGCATTTCCGCCCAGCATGTCTGCGCCGGCACCGCCTCGTGGGGTGACGCCATCAAGGCCGGCGGCCACTGGCTGGCGCTCTCCTACCTCCCCGGCAAGCCGCTGACCCAGAAGGCGCATCCGGCAGCGCTCGCGGCGCTTGGCCGCACGCTCGCCAAGCTCAACACGATCGAAGGGGCCGCCACGGGTGCGCTCTTCGAACGCCGTCGGCCGGTCCTGCCGCATGAGGGTTACCTCGCCCAGTCCGGCGCCCTTCACAGCCCGGAGGAGCGGCGCTGGATCGAAGAGAGCCTCGCGCGCATGCGGCGCCTGCCAGCCACCCAGCTTACCCATGGCGACCTCTACGGCAGCAATATCATCGAGCAGGACGAACATGCGATCGGCCTGATCGACTATGAGCTGATGACCTATGACGTGTCCGGCATCGAGCTTGCCGCAACGATGATGCGCCCGTTCTGTCGGCAGACCACGCAGCGGCGCAGCCTGCTCGACGGCTATCTCGGCACCTGCGCTGCCGACCTACGCGCAACCTGGCTGGCGCATGCGCCGGACCTCGTCTTCACCGCCGCCACCCGCTTGCTCGCCGCACGGCGGCAGCGTATCCGTCACCTGAAGATCCGCGACCGGCTTCTCTCCATCGCTGAAGCGCTCCCGCTGGCATCGCTGCGCAAGCGGCTGAAAGACCGGCGCGAGGCCATTGCCAGGAACATCGTGTCCGCCGAGGCGAACGAGGCCTATTACCAGCACATCGCCAAGACCATGGTCGGCCTTTGCCTCGCCGATCCGGCGATCAATCCTGTCGAACTCCTCGGGCAATGCGACAAGGCGTTCCGCAAGACGGCCTGACAGGAATCGGGTGTCACAAGCGCGGCCAATGATGAAGGATTGCGGCACCTTGCAACCGGAGCCGCCAAAGATGTCCCTTCGTTTCCTGCCCATGCCGACCGAAACCGCGACCGCTTACTGGAGCGGCGGCAAGGATGCCTATGGCATGGTGCCGGAGCGGCATGTCTCCGACGGCGACGGCGTGCCCTGTCGCCACTGCCTGCGGCTCGTCGGTGCCGGCGAGACCTATCTCGTCCTGGCGCACCGCCCCTTCCCGGCCGTCCAGCCCTATGCGGAAACCGGCCCGATCTTCCTGCATGCCGAGCCCTGCACCGCCCATGTTCCGTCTGAAGACCTGCCGCCGATGCTGATTAGCCGCAACTATATCGTTCGCGGCTATTCGGCGAGAGACCGCATCCTCTACGGCACCGGCGCCGTGGTGCCGACCGGCGATATTCCCGACTATGCCGCCACGTTGCTGGCGCGCGAGGATGTCGCCTACCTCCACATCCGCTCGGCGCGCAACAATTGCTATCAGTGCCGCATCGAGCGCGCATGAAAAAGGCCCGGATCGCTCCGGGCCTTCTTTCATTGCATGCATGTCGGATCAGGCGACGTTCAGCACCGCTTCCGGGGCATAGGCCTCGTAGCCGAGCGCCTCGGCAACCGGGCGGTTGGTCACACGGCCCCTGTGCACGTTGAGGCCGGCGCGCAGATGCCGATCCTCGGCAATCGCCTTCAGGCCCTTGTCGGCGAGTTGCAGGCCGTAATGCAGCGTCGCATTGTTCAGCGCATGGGCGGAGGTGACGGGCACCGCGCCCGGCATGTTGGCGACGCAATAGTGCACCACGCCGTCGACCTCGTAGGTCGGGTCGGAATGGGTGGTGGCGTGTGAGGTCTCGAAGCAGCCGCCCTGGTCGATGGCGACGTCGACGATGACCGCGCCCCTCTTCATGCCCGACAGCATTTCGCGGGTGACGAGTTTCGGCGCCGCGGCACCGGGGATGAGCACGGCGCCGATGACGAGATCGGCGGAGAAGACTTCCTCTTCCAGCGCATCGATCGTCGAATAGCGCGTGTGGATACGGCCGCCGAAAATGTCGTCTAGCTGGCGCAGGCGCGGGATCGAGCGGTCGACGATCGAGACGTCGGCACCGAGGCCGGCCGCCATCTTCGCCGCATGCAGGCCGACGACGCCGCCGCCGATGATCGCGACCTTGGCCGGCAGCACGCCCGGCACGCCGCCGAGCAGGATGCCGCGGCCGCCATTGGCCTTCTGCAGCGCGGTGGCGCCTGCCTGGATGGAGAGACGGCCGGCAACCTCGGACATGGGTGCGAGCAGCGGCAGGCCGCCGCGCTCGTCCGTCACCGTCTCATAGGCGATGGCGGTGACGCCGGAGGCGAGCAGGCCCTTGGTCTGTTCCGGATCGGGCGCGAGATGCAGGTAGGTGTAGAGAATCTGTCCGTCGCGCAGCTGCGCCCATTCGGAGGGTTGCGGCTCCTTGACCTTCACCACCATGTCGGACTTCTGGAAGATATCCGCGGCGGTGGCCACGATCTTCGCGCCGGCGGCGCGGTAGGTGTCGTCGTCTGCGCCGATGCCGGCGCCGGCCTTGGTCTCGACGAGAACCTCGTGGCCATGGGCCACATATTCGCGCACGGCACCGGGCGTCAGGCCCACCCGATATTCGTGATTCTTGATTTCCTTCGGACAACCGATACGCATGCGCGTTCCTCTCCCAGTGCTGTTCCCGTTCATTGCCGCCGCTTGTCGGCGGGGACCACTATGGAAGCAGAGGACGCGTGCAATGTCCTTGCAAAGCGGGTTTGCGAAACGCGCCATTGTCGAATATTCTACGAATATCAGCGGAAATTTCGAAGGAAATTCGAATGGCGCATCTGGATGCAATCGATACTGCGATCCTGAGGGTGATTCAACAGAACGGCCGGATCTCCAATGCGGAGCTTGCGGAGCGCGTCGGCCTGTCGCCGTCGGCCTGCTCGCGCCGGCTGGACATTCTGGAAAAATCCGGCGTCATCAACGGCTATCACGCCCGCGTCTCGCCCAAGGCGCTCGACTACAAGATGATCGCCATCGTGCACATCTCGCTTTCCGGCCAGTTCGCCAAGACGCTGAACGAGTTCGAATCCGCCGTAAAACTCTGCCCCAACGTGCTCGTCTGCTACCTGATGTCCGGCGAATACGACTATATCCTGCGCGTCGCCGCCAAGGATCTGGAGGACTACGAGCGCATCCACCGCGACTGGCTGTCGGCGCTGCCCCATGTGGTGAAGATCAATTCCAGCTTTGCGCTGCGCGAGATCATCGACCGGCCGAATGTCGGCATCTAGCTCGCAATAACCCGGTTTCGGCCGGCATTCTTTGCCGCATAGAGCCGTGCATCGGCCGCCGAAAGCAGGGCGTTCAGCGTCGTGCCGTCGTTGTAGCTGTTGGCGATGCCGATGCTGACCGTCACCGGCACGCCGTCCGGCCGGCGGATTTCCGCCTCCACGGTGCGGCGCAGGGCCTCCGCGCGTTCGGCGCCGGCCTCTGGCGAGACATCCTCGCAGATCACCACGAATTCCTCGCCGCCAAAGCGGAAGACGCGGTCGGTGCCGCGCAGTGCGCGTTGCAGGCAGGCGGCCGTCTCTTTCAGCACGCCGTCGCCGGCGAGGTGGCCGAAGCGGTCGTTGACGTCCTTGAAATGGTCGGCATCGATGATCATCAGCGCCATCGGCTTGCCGGCCGCCAGCATCGCGGAGAGCAGGCGCGGCGCCTCGAATTCCAGGCGGCTACGATCATAGACGCCGGTCAGCGCATCGCGGCCGGAACGGTCCAGCAGGTCCTCGTAACGCTCGCGAAAGGTGAGATCGGCAAAGATATCCGAGATCGGGCGCGGCGAGACGGGAATGGCCGAAATGCGCGAATAGGAGAGATAGATGGTGATCAGCACCGCATAGGCGCAGGCCGCCATCATCTTTGCGATCCATCCGCCCCAGAAGACTTCGACCGGGGCGCCGTTGAGGAAATGCAGGGCTGCGAAGAAGCCGATCTGATCGAAGGTCAGCACCACGACGCCGGAGACGAAGAAGCGCATGGCCGTGCTCTTCTTGAACACCCGCCCGAGCCGTTCGTAGAGCAGGATGATCGCCAGCGCATCGATATAGAGCAGCGTCGTGCCCCAGAGCATCAGCCAGCCCATCTCTTCGATGAAGGCGAGGTCCGCGATGCGGCCCGGCACCGCGCCGATCGTCTGGTGATGGCGCAGAAAGAAACCGAGGCCGACCGTCAGGAAATTGCCGGCGAGCAGGCCGTAGATCGGCGCGCGCACGACCGCGGCGTCCTCCTTCACGTAAAGAAGGAGAATCATCATCAGCTTGCCGGAAAACAGCACGGAGGAGCCCGGCGAGATGACGCCGAAGGGCAGCTCGATGTAAAAGACGGCCGCGAGATAGGTTTCGAGGAAGTGCATCACGCCGAGTGCGGCAATGAAGACGCCGATGCCGATCTGATGGCGCAGATGCAGGATGCCCACCATGAAGACGAAATAGAATCCGGCCTCGACGAGAAGCAGGATCAGATTTTCAGTACCCATGGGCGATCCGCAGTTTCTTCGCTTCGCCCCGCAGCTAAATACAGGGCAAGAGTCGCAACAAGTCTTTTCCTGCGGATACAGGCAATCGCGCCGGTTCTCCAGCGCGTTCACGTTCTTTTGTGTGACTTTTCACAGAACGAGGCGAGAAATCGCCCGGCAGCGGTCAGACCTGCCGGCTGTCCACGCCGTCGTTGAACAGCGAAGGCCCGTGCTGGTCGACGATCTGCTTTGCCTTGCGGAAGGTCGAGGCGACCGTATCGTCCCGCGAGGAGAAGAGATCGGCGCGGATGAAGCTGCGGGTGAAGACCCGGTCGCCGTCCCGCTTCTCAATCCGCCCGGCCAGGCGATACTGGCCGCCTTCCGGAATGGGAGCCGCGACGAGGGTGAGGTCGTTGTAGGCCTCGGTTTCCTCCGCGACCTTCGCGGGGGCTGCCGAGTCGCTGCCGCGACCGAAGAGTTTTGAAAAGAACGATGCCATGGCCGATTGCTAACACAGGCCGCCGCGCCCTCCAAGGGGAGAGCGCTGCCAGCCCCTGCCCCTAGATGATGAGGTTTGCGAGAATTTCGTTTTCCGTGATGTCCTGGTAACGCATGCCGGCAGCGTCGAAGGCCTTTTTCAGCGCCGCAAAATTCTCCGGCGCCTTGGTTTCGATGCCGATGAGGATGGAGCCGAAATTGCGGGCGGATTTCTTCAGGTATTCGAAGCGGGCGATGTCGTCGTCCGGGCCGAGCA
Organism: Shinella sp. BE166; assembly: GCF_051201095.1. Classification (NCBI taxonomy): domain Bacteria; kingdom Pseudomonadati; phylum Pseudomonadota; class Alphaproteobacteria; order Hyphomicrobiales; family Rhizobiaceae; genus Shinella; species Shinella sp. BE166. The sequence goes on along the minus strand of NZ_JBPEHL010000002.1, from coordinate 536,642 downwards.
TGTTGAGAAAATCCTTGAGCGCACCGGGGCGCTGGGCAAGGCGCAGAATGAAGTATTTCTTCAGCCCGGCATGGCGCATGGCGCGCTCCTTGACGTCCGGCAGGCGCTCGAAATCGAAATTGCCGCCGGAGACGACGGCGACGACCGTCTTGCCCTCCAGCGCCTCGCGGCCGAGCGCATCCAGCGCCGTCAGCGACAGCGCACCCGCCGGCTCCAGCACCACGCCCTCGACATTCAGCATGTCGATCATCGTCACGCAGATCGCGTTTTCCGACAGCAGCATGACCTGATCGGCCGAAAACCGGCTGAGGGCTGCAAAATTGAGGGCGCCGATCTGCCCGACCGCGGCACCGTCGACGAAATTGTCGACCTGGTCGAGCGTCACCACCGCACCGCTTTCGAGGCTGCGCTTGAGGCTCGGCGCACCGGCCGGCTCGCAGAACAGGAAGCTCGACGGGCCGATCCTGTCGGCAAGATACCCGGTCACGCCCGAAGCGAGGCCGCCGCCGCCGACGGGCAGCACGACGAGATCCGGCAGCTTGCCATCGGGAAGCTGCGCGACGATTTCGGCGGCCACCGTCGCCTGCCCCTCGATGATATCAGCATGGTCGAAGGGCGGCACCATCAGCGCACCGGTCGCCTCCGCGTGCTCGCGGGCCGCCTTGTAGCACTGGTCGAAGAAGTCGCCGACGAGCTTGATCGTCACGAACTCGCCGCCGAAGATGCGCGTCTTGTCGATCTTCTGCTGCGGCGTCGTCACCGGCATGAAGACCACGCCCGGCACGCCGAAATGGCGGCAGACGAAGGCGAAACCCTGCGCGTGGTTGCCGGCCGAGGCGCAGACGAAGCTGCGCGCGCCGTTCTCGTCGGCGAGAACCTTGCGGAAGAAGTTGAACGCCCCCCGGATCTTGTAGGAGCGTACCGGCGAGAGGTCCTCGCGCTTGAGATAGATTTCCGCGCCGTAGCGGGCGGAGAGATGTTCGTTCAGCTGGAGCGGCGTTTCGGGAAACAACCCGCGCAAGGCCTCCATGGCCGCGTCGACGTCGGATGTCATGCTCTGGTCCATATTCGATAGGGATCTGGGTTCGATAGGATTGGGTTCAAAAAGCTGCGTGTCTCGCCTTCAGGACAAGTCTTGCCTTCAGGAAGGACAGATGCAGGGGAAGCCGATCATTCTTCAAACCTTTCCGACGCCGCGCAGCAGAACCGGTTGAAACCAAGGAGGACCGCGTCGGAAGCCATCCTTGAGTTTGGACAATGCAAAGGCTATGGCATATCGACGCGACGGATACCACCCGCCCTGGCCGCCATGGCCTCTTCCCGAGACCAGAACTTGAACGCCACCATCTTTCGATCCGCCATCAACATTGCCGCCATAAGCGGCATCTACTTGTCCGTGGCGATGCTCGTTCCGGCCTTCATCGACGTCTATTACGGCCATCCCGATTCGGAGGTTTTCTTCCTCTCCGCCTTCATGACCGGCGGCCTGTCGCTCGCGACGGCTGCTGCGACACGGGCCGGCCCGCCGCCCTTCAACAAGCGCATGGGCTTCCTCGTCGTCAACATGCTCTGGCTTTCGGGCAGCATCATCGGCGCGATCCCGCTGTGGCTCTCGTCACTGAACCTCACCTTCGCGCAGGCCTTCTTCGAATCGGTCTCGGCGATCAGCACGACCGGCTCCACCGTCATCGTCGGCCTCGACGACGCGCCGCCCGGCGTCCTGATGTGGCGCTCGCTGCTGCATTGGCTCGGTGGCGTCGGGATTCTCGCCCTCGGCCTCTTCATCATGCCCTATCTGCGCGTCGGCGGCATGTCCTTCTTCAAGCTCGAATCGTCCGACACGGCCGACAAGCCCTTCGCCCGCATCGCGAGCTATACCCGCGCCTTCCTCGCCATCTACGTGGCGATCACCCTCATTTGCGCCATAACCTATGCCGCGCTCGGCATGAGCCGCTTCGATGCACTGAACCACGCCATGTCGACCGTCGCGACCGGCGGGCTTTCGACGCACGACGCCTCCTTCGGCTATTTCAAGAGCCTGCCGCTGCTCTGGGCCGCCACCTTCTTCATGACGCTCTCCAGCCTGCCGTTTTCGGTGCTCATCCTGTTCGTGGTGCGCGGGCGCATCGATGCCTGGCGCGACCCGCAGATCCGCGTCTTCCTCGCCTATCTCGCGCTCTTCGCGATCGCGGCCAGCATCTTCCAGCGGATCGAGAACGGTGTCCCCTTCCATGAGGCGCTGGCGCATTCCTTCTTTACCGTCTCCTCGATTCTCTCCACCACAGGCTTTGCCAGCGACGACTTCACGCAATGGGGTCACTTCATCGTCGCACTGGCCTTCGTCGCGACCTTCATGGGCGGCTGTTCCGGTTCGACGTCGGGTGGGCTCAAGGCCTACCGCCTGATCATTCTCTTCAATTTCATCCGCACTGGCCTCTACCGTCTCATCTATCCCGACGGAATCCATGCCGTGCGCTACGGCAGCATGACCGTCGACATCGATCTGCAGCGCGGCGTCTTCCTTTTCTTCATCACGTATGTGGCCATTTCCGCTATCGGCGCCATTGTGCTCGGCCTGATGGGCTATGACGTTCTGACGGCGGTATCGGCCGCCGCGACGTCGCTGTCCAACGTCGGCCCGGGCGTTACCCAAGCGATCGGTCCGGCCGGCAGTTTTGCCGGCTTTCACGATGCCGCTCTCTACCTGCTCTCCTTCCTGATGTTGCTCGGCCGTCTCGAAATCCTGACTGTGCTCGTCATCCTGACACCACTGTTCTGGAAGAGCTGACCGCGTACCGCCTTTGGCGTTCTTGACTGTTGTCACGCTTCTCCGCATCCTGCCGCCATCCGGCTGGAGGAAGACTGAATGTTTGCGTCGAAGTCCCTGTTGCGTTTGACCTTTATCGCCGCGCTCGCGCCGGCCTTCGCCTTTGCCGGGCCGCTTGCGGATGCGGCGAAGAAGGCGGAGGAACAGGCGGCCGCCGGCGACACGGTGGGCGCGCACAACACGATCCGCGATGCCTTCGGCACCTTCGCCGCCACCCTGCCCTTCACGATCGGCAAGGCCGTCTTCGTTTCGGCCCCGCCGGAAGGCTATGGCATGTATGCGGTCCGCCCCGCCTCCGACTTCAAGGTCGGAGAGGCGCTGATCTCCTATGTCGAGCCCGTCGGCCTCACCTGGCGGCCGGGCGACGGCGGCCTGCTCGAATCGCATTTCACCGTGGACCTCGAACTTCTCGACCCCAAGGGCACGGTGCTTGCCGAGCAGAAGGCCTTCGGCTCCTTCGACTTCAAGGGCAGCGTGCGCAACCAGGAAGTCTTCGCCAAGCTGACCCTCAATCTCAGCGGCCCGCCGGCTGGCGACTACGTGTTGCGCTACCGCTTCCGCGATGCGGCCAGCGGCGCCGTGGCGATCAGCGAACAGCCGTTCAAGATCGTGCCGTAACGAGGTTTTCCACAGGCAGGCAGAGAATTGTGACAAGCCGGAATCCAAGCTTTCCAGCGGCTTGACGGTCAATTATGACAGCGGCATGACAACCCCAGCCAGGTAAGGGGCATCCATGCTTTCGCTGTTTCGCAAACTCATGCCGCGCGAAGACCGCTTCTTCGATTATTTCGAGCAGCATTCCCGCACCGTCGTCGGCGCCGCCGAAGCCCTCCGTTCGGTTCTCGCGGGCGGGCCGGATCTGGAAAAACATTGCGACCGCATCGTCGAACTGGAAAACCAGGCCGACGATATTACCCGCGAAGTGCTGCTCGCCGTGCGCCGCAGCTTCATCACCCCCTTCGACCGCGGCGACATCAAGGACCTGATCCAGTCGATGGACGACGCCATCGACATGATGCACAAGACGGTAAAAACCATCCGCCTCTACGAGCAGACGCAGTTCGAGCCCGGCATGCAGGAGATGGGCGAGACCGTCGTCAAGGCCGCACATCTCATCGCCGAGGCCATTCCGCTGCTCGACAAGGTCGGCGTACACGCCACGCGCCTCAGCGCGATCGCCGAAGAGGTCACCCGCGTCGAGGGCCGCTCGGACGAGCTGCACGACCAAGGCCTGAAGAACCTCTTCAAGCAATACGGCAAGACCGACCCGATGGCCTATATCATCGGCAGCGAGATCTATGGCGAACTGGAAAAGGTGGTCGACCGCTTCGAGGACGTGGCGAACGAGATCAGCGGTATCGTGATCGAGAACGTCTGATGGAGGCCACCCTCGCCCTACCCCTGCTGGTCGCGCTCGTCGGCATCGCGCTGCTCTTCGACTTTCTGAACGGCCTGCACGATGCGGCGAATTCCATCGCCACCATCGTCTCGACGCGCGTGCTGCGCCCGCAATATGCCGTGATGTGGGCGGCCTTCTTCAACTTCATCGCCTTCCTGTTCTTCGGCCTGCACGTCGCCGAAACGCTCGGCAAGGGCATTATCGATCCGGGCATCGTCAGCCCCCTCGTCATCTTCGCGGCCCTGATGGGCGCGATCATCTGGAATGTCGTCACCTGGATCTTCGGCATCCCGTCGAGTTCCTCGCATGCGCTGATCGGCGGGCTGGTCGGCGCCGGCCTTGCCAAGACCGGCTTCGACGCCGTCGTCTGGAGCGGCCTCATCAAGACGGCGAGCGCCATTTTCCTGTCGCCGGCGATCGGCTTCTTCCTGGCGCTCGTCCTCGTGCTCATCGTCTCCTGGCTCTTCGTGCGCCAGACGCCGTTTGCCGTCGATCGCACATTCCGCGTCATGCAGTTCATCTCGGCCTCGCTCTATTCGCTCGGCCATGGCGGCAACGACGCGCAGAAGACCATGGGCATCATCGCCGTGCTGCTCTTCTCGCAGGGCTATCTCGGCAGCGAGTTCCACGTCCCCTTCTGGGTCGTCATCAGCTGCCAGGCGGCCATGGCGCTCGGCACCCTGATGGGCGGCTGGCGCATCGTGCACACCATGGGCTCGAAGATCACGCGCCTCAACCCGATGCAGGGCTTCTGCGCCGAAACCGGCGGCGCGATCACCCTCTTTGCCGCCACCTGGCTCGGCATCCCGGTCTCGACGACCCATACGATCACCGGCGCCATCATCGGCGTCGGCGCCGCGCGCCGCGTCTCGGCGGTGCGCTGGGGTCTCGCCGGCAACATCGTCATCGCCTGGATCGTCACGCTGCCCTCGGCGGCCGCGATTTCGGCGCTGTTCTACCTGACGTTCAGTGCTATCGGAGGCTAGGCGTTTCGCTGCGGCGATAAGAGACCAGCGATTGACGTTCCGGTACGGTCCATTAAATGAGACTGATGGAACCCGCGCGGTTTTTTTCAGAACTGGCATTGGAAAGCTATGAACGACAAGGTTTTTGACACCCTGACCGGCATGTACTTCACGGTCGATGACCCCGATGGCAGCTATGGCACCGGTCAGGTCATCCGTCTTGCCGCCGAGGGGGTCTATTTCGTACGCTTCGACGGCAACGAAGTGACGTTGCCCCTGGAACTCGCCTCCATCGGCGAGATGCTGGAGACCACCGACGAAGAGTTCAAGCTCTGGCGGTTCTTCGACACGATCGAAGAGCGGGACGCCTGGATCGAATGGCTCGATGCCCCCTCCAAGCCGCGCGTCATCTCGCTGGTAAAGCCCACCAAGTAGGCTCCAGCGGCGGAAGCGTTTCCGCTTCCGCCGTTCACCCCGTTTCAATTGCTTAGAACAGGTCCGGCACGTGCTTGATCGCGTGGACCGGCTGGACGAAATCCTGCGTCGCCAGGAAATCGAAGCTGTCGGAATGCGTGGCGTTCGACGCATCGTCAAAGGCGGCGGCACGCGCGGCAAGACCGGCATCGTCGTGGCTGGCATCGGGGGCCGCGAGCTTCTTGAACACGAAGCTGTCGCCGTCCGCCGGCTCGCCCGCCTTGTTCAGGCTGGTGAACTTGAGCTGCAGCTTGTTGAAGAGTTCGGCCGTCTTGCCGGATTCGAAGAAATACTTGTCGGACTTGCCGTAATAATCGCCGAAGGCCTTGAGATTGAACTTGGCCGTGCCGATCACGTCGCCGCTGCCATCGACGGCCTTGAACGTCACCACGTCGCCGGCGATCTTGGTCGAGGTGATGGTCATCTTCTCCGTGCCGAGGGCATAGACCATCTTGAACTTGCTGAAATCGCCGTCCTTCTCGAGGTTCAGGCTGTAGTTGAACTTCGTCTTGAAGCTGTCGGTATATGTGGCATTGATGGCGATGCCGTTCTTCGTCTGCGCGGTGGAATAGGCAAGGGTGCTGTTATAGCCCTCCGCCTTGATTTTCAGCGTCAGGCTCGTCGTGGTCTTGCCCACCTTCATCAGAATGTCGGTGGTGCTGTCGCCGAAGCTGCTGTCGACCTCAACGGTCGCCTTCAGCGTGGTCGAGGTCTGGCTGTACTTCGTCACCTTGACCGTAAAATCACCGACGCCGATGGACCCATAGGTCTTCTGGAAATAGGCCTTGGTCAAATATTTTGGAAATTTCATTCACGCCCCCAATGGTATCCCACGTTGAAACATCGGGCGCTAAAAAAGCGAAAGCATTTTTAGCTGGCAAGGGCGCTTCTCTACTTTGCTCGCGTTCCGGCCACCAAGAAAAGCAAGTGTTGCGCGGCCGGCACATTTTCGAATGCCAGCAATGGTGGCAGGATCACAAAGCGCAGAACTCCACCCGTAAAAGTCCAACCGCCCGCCACTGCATCTGCGTCGGCAGGCGAATCAGGTGGCGATGAGATTGTATACTTGCATCGGGGAAAGTCTGGTGCGGGCGGCGGGGCTCGAACCCGCACAGCCAAGGCCGAGAGATTTTAAGTCTCTTGCGTCTACCAGTTTCGCCACGCCCGCATAGCCTGCTTTTCGAAGAGTCAGCACGCTTCGTCAATAGGGCGTTTTGCAAAGGCTTGTATCGGTCGCAAAAAGGGCGCGGCCCTTGTGCAGGACCGCACCCCCGTTTTTCGGTGACGCTTCAGGAAAACGTCAGGCCGAAAGCTTGCCCGCGATCTTGGCGACGTGGGCGCCCTGGTAGCGGGCGGCTTCGATTTCGACTTCGGAGGGCTGGCGCGAGCCGTCGCCGCCGGTGATCGTGGAGGCGCCGTAGGGCGAGCCGCCCTTGACTTCTTCCACGCCCATCTGGCCCTGGAAGGCATAGGGCAGGCCGACGACGACGAGGCCGTGGTGGAGAAGCGTCGGGATGAAGCCGAGGATGGTCGATTCCTGGCCGCCGTGCTGGGTGGCCGTCGAGGTGAAGACCGAGCCGACCTTGCCGACCAGCTTGCCGGCCATCCACAGGCCGCCCGTCTGGTCCCAGAAATTGCGCATCTGCGAGGCGACCGTGCCGTAGCGCGTGCCGGCGCCGACGATGATCGCGTCGTAGTCGCCGAGTTCGGCAACCGTGGCGATTTCGGCCTTCTGGTCCGTCTTGTAGTGCGAGGCCTTGGCGACCTCGTCCGACACCAGTTCGGGAACGCGCTTGACGGTCACCTCGGCACCGGCCGATTTTGCGCCTTCGGCCACGGCATAGGCCATGGTCTCGATATGGCCGTAGGCCGAGTAGTAAAGAACCAGTACTTTCGCCATCGTGGTCTCCTCAGGTCGAAGTTGCTTTCCGCTTGATCGCGGCGTCAGCTTGGATGTAGCACTTTGAGGGATCGGCGACAGAAGCCGCACGGTCGACAGACTGTTCACCCGCCATTGACAATGTCGCCCGGCACGGTCGCCATTGCTAGACGAAATCCAGAGAGCGCCCATGAGTTCCAGCCCCATCGCCACCGCCGCCATGCTCGCCATCGGCGACGAGCTTCTCTCCGGGCGCACCAAGGACAAGAATATCGGCCAGCTCGCCGACGTGCTGTTCCTCGTCGGCATCGACCTGAAGGAAGTGCGCATCGTCGGCGACGACGAGGAGGCGATCGTCGAGGCGCTGAATGCGCTGCGCGCCCGCTACACCTATGTCTTCACATCCGGCGGCATCGGCCCGACCCATGACGACATCACGGCGGACGCCATCTCCAAGGCTTTCGGCGTGCCCTGCCTGCACGATCCGCTTGCCATGCAGCTGCTCGGCGCCATGTACGAGCGGCGCGGCGTGGAGTTCAACGAGGCCCGTAAGCGCATGGCCCGCATGCCCGAGGGCGCCGTGCACATCGAAAATCCGGTTTCCACCGCGCCGGGCTTCAACATCGGCAATGTCTATGTGATGGCCGGCGTGCCGCAGGTCTTTACCGCCATGCTGAGCGCCGTGGTGCCGACGCTTGAAGGCGGCGTGCCGATGCTGTCGCGCTCCGTCGCCTCGCCCTTCGGCGAAGGCGACATCGGCAGCGCGCTCGCTGCGATCCAGAAGAACCACCCGGAAACCAGCATCGGCTCCTATCCGCGCTTTTCCGAAAACCGCTTCTCGACGGAGATCGTCATCCGCAGCCGCGAAGAAGCACCGGCGGAAGCCGCCGAACGTGATATACTCCAGATGATCGCCGAAATCGCCGTGGCCAAGGCCGCCTCTTGATCCGGATCAAGGTTTTGCCGCGGCGACAGGCGCAGGTTTCCGACGAACCACACAGGAGGCCGAAATGACCTACAAGACCATCGTGGCAGTGCTGAGCGCTGCCGATGACGCCGGCAAGGTGACGGACCACGCGCTTGCGCTCGCGCGCAAGACCGGCGGCCACGTCATCGGCATCCACGCCGAAGCGCCGGTCGTCGTCACGCTGATCGCACCCATGGAATATCCCGATCCGAACGCCGTGCTCGACCTGCAGGAGCGCGCCCAGCGCCAGTCGCGCGAGGTCGAGCAGGCCTTCCGGTCGCGCTGCGAGCGCGACGACATTTCCTATGAATGGCGGCTTTTCACCGGCACCGCCGGTTATGCCTCCGCCGGCATCATCGACAGCGCCCGCGGCGCCGACATCGTTCTCGCCGGCCAGTTCGATCCGGACATCGACGGCCCATCGCGCGAAGACATCGAGGACCTGCTCTACGAGAGCGGCCGCCCGGTCTATCTCGTGGCCAATGCGCCGGCCGGCCCGGAAACCATCGAGCGCGTGCTTCTGGCCTGGAACGGCTCGCGCGAAGCGGCGCGCGCCGCCTTCGATGCCCTGCCCTTCCTGACGGCAGCAAAAGAGGTCGAGATCTTCACCATCGACCCGCCGGAAAATTCCATGCAGTCGCGCGATTTCTGCGGTGCCGAGCTTGCGGCGACGCTCGCCCGCCATGGCATCAAGACGACGGTCGCCTCCGGCTCGTCCGACGGCCATTCTGTGGCGGATGCGATCAACCGCCGGGCGACGGAAATCGATGCCGGCCTTATCGTCATGGGCGCCTACAGCCATTCGCGGCTGCGCCAGCGCCTGTTCGGCGGCGTCACCAGTGCCATGATGCGCGGCGCGCGCGTGCCGACGCTGATGTCCCGGTAGCCAGACTTCGTTGTGGATCGCCCGGCGCCAAGGCCGGGCGGTGATTTCTTTGGGCGGCGAAGTGCTTTAAACAGAGGGAATCTCTGTTTTTCTGCCATCAGGAGCCACCCCCATGTCGTTGCCCGACAAAGCCTTCCCCGTTTCCTGGGACCAGTTCCACCGCGATGCGCGCGCGCTCGCCTGGCGGCTGGCGGATGGCGACCGCGAATGGAAGGCGATCGTCTGTATCACCCGCGGCGGCCTGGTGCCGGCGGCCATCGTCTCGCGCGAGCTTAACATCCGCGTCATCGAGACGGTCTGCGTCGCCTCCTACCATGATTATGTCTCGCAGGGCGAAATGCATGTGCTGAAGGGCATCTCGCCCGAGCTGTCGCAGCAGGGCGGCGAAGGCATCCTCATCGTCGACGACCTGACGGATACCGGCAAGACGGCCGCCGAAGTGCGCGCCATGCTGCCCAAGGCGCATTTTGCCGCCGTCTACGCCAAGCCGAAGGGCCGCCCGCTGGTCGATACCTTCGTCACCGAGGTCAGCCAGGACACCTGGATCTATTTCCCCTGGGACATGGGCTTCACCTACCAGGAGCCGATCGCCAAGGGCGCGCGCGACTGACATTTTTGCGAAAGCGGCATTGAAATTGATTCAATGCTGCGCCGCAACAGACTGATTTGACGATTTTTTTCGTGAAAAGCCGGCGGATGGGCCAGGCCTGCCCGCCGGCTTAATCTTTCCGCAATGCCTCCAACAGATAGTGCTGATATGGCCCGCCGGCGTGGCGTGCGTCCTTTCGATCCCTTCAGGCGGTAGATGCGCGGTCTGCGAATTCCCACATCCGCATCGGCGACCCTTCTCCTCGCGGCCCTCTTCTCGCCGGGCCAGGCGGTGGCAGAAGATATCCGCACCATGGCCGTCACGGAATTCGTCGAGAACAATGTGCGGCCCTGGCTGACCGAACCGGCCATCCTCAATGCCGTCATCGCGCAGAACGCCGCGCATGCGGCGATCGACCAGGCGGGGATCGACGCGCTCGATGCGCGCTGGCGCGCCGAGCTCTTCAACGCGGAGCGGCCGATGATCGAGGCCCAGCTTTCCAATGCGCTCTCGCTCACACTGAAGGGCCGGCAGCGCGCGGCCGAGGGGCTGATCACCGAAATCTTCGTGATGGACAATCGCGGCCTCAATGTCGGCCAGAGCGACATCACCTCCGACTACTGGCAGGGCGACGAGGCCAAGTGGCTGAAGAGCTTTGGCACCGGCGCGCTCTACATCGAGGACGCGGAGCGCGACGAGTCCACGCAGCTCATGCAGGCACAGGCGAGCCTGCCGATCACCGACCCGCATACCGGCGCCATCATCGGCACGATCACCGTCGGCGTGAACCTCGACGCGCTTTGACGCGCACGGCAGAGAATCACTTTATCCACGGATCACAACTCGGCCGGGATCGCTATTCCCTGAAGTCGGGAGACCTTAAAGACCCCTGAATTTTACCTATTATTTTTTTCACTTGTCCACAGTTACGCATGCCGCCGCACCGCCGTTCGGGGTGAACCTGCTGGTTTTGCAGGCTTCGCAGGATGTCCCCATTTTCCACAGGGGCAGGCACAAGATATAGGGTTCAAACTTCCGTCACAAACCAGCCCTTGACGGGAATCGCCCGGATGAGGTTAATGAAATCCAAGTTGCGGCGGCGGCTGGACCGTATTGTTACGAGGTCGGTTCTCATCACGAAATCGCGTTTTCTGCGCATGTGGCCGGGTGGATGATCCGCTCGCCGCATAAGGGTTTTTGCGCCCGATTTCCTGACGCGCCATTGCAGCAGATGGGGCTGGAAAAAAGAACCTGTTGATACTATATTTAGTATTTGCAGCCATACTCAGCACAAGATACAGGACACTCGAGATCATCGGGTTTCCCGCACGGACTGGAAGATTTGGGCTGGCTGCAAGAGCATTGCGGCCGGACGGGGATAATTGCGCCCTGTTTTTGAGGCAGGATGCGGCAGCAGAGGACAACGGACAATGCGCATAGAACGTCGTTTCACCAAACCCGGCCAATCGGCCTATGCGGAGATCGAATTCCGCAAGGCCATCAGCGAGATCAAGAACCCGGACGGTTCCATCGTCTTCCGGCTCGCCGATATCGACGTGCCCGCGCAGTTCTCCCAGGTCGCCGCCGATATCCTGGCCCAGAAATATTTCCGCAAGGCCGGCGTGCCCGCGCGCCTGAAGAAGGTCGAGGAAAACGACGTTCCGTCCTTCCTGTGGCGTTCCGTTGCCGATGCCGACGCCCTGAAGCTGCTCCCCGAGGGTGAGCGCTACGGCTCGGAAACCGACGCGCGCCAGGTCTTCGACCGCCTCGCCGGCACCTGGACCTATTGGGGCTGGAAGGGCAAATATTTCGCCTCCGAGGAAGACGCGAGCGCCTTCAAGGACGAGCTTGCCTATATGCTCGCCACCCAGCGCGTCGCTCCGAACAGCCCGCAGTGGTTCAACACCGGCCTGCACTGGGCCTATGGCATCGACGGCCCCGGCCAGGGCCATTTCTACGTCGACCCCTTCACCGGCAAGCTGGTGAAGTCGAAGTCGGCCTATGAGCATCCCCAGCCGCATGCCTGCTTCATCCAGTCCGTGGAAGACGATCTCGTCAACGAGAACGGCATCATGGACCTGTGGGTGCGTGAAGCCCGCCTCTTCAAGTACGGCTCCGGCACCGGCTCCAACTTCTCCTATCTGCGCGGCGAAGGCGAAAAGCTTTCGGGCGGCGGCAAGTCCTCCGGCCTGATGAGCTTCCTGAAGATCGGCGACCGCGCGGCCGGTGCCATCAAGTCCGGCGGCACGACGCGCCGCGCGGCCAAGATGGTCGTGGTCGACATCGACCATCCGGATATCGAGGCCTACATCAACTGGAAGGTCAAGGAAGAGCAGAAGGTGGCGGCCCTCGTCACCGGCTCGAAGATCGTCGCCAAGCATCTCAAGGCCATCATGAAGGCCTGCATCAATTGCTCGGCCGATGGCGACCAGTGCTACGACCCGGCGGCAAACCCGGCCCTCAAGCGCGAAATCCGCGCTGCCAAGAAGGACCAGGTTCCGGAAAACTACGTCAAGCGCGTCATCCAGTTCGCCAAGCAGGGCTACAAGGACATCGAGTTCAAGACCTACGACACGGACTGGGATTCGGAAGCCTACCTCACTGTTTCGGGCCAGAACTCCAACAACTCCGTCTCGCTGAAGGACGACTTCCTTCGCGCTGTCGAAAATGACGGCGACTGGAACCTGACCGCCCGCAAGGACGGCCGCGTAATGAAGACGCTGAAGGCCCGCGACCTGTGGGAACAGATCTCGCATGCCGCCTGGGCATCGGCCGATCCGGGCCTGCACTTCAACACGACGATGAACGACTGGCACACCTCGCCGGCCGCAGGCCCGATCCGCGCCTCGAACCCGTGCTCGGAATACATGTTCCTCGACGACACGGCCTGCAACCTCGCCTCGCTGAACCTGCTTCAGTTCAAGGATGCGGCCACCAAGAACATCAACATCGCCGATTACGAACACGCCGTACGCCTCTGGACCATCGTGCTCGAAGTCTCGGTGATGATGGCGCAGTTCCCGTCGCGCCAGATCGCCGAACGCTCCTACGAATACCGCACGCTCGGCCTCGGCTATGCCAATATCGGCGGCCTGCTGATGTCGTCGGGCATCCCGTACGACTCGACGGAAGGCCGCGCCATTGCCGGTGCGCTCACCGCCATCATGACGGGCGTCTCCTATGCGACCTCCGCCGAAATGGCGAGCGAGCTCGGTCCGTTCCCGAACTTCGCACCGAACCGCGACAACATGCTGCGCGTCATGCGCAACCACCGCCGCGCGGCCTACGGCGAGACCACCGGCTACGAGCAGCTTTCCGTCAACCCGGTCGCCCTTATCCATGGCGATTGCCCGGACCAGACCCTCGTCGTCCACGCCAAGGCTGCCTGGGACAAGGCCGTGGCACTCGGCGAGAAGCACGGCTACCGCAACGCCCAGACGACCGTCATCGCGCCGACCGGCACGATCGGCCTCGTCATGGACTGCGACACGACCGGCATCGAGCCCGACTTCGCGCTGGTGAAGTTCAAGAAGCTCGCCGGCGGCGGCTACTTCAAGATCATCAACCGCGCCGTTCCCGAAGCCCTGCGCACGCTCGGCTATTCGGAAAGCCAGATCGCCGAGATCGAGGCCTATGCCGTCGGCCACGGCAACCTGAACCAGGCGCCGGCCGTCAACCCCGGCTCGCTGAAGGCCAAGGGCTTCACCGACGAGAAGATCGAAGCGGTCAGCGCCGGCCTCAAGGCAGCCTTTGACATCAAGTTCGCCTTCAACCAGTGGACGCTCGGCGCCGACTTCCTGAAGGAGACGCTGAAGGTTTCCGACGAGCAGCTTTCCGACATGTCCTTCAACCTGCTGGAGCATATCGGCTTCTCGAAGAAGGACATCGAAGCCGCCAACATCCACGTTTGCGGTGCGATGACGCTGGAAGGCGCACCGTTCCTGAAGAACGAGCACCTCGCCGTCTTCGATTGCGCCAATCCCTGCGGCAAGATCGGCAAGCGCTACCTCTCGGTCGAAAGCCACATCCGCATGATGGCGGCCGCCCAGCCGTTCATCTCGGGCGCCATTTCCAAGACGATCAACATGCCGAACGAGGCGACCGTCGAGGATTGCAAGAACGCCTACATGCTTTCCTGGAAGCTCGCGCTGAAGGCGAACGCCCTCTACCGCGACGGCTCCAAGCTGTCGCAGCCGCTCAACTCCTCGCTGATCGAGGACGAGGACGACGAGGATGATGCCATCGAGGCCCTGATCGCGGCACCCGCTGCCGCCCAGGCCGTCACCGTCACGGAAAAGATCGTCGAGCGCATCGTCGAACGCCTGATCCGCGACCGCGAAAAACTGCCGAACCGCCGTCAGGGCTACACCCAGAAGGCCGTCGTCGGCGGGCACAAGGTCTATCTGCGCACCGGCGAATTCGGCGATGGCCGCCTCGGCGAGATCTTCATCGACATGCACAAGGAAGGCGCCGCCTTCCGTGCCATGATGAACAACTTCGCCATCGCCATCTCGCTGGGTCTCCAGTATGGCGTGCCGCTCGAAGAATATGTGGAGGCCTTCACCTTCACCAAGTTCGAGCCGGCCGGCATGGTGCAGGGCAATGACGCGATCAAGAACGCCACGTCGATCCTCGACTACGTGTTCCGCGAACTCGCCGTCTCCTATCTCGGCCGCCACGACCTCGCCCATGTCGATACGTCGGACTTCTCCAACACGGCACTCGGCAAGGGCATCCAGGAAGGCAAGACCAACCTGATCTCCACCGGCTGGACCCGAGGCCACAAGCCGACGCTCGTCCAGGGCGGCCAGGCCGGCGAGCGGGCGCTCGGCGAACCTAAGGGTGCGGCAACCGCAGCCCCCGCCAAGGCATCGTCCGGCAGCAACGTCACCTCGTTTGCCGGCAATGCCGCGCGCAAGCTGGAGCCGGCCGTCGCCATCTCCACCTCGGAAATCGTCGCCTTCAAGCGCGATTACGAGGAGCGTGCCGCCGAAGTCGCGGACGAGGTCGCCGAGGAGGCCGCGGACGGCGCAGTCGAGAGCGTCACCGCCCTCTTCTCCGACAAGGCCGCCGCCGAAGCCGCCAGCGCCAAGGCCGACGCCAAGAAGCTCGAAGCCGAACGCCGCATGCGCTCGATCGCCCAGGGCTACACCGGCAACATGTGCTCCGAGTGCCAGAACTTCACGATGGTGCGCAACGGCACCTGCGAAAAGTGCGACACCTGCGGCGCCACCAGCGGCTGCAGCTGATCACAGCATCCCATGACATTTCCTTCCGGGCAGGCAACTGCCCGGAAGGGGTTTTCGGAACAAAGCATAAACTCCACGACGACAGGCAAGCCGTGCAAGACGTGAGCGGAAAAACAAACCGCATCCGGGCGACCCGCCTGACCCTGCTCAGCCGCGGCGCGACCGCGTCAAATCAGCAGCCGCGTTTTTTCTCCGACGAGCCAATCCTTGCCAAAGAGCTTGAACGCGCAACACAGCTCGCGTGTGCCCTTCCCACCTTCGAAGACGTGTTGCATGCCCCCGAGGCCAGCGCCGCCGAGACGGCCGTGGCCTTCTCATCGAAGCCGACGCTTTGTGAGGCGCTGCGGGATGTCGATTATGGGCGGTGGAACGGGTTGGCGGTGGCCGATGTCGCGGCCGACGATCTCCAGCGCTGGATGGCGGACCCGTCGGCGGCGCCGCATGGCGGCGAAAGCTTCGAGCAGGTGCGCGAGCGTGTGGCCGCCTGGCTGGATGGGTTGCATGGGACCGGAGGACGCCGGCTCGCCGTCACGCATGGCATCGTGCTGAAGATCGTTCTCGCCCATGTTCTCGGCGCACCGCTGACGTCGGTCTGGCGTGTCGATGTCGAGCCGCTCGGTTCGCTCTCGCTGACGAGCGATGGCCGGCGCTGGGCCTTGCGGCACTTCGGATCGGCGGCGTAGCCGTCAGCCCGCTGCGGCCAGGGTCGCGGGATCCTGCCATTCGGCAGCGGCGTGGCCCGGTATATCCGCGTCCGTCTCGGCTCCGTCCGACACACGGTCCAGAACCTCCCGCCATTGCGACACCAGGCTAAGATAGGTGCGGCTTCCGAACCGCTCGGCGAGCCGATATTGCTGGCGCAGCGTTATGCGCACCGTCGCGCGGCTGAAACGGTCGGACTGGGCGGGGAAGTCATCGGGCTCCATCCGCCTTGCCAGCCCGTCCAGCACCGCCTTGCGCAGGAGCGGCAGGTCCGGGCGGGCGAAGCGCTCGAACAGCGCCTGGAAGCGGGCATGGGCGTCGATGTCGAATTTCAGGTCGCGGCCGAGCGTATCCATCACGGGATTGGCCGGGTGCAGATAACCGAGCGGGACGTGATATTTCGGGATCGGCGTGTTGGCCGAATGGGTGCGGCCCGACCGCAGCAAATGCGGCAGCAGGTGCGTGTGCGGCCCGGCGGGCGAGACGCCGCCGGTCTCCGGCCCGCCGATCTTCTGGAAAACCTCGATGCGGCCGATCCGGGTCAGTGCGACCCGATGAGGATGGGCCGTCATGAGGGCGGCGCTCACCGGATTTCCGGGATCGAAGAGGCTGCGCCCGGCATGGGCGCGCAGAAGGGTGATCAGGTCCGTGTCTGCCGTGCGGATGCAGAAGTCGCATTGCGGCAGCGCCAGCCCGATATCGAACAGCACCGCTTTCCTGTCCGTGGGACGCACCGCCTCCGCGTCGGCCCCGAGCTCCGTCAGGACCTTGCGCCCCTCCATCGCCGAATCCCTTTCGGGCAGGCAGAGCGCCACGCCGTGGCTCCATCGCTGCGGCTTCGCGCTGAGCGTCTCATAGGCGACCGGAACGACCTGCTCGACCATGTCGGCGTTCAGCCGCATGGCGCCGCGCGATGTCGCGCGCACGAACATCGTCGGCGCGTCGGCCTCCAGATATTCGCCCCAATCCTGGTGGAACTCGGCGACGGCGCCGAAGGAGCCCATGCTCCACCCTGCCCTCGCGTCGACGAGGTGGTCTATCAAGACATCCCGGAGATCCGCCATGGTCGTTTCATCCTTCATCCGTGATTTGCGTGCGCCGGCGGAAACACCCGCCGGCGCACCCGGCCGTCAGGCGGCCTTCAACAGGTCCCCATGCGGGTCGAGCACGAATTTCGTGGCCGCTCCCTGGTCGAAACTCTCGTAGCCCTGCACGGCATCGTCGAGCGCAATGATCTTCGCGTTGACGATGTCGGCGATCGGCAGCCGGTCGTGCAGGATCGCCTGCATGAGCTGCCGGTTGTACTTCAGCACGGGCGTCTGGCCGGTGTGGAAGGACTGCGCCTTGGCCCAGCCGAGGCCGAAGCGCAGCGACAGGCTGCCGACCTTTGCAGCACTATCGACCGCGCCGGGATCCTCGGTGACATAGAGGCCGGGAATGCCGATGGAGCCCGCAGCGCGGGTGATCTCCATCATCTGGTTGAGTACGATGGCCGGCTGCTCGCCGCCCGCATGGCCGCGCGCCTCGAAACCCACCGCGTCGATGGCGCTGTCGACCTCGTCGGTGCCGACCACTTCGGCGATCATGTCGCCCAGCCGATCGCTCTTGGAAAGGTCGATCGGCTCGAAGCCGACCCTTGCGGCATGCGCCAGGCGATCCTTGTTGAAATCACCGATCATCACGACCGCAGCACCGAGGATGCGCGCGGAGGCGGCCGCGGCCAAGCCGACCGGGCCGGCGCCCGCCACGTAGACCGTGGAGCCGACGCCGACGCCCGCGCGCACCGCACCGTGGAAGCCCGTCGGCAGGATATCGGACAGCATGGTGAGGTCGCGGATCTTCGCCATCGCCTTGTCGCGGTCGGGGAATTTCAGGAGGTTGAAATCCGCATAGGGGATGGTGACGTAGCGCGCCTGGCCGCCGATCCAGCCGCCCATGTCGACATAGCCATAGGCGCCGCCGGCGCGCGACGGGTTCACCGTCAGGCAGACGCCGGTATCCTGCGACTTGCAGCAGCGGCAGCGCCCGCAGGCCACATTAAACGGCACGGACACGATATCGCCGACCTGCAGCATCTCCACGTCGATGCCCTTCTCGATGACCTCGCCGGTGATCTCGTGGCCCAGCACGAGGCCGGGCATGGCCGTGGTGCGGCCGCGCACCATGTGCTGGTCGGAGCCGCAGATATTGGTGGAAATCACCTTGAGTATCACGCCGTGCTCGATGCGCCGGCCATCCGGCGCCTCCAGCTTCGGGTCGTCGATGTCGCGCACTTCCACCTTGCCGGGGCGCATGTAGACGACGCCTCTGTTCCTGCTCATATCCGTCTCCTCCTCAGTTGAACGCCGTTCCGGCCCGCAGATGCGCGGGCAGGATCTGGTCGGAACGCCGACGCGCATCGCCAATGGGCGAATGCGGACCGTGTCTTTCGACGAAAGGATGGAAAAGAGGAGGAACAGGGCGGCCCGAACGAGACGCCTATTCGCCTCTCGATCGCCCACCGCAATCGGTCGAGTCTTGGGTTCAAGGCTGGTTTCCGGGCTCCAGAACCGTCCTTCCGGACACTCTCGGCGCCTTCCCAGCCTGCTGGCCAGTGGCATTTGCCGAGATTTTGGTTCCGCTACCGTTGCGGGGGCAGCGCCGGTTTTAGACCGGCTTCCCAATTATCCATCCCGACAACGCCGGAATGGCACCCTGAACAGGCCCAACAAACCACGCGCAGGACGAAATGACCTTCGGGAATACGACATCCTCGATAGAAGCAACGACACGGCCCGGCCTTGCGGCCGGGCCACGCGTTGTTACTGCGCCGCCCGTCGCAGTTCGGCGGCGGCTGCCACCATGTTGACGAGGGCTGGCTTGACCTCCTCCCATTTCCGGGTCTTCAGGCCGCAATCGGGATTGATCCAAATCTGGCGATCCTGAAGGCGCTCGCGGGCGAGCGACAAGAGATCGGTCATCTCTTTCACCTCCGGCACCCGCGGCGAGTGGATGTCGTAGACGCCGGGGCCGATCTCGTTCGGATATTCAAAGTTCCGGAAGGCATCGAGCAGTTCCATCTTCGAGCGCGACGTCTCGATGGAGATGACATCGGCATCCATGGCGGCGATCGCGGAGATGATGTCGTTGAACTCCGAATAGCACATGTGGGTGTGGATCTGGGTGCCATCCGCCACGCCGCTTGCGCAAAGGCGGAAGGATTCGACGGCCCAGTCGAGATAGTGCTGCCAGTCCTTGTGGCGGAGCGGCAGGCCTTCGCGAAGGGCTGCCTCGTCGATCTGGATCAGTTTCGCGCCGGCCTTTTCGAGATCGACGACCTCGTCGCGGATGGCAAGGGCGATCTGTCGGCATGTCGCGCTACGGGCGATATCGTCGCGCACGAAGGACCAGTTGAGGATCGTCACCGGGCCGGTCAGCATGCCCTTCACCGGCTTGTCGGTGAGGGACTGCGAATATTGCCACCAGCGCACCGTCATCGGGTTCGGCCGCGAGACGTCGCCGAAGATGATCGGCGGGCGGACGTAGCGCGAGCCGTAGCTCTGCACCCAGGCATGCTGCGTGAAAGCGAATCCGGATAATTGCTCGCCGAAATATTGCACCATGTCGTTGCGCTCGAATTCGCCGTGCACGAGCACGTCGAGGCCGATCTCCTCCTGCCAGCGGATGGCGGTTTCTGTTTCCTTCTGCAGGAAGGTTTCGTAGTCCGCGTAGCTCAACATTCCCTTGGCATGGGCGGAGCGCGCCTTGCGAACGTCGCTCGTCTGCGGGAACGAGCCGATCGTCGTCGTCGGGAACAGCGGCAGCCTGATCGCCGCCGACTGGATCCGGCGGCGCGTTTCGAAGGCGCTCGCGCGCGTCTTCATGCCCGCGTCGATGCCGGCAATGCGGCCCTGCACCAGCGGGTCGGTCACCTTCGGCGATGCGGCGCGGGCGGCGATGGCCCGCGAAGCGTCGTCCAGGGTTTGTCGAGCGGCATCCTTGCCCTGTGCAAGGCCCTTGCCGAGCGTCGCAAGCTCGCCAAGCTTCTGCGTCGCGAAGGCAAGCCAGGTCTTGAGGTCGGAGTCGAGCGCCGTTTCGAGATCGAGGTCGATCGGCACATGCAGCAGTGAGCACGCGGCGGCGATTTCGACCGCATCGGCGCCGCGGGCGGAAACGACCGGGGCCATTCGGTCGAGGATGGACGCGAGGTCCGCCCGCCAGATGTTGCGCCCGTCGATCACGCCGAGCGACAGGACCTGGTCCGCACGCACGGTCTGCACGACCGCGTCGAGCTGGTCCGGCGCGCGCGCAAGATCGACATGGAGGCCGGCGACCGGCAGGGCGGCAACAGCCGAAAGATTATCCGCGAGCGCGCCAAAATAGGTCGTGAGCATCAGCTTCAGGCCGGGTGCCGCCTTGGCGAAGCCTTCATAGGCGAGTTTGAAGGCATGGCGCTCGCCCTCGGTGAGGTCGAGCGAAAGGATCGGCTCGTCGACCTGAACCCAGTCCGCGCCTGCCTCGCCCAAACGGCGGAACAGTTCCTCATAGACCGGCAGCAGCTTTGCCAGGAGGTCGAGCGGCTTGAAGGTGGACGGACGCGCCTTCGCGAGCTTGAGGAAGGTCACCGGGCCGAGCATGACCGGGCGCGTGTGGATGCCGAGCGCCTTGGCCTCCAGGAAGTGGGCGACCGGCTTCTGCGTGGTGAGGCGGAACACCTGATCCTCCGAGACCTCAGGCACCATGTAGTGATAATTCGTGTCGAACCATTTGGTCATTTCGAGCGCGGGAACGCCGTGGCCGTGATGCGCATGGCCGCAATCGGCAGGACCATCCCGCTCGCTGCCGCGTGCCATGGCGAAATACAGCGAAAGCGGTACGTCGCCGCCGTCCCAGCCATAGGCGGCGGGAATGGCGCCGACCATCACGGCCGTATCCAGCACATGATCGTAAAAGGAGAAATCGTTGGAGGGAATCCGCGTGATGCCCTGGTCGCGCTGAAGCGCCCAGTTTTCGGCGCGCAGTTTTTTCGCCGTTTCGAGAAGGTCGGTCTCCGTGAGCTTGCCGGACCAGAAGCCTTCGAGCGCGAACTTCAGTTCACGATGGCGGCCGATGCGCGGGAAGCCGAGGGAGGCGACCGGGAGAGTTTGTTTGGACATTGTCATACCCCATTGGTTTGTGGGGGCATGGGTTGAGCGGACGCGTGCAGGCTCTGCCGTTGCCGGAGAGATGCAGCAACCACCGGGACACCCCGCCCGTGGACGTTCTGTTGCCTTGGCAGGTCTCCTGGCTCGCGGGTCGTCGCCGCTGTCCGTCTTCCCAAGGCTTTCGCCTCAGTGACATTGTTGGACAGCAACTCGCCGCTCACAGTTGCGGGGGCAGCCCCGGCTTTGCCGACGGATCGACGCACCGGATTCCCTCTTAGCCCTGGGACGGACGGACCATCCCAGGGAACCACGACGACGCGACTTGGCGTGATATCGGCGGCAATGTCAAGTCATATAAAGAAATCTTTATGTCTTTATTTATGGTGCGACTTAACGCAGCGTGCAGTCCTTGCCCATGATGTCATTGCAGCGTCGGGATGTGCGGGGTACATGCAAACCTCCCGTTACGGGAATCGGCCTCCCGCGAATCCCGTGATGCAGAAGGAACAGTCGATGCCCATAGTGCCGCGCCGGGGACCGATCGCCCTTGCCTACCGTGTCCTCGTCCTGCCGGGCGTCATCGCCTATCTCTTCGCCGTCAGCATCGTCGTGCTTGCCGGGGACCGGTTCTGGCTGGTCGACCTGCTCACCTTCGCCTGGCCCTATATCGTCGCCGCCGGCGCGTTGTTGGTCGTTGCGGCCGTCGTGACGCGGCGCCTGAAGGCGATCGTGATCGCGCTGACCGGGCTTGCCATCGCCCTCATACCGGCGGCCGACGTGCCGACTGCGCGCGCCTCTGCCGCGAAGAGCGGCCTGAAGGTGCTGACAGCCAATCTCTATGTGCGCAACCGCGAGGACCCCGCCGTCTTCATCGACCTGCTGCGCCGGGAAAAGCCCGACATCGTCGTGCTGGAGGAGACGACGGCACGGTGGGAGCAGGCGCTTTCCGCCTCAGGCCTGTTCGCCTATGAAAGCAGCGTCGACACCCGCATCCGCGACAGCCTGAAGGTTTTCTCCACGCTGCCGATCCGGGCGGAGACGGAGCTGAAGCGCGCCTTCACCGAGGAGCGCGCCTACAAGCAGCCGCTTCGGCTGGAGCTCGACATGGGCGGCAAGCCGATCTTCCTCTATGCCTTCCACCCGGAGACGCCGCGTCGGCTCTGGCAGTGGCGCGACCGCAACGACTATCTCTCGGCAGCCGCCGACGCCGTGAAGGGCGATCTCGAAAAGGCGCCGGTCATCGTTGCCGGCGACTGGAACACGCCGACCTGGTCGCCCTTCTTCCGAAATTTTTTAAAGCAGGCCGGCCTTGCCTCCACGGCGGGCGGCTGGTTGCAGCCCGTCACGCGCTTCAGCCTGAAACTCGATGCGCTTGCCTATATCGGCGCCTCGATCGACCATGTTGCCGTCTCGCCGGATATTTCCGTGCGGGCGCGCCGCGTCGGCCCGTCTTTCGGCTCGAACCACCTGCCCGTCATTGCCGAACTCACCCTGCCGGAGACCTGATGGCCTCTCGTCTCGACGGGAAAATGCCCTATCTTGGAAGAAAGCAACACGGGAGATGACGATGCCGACCGAGAAGGACAGCCCGAAGACCTCGCTGGAAGCCGAGCGCGCCCGGCAGAAGGACAAGGACGCCAAGACCGAGCAGGATGATTATCTGGAAGAGGCGCTGGAAGAGACCTTTCCGGCAAGCGATCCGATCGCGCCCGGCGACGTGAAGGATCACGCGAAGTGAAGCAGCGATGAGCGCCCGCTTCCTGTTCGCCGGCCCGGACGACGCGCCCACCACCCTGCTTCTCGCGCATGGTAGCGGCGCGCCGATGGATTCGCCGGCAATGACCGCCGCGGCCACGGCGCTTGCAGCGGAAGGCCTGCGCGTCGCACGCTTCGAGTTTTCCTACATGGCCGCCCGGCGCAACGAGGGTAGCCGCAGGCCACCGCCGAAGGCAGAAACGCTGAACCCGGAATTTCTCGACGCTGTGGCAGCGCTCGCAGCAAAGGGGCCGCTCGTCATCGGCGGCAAGTCGATGGGCGGGCGCGTCGCCAGCATGGTGGCGGACGATCTTTTCACTGAGGGCCGCATCGCCGGCCTGCTCTGCCTCGGCTACCCGTTCCACCCGCCGGAAAAACCCGCGCAGCTGCGCACCGCCCACCTGATGGGCCTGAAGACGCCGGCGCTCATCTGCCAGGGCACCCGCGACCCCTTCGGCACGAAGGAGGAAGTGCCGGGTTACGGACTGCCGGACACCATCCGCGTGCTCTGGCTGGAAGACGGCGACCACGACCTCAAACCGCGCAAGAGCATTTCCGGTTTCTCCGCCGCCGACCACCTCGCCACCATGGCGAAGACGGTGAAGGCCTGGACGGAGACACTCGGCTAAACCTGTTCCATGCGGAACAGCGCGCAACACGGTCCCATGCGATTGTTCAGTCACTGGATGGAACGAACCATCCCAACCGAACCAGAAGGGACCCCACCATGCGCAACTTCATTCTCGCCGCCGCCGTCGCTCTCACCGCCGTCGCTTCCTTCGCCGCCCCCTCGCAGGCCGGCTATTACAGCTACGACTACCAGCCCTATTGCGTCATCAAGAAGATCAAGAGCTACGACTACTACGGCAACCTGATCATCAAACGCGTCCGCGTCTGCCACTGAGCGCTGCCCCGATCTGGGGTCGATTGGAGTGCGGCTGCCGCCGGCAGACGGCCTCACGGACGTGATGAAGCCCGGATGCGATCCTCGCATCCGGGCTTCTCCCTTTTTAGTTATTACCGACCTGGCCCGCCCAGCTCTGCGTGTTGGTCTCGCCATTGAGGAACGGCAAGGCGGTGCTAACGAGCGCCGGGGCCGCGAAGGTCTCGTAGTGGGTCAGGCCCGGCAGGATGGCGAGGCGGTTCTTCGCCATGTTCTCCCGCATCCAGCCGGCATCCCGCAGCCCGCCGCCGAGCTTCTGGTAAAATTCGACGATGTGTTCCGGGCGGATCATGTCGCTGTCGCCGAAGATCAGCATGACCGGCATGGAAAGTTTCGCCACCGCATCGGAGGCGTCATAGTCGCCGCGCATCGCCGCACCCATGGCGTCGAGCAGTTTCGGGAATTCAGAGACATCCGGTGCTACGGCGGCGTAGGATTTGTACATCGGCGTTTCCTTCATCATTTCGGCCATGGCGCCGGAGACTGCCGCCTGCTGCGGCAGCATTTCCGGGAAGAAGCCGTTCCGGGCAAAGGGCGCGGAAGCGATGACAAGGCGGCGCACCTTGTCCGGCGCCTGCGCCGCCATCTGCAACGCGACGCCGCCGCCGAAGGAATAGCCGAGCACGTCGACCTTGTCGTAACCGAGCTTTTCCACCAGCTCGGCCATGTCCGCGCCGATCGCCGGGATATCGATCGGCCGGTTGCCGAGCGGCGTGCGGCCATGGCCCTGGAGATCGACGCCGATCACCTGCCGCTTGTCCTGCAAGGTCTTGAGGTTGGCGCCGAACATCTCGATCTGGCCGAGGCCGCCATGCAGCAGCAACAGCGGTTCGCCCTCGCCGCGGATCTCGTAGTAATAATTGATGCCGTTCACCTCGAGATGGCCCGCCTTGTCCGGCACGCCGGCCTCGCCCTGCAACGGGTTTTCCTTAATCTCCTCGGCCTGCACGGCGGCCGCCGGCACGAAGGCGGCAAGGGCGGCGGTCACCAGGGTGATGATGGTCATTTTCGGCATGTCTCTCTCCTCGGGGTTCTGACCGGCAGGCCCGCCGGTTTCATACCTCAAGGACGAAGGCCCCATGCCCGCGCCGACAGGGCGGCGTGAAATTTTTTGCAAAGAGCCTGAGAAAGGGAATCAAGCGGCTGCCGGATTGAATCCGATTTACCTCGCAATCGATTGAAAAGAATAGGCAATCAAGGGGTGCACGCCACCATTGGCACGGAAGGGAACATTAACCGGCGCGTGCGAACATTAGCGCAAAACCAGATACATTCCGGGCAGACCATGGCACACAGTTTTTCCTACACGCATTACGATCTCGACATGCAGCGTGGCGGCACGACGATCGAAATTGCGCTCTCGGCGGTCGCCAATGTGCGCCTGATGAGCCACGCCAATTTCGACCTGTTCAAGAATGCCCGCCAGCACAAGTTCTTGGGCGGCGTCGCCAAACAATCGCCGATCCGGCTGAAGATTCCGGAGAGCGGCCACTGGCATGTGGTGGTCGATATGGAGGGTCATACGGGCAAGGCGGAATCGTCGATCAAGATCGTGCCGCTGGCACCGCAGAAGCCGGCGCCGCGCTTCAACGCCGCGTCCTAGCCTCTTTCCTTGCGCAGCTTCGCCCACCATTCCAGCCGCTTGCGCAGTTCCCGTTCGAAGCCGCGCTCCGGCGGATCGTAAAAGGTCCGGCGGCCCATCTTCTCCGGAAAATAGTCTTGGCCGGAAAAGGCGTCCGGTTCGTCGTGGTCGTAACGATAGCCGTCGCCGTAGCCCTCGCCCTTCATCAGCTTGGTCGGCGCGTTGAGGATGTGTTTGGGCGGCAGCAGCGAGCCGTTTTCCTTCGCCGCGCGCATCGCCGATTTGTAGGCGGTGTAGACGGCGTTGGATTTCGGCGCCGTCGCGATGTAGATGCAGGCCTGCGCCAGCGCCAGTTCTCCCTCCGGCGAGCCGAGGAAGTCATAGGCGTCCTTCGCCGCATTGCAGACGACGAGCGCCTGCGGATCGGCCAGCCCGATATCCTCGACAGCCATGCGCACCATGCGGCGGCAGAGGAACAGCGGGTCTTCGCCGGCATCCAGCATGCGCGTCAGGTAGTAGAGCGAGGCATCCGGGTCCGAGCCGCGCACCGCCTTGTGCAGGGCGGAGATGAGATTGTAGTGGCCGTCCTGCGACTTGTCATAGACCGGTGCCCGGCGTTGCACGATGCGGAAGAGATCGTCCTGGCCGAAGGCTTCGTCCGCCCGCGCCGCACGCCAGACTTCTTCCGCCAGCGTCAGAACCGCCCGCCCGTCGCCATCCGCCATGCGCAGCAGCGACATGCGCGCTTCCTCGTCGAGCGGCAGCGGCTTGCCCTCGCTCGCCTCGGCGCGCTTCAAAAGCTCCTCCAGGCTGGTTTCGTCATGCGGCTTGAAGGTCAGCACGCGGGCGCGCGAGAGAAGAGCGGCGTTGAGCTCGAAGGACGGGTTTTCCGTGGTGGCGCCGACGAGCACGATCGTGCCGTCCTCCATGACCGGCAGGAAACTGTCCTGCTGGGCGCGGTTGAAGCGGTGGATCTCGTCGACGAAGAGCAGCGTCTGGCGCCCGCCCATGCGGCGCGCGCGGGCGGCATCGAACAGCTTCTTGAGTTCGGCGACGCCAGAGAAGATCGCCGACGTCTGCTCGAAGGCGAGCCCGGTTTCGCCGGAGAGGAGGCGCGCCACGGTCGTCTTGCCGGTGCCAGGTGGCCCCCAGAAGATCATCGAGCCGAGCGAGCCCGCCTCGATCATGCGCGAGAGCACGCCGTCCGGGCCGGTCAGGTGCTCCTGGCCGGAGACTTCGCCGAGCGTGCGGGGACGCAGGCGATCGGCAAGAGGCCGCTTCGCCGCCATGTCCTCCGGTTCACGCGGGGCGAAGAGGTCGCTCATCGGAAGAACTGGCGGATGCGCTGGCCGTCACGCTCGATCTCGACGCGCCAGATGGACGGGTCCTCATTGACGAGGGAGGCGAGCTTTTCGGTGCTGACGACCTCGGTACCGTTCAGCTCGATGATGATATCGCGCGGCTGGAGGCCGATGCGCGCGGCCGGCGAGCCGCGGTTGATCTCCGTGACGACGACGCCGGTCGTCGCCCGGTTGGTCGGCATGCGCAGCTCCTCGGCGACGCGCGGCGACAGGTTGGCGACCACGGCGCCGGAGAAGGGATTGCGGCCTTCGATCAGCCGTTCGTCGCGCGGCGTCGTTTCCGGCGCGCGGTCGAGCGAGAGCGTCAGTTCCTCTTCCTTGCCGTTGTTGACGACCGTGATGCGTGCCGTGCCGCCGATGCCGACGGTGGTGAGGCGATAGCCGAGCGCATCGGGATGTTCGACGGACACGCCGTTGACGGCGGTGACGACCTCGCCCGCCTTCATGCCGGCCTTTTCCGCCGGGCTGCCGGCCTGCACCTGCGAGATCAGCGCGCCGCGCGCCCGCTCCAGGCCGAGCGCCTCGGCGACTTCGGATGTCACCGCCTCGAAGGTCGCGCCGATGAACGGGCGGTCGAAGCTGGCGCTGCCGTTTTCGGCGCTGGCGACGAAGGTCTTCACCAGATTGGCCGGGATGGCGAAGCCGACGCCGTTCGAGCCGCCGCCGCGCGAAAAGATCGCGGTGTTGATGCCGATCAGTTCGCCGTTCATGTTGATCAGGCCGCCGCCGGAATTGCCGGGATTGATCGCCGCGTCCGTCTGGATGAAGAAGCCGAAATCGCCGGAGCGGACCTGGTTGCGCGCGAGCGCCGAGACGATGCCGCTCGTCACCGTCTGGCCGACGCCGAACGGGTTGCCAATGGCGAGCACCAGGTCGCCGACCTGCACCGCGTCGCTGTCGCCGAGCGGCAGCGCCGTGAAATCGGCATCCGCCTTGATCTTCAGCACCGCGAGGTCGACGCGCTCGTCCTTCAGCACCACCGTGCTTTCATATTCGCGGCCATCCGCCAGCGCGATCTTGATGTCGCTGGCGCCCTCGATCACATGGTTGTTCGTCACCACGATGCCCTTGGAGCCGACGATGACGCCCGAGCCAAGCGACGACTGCTTTTCGCTGCGGTTCGGCATGCGCTGGCCGAAAAACTCCTCGAAGAAGGGATCGCCTTCGAAGATCGAGCGGCGCTCGACGACGCGCTCGGCATAGACATTCACGACGGCATTCTCGACCTGCTTGACGAGCGGCGCGAAGGAGAGTTGCATTTCCGTGCGCGACTGCGGCACGGTGCGCTCCTCGGCGGTTGCGGGCGTGACCAACGCGAGCGCAACGACGAGCGGGGCGGCAAGCAGGATGCGGACTTTCGGCATGGACGAGTCTCCTTCGTGTCTGCGCCACGATCAGATAGGATTTCGCAGGAAAAAAGGCAGACTGCGCCGCGCCGGACCGAATGATGGGCGTCACGCGCAACGCACGAAAAAGTGGTCGCCGGAAATCTTTTGCGGCCGTTGAAACAACACGAGCCTTGTTTACGTAGGAACCAGGGAAAGCAACCAACAGATCGAGCCCCCACCATGTCCTTCTACCGCCCGCTCCGCGTCCCCGCCTCGCAGATCACGCCGGAACACTGTTTCCTCAGCCGCCGCTCCTTTCTCGCCGCAGCGGCGGGTGGCGCACTGGCGGCTGCCGGCTCGGCCGCTTTCGCAGCGCCGCTGAATGCGTCCAAAAGCCAGTATATGGTCGATGAGACGCTGACGCCCGAAAAGGACGTGACCAGCTATAACAATTTCTACGAATTCGGCACGGGCAAGGGCGACCCGGTGGCCAATGCGACGGACTTCAAGCCGACGCCCTGGACGGTGAAGGTGGACGGCCTCGTCGGCAAGCCGAAGGAATTCGGGCTGGAAGAGCTGCTGGCCCTGCCGCTCGAAGAGCGCGTCTACCGCATGCGCTGCGTCGAGGCCTGGTCGATGGTGATCCCGTGGATCGGTTTTCCGCTTGCGGCCCTCCTCGACAAGGTTGAACCGCTGGGCGACGCGAAATACGTCGCCTTCGAAACCGTCGTGCGGCCGGAGGAAATGCCGGGCCAGTCCGGCTTCTTCCAGCCGCTGCCCTGGCCCTATGTCGAGGGTCTGCGGCTCGATGAGGCCCGCCATCCGCTGGCCATCCTCGCCGTCGGCGTCTACGGCAAGACGCTACCGAACCAGAACGGCGCGCCGATCCGCCTCGTCGTGCCGTGGAAATATGGCTTCAAGGGCATCAAGTCGATCGTCCGGATCACCCTCACCGACAAGCAGCCGCCCTCCACCTGGAACCTCAGCGCCTCGAACGAATACGGCTTCTACGCCAACGTCAATCCGGAGGTGGACCACCCGCGCTGGAGCCAGGCGAGCGAGAACCGCATCGGCGAAGGCGGCTTCTTCGGCGCGAACCGGCGCCCGACGCTGCCCTTCAACGGCTATGCCGAGGAGGTCGCAGGCCTCTATTCCGGCATGGACCTTCGGGCGAATTTCTAATGGCTGGCCTGCCCGCCCTGCCCCGAAAATATCATGCGGCGTCGATCTGGCTGCTTTATGCCGTGGGCTTCTTGCCGGCGGCCTACGGCTTCTATCTCGGCGCAACGGGCCGCCTGCCCGGCAATCCGGTCAAGGAATTCGAGCACCTGCTCGGCCTGTGGGCATTGCGTTTCCTCGTCGCAACGCTCGCCATATCGCCGATCCGCGATCTTTTCGGCATCAACTGGGTACGCTACCGGCGCGCACTCGGGCTGCTCGCCTTCTGGTATGTGCTGATGCACTTCCTGACCTATATGGTGCTCGACCAGTACCTGAATTTCGCAGCCATCATCACCGACATCGCCAAACGGCCCTTCATCACCATCGGCATGGCGGCCTTCGTGATGCTGATCCCGCTGGCGCTGACCTCGAACAACTGGTCCATCCGAAAACTCGGGCCGCGCTGGGTCAGGCTGCACAAGCTCGTCTACGTGATTGCGGCCTGCGGCGCGCTGCACTTCGCCATGGCAGTGAAGGTCGTGGGGCCGGAGCAATGGCTCTATATCGTCCTCGTCCTCTTGCTTCTCGCCTATCGATTGATACGGCCCATACTGCGCGGGAAGAAACGGGCAAGGCCGCAGGCGACCACGGTGCGCGGGCAGGAACGCTCGGCCTAGCCGAAGCCATTCATTACACGACGAAGAGCTTCGGCCCTGCCTGCGGCGATCCCTCCGCAACGCTGCTGACGACCCGGTTGCGGCCATTGCTTTTGGCGAGATAAAGCAGCCTGTCGGCGCGGCTGATCGCATCGTGGATGCTATGGTCGCCCGCCGCCGTGACGGCCACGCCGAAGCTGGCGGTAATCGAGCGGTCGATGCCGATGGCGCTCAGGTCACGCTCTGACAGCGCGATGCGGACGGTGTTCGCGAGCGTATGGGCGTCCTGCAAGCGGCAGTTCGGCAGATGGGCGATGAATTCTTCTCCGCCGAACCGCGCCACGGCAACGCCCGGCCAGGAGAGCGTGCGCAGCAGGGCGGCGACCTCCCGAATGGCCTCGTCGCCTGCGGCATGCCCGAAGCGGTCGTTGATCGACTTGAACCAGTCGATATCGGCAACGATGATGGCGGCCTCGCCCTTTGCGGCGCGCGCATTCTGGCCGATGAACTGTTCGAAGCCACGGCGATTGAGAAGGCCGGTCAGCGGATCTTCCTCGGCCGCCTTCCGATGCCCCTCGACAATGCGCAGCGCCACCGATGCAAGCGCCGTCAGGGCCATCAGCAGCGCGCCAATGGTCGCCGTGATCTGCATGACGAAGGCGTAGGACGAACCGATGAATTCGTCCATCGCCAGCGTGCCGGCCATGATGAAGAAGATCACCGTGCGCACGGATGTCTCCAGCACCACGAACCCCACTGCACCGAACAGCGCGCGATCGATCCAGCTGCTCGAACGGCGCCACGAGGATGCCATTGCGACGAGCAGCAGGGCGCAGCAGGCGACATCGCTGATGAAGAGCTCGAAGCGCAGGCTCTCTGCGGCGAGAACCGCGTAGCCGATGCCGGCATAGGCGATCGCGGCCATGGCAAGGCGAGCGCCCACAAGGCGGGGCGCGTCGAAGTGGGTGACGAGCGCGTGGCCGTAGAGGAGGAAGGCGCTGAGGAAAGCGGCATCCGCCGTCAGCGCCACCACGAAGACCGGCGCGACGGCTTGCAGAAGCGGTGCGAGGAAGCCGATCGCGGCGCAGAGATAACCCGCGCCCCAGAACAAGGCGGCGCGATTGCCGAAGCGCGCCACGACGAGAAATGCGACCCCAAACAGGGTGAGAACCATCGGCAGCAGATATGCGAAATTCTCGGCCATCACTCAAACTCGATTAAACTCCGCCAGAACTTTAAATCCCGGGGCTAAAGACAATCCGTAGGAATATGCTTTCCAAAATCTTTCCCCCGGATTTTCAAGGTGCGCCAGGCGTTAACCGCCACCGCCGCGCCTACCACCAATGAGATATTCCCGACGACGGATGGATAGCTGGCGCGGAAGGGCCACGCGATCCATCCTGACACCATGGAAACGCTCGAAAACCAGCGCACCTTCTGGAACACCTGGAACGCCGACAACCGGGAAGACCGGATCAGCGAGGTCTCTCGACGCCAGGCGGAAGTCATTACCGGCTGGCTCGACGAGCAGCCGGGTCGCAATCTCGATATCCTGGAAGTGGGCTGCGGCACGGGCTGGTTCTGCCCGCAGCTCTCCCGGTATGGCCGCGTCACCGGCACGGACCTTTCGGACGACGTGCTGCGCCGCGCGCAGGCCCGCTGGCCCGGTGTCGGCTTCATCGCCGGCGATTTCGCGACGATGCCCTTTGCGGATGCCAGCTTCGACGTCATCGTCAGCCTGGAAGTGCTCTCCCATGTCGCCGACCAGGAAGCCTTCGTCGCCCGCATCGCCCAGCTTCTGCGCCCCGGCGGCCTGCTGCTGCTCGCCACGCAGAACAGGACCGTGCTCAGCACCCATTGCAAAATACCGCCGCCCGCCCCCGGGCAGTTGCGGAACTGGGTGGACCGGTGGCAGCTCGACGCATTGCTCCGGCCGCATTTCAACGTGGAAAACCTCGTCTCGGTCACGCCCATCGCCCACAAGGGGGTTCGCCACATCCTCGCCGGCCGAAGGCTGAATGCCCTTCTGGGGCCTGCCGTGGGCCATGCATGGCGCACCATCATGGAACGGCGCGACTGGGGCTGGACGCTAATGGCGCGGGCGCGAAAGCCGAAATAGCCGCAAAGAAAAAGGCCGGGGACATGCCCCGGCCTTTTTTATACAATCCGGTCAACCGGCGATCAGGCTGCTTCGGCCTGTGCTTCGGCTTCCGTGCGAGCGAGGTCCTTCGCGCCCTTTGCGGAAGCGTCGCGGTCAACGAATTCGATGACGGCGAGCGGAGCATTGTCGCCACGACGGTAGCCAGCCTTCATGATGCGAAGGTAGCCGCCGTTGCGGGTGGCGTAACGGGTTGCGATGGCGTCGAACAGCTTGGCGACGACGGCAACGTCACGGATCTGCGAGATCGCCTGGCGGCGAGCGTGCAGGTCGCCGCGCTTGCCGAGGGTGACGAGCTTTTCGACGATCGGGCGAATTTCCTTCGCCTTCGGCAGCGTGGTGACGATCTGCTCATGTTCGATGAGCGAGGCAGCCATGTTGGCGAACATCGCCTTGCGGTGGCTGGCAGTACGGTTGAGTTTGCGGCCCGAATTCTGGTGGCGCATCTCGGTTCTCCTTCACATGCAGGCTGAAAACCTGCCGTTTGATGGTTAATATTGGTCTTCGTAACGCTTGGCGAGATCTTCGATGTTCTCGGGCGGCCATGCCGGCACTTCCATGCCGAGGTGCAGGCCCATGGAAGCGAGAACTTCCTTGATTTCGTTCAGCGACTTGCGACCAAAATTCGGGGTGCGAAGCATTTCGGCTTCGGTCTTCTGAATGAGATCGCCAATGTAGACGATGTTGTCGTTCTTCAGGCAGTTCGCCGAACGGACGGAAAGTTCCAGTTCGTCGACCTTCTTGAGGAGCGCCGGGTTGAAGGCGAGCTCGGTGACCGACTCTTCTTCGGCTTCCTTCTGCGGTTCGTCGAAGTTGACGAAGACCGAGAGCTGGTCCTGAAGAATGCGGGCCGCGAACGCGATCGCATCTTCGCCGGTGACGGAGCCGTCGGTCTCGATGGACATCGTCAGCTTGTCATAGTCGAGAACCTGGCCTTCGCGGGTGTTTTCCACCTTGTAGGACACTTTCTTGACCGGCGAGTAGAGGCTGTCGACCGGGATGAGGCCGATCGGCGCGTCTTCGGAACGGTTGCGGTCGGCGGGCACATAGCCCTTGCCGTTGTTGACCGTGAACTCCATGCGGATTTCGGCGCCCTCGTCGAGGGTGCAGATGACATGGTTGGGGTTCAGGATCTCGATGTCGCCGACCGTCTGGATGTCACCAGCCGTTACGACGCCCGGACCCTGCTTGCGCACGACCATACGCTTGGAATCGTCGCCATCCATCTTGATGGCGATTTCCTTGATGTTGAGCACGATATCGGTCACGTCTTCGCGGACACCCGGGATCGACGAGAACTCGTGCAGCACGCCGTCGATCTGCACGGCGGTAACAGCCGCACCGCGCAGCGACGACAGGAGTACGCGACGCAGCGCGTTGCCGAGCGTCAGGCCGAAGCCCCGCTCCAGCGGCTCGGCAACAAGGCTTGCCTTGGTGCGGCCGGAGGAGGAGAACTCCACCTTGTTCGGCTTGATCAGTTCCTGCCAGTTTTTCTGGATCATATGTTTTGCCTTCCGTTCGCCGCCACCATCCAATCGTGACGGCCGAGCCCTGAAGATCCGCGAAAGCCGGAAACCGGCTTCCGCAGCAATTCGAATGCGATGATCAGACGCGACGCTTCTTGCGCGGGCGGCAACCGTTGTGCGGGATCGGGGTCACGTCGCGGATCGACGTGATCATGAAGCCGGCAGCCTGGAGGGCGCGCAGAGCCGATTCACGGCCGGAACCCGGACCGCAGACTTCGACTTCCAGCGACTTCATGCCGTGTTCCTGGGCCTTCTTGGCGCAGTCTTCGGCAGCGATCTGGGCAGCGAACGGGGTCGACTTGCGCGAACCCTTGAAGCCCTTTGCACCGGCCGACGACCAGGCAATGGCGTTGCCCTGTGCATCGGTGATGGTGATCATCGTGTTGTTGAACGAAGAATTGACGTGAGCAACACCCGAGGTGATGTTCTTGCGTTCGCGACGGCGGACGCGTGCGGCTTCCTTGGCCATGGGTAGTCCTTTCGTTGATCTCGACACCGCCGTAGTTCCAGCGGCTCCACCGGGCGGAGGCTTGGCCCCTGCCCTGAATAAAATTTGCACACCGGCCCGAGGGCGTTGCGTGCGGCGATATCGTCACTGCCGTAGTGCCAGCAGCTCCACCGACCGGGACAAAGGCTTGGCGCCAAGCCCCGCTCGAAACTCAAAAGAGGCCGGCGCGACGCGCCAGCCTCCTGTTCCCCGTTTCCGGGAAATTACTTCTTCTTGCCTGCGATGGCCTTCGCCGGGCCCTTGCGGGTACGGGCGTTGGTGTGCGTGCGCTGACCGCGGACCGGGAGGCCACGACGGTGACGCAGACCACGGTAGCAACCGAGGTCCATGAGACGCTTGATGTTCATCGAGGTCTCGCGACGCAGGTCGCCTTCGACCTGGTAGTCGCGGTCGATGGCTTCGCGGATCTGCAGGATTTCTGCGTCCGTGAGCTGGTGAACGCGACGATCAGCCGGGATACCGACCTTCTCGATGATTTCCTGTGCAAACTTCGGGCCGATCCCGTGAATGTAACGCAGCGCGATGACAACGCGCTTCGCAGTCGGGATGTTGACGCCAGCGATACGTGCCACGCCTGTTCTCCTTGCTTCCAGTTGCCATCCGGCAAGTGGTCTTCTTCATTTGAAGCGGCTCCAAAGCCGCGTCGCTCAGTTGATGTCCGTGACACGTCGAAAACGACCGCACCCGGACTTCGTTCTTGGAAGTCCGCGCCGATCGCAATGGTATGTCGCGAGTTGGCGCTGTCATAAGGGGGAATCGGCTAAAAAGTCAACTCCCCGGCAGATCCTTTTTCGGATTCCAGGCTGCAAAGCAACCGCTTCACACTTTTCCCGGAATTGCTCCTATCAGGCGTTCTCCAGGATTCCGGCAATCTCTGCCGTCACCACGTCGACATTGGCCATGCCGTCGACCGTCTGGAGCTTGCCCGTCGATGCGTAGTAGCTCGACAGCGGCGCGGTCTTTTCGCGGTATTCCGTCAAGCGGCGCTTGAAGGCTTCCGGATTGTCGTCGGAGCGAACCGTGCCGCCGGCGGCGACCGTTTCGGCCACGCGATTCTCCATGCGCTTAACCAGCGCATCTTCATCCACCTTCAGCTCGATGACGGCGTCGAGCGCGATGCCCTTGCCGGCGAGGATCCGGTCGAGGGCTTCGGCCTGCGGAACCGTGCGCGGGTAACCGTCGAGGATGAAGCCCTTGGCACAGTCGGCCGAATCGATTCGGTCGGACACGATCTCGTTGACGATGGCGTCGGAGACGAGCTGGCCGGCGTCCATGACGGCCTTCGCGCGTTTGCCGACATCCGTGCCGGCGGCAACGGCCGCCCGCAGCATGTCACCCGTGGAAAGCTGCGGAATACCGTGCCTCTCCGTCAG
Source organism: Shinella sp. BE166 (assembly GCF_051201095.1). Classification (NCBI taxonomy): domain Bacteria; kingdom Pseudomonadati; phylum Pseudomonadota; class Alphaproteobacteria; order Hyphomicrobiales; family Rhizobiaceae; genus Shinella; species Shinella sp. BE166. Next base: position 501,231 of record NZ_JBPEHL010000002.1, on the reverse strand, counting down.
GAGCTTGGCTTGCGTTCCCTTGCCAGCGCCCGGCGGCCCCAGAAAAATCAGTCTCATCGTCCCCTCTTTCCTCCACGCAGCTTCGACTTCTTGATCAGCCCCTCATACTGCTGAGCAATCAGGTGACCCTGAATCTGTGCTACAGTATCAAGGGTCACGCTGACAACAATCAAAAGCGACGTACCACCAAGGTAGAACGGCACACCTGTCTGAGCGATGAGAATTTCGGGAAGAATGCAGACGAACATCAGGTAGGCCGCGCCGATCACCGTGATGCGGGTCAGCACGTAGTCGATGTATTCTGCGGTGCGTTCGCCCGGACGGATGCCCGGAATGAAGCCGCCATGCTTCTTCAGATTGTCGGCCGTATCCTTCGGATTGAAGACGATGGCCGTGTAGAAGAAGGCGAAGAAGGCGATCATGCCCGCATAGAGCAGCATGTAGAGCGGCTGGCCATGGCCAAGGGCGGCGATGATGGCGGTCGCCCACGTCGGCAGCTCGGCGGTGTTCGAGAAGCCTGCAAGCGTTGCCGGCAGCAGCAGCAGCGAGGATGCGAAGATCGCCGGGATGACGCCCGCGGTGTTGAGCTTCAGCGGCAGGTGCGACGTATCGCCCTGGAACATGCGGTTGCCCACCTGTCGCTTCGGATACTGGATCAGAAGACGGCGCTGGGCGCGTTCCACGAAGACGATGAGCGCGATGACGACGACGGCCATAACGACGACGGCGAGAATCACGCCGATCGACAGAGCGCCAGTGCGGCCGAGTTCGAGGGTGCCGGCGAGCGCGCCCGGGAGGGCGGCGACGATGCCTGCGAAGATGATCAGCGAAATGCCGTTGCCGATGCCGCGCGAGGTGATCTGTTCACCCAGCCACATCAGGAACATCGTGCCGCCGAGCAACGAGATGACGGTGGAGATGCGGAAGAACCAGCCCGGATCGTTGACCAGCCCTGCCCCGCTTTCGAGGCCCACCGCGATGCCATAGGCCTGCAGCGTGCCGAGCAGCACCGTGCCGTAGCGGGTGTACTGGTTGATGATCTTACGGCCCTGTTCGCCTTCCTTCTTGAGCTGTTCCAGCGAGGGAACGACCGAAGTCATCAGCTGCACGATGATCGACGCGGAGATGTACGGCATGATGCCGAGCGCGAAGATCGCCATGCGCTCGACGGCGCCGCCGGAGAACATGTTGAAGAGGCCGAGAATGCCGCTGGACTGGCCCTGGAAGGCCTGGGCGAAAGCATCGGGATTGAGGCCCGGCAACGGGATATAGGTGCCGAGGCGATAGACGAGCAGCGCGCCCAGCGTGAACCAGAGACGCTTCTTCAGATCTTCCGCCTTGGCGAAAGTCGAGAAGTTGAGATTAGAGGCAAGTTGTTCCGCTGCCGAAGCCATGCATTTCTCCGCGAAGCCGATCCGGCGGCGGGGAGCCCGGCCAGGTCCGGAATGGCTGATCCGTTTGGCATAGGCGCCCGGCCCTCCTCGGACCGTTTGCTCATGCTGAAATTCGTCGTGCCCGTCTGCCGTTGCGGCAAACTCGGCGGATGGAGCCTAAACCGGTTGAAACGCGGATTGTCAAGCAATCCCGGCCTCACCCTGGTTTTAAATTCCGGACAACAGCGGGATGGGGTTCCCGGCCGTCGTTGTGAGGCTCACATATGGGAGCAAAATAGCCCGGTGTGAAGCACACCGGGCGAAGATTTCGTCGAATTATTCAGCGGCTTCCGCAGCTGCGAGAAGCAGCTTGATCGAGCCGCCGGCCTTTTCGATCTTCTCGATGGCGGGCTTGGAGGCGCCGGCGACTTCGAAGGTCACCTTGGCCGTCAGTTCGCCGTCGGCGAGGATGCGAACGCCGTCCTTGACGCGGCGGATGACGCCAGCGGCCTTGAGAGCGGCGGCGTCAACCGTTGCCTTGCCGTCGAGCTTGCCGGCGTCGATGGCGACCTGGATGCGGCCCAGCGACACGATGGCGAAGTCGGACGAGAAGATGTTGTTGAAGCCGCGCTTCGGCAGGCGACGGTAGATGGGCATCTGACCGCCTTCGAAGCCGTTGATGGCCACACCCGAACGTGCCTTCTGACCCTTCACACCACGGCCGCCGGTCTTGCCGGAGCCCGAACCGATACCGCGACCTACGCGCTTACGGTTCTTGGTAGAGCCTTCGTTGTCCTTGATTTCATTGAGCTTCATGATCTATCCCCTCACTTCTCGTCGACGACGCGGACGAGGTGCTGGACGGCACGGATCATGCCGCGGACAGACGGAGTGTCTTCCAGCGTGCGAACCCGATGCATCTTGTTAAGGCCCAGGCCGACGAGCGTTGCACGCTGTACGGCCGGACGGCGGATGGGGCTGCCGATCTGCTCGACAGTCACCGTCTTCGTTGCGGTTTCTTTCTTAGCCATTGTTCAGACTCCCTTATTCTTCGGAAGCGACGCCGGCGGACGCACGACGGGCCTGCAGCGTGGCATACTTCATGCCGCGCTGTGCCGCGATGTCCTTCGGGTGCATCTGGCTCTTGAGGGCGTCGAAGGTCGCACGGATCATGTTGTACGGGTTCGACGAACCGGTCGACTTGGCGACGACGTCATGAACGCCGAGCGTTTCGAAGACGGCGCGCATCGGGCCACCGGCGATGATACCGGTACCGGCCTTGGCCGAGCGAAGCAGAACCTTGCCGGCGCCGTGGCGGCCGTGCACGTCGTGGTGCAGCGTGCGGCCCGAGCGCAGCGGTACGAAGATGAGGTCGCGCTTGGCGGCTTCGGTGGCCTTCCGGATGGCTTCCGGAACTTCACGAGCCTTGCCGTGGCCGAAGCCGACGCGGCCCTTCTGGTCGCCGACGACGACGAGAGCTGCGAAACCGAAACGACGGCCGCCCTTGACGACCTTCGCGACGCGGTTGATCGCGACGAGCTTGTCGACAAACTCGCTGTCGCGCTCTTCGCGGTTCTGGCGGTCATCGCGACCGCGCTTTTCCTGTGCCATTGTCCTTTTCCTTTTTCTTTTCCGGGTGCAATCGGCAGATTGACGAAAGTCGCCCCCATTCAGGGAATGGAAGCGACCAATACCCAACTGAGCTGACCGGCAGGCGCTTTACGCGCCCAGCCGAAAGATCAGAAGCTAAGACCACCTTCACGCGCAGCTTCGGCGAGAGCCTTGATGCGGCCGTGATAGATGAAGGCGCCACGGTCGAAAACGACCTCCTTGACGCCGGCCTTGGCGGCACGCTCGGCGATGAGCTTGCCGACGGCAGCGGCTGCTGCCGTGTCGGCGCCCGTCTTCAACGACGAGCGCAGATCGGTGTCGAGCGTGGAGGCGGACGCAAGCGTCGTGCCGGCCACGTCATCGATGACCTGTACGTAGATGTTCTTCGACGAGCGATGAACCGACAGGCGCGGACGGCCGTTGGCGACCGCCTTGATGGAACGGCGCACGCGGTTGGCGCGGCGCACGAGAGCTTCTTTCCTGCTAGCCATTTCGCGTGATCCTTACTTCTTCTTGCCTTCTTTGCGGACGATCCGCTCTTCGGCATACTTGACGCCCTTGCCCTTGTAGGGCTCGGGGCCACGGTATTCGCGGATTTCCGCTGCGACCTGGCCGACCTGCTGCTTGTTGATGCCGGAGATGATGATTTCCGTCGGCTTCGGTACAGCGATCGAGATGCCTTCCGGCGTCTGGTAGACCACGTCGTGGCTGAAGCCAAGTGCGAGCTGCAGGTTCTTGCCCTGCAGCGACGCGCGGTAACCGACGCCGTTGATTTCGAGCTTGCGCTCGTAGCCGTCCTTCACACCCTTGAAGATGTTCTCGACCATCGTGCGGGACATACCCCACTTGGAACGAGCATCCTTGGACGTGTTGATCGGCTGAACGACAACTGCGTTGTCTTCGAGCTTCACCGAAACTTCGTCGTTTGCGACGAAGAACAGTTCGCCCTTCGGGCCCTTCGCGGTGACCGTCTGACCATCGACGGTCGCGGTGACACCAGCGGGAACCGGAACGGGCTTCTTACCGATACGAGACATTGTTTTATCCTGTCTGTTCGTTATGGAGATCCTTGCTCAGTCTTAGAAGACCGAGCAAAGAATCTCGCCACCAACGTTCTGTTCGCGTGCCTGGTGATCGGCCATCACACCCTTCGGGGTCGAAAGGATGGTGATGCCGAGGCCGTTCGCGACCTGCGGAATGGACTTGACCGAGACATAGACCCGGCGGCCCGGCTTGGAGACGCGGTCGATCTTGCGGATCACGGACGCGCCTTCGTAGTACTTGAGTTCGATGTTCAGCTCGGCCTTGCCGTTGCCGAATTCGACTTCCGAATATCCGCGGATGTAACCTTCGGACTGAAGGACGTCCAGAACGCGGGCGCGCAGCTTGGAAGCCGGCGTCGAAACGCTGGACTTGCGGCGTGCGGCGCCGTTGCGGATGCGGGTGAGCATATCGCCCAGAGGATCAGTCATAGACATGTGCCCGTCTCCTTACCAGCTCGACTTGACAATGCCCGGCACCTTGCCGGAATTGCCCAGTTCACGAAGCGCAATACGCGACATTCCGAGTTTGCGATAAAAGGCGCGCGGACGGCCCGTTACTTCGCAGCGGTTGCGGATGCGGGTCTTGGAACCATTGCGCGGAAGTTCGGCAAGCTTCAAGGTCGCCTTGAAGCGCTCTTCGATCGGAAGAGCCTGGTTCTGGATGATGGCCTTCAGGCGGGCACGCTTAGCGGCCTGGCTGGCAACCAGTTTGCGGCGGCGCTTGTTCTTTTCAACTGCGCTCGTTTTCGCCATAACAGTTATCCTTCTTTACGCTTGTCGTTACGGATCAGGCGCGGAACGGGAAGTTGAACTCTTTCAGAAGAGCCCGTGCTTCGTCGTCCGTCTTTGCCGTCGTGCAAACGATGATGTCCATGCCCCACATCTGATCAACCTTGTCGTAGTTGATCTCCGGGAACACAATGTGCTCCTTGATACCCATGGCGAAGTTGCCACGGCCATCGAAGGACTTCGGGTTCAGACCACGGAAGTCGCGTACGCGGGGCAGCGCGATGTTCACGAGGCGATCCAGAAATTCATACATGCGGGCGCCGCGCAGCGTGACCTTCGCGCCGATCGGCATGCCTTCGCGCAGCTTGAAGCCGGCGATGGAGTTGCGGGCGCGCGTGATGACCGGCTTCTGGCCGGCAATCGCTGCGAGGTCGCCAGCCGCTACGGACGGCTTCTTCGAATCGCCCGTCGATTCACCAACACCCATGTTGATGACGACCTTGTCGAGACGCGGGATCTGCATCTCGTTGGCGAAGGAGAACTGCTCCTGAAGCGCCTTGCGAATACGCTCGACGTATTCCTTCTTGAGGCGCGGCTCATACTTGGTGTCAGCCATCGATCGACACTCCCGAACGCTTTGCTACACGAACCTTCTTGTCGCCCTCGACCTTGAAACCGACGCGGGTCGGCTTGCCGTCCTTGGGGTCGGCGATCGCGATGTTCGACAGGTGGATCGAAGCTTCCTTGGTGATGATGCCGGCTTCCTGGGTCTGGGACTGACGCTGGTGACGCTTCACCAGGTTAATACCCTTGACGACCGCACGGTCTTCCTTCGGCATGACCTGAACAACTTCACCGGTACGGCCCTTGTCCTTGCCGGTGAGTACGACGACCTTGTCGCCCTTACGAATCTTCTGCATAGCCATCGCTCCTTAGAGTACTTCCGGAGCCAGCGAGATGATCTTCATGTGGTTCTTTGCGCGAAGTTCGCGCGGAACCGGTCCGAAGATACGGGTGCCGATGGGCTCTTTCTTATTGTCGATCAGGACGGCTGCGTTGTTGTCGAAACGGATAACGCTACCATCGGGGCGGCGGATGTCCTTGGCGGTGCGAACGACAACCGCCTTCATCACGTCACCCTTCTTCACGCGGCCGCGCGGGATGGCTTCCTTGATCGAGACGACGATAATGTCGCCGACCGAAGCGTACTTACGCTTGGAGCCGCCCAGCACCTTGATGCACATGACACGACGTGCGCCGGAATTATCCGCGACGTCGAGGTTAGTCTGCATCTGAATCATGTCAGGTCGCCTTCTTGTTTTACCGGACCGGTTGGGTGTTAGCCCCCTGTTCCAGCTTATGGAAATACGTGTTTTCGCGCGGGATGGTCTTTTGTCAGGGTGGTTTCCACTGATCGGCGAGCCGATGGGACCTTCCGTGCGCTCAAAGCAAAAGACGCTCGTGATTCCGAGCGTCCTTGCGCTGCTTCATACAGGTTTTCGCGCCGAACACAAGGGCCCGGCGCAAATTCCGATGTTTTTAGGCGTGGGCCGATACGACGGTCCAGCGCTTGTCCTTGGAGATGGGTGCGCATTCCTCGATGGAAACGACGTCACCGACCTTGTACTGGTTGTTTTCGTCATGCGCCTTGTACTTCTTGGACCGGCGAACGGTCTTCTGAAGCAGCGGGTGGGCAAAGCGGCGCTCGACGCGAACGACAACGGTCTTTTCGTTCTTGTCACTGACTACAGTGCCCTGCAGAATGCGTTTCGGCATCGTTTTCGGTCCTTAGGCCTTGGCTTCTGCCGCCTTCTGGCGGGCAATGGTCTTGACGCGCGCGATGTCCTTGCGGACTTCGTTGATGCGCGAGGTCTTCTCGAGCTGGCCAGTCGCCTTCTGGAAGCGCAGGTTGAACTGCTCTTTCTTCAGCTTGGCAAGCTCATCGTTGAGCTGGTCGGCGCTAAGCGCGCGAACGTCTACGGCTTTCATCCTACTCGCTCCTTACTCTGCAATGCGCTGTACGAAGCGCGTCTTGACCGAGAGCTTGGCCGAGCCGAGACGAAGCGCCTCGCGGGCGATCTCCTCGGAGACACCGTCGATCTCGAACATCATACGACCAGGCTTGACCTTGGCCGCCCAGTATTCGACCGAGCCCTTACCCTTACCCATGCGGACTTCGGTAGGCTTGGCGGTGACCGGCACGTCGGGGAACACACGGATCCACACACGGCCGGCACGCTTCATGTAACGCGTGATCGCGCGGCGGGCCGCTTCGATCTCGCGAGCGTTAACGCGATTCGGTTCCTGAGCCTTCAAGCCGAACTCGCCGAAAGCGAGGTCGGAGCCGCCCTTGGCGACACCCTTGATGCGGCCCTTGAACTGCTTGCGATACTTGGTACGCTTTGGCTGCAACATTTTTTTACTTCTCCGATATTGGCTGCCAAACGCGACTGTTACGCGTTTTCACGACGACGGTCGCCACGATCGCCGCGTTCGCGGCTGGCGGGACCCTGGCTGTCACTTTCGCTTGCGCGACGCTCCGAAGCCATCGGGTCGTGTTCAAGGATTTCGCCCTTGAAGATCCAGACCTTGATGCCGCAGATGCCGAATGCGGTTTCGGCTTCAGCCGTACCGTAGTCGATGTCCGCACGCAGCGTGTGAAGCGGAACGCGACCTTCGCGGTACCATTCCGTACGGGCGATTTCCGCGCCGCCGAGACGGCCTGCGCAGGTGATCTTGATGCCTTCGGCGCCAAGACGCATCGCGGACTGAACAGCGCGCTTCATCGCACGGCGGAAAGCCACGCGGCGCTCGAGCTGCTGGGCGATCGACTGGGCAACGAGGGTTGCGTCGACTTCCGGCTTGCGCACTTCAACGATGTTAAGGTGCGTTTCGGAGTTCGTCATCGCGGCGAGCTTCTTGCGAAGCTTCTCGATGTCTGCACCCTTCTTGCCGATGATCAGACCCGGGCGAGCCGAGTGGATCGTGACGCGGCACTTCTTGTGCGGACGCTCGATGACGACCTTGGCGATACCGGCCTGCTTCAGCTCTTCCATGACGAAAGCGCGGATCTTCAGGTCTTCGTGGAGCAGCTGGCCGTATTCGGCATTGTCGGCGAACCAACGGCTGTCCCAGGTACGGTTGATGCCGAGGCGGAAACCGATTGGATTAATCTTCTGGCCCATTATGCGGCCTCCCCTTTGGCTTCGACTTCACGGACGACGATCGTGAGATGCGAGAAAGGCTTCTCGATCCGCGATGCGCGGCCGCGGCCACGAGCGTGGAAACGCTTCATGACAATCGACTTGCCGACATACGCTTCCGCGACGATCAGCGAGTCCACGTCGAGGTCGTGGTTATTTTCTGCGTTGGCGATAGCGGATTCAAGCGTCTTCTTGACGGTCTCGGCGCTACGCTTGCGCGAGAATTCAAGTTCAGCGAGCGCCCGGTCGACCTTCTTGCCGCGGATCAGCGCAGCAAGCAGGTTGAGCTTCTGGGGGCTGACGCGGATCGTGCGCGCGATGGCCTGCGCCTCGTTATCCTTCAGCCGACGTTCGGCTTTAGCCTTGCCCATCGTTACTTCCTCTTCGCCTTCTTGTCCGCGCCGTGACCGTAATAGGTCCGGGTCGGAGCGAATTCACCAAACTTGTGGCCAACCATGTCTTCGTTGACGGCCACCGGGATATGCTTGCTGCCGTTGTAGACGCCGAAGGTGAGACCGACGAACTGCGGCAGGATCGTGGAGCGACGGCTCCAGATCTTGATCACTTCGCTGCGACCGCCTTCACGAACCTTCTCAGCCTTCTTGAGAAGATAGCCGTCAACAAACGGGCCTTTCCATACTGAACGAGCCATTCCTGACTACCTCTCTTACTTCTTCTTCAAGTGGCGCGAGCGCATGATGAACTTGTCGGTCGACTTGTTCGAGCGGGTACGCTTGCCCTTGGTGGGCTTGCCCCACGGGGATACCGGGTGACGACCACCGGAGGTGCGGCCTTCACCACCGCCGTGCGGGTGGTCGACCGGGTTCATGACGACGCCGCGGTTGTGCGGGGTCTTGCCGCGCCAACGCGTGCGACCAGCCTTGCCGTCGTTGATGTTGCCGTGGTCCGGGTTGGATACAGCGCCGATCGTGGCGAGGCAGGACGAGTGAACCAGGCGCTGTTCGCCCGAGTTCAGGCGAAGGATCGCCATGCCCTGGTCGCGGCCGACGAGCTGGACGAAGGTGCCGGCGGAACGGGCGATCTGGCCGCCCTTGCCCGGCTTCATCTCGACGTTATGAACGATCGAGCCAACCGGGATGTACTGCAGCGGCATGGTGTTGCCGGGCTTGACGTCAACGGCCTTGTCGGACGCGATGACCTTGTCGCCGGCTGCCAGGCGCTGCGGTGCCAGGATATAGGCCTGCTCGCCGTCAGCGTAGTCGATCAGCGCGATGAACGCGGTGCGGTTCGGGTCGTATTCCAGACGCGCGACCGTACCTTCGACGTCGAACTTGCGACGCTTGAAGTCGACGAGACGGTAGGTACGCTTGTGACCGCCGCCGATGAAGCGGGCAGTGATGCGACCCAGGTTGTTACGGCCACCGCTCTTGGAGAGACCTTCGGTCAGAGCCTTTACGGGCTTGCCCTTGTAAAGGCCCGACCGGTCGACGATGACCAGCTGGCGCTGGCTCGGAGTGGTCGGGTTGTAGCTTTTCAATGCCATTTTTCTGTTTCCTCTTTAGCCGAGTGCCCGATTAGAGCCCGGTGGAGACGTCGATGGACTGACCGTCAGCGAGCGTGACGATAGCCTTCTTGACATCTCCCTGCCGGCCGGCGAAGCCGCGGAAACGCTTGATCTTGCCCTTGCGGACGAGCGTGTTCACAGCCGTGACCTTGACGCCGAAGAGTGCTTCCACTGCAGCCTTGATTTCAGGCTTGGAAGCGCGCTTGGCAACGTTGAAGACGACCTGGTTGTTTTCGGATACCAGCGTCGACTTTTCGGTGATCGAAGGAGATACGATCACATCGTAGTGGCGAAGATCCGTCATTTGAACCGCTCCTCGAGGGCTTCTACAGCAGCCTTGGAGAGCACGAGCTTGCCGCGGCGCAGGATGTCGTAAACATTGATACCCTGGATCGGAAGAACATCCACGTTCGGGATGTTGCGGGCTGCGAGCTTGAAGTTGCCGTCAAGTTCCGAGCCGCCGATGATGAGGGCATTGGTGAGACCGAGCGAGGCGAATACGCCGGCGAGAGCCTTCGTCTTTGCTTCGGCAGCAACCAGATCGTCGATGATGATCAGGTTTTCAGCCTTCAGCTTGGCCGAGAGCGCATGACGCAGGCCGAGCGCGCGAACCTGCTTGGGCAGGTCGTGGGCATGGCTGCGGACAACCGGGCCGTGGGCCTTGCCGCCGCCGCGGAACTGCGGTGCACGAGCCGAATGGTGACGAGCGCGGCCCGTACCCTTCTGCTTGTACATCTTGGCGCCCGTGCGGGAAACCTCGGCGCGGGTCAGCGACTTGTGGCTGCCCTGCTGCTTCTTGGCGAGCTGCCAGCGGACGACGCGGGCAATGATGTCTTCGCGCGGCTCGAGGCCGAAAATCGCGTCGGAGAGGGAGACCTTGCCGGCGTCCTTCCCCTCGAGGGTCGTGACTTTGAGATCCATGATCAGGCTCCCTTACTTGACTGCGGCGCGCACGGCGGCCGGACGCGGCGCGTCGGACGGGGTGCCGGACTTGACGGCGTCACGAACGACGATCCAGGCACCCTTGGAGCCCGGGACTGCGCCCTTAACGAGGATGAGACCACGCTCTTCGTCGGTCGAGACGACTTCGAGGTTCTGGGTGGTGACGCGCGTCTGGCCCATGTGACCAGCCATGCGCTTGCCCTTCCAGACCTTGCCCGGGTCCTGGTTGTTACCCGTCGAACCGTGCGAACGGTGCGAGACGGACACGCCGTGCGTTGCACGAAGACCACCGAAGTTGTGGCGCTTCATGGCACCGGCGAAACCCTTACCGATCGTGGTGCCGGTAACGTCGACGAGCTGACCTGCGACAAAGTGGCTCGCGGTCAGTTCCGCGCCGATGTCGATGAGGTTGTCTTCCGAAACGCGGAACTCGACGAGCTTGGCCTTCGGCTCGACGCTTGCAGCGGCGAACTGGCCGCGCAGTGCCTTTGCCGTGTTCTTCACCTTGGAGGTGCCGGCGCCGAGCTGGACGGCCGTGTAGCCGTTCTTGTCCTGCGTGCGCTGGGCCACGACCTGGACGTTGTCCAGTCGCAATACTGTTACAGGGATATGCTCACCTGCGTCATTATAGACGCGAGTCATCCCTACTTTCTGTGCAATCACACCTGAACGCATGGTTCAATCCTCTTAGAAGTCCTGTCGGGGTATTCCCAAAGCAAGGGAGCCCCTTCATGCCTCTTGGTTTAAGGATTCCACTCGGGCCTCGAAGGCCGTCGGGTTTCCCGTTTTTAGAAGACGTCGGCTAATGCCACGTACCTTCCTTGTTATTTCGGCTTACGCCGGACTTAGAGCTTGATCTCTACGTCTACACCGGCCGCAAGGTCGAGCTTCATGAGAGCGTCAACGGTCTGCGGGGTCGGATCTACAATGTCGAGCAGGCGCTTGTGCGTGCGCATCTCGAACTGTTCGCGGCTCTTCTTGTCGACGTGGGGCGACCGGTTGACCGTGAACTTTTCAATACGGGTCGGGAGCGGAACGGGGCCGCGGACGCTTGCGCCGGTGCGCTTTGCCGTCGACACGATCTCGCGCGTGGAGGCATCAAGGATCCGGTGGTCAAACGCCTTGAGGCGGATGCGGATGTTCTGGCCGTTCATACGACTTTTCCTTAGTTCGTTATCCGCGCGATTCTCTTGGGAATACGCGCTTTTTGATTCTGGCGGTTCCATAAAGGAACGCACACGAAAACACAATTGCCGAAAGGCCAGTCCGCTAAATTTTCAAAGACCGGAGGGGCAGGGTTGAACCCCTGCCCTTCCTTTTTCAGCGGCCTAGGGCCTTACGTCTTACTCGACGATCGAAGCAACGATGCCGGCGCCGACGGTGCGGCCGCCTTCGCGGATCGCGAAGCGCAGCTTTTCTTCCATCGCGATCGGAACGATCAGCTCAACGGCAACCGTGACGTTGTCGCCCGGCATGACCATTTCCGTGCCTTCCGGCAGCGAAACGATGCCCGTCACGTCCGTCGTGCGGAAGTAGAACTGCGGACGGTAGTTCGTGAAGAACGGCGTATGACGGCCGCCTTCTTCCTTCGTCAGGATGTAGGCTTCTGCCATGAACTTCTTGTGCGGCTTGACCGAACCCGGCTTGCACAGGATCTGACCACGCTCGACGCCGTCACGGTTCACACCGCGAACGAGAGCGCCGATGTTGTCGCCGGCCTGGCCCTGGTCGAGCAGCTTGCGGAACATTTCAACGCCGGTAACCGTCGTCTTCGAGGTCGGGCGGATGCCGACGATCTCGACTTCTTCACCGACCTTGACGATGCCGCGCTCGACGCGACCCGTCACAACCGTACCGCGGCCCGAGATCGAGAACACGTCTTCGATCGGCATCAGGAACGGCTGGTCGATCGGACGCTCCGGCGTCGGGATGTAGGCGTCGACAGCGGCCATCAGCTCGCGGATCGCGTCTTCACCGATCTTCTTGTCCGAATCTTCGAGAGCGGCCAGAGCCGAACCCTTGACGATCGGAATGTCGTCGCCCGGGAAGTCGTAGGACGACAGAAGTTCGCGCACTTCCAGCTCGACGAGCTCGAGAAGCTCGGCGTCGTCGACCTGGTCGACCTTGTTGAGGAACACGACGATCGCCGGAACGCCGACCTGGCGGGCGAGCAGGATGTGCTCGCGGGTCTGCGGCATCGGGCCGTCAGCAGCCGAGCAGACCAGGATCGCGCCGTCCATCTGGGCAGCACCGGTGATCATGTTCTTGACGTAGTCGGCGTGGCCGGGGCAGTCGACGTGGGCGTAGTGGCGGGCCGGCGTCTCGTATTCGACGTGCGCCGTCGAGATGGTGATGCCACGAGCCTTTTCTTCCGGAGCGGCGTCGATCTGGTCATACGCCTTGTATTCGCCGAAATACTTCGTGATCGCGGCCGTCAGCGACGTCTTGCCATGGTCGACGTGGCCGATCGTGCCGATGTTTACGTGAGGCTTGTTGCGCTCAAACTTGCTCTTTGCCATTTCCGGCTCTCCGTTCCTTGTCCCGCGAAGGGAAATTCATACAATTTTCTTAGGGGCGTACCCCGGTCACTTCTGACCGGAGTACTTTGCCTGGATTTCCTGCGCGACGTTCGAGGGAACCGGCGCATAGTGATCGAAGGTCATCGTGTACTGGGCGCGGCCCTGCGACATGGAGCGCAGGTTGTCCACGTACTTGAACATGTTGGCCAGCGGCACGTTGGCGGAGATCACGACGGCAACGCCGCGCGATTCCTGGCCCTGGATCTGACCACGACGGGAGTTCAGGTCGCCGATGACGTCGCCGACATAGTCTTCCGGCGTGACGACTTCGACCTTCATCATCGGTTCCAGCAGCTGGGCGCCGGCTTCACGCGACGCTTCACGGAAGCAGGCACGCGATGCGATTTCGAAGGCGAGGACCGAGGAGTCGACGTCGTGGAAGGCGCCGTCGATGAGCGTCGCCTTGACGCCGAGCATCGGGAAGCCTGCGAGCGGACCCGAGGACAGAACGCTTTCGATACCCTTCTGAACGCCCGGGATATATTCCTTCGGAACAGAACCGCCGACGATCTTGGATTCGAACAGGAAGTCTTCGCCTTCCGGGTTCGGTTCGAAAACGAGCTTCACGCGGGCGAACTGGCCGGTACCACCGGTCTGCTTCTTGTGCGTGTAGTCCTTTTCTGTCTTGCGCGTGATGGTTTCGCGGTAGGCAACCTGCGGGGCGCCGACATTGGCTTCGACCTTGAACTCGCGACGCATGCGGTCGACGATGATGTCGAGGTGAAGTTCACCCATGCCTGCGATGATCGTCTGGCCCGACTCTTCGTCGGTCTTGACGCGGAAGGACGGATCTTCGGCGGCCAGGCGGTTGAGCGCGAGGCCCATCTTTTCCTGGTCGTTCTTGGTCTTCGGCTCGATCGCGATCTGGATGACCGGCTCGGGGAATTCCATGCGCTCGAGGATGACCGGCTTCAGGGGATCACAGAGCGTGTCGCCCGTCGTCGTGTCCTTGAGGCCGGCGAGAGCAACGATGTCGCCTGCAAAGGCTTCTTCGATGTCTTCACGCGAGTTGGAATGCATCTGCAGCATGCGGCCGACGCGCTCGCGCTTTTCCTTGACCGTGTTCATGACCGACGTGCCCTTTTCGAGCTTGCCGGAATAGATGCGGGCGAAGGTGAGCGAACCGACGAAGGGGTCGTTCATGATCTTGAACGCGAGCATGGAAAGCGGCTCGGCGTCGTCAGCGTGACGCTCGATTTCGGCTTCCGTCTTGACGTCGATGCCCTTGATCGCCGGGATGTCTGCCGGGGACGGCAGGTAATCGACGACGGCGTCGAGCAGCGGCTGAACGCCCTTGTTCTTGAACGCCGTACCGCAGAACATCGGGTGGAACTTCACGTCGATGGTGCCGCGGCGAACGAGCGCACGGATCTGTTCGTTGTCCGGGTAGTTGCCTTCGAGATAGGCTTCCATCGCGGCTTCGTCGATTTCGACGACGGTCTCGATGAGCTTCTCGCGGTATTCTTCTGCCTGGGCCTTCATGTCTTCCGGGATTTCGACGACGTCCCACTGGGCGCCGAGCGATTCATCGCGCCAGACGAGAGCGTTCATCTCGATCAGGTCGACGACGCCCTTGAACTCGGTCTCGGCGCCGATCGGCAGCTGCATGACGACCGGGATCGCGCCGAGGCGCGACTTGATCATGGATACCGAGCGGTAGAAGTCCGCGCCGGTCTTGTCCATCTTGTTGCAGAAGATCATGCGCGGAACGTTGTACTTCTCAGCCTGACGCCAGACGGTTTCCGTCTGCGGCTCTACGCCGGCGTTGGCATCGAGAAGGGCGATCGCACCGTCGAGAACGCGCAGCGAACGCTCGACTTCGATGGTGAAGTCGACGTGGCCGGGGGTGTCGATGATGTTGAAGCGGCGGGTCTTGCCGTCACGGCCCTTCCAGTAGGTCGTGGTGGCAGCGGACGTGATCGTGATGCCGCGTTCCTGCTCCTGCTCCATCCAGTCCATCGTAGCGGCGCCGTCATGGACTTCGCCGATCTTGTGGGACTTGCCGGTGTAGTAAAGGATACGCTCGGTCGTCGTCGTCTTGCCGGCGTCGATATGCGCCATGATACCGAAATTTCGGTAGTCTTCGATTTTATATTCGCGAGCCATCTGGGACTCCTTTCGAGACGTCTAGTTTCGGTTACCAGCGGTAGTGCGAGAAGGCACGGTTGGCGTCAGCCATCTTGTGCGTGTCTTCGCGCTTCTTGACGGCGCTGCCGCGATTGTTCGCTGCGTCCATGAGTTCGCCGGAGAGGCGCTCGACCATGGTCGTTTCGTTACGCTTGCGGGCAGCTGCGATCAGCCAACGGATTGCGAGAGCCTGGCGGCGCTCCGGGCGAACATCGACCGGAACCTGGTAGGTCGCACCACCAACGCGGCGCGAACGCACTTCGACGTGCGGCGCAACGTTGTCCAGAGCCGAATGGAACACCGTGACCGGGTCCGCTTTAGCCTTGCCCTGAACGACATCGAAGGCGCCGTAAACGATCGTTTCGGCGACGGACTTCTTGCCGTCCAGCATGATGGCATTCATGAACTTGGTGACTACGAGATCGCCGAACTTCGGGTCCGGGTTGATCTCGCGCTTTTCTGCTCTATGGCGACGGGACATACTTTTTGTCTCTCAAACTTGTAACTGATCTGACCAGCGAAATGGCGCCGGTTGACTTATTATTTCGGACGCTTCGCGCCGTACTTGGAGCGGCGCTGCTTGCGGTTCTTGACGCCCTGGGTGTCGAGAACGCCGCGGATGATGTGGTAACGAACGCCCGGCAAGTCCTTGACGCGGCCGCCACGGATCATGACGACGGAGTGTTCCTGCAGGTTGTGGCCTTCGCCCGGAATGTAGCCGATGACTTCGAAGCCATTGGTCAGGCGGATCTTGGCGACCTTACGCAGAGCCGAGTTCGGCTTCTTCGGGGTCGTCGTGTAGACGCGGGTGCAAACGCCGCGCTTCTGGGGGTTTTCCTGCAGAGCAGGAACCTTGTTGCGCTTTACCGACGCCTGGCGCGGCTTGCGGATCAACTGGTTTACGGTAGGCATTTAACCATCCCTTGCAAATCTAGTCTCGTTTACCCTTGCGGGCGGGCCTGGAGCGGCACGCCGCTCCAACATTGTTTGGTTGCCGCATTTATGCGACGCCAAGCGTTCCGCTTGCCTGCAAAATGCTCGGTGGCCACACGCGTGTTCATGCGCAATAAAAGGCCGATCCGCTTTTGCGGATGACCTTCATAGGCAGAGGACGCGATAACCGCGTCATGCGTGCAGCATTCATGTTCTCAACGTGCGTCGAGCCCTGTTTGAGGCGAACTCCAGAACGAGTCGTTCCGAACCAGCCAGCCTCACATAGGCTCTGATAGCGGGCGGTCTACTGATTAAAGGTCGAAAGGTCAAGGGGCGGCGCGAAAGAATCCTGCCCGGGAATGCCTGCTTTGCCTGAGAAGCAGGGCTTTCAGGGTGCGCCCCTGCCCTCTTCACGGCGATTTTCAGACAACCAGCCTTCGCCGATCTGCATTAAGAAAGCATGAAGAAGGAATCAACCGGAAGAGTCGCTCCGCGCCAATTACATCCACCGATTCTCTTGCAGCGCGGCTTTTGACGGGATCGTGATTTTTGCGATTGGGTCCGACCGCCCTACCCTTTATAGAGCTTGCATCATTTCATCCCGAAAGGAGCCTGCCATGGCCAGTGCCGACAACGACAACAATACGCTCGACGACCCGATGGTCTTCATCATCATCGGCAAGGCCTATGAGCGCGACGGCGACGAGGGCATCGATATCCACGTCATGCTGCGCGCGCCGGACGACGACAGCGCCGTGCGCGAGGCGCTGAACGCCCTTTCGGAGGAAGGCTTCCTCGAGGCAGATCTCGACCAGATCGGCACGCTCAACGACGTGCCGGACGAGGAGCCGCATGCATCCGCCTATCGCGGCGCGCTCGAAGGGGAAGTGGCGATCATCCGCTTCGCGTGACGCCGCGCCCCCGCCAGCCTGATTGCTCCCCTTGGCAGAGGCGTGTCGCCCGCCTCTGCCGGCAGCACCGGGTAGTAGGCTCCTATCCGTTCAGGTGAGGTTCTACGCCCTATTGGCGGCTTACCAGCCCCCGGGGGCTCGGGCATGGTGCTCGACATGGTCGCTCAGCCTGTCCGGCCTGGCCTCACGGGGGAAAAGATGACCGTTTCCGATACAGCGACAGCGGTTGGCGAAAAGAACGATTATTACGACAAGAGCTATTTCGACAAGACGTTCGAGCACCAACGCTATGCGGCCTATTTCGATCGCCTGAAGTTCGAGAAATTCGTCGGTCCGTCGGACCGCGTGATCGATTTCGGCTGCGGTGGCGGCTACATCCTCTCCAGCCTCGACGTGAAAGAGCGCGTTGGTGTCGAGGTCAACGAGGCGGCCGCCGCGGCGGCCCGCAAGAACGGCATCCGGGTCTTCGGGAGCCTTGATCAGATCGAGGACGGCTGGGCCGACACCATCATCTCCCACCATGCGCTTGAGCATGTCGACGATCCACTCGGCATGGTGCGGCAGATGTTCACCAAGCTCCGCAAGGGCGGCAAGGTGGTGCTCGTGACGCCGAACGAGTCCTTCAAGATTGGCTACCGCGAAGACGAGCCGAACTTTCACCTGTTCACCTGGTCGCCCAGCAACCTCGGCAACCTGCTGAAGCGTGCCGGTTTCACCGGGATCGCCGCGGCGCCGGTCCACCACCGCTGGCCGCGCTACTGGTGGATCGTCGGCCCCATCGTCGGCAAGCGGATGATGAACCTCATCTGCATCGCCTATGGACGGGTGATGACGGGCGTCAGCCAGGTCAGGGCCATCGGCTACAAGCCCTAGACGCTGCCCCGTCTCACATAAACAAAAAGCCGCCCGAAACGCTCGGGCGGCTTTTTCAATTTCAAAAGAACGACAGCTTATTCGGCTGCGGCGTTCTCGCCGCCGGCGAGGTCCGCCAGCATCGGGGTTGCAACGCCTGCACCCGTCGACTTGCGGCGCTCGTCGAGGATCATCTCGTCGCGAGCCGTCGCAATGCGGCGGATCTGGGTCATGGTGCCACCCGTACCGGCCGGGATGAGGCGGCCGACGATGACGTTTTCCTTGAGACCCTGCAGGCCGTCGGTCTTGCCGGCGATCGCAGCTTCCGTGAGAACCTTGGTGGTCTCTTGGAAGGATGCGGCCGAGATGAACGACGGGGTCTGCAGCGACGCCTTGGTGATGCCGAGGAGGACCGGATCGCCGTAAGCCGGCTTCTTGCCTTCCTCGATCAGGCCGTCGTTGACGTCTTCGAGCTCGATACGGTCGACGTTGTCGCCGACGATATAGGTCGAGTCGCCGGCATCCGTGATCTCGACCTTCTGCAGCATCTGGCGAACGATCACCTCGATGTGCTTGTCGTTGATCACAACGCCCTGCAGACGGTAGACTTCCTGGATTTCGTTCACGAGGTAGGAAGCGAGTGCTTCCACGCCCTTGATCGCCAGGATGTCGTGCGGCGCCGGGTTGCCGTCGAGGATGTAGTCACCCTTTTCGATGTAGTCGCCGTCCTGAAGGTGGAAGGGCTTGCCCTTCGGGATCAGGTATTCGACCGGCTCGACACCGTCTTCCGCCGGCTCGATCATCACGCGACGCTTGTTCTTGTAGTCGCGACCGAAGCGAACCGTACCATCGATCTCAGCGATGATGGCGTGGTCCTTCGGACGACGGGCTTCGAACAGTTCGGCAACGCGCGGCAGACCACCGGTGATGTCCTTGGTCTTGGCGCTTTCCAGCGGCGAGCGGGCAAGAACGTCACCCTGCGAGACCTTTTGGCCCGGTTCAACCGACAGGATCGCGTCGACCGAGAGCAGGAAGCGGGCTTCGCCACCACGGGACAGTTTGGCGACAGCGCCATTCTTGTCCTTGATGATGATCGCCGGCTTCAGGTCCGTACCGCGCGGCGTCGAGCGCCAGTCGATGACCGAACGCTTGGTGATGCCGGTGGACTCGTCCGTCGATTCCAGAACCGAGATACCGTCGACCACGTCTTCGAAGTGAACGGTGCCCTCGACTTCCGTCATCATAGGACGGGTGTAGGGGTCCCACTCGGCGAGACGCTGGCCGCGCTTCACCTTGTCGGCATCGTCGACGAAGATCTTCGAACCGTAAGCGACGCGCTGCGAGGAGCGTTCCACGCCGCGCTCGTCCAGGATCTGGATCGCCATGTTGCGGCCCATCGCGACGAGAACGCCTTCAGAGTTGCGCAGCATGTTGCGGTTCTTGATCTGCACCGTGCCTTCATACGACGCTTCCAGGAACGACTGGTCGACCACGGTCGCCGTGCCGCCCAAGTGGAAGGTACGCATGGTGAGCTGGGTGCCCGGTTCACCGATCGACTGTGCCGCGATGACGCCGACGGCTTCGCCCATGTTGACGGGCGTGCCGCGTGCAAGGTCGCGACCATAGCAGACGCCGCAGACGCCGGTCTGGATTTCGCAGGTCAGCGCCGAGCGGATGCGGATCGACTGGATACCAGCCTTTTCGATCTGGACGACGTCGGCCTCGAGGATCATCCGGCCCGCATCGACGATGCGCTCACCCGTGACCGGATGATCGATATCGTCCAGCGCGGTACGGCCGAGCACGCGGGTGCCGATCGAAGCCACGACCTGGCCGGCATCGACGATCGCCGTCATCGTGAGGCCCGTTTCCGTGCCGCAGTCGACATGCGTGACGATGCAATCCTGCGCGACGTCGACGAGACGGCGGGTCAGGTAACCGGAGTTCGCGGTCTTCAAGGCGGTGTCTGCCAGACCCTTACGGGCACCGTGCGTCGAGTTGAAGTACTCGTTAACGGTCAGGCCTTCCTTGAAGTTCGAGATGATCGGCGTTTCGATGATTTCGCCCGAAGGCTTCGCCATGAGGCCGCGCATACCGCCCAGCTGACGCATCTGGCTCGGAGAGCCGCGGGCGCCGGAGTGCGACATCATGTAGATGGCGTTCATCGGCTTCTGGCGGCCGGTCGCGGGGTCGAACTCGACGGCCTTGATGCGGGCCATCATGTCTTCCGCGACCTTCTCGGTGGCCTTGCCCCAGGCATCGACGACCTTGTTGTACTTTTCGCCCTGGGTGATCAGGCCGTCATTGTACTGCTGCTCGTATTCCTTCACCAGGTTTTCGGTGTCGCCAACGATCTTCACCTTGGTTTCCGGAATGACCATGTCGTCCTTGCCGAACGAAATGCCGGCGCGGCAGGCGTGGACGAAGCCGAGCTGCATGATGCGGTCGCAGAAGATGACCGTGTCTTTCTGGCCGCAGTGACGGTAGACCGAGTCGATCATCTTGGAGATGTTCTTCTTGGTCATTTCCTGGTTGCAGATGTCGAACGGAATGTTGCCGTTCTTCGGCAGCAGTTCGCCGATGATCATGCGGCCTGGCGTCGTTTCGAAGATCTTGGTGTAGGGCTTGCCTTCACCGTCGACCGACTTGTAGCGGCCCTTGATCTTGGCATGCAGCGTGACGACCTTGTTTTCCAGAGCGTGGTGCAGTTCGCCCATGTCGGAGAAGGCCATGCCTTCGCCCGGCTCGTTCTGGTTCTGGATCGACAGATAGTAGAGGCCGAGAACCATGTCCTGCGAAGGAACGATGATCGGTGCGCCGTTTGCCGGATGCAGGATGTTGTTGGTCGACATCATGAGCACGCGCGCTTCAAGCTGGGCTTCCAGCGAGAGCGGAACGTGAACAGCCATCTGGTCACCGTCGAAGTCGGCGTTGAAGGCCGTGCAGACGAGCGGGTGCAGCTGGATGGCCTTGCCTTCGACCAGCGTGGGTTCGAAGGCCTGGATGCCCAGGCGGTGCAGCGTCGGTGCGCGGTTCAAGAGAACCGGATGTTCGCGGATGACCTCGTCGAGGATATCCCAGACTTCCGGCTTTTCCTTTTCGACGAGCTTCTTGGCCTGCTTGACGGTCGAGGAGTAACCCTTGGCGTCGAGGCGGGCGTAGATGAACGGCTTGAACAGTTCGAGCGCCATCTTCTTCGGCAGGCCGCACTGGTGCAGCTTCAGTTCCGGACCGGTCACGATGACCGAACGGCCGGAATAGTCGACGCGCTTGCCGAGCAGGTTCTGGCGGAAGCGGCCCTGCTTGCCCTTGAGCATGTCGGACAGCGACTTCAGCGGACGCTTGTTGGCACCCGTGATGACGCGGCCGCGGCGGCCGTTGTCGAACAGGGCGTCAACCGATTCCTGAAGCATGCGCTTCTCGTTGCGGATGATGATGCCCGGTGCGCGCAGCTCGATGAGGCGCTTCAGACGGTTGTTGCGGTTGATGACGCGGCGGTAGAGATCGTTGAGGTCCGACGTCGCGAAGCGGCCGCCGTCCAGCGGAACCAGCGGACGCAGGTCCGGCGGGATCACCGGGACGACCTTCATGATCATCCATTCCGGGCGGTTGCCGGATTCCATGAAGTTCTCGACGATCTTCAGGCGCTTCATCAGCTTCTTCTGCTTCAGATCCGAGGTGGTCTCGGCCAGATCCGAACGCAGATCGCCAGCGATCTTCTCAAGGTTCATCGAGGCGAGCATCTCGTAGATGGCCTCGGCGCCGATCATCGCCGTGAACTGGTCTTCACCATATTCATCGACGGCGATCATGTATTCTTCTTCGGAAAGAAGCTGGTTTTCCTTGAGCGCGGTCAGGCCCGGCTCGGTCACGATGTAGTTCTCGAAATAGAGAACGCGCTCGACATCCTTCAGCGTCATGTCGAGCAAAGTCGAGATACGCGAGGGAAGCGACTTCAGGAACCAGATGTGGGCGACGGGCGCGGCGAGCTCGATATGGCCCATGCGCTCGCGGCGAACGCGCGACAGCGTGACTTCGACGCCGCACTTTTCGCAGATGATGCCCTTGTACTTCATGCGCTTGTACTTGCCGCACAGGCACTCGTAGTCCTTGATCGGGCCGAAGATGCGCGCGCAGAACAGACCGTCGCGTTCCGGCTTGAACGTGCGGTAGTTGATCGTTTCCGGCTTCTTGATCTCACCGTAAGACCAGGAAAGAATCTTTTCCGGAGAAGCGATCGAGATCCGGATGGAATCGAACGTCTGCGCAGGCACCTGCGGGTTGAAAAGGTTCATGACCTCTTGGTTCATGCCTATCTCCTTCGTGGGCCATTGGCCCTCTGCTTAGCAAGCCATTGCGGCGATACCCGGGTGCCGCAAGGCTGCTTGAAACGGATGAGCCGCCCCAGCCCGAGCGGGCGGAGCGGAAACGGTGCGCGCCCTGGAGGCGCGCACCCGATCATGATTATTCCGCGGCGTCCGGAAGCTGGCCGGCTTCGTTGGCTGCGTCGAGCTTGGAGTTCTCGAGTTCGACCGACAGGCCGAGCGAGCGCATTTCCTTCACGAGAACGTTGAAGCTCTCCGGAATGCCCGCTTCGAACGTGTCGTCGCCACGAACGATCGCCTCGTACACCTTGGTGCGGCCCGCGACGTCGTCCGACTTCACGGTCAGCATTTCCTGCAGCGTATAGGCGGCGCCGTAGGCTTCGAGCGCCCAGACCTCCATTTCCCCGAAGCGCTGGCCGCCGAACTGCGCCTTGCCGCCCAGCGGCTGCTGGGTAACGAGCGAGTACGGGCCGATCGAACGGGCGTGGATCTTGTCGTCCACAAGGTGGTTCAGCTTCAGCATGTAGATGTAGCCGACGGTCACCTGGCGGTCGAACTGGTCGCCGGTCCGGCCGTCATAGAGCGTCGACTGGCCGGTGACCTTGAGGCCTGCCTGTTCGAGCATCTCGTTGACGTCCTTCTCGACGGCGCCGTCGAAGACCGGGGTCGCGATCGACACACCACGACGGGTCTGTTCCGCAAGGCGGACGATGGACTCGTCGTCATACTGCTTGATCGGCTCGCCCTTCGGGCCGGAACCGATGACGCTGTCGATGACATCGCGCAGCGGCTGGATTTCGGCACCTGCCTTGTAGGCGTCGAGCATCGCGCCGATCTGCTTGCCCATGCCGGCGCAAGCCCAACCGAGATGCGTCTCCAGGATCTGGCCGACGTTCATGCGCGAAGGCACGCCCAGCGGGTTCAGAACGACGTCGACATGCGTGCCGTCTTCCAGGAACGGCATGTCCTCGATCGGAACGATGCGCGAAACCACACCCTTGTTGCCGTGACGGCCGGCCATCTTGTCGCCCGGCTGGATCTTGCGCTTCACAGCGACGAAGACCTTGACCATCTTCATGACGCCCGGGGGCATTTCGTCGCCGCGCTGGACCTTTTCGACCTTGTCCATGAAGCGCTGTTCAAGGCGCGACTTGGATTCGTCGTACTGGCCGCGGAGCGCTTCGATCTCGCCCTGAACCTTCTCGTCCTCGACGGCGAACATCCACCACTGCGAGCGGGGATATTCGGAGACGACGGCGTTCGAAAGCTCGGTGCCCTTCTTGAAGCTCTTCGGGCCGGCAACGGCGACGTTGCCACGCAGCATGTCGATCAGGCGGCCGTAGACGTTACGGTCGAGGATCGCCTGCTCGTCGTCGCGGTCCTTCGCGAGACGCTCGATCTCTTCGCGCTCGATCGCCATCGCACGTTCGTCCTTCTCCACGCCATGGCGGTTGAAGACGCGAACTTCGACGACCGTGCCGAAGGTGCCGGGCGGCATGCGCATGGAGGTGTCGCGCACGTCGGAAGCCTTTTCGCCGAAGATGGCGCGCAGAAGCTTTTCTTCCGGCGTCATCGGGCTTTCGCCCTTCGGCGTGATCTTGCCGACGAGGATGTCGCCCGGCTGAACTTCCGCACCGATGTACACGATACCGGCTTCGTCGAGGTTCTTCAGCGCTTCTTCCGAAACGTTCGGAATGTCGCGCGTGATTTCTTCCGGACCGAGCTTGGTATCGCGGGCCATGACTTCGAACTCCTCGATATGGATCGAGGTGAAGACGTCATCGCGCACGATGCGTTCGGACAGGAGGATCGAGTCCTCGTAGTTGTAGCCGTTCCACGGCATGAACGCGACGAGCGCGTTGCGGCCGAGTGCCAGGTCGCCGAGGTCGGTCGACGGACCGTCCGCGATGATGTCGCCCTTGTTCAGAACGTCGCCGACGGTGACCAGCGGGCGCTGGTTGACGCAGGTGTTCTGGTTGGAGCGCTGGAACTTCTGCAGGCGGTAGATATCGACGCCCGACTTCGACGGATCGAGGTCTTCGGTGGCGCGGATAACGATACGGGTCGCGTCGACCTGGTCGACGACGCCGCCGCGGCGGGCCGCGATGGCAGCGCCCGAGTCACGGGCAACGACCGGTTCCATGCCGGTGCCGACGAACGGGGCTTCGGCCCGCAGCAGCGGCACGGCCTGACGCTGCATGTTCGAGCCCATGAGCGCGCGGTTCGCGTCGTCGTTCTCAAGGAACGGGATGAGCGCGGCTGCGACCGAAACGAGCTGCTTCGGCGAAACGTCCATCAGGTTGACCGTGTCGCGCGGCGCGAGCATCACTTCGCCCGAGTGACGGCAAACGACGAATTCTTCCACGAACGAACCGTCCGAGGTGAGTTCCGAGTTTGCCTGGGCGACGTAGTACTTCGCTTCTTCCATGGCCGAGAGGTAGACCACTTCGGTCGTGACCTTGCCGTCCGTGATCTTGCGGTACGGGCTTTCGATGAAGCCGTACTTGTTGACGCGGGCGAAGGTTGCGAGCGAGTTGATCAGACCGATGTTCGGGCCTTCCGGCGTTTCGATCGGGCAGATTCGACCGTAGTGGGTCGGGTGAACGTCGCGGACTTCGAAGCCTGCGCGCTCGCGGGTCAGACCACCCGGGCCAAGAGCCGAAAGACGGCGCTTGTGGGTGATTTCCGAAAGCGGGTTCACCTGGTCCATGAACTGGGAGAGCTGCGAGGAACCGAAGAATTCGCGAACCGCGGCAGCCGCCGGCTTCGCGTTGATCAGGTCCTGCGGCATCACCGTGTCGATCTCGATCGAGGACATGCGTTCCTTGATCGCGCGCTCCATGCGCAGCAGGCCGAGACGGTACTGGTTCTCCATCAATTCGCCGACCGAACGCACACGGCGGTTGCCGAGGTTGTCGATGTCGTCGATCTCGCCCTTGCCGTCGCGCAGTTCGACAAGCATCCGGACCACCGCCAGGATGTCGTCCTTGCGCAGCGTGCGGACCGTGTCGGCGACGTCGAGGTCGAGGCGCATGTTCATCTTCACGCGGCCGACGGCGGAGAGGTCGTAACGCTCCGCATCGAAGAACAGCGTGTTGAACATGGCTTCGGCCGAATCCATGGTCGGCGGTTCACCCGGGCGCATGACGCGGTAGATGTCGAACAGCGCGTCCTGGCGGTTCTCGTTCTTGTCCACGGCCAGCGTCGAGCGGATATAGGCGCCGACGTTGATGTGGTCGATGTCGAGGACCGGGATTTCGTCGAAACCGGCCGACAGGATGACCGGGAGGGTCTTCTCGTCGATTTCGTCGCCGGCTTCGAGGTAGATCTCACCCGTCGAGAAGTTGACGATGTCTTCGGCGAGGTAGTTGCCGTAGAGCTCGTCATCGGTCGCCTTGAGGGCCTTGAGGCCCTTTTCGGAGAGCGTCTTCAGGAGGCGCGGGGTCAGCTTCTTGCCGATTTCCACGACGACTTCGCCGGTGTCGGCGTCCACCATGTCCGAGACGGCCTTCTGGCCTTTCAGCGCGTCCGGATTGAAGGGCACGCGCCAGCCTTCGCCGTCGCGCTGGTAGAACGACTTCGTGTAGAAGGTCGACAGGATTTCTTCACCGTCCATGCCGAGTGCCATGAGCAGCGACGTGACGGGGATCTTGCGGCGGCGGTCGATACGCGCATGCACGATGTCCTTGGCGTCGAACTCGATGTCGAGCCAGGAACCGCGATACGGGATGACGCGGGCAGCGAAGAGCAGCTTGCCGGAAGAGTGGCTCTTGCCCTTGTCGTGGTCGAAGAACACGCCCGGCGAACGGTGCATCTGGGAGACGATGACGCGCTCGGTGCCGTTGACGATGAACGTACCGTTGTCGGTCATGAGCGGCATGTCGCCCATGTAGACGTTCTGTTCCTTGATGTCCTTGATCGACTTCGCGCCGGTATCCTCGTCGATATCGAACACGATGAGGCGCAGCGTCACCTTGAGGGGCGCTGCATAGGTCAGGTCACGCTGGCGGCATTCCTCGACGTCGAACTTCGGCTGCTCGAATTCGTAGGAGACGAATTCGAGCATGGAAGCGCCGGAGAAGTCGGTGATCGGGAAGACCGACTTGAAAACGGACTGGAGGCCCTCGTCCGGACGACCGCCGGCGGGCTCTTCAACCATCAGAAACTGGTCGTAAGATGCTTTCTGAACCTCGATGAGGTTCGGCATGACTGCGACTTCAGGGATTTTACCAAAAAACTTGCGTACGCGCCTACGACCGTTAAACGAAAGGGTCTGAGCCATCGTCGCTCCTTCAAAATTTGCATCCGGGCCTGCAACGGACGGGGTTCGCTGGCCAGTCGATCCCGTCTATCATGGGTTTGTTCAATCTCGTCTTGCCGCCGAAGCCACGGGCCGGATTGCCCGATCGCCTGGGTAGAAGACCATCCTCTTGAAGAACCCATTACCCAAAAGCCGGTTTTCGCGGCTTTTGGGTAATCAGTTCGGAGGAATCATCAATGGGAGAGGGTTTTCACCCTCCCCCATCGCATTCCGGTATTACTTAACGTCGACCTTGGCGCCGGCGTCCTCAAGCTTCTTCTTGAGGTCGGCAGCTTCGCCCTTCGACACGGCTTCCTTGACAGCCTTCGGAGCGCCTTCGACGAGGTCCTTGGCTTCCTTGAGGCCGAGGCCGGTGATGGCGCGGACTTCCTTGATGACGTTGATCTTGTTGGCGCCGGCCTCAACGAGGATGACGTCGAACTCGGTCTTTTCTTCTTCGACCACAGCAGCAGCAGCGCCACCGCCAGCAGCAGCGACGGCTACCGGTGCAGCAGCCGAAACGCCCCACTTCTCTTCGAGCAGCTTGGAAAGCTCAGCAGCTTCCAGAACGGTCAGCGAGGAGAGGTCTTCTACGATCTTTGCGAGATCAGCCATTGTCATAGTTCCTTATATTCGGTTCGAACTGGTTAGTTTGATTTACAGCGAAAAACCGCCTCAAGCGGCTTCGTCCTTCTTGGCGTAGGCGGCGAACACACGAGCAAGCTGGCTTGCCGGTGCTGCAACGACCGTGGCGACGCGCGTAGCCGGGGCTGCAAGCAGGCCCAGGAGCTTTGCACGAAGCTCGTCGAGCGAAGGCAGGGTCGCAAGCGACTTGACTGCATCAGCGTCGAGTGTGGTCGCACCCATGGCACCACCGAGAACAACGAGCTTGTCGTTGGTCTTGGCGAAATCCATGGCTACCTTGGGAGCAATCATCGGATCATTTGCGTAAGCAATGAGCGTCTGACCCTGGAAGAGATCAGACATCCCTTCCGACTCCGTACCCTGAAGGGCAATTTTGGCCAGGCGGTTCTTCGCGACCTTGACGGTACCGCCCGCTGCACGCATCTTCGTACGAAGATCGTTCATCTGTGCGACGGTGATACCGGCGTAGCGGGCCACGACAACCGAACCGGAAGCCTTGAAGACTTCGTTCAGCTCCGTGACGAATTCGCGTTTTTCCGCTCTTTCCACTGTGCCTATCTCCAGTTGACAGGACCGTGACTTCTCACGGGACCTGCCGGGTTTACCTTTGCCGCCAGGGATCCGCTTCAAAAGGGATCCCGAGCGACGCTCGAGGATCCTGTCCCCCCGCGCTCGACCGGATGGCCGCGACACAAGGTAAGGTAGGTTCGAACCGAATTTCGGCGTCATCCGACGCGGAAGAAATCCAGGTCTCACCCCGTCTCATGCAGGCTAAAGTGATTAAGGGATAACCACCTGCAATCTCGGACAGGAGTTCCGGGTTGCCCCGGAAATCCCCGGCCAGACAAGGCCGGGAATTCTGTTGCGGTTCGGCCGGAGCCGGACCGGAATTAAGCGACGGTCGCCGGGTCGATTTTGACACCCGGACCCATCGTCGAAGAGATGGCTACGCGCTTGACGTAGTTGCCCTTGGCGCCCGTCGGCTTGGCCTTGATGACCGCGTCGGCGAATGCCTTGATGTTTTCTTCCAGAGCCTTGGCGTCGAAGGAAGCCTTGCCGATGCCGGCGTGGATGATACCAGCCTTCTCGACGCGGAACTCGACAGCACCGCCCTTGGATGCCTTGACGGCGCCGGTGACGTCCATGGTCACGGTGCCGACCTTCGGGTTCGGCATCATGCCGCGCGGGCCGAGAACCTTACCGAGGCGGCCGACGAGCGGCATCATGTCCGGGGTGGCGATGCAGCGATCGAAATCGATCTTGCCGC
The DNA here is from genome assembly GCF_051201095.1 of Shinella sp. BE166. Taxonomy (NCBI): domain Bacteria; kingdom Pseudomonadati; phylum Pseudomonadota; class Alphaproteobacteria; order Hyphomicrobiales; family Rhizobiaceae; genus Shinella; species Shinella sp. BE166. The sequence goes on along the minus strand of NZ_JBPEHL010000002.1, from coordinate 472,866 downwards.
CCTGGACGATTTCGACGAGGTCTTCGGCGCCGACGATGTCTGCACCGGCAGCCTTGGCTTCGTCAGCCTTGGCGCCACGTGCGAAGACGGCGACGCGAACGTCACGGCCCGTGCCGTTCGGCAGGTTGACCACGCCGCGGACCATCTGGTCTGCGTGACGCGGGTCGACGCCGAGGTTCATGGCGACTTCGATGGTTTCGTCGAACTTGGCGACGGCACGCTCCTTGACGAGAGCGATGGCGTCGGAGAGGGCGACGAGCTTGGTCGGGTCGATGCCTTCACGGATCTTCTGGAGACGCTTTGCTACCTTGGCCATGATCAACCTACCACTTCCAGGCCCATGGCGCGGGCGGAGCCCTCGACCATTGCCATCGCGCCTTCGATATCGGCGGCGTTGAGATCCTTCATCTTGGCTTCGGCGATCGACTTGATCTGAGCCTTGGTGAGCTTGCCGACGGTGGCACCCTTGCCCGGGGTCTTCGAACCGGAGGTGATCTTGGCTTCCTTCTTGAGGAAGTAGGTCACCGGGGGCTGCTTCATCACAAATGTGAAGGACTTGTCCTGGTAATAGGTGATGACGACCGGAATCGGCATGCCCTTTTCCATTTCCTGCGTAGCCGCGTTGAACGACTTGCAGAATTCCATGATGTTAATGCCACGCTGACCAAGCGCCGGGCCGATCGGCGGGGACGGGTTTGCCGATCCTGCCTTGACCTGAAGCTTGAGCTGGCCTGCAACTTTCTTAGCCATTTCTCTCTGCCTTTCAGAATGCGACCGGTTTCCCGGTCCATGATGCCGGTCCGAAGACCGGCGGCTGCGGTTGCGTGGTGCGGATTTCTGGCGCCCGGCTTATAAGGCGACTGTCCTTCCACGCGATCGGCGGAAATCTCCGCCACCAACCCTCTGACGAGGGCCGGATTTCACACAAGCAGCGCCCCGAAGGACGCCACCGAAATCAGATTTTCTCGACCTGGGCGTATTCCAGCTCGACCGGGGTGGCGCGACCGAAGATCGACACTTCCACCTTGAGGCGCGAACGCTCCTCGTCGACGTCCTGAACGATGCCGTTGAACGACGCGAACGGACCGTCGGAAACGCGAACCTGCTCGCCGATCTCGAAGGAAACCGAGGGCTTCGGACGATCGACACCGTCCTGGACCTGCGACAGGATGCGATCAGCCTCGGAGTCAGGGATCGGAACCGGCTTGTTGTCGGAACCGAGGAAACCCGTGACCTTCGGCGTATTCTTGATGAGGTGGTATGCCTCGTCCGTCAGGTTCGCCCGCACCATCACGTAGCCCGGGAAGAACTTGCGCTCGGAATCGACCTTGCGGCCGCGACGCACCTCGACAACCTTCTCGGTCGGCACGATGATCTTCTCGAACAGATGCTCAAGGCCCTTCTGACGCGCCTTGTTCTCGATGTCCTCGGCGACCTTCTTTTCGAAATTCGAATAAGCGTGGACGATGTACCAACGCGCAGCCATGTTCATCTCCAACCAATCAAGCGCTAGCGCTGAGGACGAGGCCGATCAGCCAGCCCATCAACTGGTCAGCAGCAAAGAAGAACACTGCCGCAAGGAAGACCATGACAAAAACCATGATGGTCGAGATCATCGTCTCGCGCCGCGAGGGCCAAGTCACTTTCGCCGTCTCGGAGCGTACCTGCTGCAGAAACGCAATCGGATTCGTTTTCGATGCCATTGAATGTCCACGCCATTACGGCGCGTAAAGCTGAACTATCAGCCCCACGCACCGCGTGTCTGTTTTGCCCTACATAAAGCCCGATTCCCTTTTTAACAAGAGGCAACCGGGCTTTTCGCGAATTTAGACGGTCGAACGCCGTCACGCCATCCCCTCCCCGTCGCTGCAAGTCGTCCGCGCTGTCCGGTTTGGAATGGCAGGGGCAGCAGGGCTCGAACCTGCGACCTGCGGTTTTGGAGACCGCCGCTCTACCAACTGAGCTATACCCCTAGATGCTTGCCGCTCCTGAACGAAACGCCCGTCGCCGGCAAGGCATGGCGTCTTTACGGCGCACGGATCGACTTGGCAAGCCCGAAGACGAGATTTTTTCACAGTTTAACAACGCAGCGCACAGCCTGCCGCCCCTCACCAGGCGAAACGGAGACGCGCCCGGATGGTGCCGGTCAGGCCGGCCTCCTGCCGCCGCACGGACGCGCCGAGATCGAGCCCCTCGAAGACCCTCTGCTCGATGCCGAATTCCGTCCCGATCCGGCGATCACCACTCACGGCCGTGCCGGCTGCGACGAAAGAGGTGCCGGTCGGCAGCGCCTGGAGCTGCGCCTTCTGCACCACGCGCACCGAGCCACGATAGCCGTGCCGCACATTCGCGTCGGCCGACACGGACGGCGTGACCACCACGTCGAAGGAGGGCGACGCCATCCAGCGGCGCGAAACGCCGGCGCTGGCGGAGACGCGCCCCGTCAGAGGATTGTAGCCCGCCGTCGCGCTGCGCTCGCTGCCGGAATGCCCCTGCCCGCGCAGTTCCGCCCAGAGCCTGGCATTGTCACGCGTATCGCGTATCCGGCCGGTGGAGGACGTGGTGATGGAGACATCGACCCCGGCGCTCATCTCGGCAGCGGTCGCGGCCTTGGCGCCCATGCGCAGGCGATAGACATAGCTGGAGAGTTTCGCCGGCGACCATATCAAAAGAGAATCATCAGCCTGGGCTTCGGCTGCCGGGAGAATCAAAAAAATTGTCGAAACAGCGAGCGCTGCGCGCGCCGCGCGTGCAAATGCGTTCATGGGAGTGCGGGCCTGTTTCCGGTTGCCGTGATGCGCGCGGCACGACCTCGTGTCCGCCACACGCAGAGGCGCCTCCGCAAGATACCGGATCGAAACGATCCACCGGCGCCGGACCCGGGCGTACAGCGCCCTGGCCGTGTCGCTCGAAGCGACGCGGCAAACCTACCCCCTGGCGCCCACCGCCTCCATCCCCAGAACTGGCGAGTTATGCCCGGCGGCTAAAACAGCCCGCGCAAAAGAAAAAGCCCCGCGGTTTCCCGCGGGGCTCTCAATCAGGTCAAAGACCCGAAATTACTCGACGATCGAAGCAACGATGCCGGCGCCGACGGTGCGGCCGCCTTCGCGGATCGCGAAGCGCAGCTTTTCTTCCATCGCGATCGGAACGATCAGCTCAACGGCAACCGTGACGTTGTCGCCCGGCATGACCATTTCCGTGCCTTCCGGCAGCGAAACGATGCCCGTCACGTCCGTCGTGCGGAAGTAGAACTGCGGACGGTAGTTCGTGAAGAACGGCGTATGACGGCCGCCTTCTTCCTTCGTCAGGATGTAGGCTTCAGCCATGAACTTCTTGTGCGGCTTGACCGAACCCGGCTTGCACAGGATCTGGCCACGCTCGACGCCGTCACGGTTCACACCGCGAACCAGCGCACCGATGTTGTCGCCGGCCTGGCCCTGGTCGAGCAGCTTGCGGAACATTTCAACGCCGGTCACGGTGGTCTTCGAGGTCGGGCGGATGCCGACGATCTCGACTTCTTCACCGACCTTGACGATGCCGCGCTCGACGCGACCCGTCACAACCGTACCGCGGCCCGAGATCGAGAACACGTCTTCGATCGGCATCAGGAACGGCTGGTCGATCGGACGCTCAGGCGTCGGGATGTAGGCGTCGACAGCGGCCATCAGCTCGCGGATCGCGTCTTCACCGATCTTCTTGTCCGAATCTTCGAGAGCGGCCAGAGCCGAACCCTTGACGATCGGAATGTCGTCGCCCGGGAAGTCGTAGGACGACAGAAGTTCGCGAACTTCAAGCTCGACGAGCTCGAGGAGTTCGGCGTCGTCGACCTGGTCGACCTTGTTGAGGAACACGACGATCGCCGGAACGCCAACCTGGCGGGCGAGCAGGATGTGCTCGCGGGTCTGCGGCATCGGGCCGTCAGCAGCCGAGCAGACCAGGATCGCGCCGTCCATCTGGGCAGCACCGGTGATCATGTTCTTGACGTAGTCGGCGTGGCCGGGGCAGTCGACGTGGGCGTAGTGGCGGGCCGGCGTCTCGTATTCGACGTGTGCCGTCGAGATGGTGATGCCACGAGCCTTTTCTTCCGGAGCGGCGTCGATCTGGTCATACGCCTTGTATTCGCCGAAATACTTCGTGATCGCGGCCGTCAGCGACGTCTTGCCATGGTCGACGTGGCCGATCGTGCCGATGTTTACGTGAGGCTTGTTGCGCTCAAACTTGCTCTTTGCCATCTCTTTATTTCCTACTGAACGAAAGTTGGGCTAACCGGCCCGTCCGGTTTGGCAGGCGTTTAAGGCTTTCGCAACGAATGCGCAAGCGCTAAATGCACGGTAAAATCTGCCGGAAACGAGCTTGGGTGAGCCGGATAGCCGTTAGATCGTGACGCGGAATCGCTTTTTCAAGGCAGGGCCTTAGGCCGCATGCCCGTTGCTCGTCCGATGCGGCGCGGGTCCGATTCGCTCCGGGGTCGCCTCCCGCCTGCGATCCGCGGAGCGACCTACCCAGCGTTACAACGACTACGCCGAACGGATGCCGGGATACACCCCTTGCTTAACTGCTTGCCCGACAACGCGTGCTCTAGATTCAACCGCTTATTTTCAATCGTTGGGAGGCGACAATGGAAACGATGTGGAGCGAAGCCCTGGTGTTTTCCAGAGCAGAAGGCAAGGACATCAAAGGCACGGAAAAAAACGACAGGCTGAGCGGTGGCGACGATGACGACAGGATCCGTGCCTTGGGTGGCGACGACGCCGTAAGAGGCAAAAGAGGGAACGACAATATCGACGGCGGCAAGGGCGAGGATAAAATCAAGGGCGACGCTGGCGACGACAAGCTGTCTGGCGGCGCAGATCGGGACAGGGTTGAAGGTGGTGCAGGCAATGACACCGTCTCCGGTAATGCCGGCGACGACAAACTCTTCGGCGACGGTGGAGCTGATACCCTATCGGGCGGAGCCGGAAAAGACACGCTGTCGGGCGGAGCGGGAAATGACACACTCGGGGGCGGCAAAGGCGACGATGTGCTTTCCGGTGGTAAGGGCGTCGACACCTTTGTGTTCGGCAAGAAGGACGGCAATGACGTGATCCGTGATTTCAAAGACGGAACGGATTTGATCGACCTCCGCGGGCAGACTTTTGAGGTCAGCGAAAACAAAGGCTCGGCGGTGCTGGAGCTCTCGGGCGGCGGCACCGTAACGCTGAAAGGCATCGACATGAACGATGTGGACCCAGACTGGTTTCTTTAGATAGAAGCCGCGCATTCAGCCCGGGAGGGTTCTATGCAGATCCGTTTGCTTTCCGCTTTGAAACGAGCCCCTCCCCGCGGTGCCAGTCGCATCATCGGCCTTCTCGCCATGATCGCGACAACGCCGATCATGGCGCAGGATTTCGATGCGAGTGGCCCCACAGGCCCGCGGTCTGGCGAGGAAGACGACGCGCAGAAGGAAATCAACCGGCTGCACGCCATCATCCGGGAACTCGAAAGCGAGATTTCCAAACTGCGCAACGAGACCACGGAGAAGCAGACTTCGGCCGGCAAGAGCGACCTCATCGGCACCTGGCTCGGCAACGTCTCCTGCGGCCGGCGCCAGTTCACCATCACCTTTTCCGTCGACGAGCAGTTCGGCCGGGTCGGCAAGGGCAAATGGGCCTATAGCGGCGCTGCCAGGGGCACGGACGAAGCGCAGATCAGCCCGATGGCGACGGAGGACAGCCCGAATTCGTACGCCCTCGTCACCGCGCGGTCGGATACCTACGACTATGTCGTCCAGATCGACGGAAACACCATTACCGGCAAGGCCAACAACCAGAAATGCCAGATCTACCTTGAACGCGGATAGGCATCGAGTCGGCACGCAATCATTATAAAAGACGGAAAAATACTGGAGCGGGTAGCGGGAATCGAACCCGCGTATTCAGCTTGGAAGGCTGCTGCTCTACCATTGAGCTATACCCGCGGGGGTCTTGATCCATGTGACAGAATGGTGGAGGGAGTTGGATTTGAACCAACGTAGGCTGAGCCAACGGATTTACAGTCCGTCCCCTTTAACCACTCGGGCATCCCTCCATATTCCGTCGGGATCAAGCGACCAGTTCGACCGGCGGGCAGTGCCTCGCGGCGGTGCCTTCGATCTGGCGGGGTATATGACGGGCGCAATTCATCCTGTCAACACGACGTCACGGAAAAAATTACGAAAAATCGCATCGTCCCCAGGCTGCGGCCGGGCCGCGCCATTTGCGCGCCGCCCGTGCCCAGCCTATAAGACCGCATGAGCAAAGACGATACCGGCGGCAAGTCCGCGAAAGACACCCATTACGCCAATCTGCGCCGGGCGCACCGCGACCAGCGGCGCGAGCGCGGCGAAATCCCGACGCCGAAGGACGACCGCCGCCGCAAGCCCGCCGACGGCTGGAAGGCGCCGGCGCTCGCCCCCGACCAGGTCCATCTCTATGGCCTGCACACGGTGCGCGCCGCCCTCGACAATCCCGAGCGGAAGATCATCAAGCTTTCAGTAAGCCTGAACGCCGCCCAGCGGCTGAAGCTGCCGGATTTCTCCACCCTGCCCTACCCGGTCGAGACCGTGCTTCCGTCCGATCTCGACAAGGTGCTCGGCCCGGAAGCCATCCACCAGGGCGTTATGCTCGAAACGCGGCCGCTGCCCGCCCGCCGGCTGGAGGCGCTGAAGGACAGCCCGCTGCTGCTGGTGCTCGACCAGGTGACGGACCCGCACAATGTCGGCGCCATCATGCGCTCCGCCGTCGCCTTCGATGCCGGCGCCGTCATCACGACGCAGCGCCATTCGCCGACCGAATCGGGCGTGCTGGCCAAGACGGCGTCCGGCGCGCTGGAACTCATTCCCTATATCCAGGTCACCAACCTGGCCGATGCGCTGGAGGAGCTGCACAAGCTCGGCTTCCTGACGATCGGCCTCGATTCGGAAGGCCCGGAACCGCTTGAAGGCGCATTGTCCGGTGAGCGCATCGCGCTGGTCATGGGCTCGGAGGGCAAGGGACTGCGCCAGAAGACGCGCGCCACCTGCAAGGTGCTCGCCCGCCTCGACATGCCCGGCGCGATCAAATCGCTCAACGTCTCGAACGCGGCCGCGATCGCGCTCTACGCCACGCAGCGCCATCTGCTCAGCTGAACGATCATCCGACACGCAAAAAAGGCCCGCCGGTCTCCACCGGCGGGCCTTTTGCATGGGGAAGCGTGGCGCTTAGCCGACGAGCCGCAGCTTGACGCCGCCGGAAATGGTGCGTTCGGCTTCGGAAATCGCTTCGATCTTCGAATCGGGGCTGAGGTTCAGGCCTTCGGCGCGAACAATCTCGATATCGGTGACGCCGAGGAAGCCCAGCACGGTCTTCAGGTAGCTTTCCTGATGGTCCATCACGGCCGCCGGGCCGGCGCTGTAGTGTCCACCGCGCGTGGAGACGATGATCACCTTCTTGCCCCCGGCAAGGCCCTTCGGGCCCTCTGCGCTGTAGCTGAAGGTCTTTCCCGAGACGGCGATGCGGTCGATCCAGGCCTTGAGCTGGCTCGGCAGGGAGAAATTGTACATCGGCACGCCGAGGACGATCGTGTCGGCAGCGAGGAATTCTTCGAGCACGGCAGCGCTCTCGGCAACGTCAGCGGCGATCTGGGCGTCGACGTCTTCCGGCTTGGCGTTGGCGGCCATCAGGTGGGCGCCGGAAAGATGCGGTAGCGGGCTGGCAACGAGGTCACGATAGGTGATGGCGGCATCCGCCTGTTCGGCCTTGATCTGGGCTGCAACGGCGGCGGTCAGCCGGCGGGATACGGAATGGTCTCCGAGAATGCCGGAGTCGATATGGAGGACGTTCATGGTTCAGCACCTTTGTTCGGTTTGGGTGCAAAACATATGTTCTGAAAACAATCGCGTGATTAGACGGCAAAAATCCAATTGACCGTTTCAAATAGGAAACAATAATAGGTGCAATCATTGGAGATGGCACCATGCAGGACCTGAACGACCTCGCGCTCTACGCCGCTGTCGTGCGGCACAAGGGCTTTACGGCGGCGGCGAATGCGCTCTCCGTGCCAAAGTCGAAGATCAGCAAGCGCATCGCGGCCCTTGAGGAGCAGCTCGGCGTGCGCCTCATCGAACGCTCCACCCGCAAGCTCAGCATCACCGATGTCGGCCAATCTTTCTACGAGCGCTGCGAGGCGGTGTTGTCCGGCGTCGAGGCTGCGGAGGCCGTCGTCGCCGTCGCCAAGGCGGAGCCGGCCGGCATCGTGCGCATGTCGATGCCGCCGGGCTTCGCGCCGATGGTCGCCGACGTGCTGCCGAGCTTCATGAAACGCTATCCGCAGGTGCGCCTCTCCATTCTCACCACCGGCCGCCCGGTCGATCTCATCGAGGAGCGCATCGACGTCGCACTGCGCGTGCGCGACGGCTACGACACCGACCAGTCGCTGGTGGTGCGCCGCTTCGGCGGCACGCGGCGTTATCTCGCGGCGAGCCCGCGGTTCCTGGAGCGCCACGGGCCGATCGATTTCGACACGATCGCCCGCGTGCCGACGCTGTCCATGCAGGAGAACTCGCCGCGCGCCATCTGGACGCTCATCCATGCCAACGGCGACGTGCGCGACATCTCCCATTCGCCGGTGCTGCTCTGCTCGGATTTCAGCGTGCTGGAGCGCGCGACGATCGAGGGCGTCGGCCTCGGCATGCTGCCGGACATGCTGGTGGAGCGCGGTTTTCGCAGCGGCGTGCTGACGCCGGTGCTGCCGGAATGGTCGAGCGCCGAATCGACCGTGCACGCCGTCTTCACCTCCCGCCATGGCATGCTGCCGGCCGTGCGCGCGCTCATCGACCATCTGGCGGAAAACCTGCCGCGCTCCATGCTGCGCTGCCAGGAAATCGTGCCAAGAGCCGCCACCGACAGCAACTGGTCGATCTGACCCCGGCCTTTTCGCTTTACAGCCGCGGAAAATATGCTAACTCCCTCGCAGAGTGCCCTTATAGCTCAGTTGGTAGAGCACCTGATTTGTAATCAGGGGGTCCCGGGTTCGAGTCCTGGTGGGGGCACCACTTATTCTCCAAGCACTTAGCCGTTGAATTGGCGTGAAAAACCTTTCGCTTTGCGGCACTCGTGATGAACCGGCGATTGATGATCGTCGGCAATCTGCTGCGCGTGTTGCCCAAAGCGTTGCGCGAAAACAGAGCCTCCTGAGGTAGACACTACCTCAAATAGTGAGCTTGCCGCGCAAAAGGAACGCATTATCCTGAAGTTAGATCGATCATCGTGGATTGACCCGGACCAGTTGATTGCGAAGGTCTGAAGCGTACGCCAAGGCACAGCGTAACGCGCAAGCCGTTCCTCAAATCTTATCCGAAAAGAGGCCCTCGGCCTCGGCATGCATCCCGATGGCCAAACGACGGCGCTGCGTCGCAGCTTGCCAATGGCGGCAGACGAACCCGGAGGAGTGCACGCAATGGCGAAGAGCGGCTTTGTCAGTTCAATCGGCTTCCTCTTCCTTGTCCTTCTCTCATGGCCAAGTGCCAGGGCGGCCGATCTTCCGGTGCTCGTCGCCGACACCTGCACGGAAATTCCGGCTTCAGTGGGCGTAGAGCCAAAGCGTGTTGCGCTCGTAATCGGCAATTCGGACTACACAGGCGGGATACCGGCGCTCAGAAACCCTGGCAACGACGCAAACGGTGTCGTCTCGGCACTTCACAAGCTCGGTTTTTCCATCTTCGCATTGGCGGACGGAACGGGAAGCGTCATGCGGGACTGCATCGCGCGTGCGAAAACGGCAATCTCTGAGGACGCTATCGCCATCATCTATTATTCCGGTCACGGCATCCAAGTCGACGACCGCAACTACATGATCGCGACCGATGCGGCCGCGGACGGCGCGCTTTCGGACGCTTATGTCTATATCGACGATGTCATCGACGCCGTGAAAGAGAACGCGGCATCTGTCATGGTGTTTCTTGACGCCTGCCGCAACAACCCGTTCGCGCCCAAGGGCGCAGCGGGCCTGTCTGTCTCCACCGGGCGTAGCCTCGAGCGCGGGCTGAAGAAAGTGACCTCGAACGACACGCAGGCACGCCAGCAGGCAAAGGGGATTTTTGTCGCCTACTCGACCTCTCCCAACGCAATCGCCACCGACGGCACCGGCAGCATGAGCCCGTTCACCGAGGCATTTGTGGCCTCGGTCGGCAAGCCCGGTTATTCCGTCCAGCGCGCGCTGAGCGAGGTCTCCAAGAGCGTTGGGGAAGCGACGAACTGGTCGCAGACGCCCTGGATCAAATCTTCTTTGACGGCCGAGATCATGTTGAACGGCGGACTGACGGAAGAGCAAGCGGTGACCCTGTCCGACAAGCACGCCGGCGAATCCCACCGCCTGCTCTCCTCCGGCGACGTGCCAGGCGCGATCTCCGAGGCTCTCAAGGGCCTGCCGCTCCCACTTCCCGCCGATGCGGAAAAACGGTTTTCCAAAGCGCATCTCGCCCTGGTGGCCGCGACGCGTTCGACAAGCTACCGGTTGGGACCAACCGAAGGGGGATGGGCTCCAAGCGGCTATTCCCCCATCACCAACCGTGTCGTGGGCAGCGCATGGGGCGAGGTGCGCACCCTGTCGCTCTGGGATACGGGCAAGGGTATCAAGATTGTCGATCTCGCATCTATCAACCAGAACAGTCCGGACTTCAACGCGTCGCTATCCCCGGATGGCCAACGCATAGTGGCCCATGTCGGCCCCGGTCAGGTGATCGTCGTGGACGCCCTTTCGGGAGTCACTCTGCGAACGATCACGCTGCCGGGGGTTGGCGATTCGAACAACCAGCTCGCGTCGCTGCACTTCGGCCCGGACAGTCGAACTCTGGTTGCCCTCACCTCTCATCTGAAGGATTTTGGGTATCAGTCCGCGGTACAGGTCTGGGATACGGAGAGCGGGCAGCAACGCAAGAGTTTTGCTTTTAAGGACATATTCGCCAGCAACCCTGCTCTCTCGCAAAATGGCTGCTATGCGGCCGACGCAAATGTCGACCTTCGCGTTTCCGCCATTGCCTTCCTCTGTACCTTCAATACCACCAGGATAGACGGCAAAGAGCCGATGGTCATGATCTTCGGCAAGATCGATCTGCATTCGGGCACATTGGTATCATATGGCCAACTGCCCACCGGCGGCCAGGAACAGCTGGGGGATTTTAGGTTTCGGGACGATGCGAACGGAATTGTTGCCCAGCACTACACGGACAGCATTTATAGCCGTGTCCTTCTCAACACGGAGACTGGCAAACTCGTCGGAGAGCGCGTGCCGGCAATCATGTTCTCGACGTCCTACTCACCCGACGGGAGCCGGTTCTTCGCAGGCGAAGGGAACAGGATCGAATTCTATTCCGCCGACACCGGCGAGCACGTCGGTGGGCTTGATGGCACCACGGACGGTTTTATCTATCCCGCTGTCTTCTCGGCGAACGGAGCGCTTCTCGGCCCGCAATTCGCAACCGGGGACGTTTGGTGGGTGCCTCCGAAGGGCGCGGATCTGGTAGCTGCGGCGCTCGCCCGTCTGGATGACGCCGGCCGCGGGCGTGCGATGGCGCAAAGTCTGGCATTCAAGGTTTCGGATTGACGGCCTCTTCAAAGGATGCCGTCACGATGCCGAAAGCGGCTCCCTTCCAAAGCACCTTTAAATTGTCTAGGCTCTCCCTCTCTGGACGGAGGGGCGATGTTTCAGTTTTTCAGGTCACGCAAGGTTCTGAAGCCCGCCTCGCCTGTGCGGGTTCCAACTCCCGCGAAAGCGACCATCCCGCCCGAGGGCGTCACGCTTGAGATTGCCGAGACAGCGACCCTCAAGAGCAAGCTAATCATCGCGGGCGAAGGCCATGTGATCACGATCGGCGCCGGGTCGCGTGTGTGCGGCTCGATCCGCCTCAAGGGTCGCAACCACCACATCACGATTGGCCAGGATGTCGATCTGAACGACCACATCACCATGCGCGGTCGCGACAACCGGATCACAATCGGCAACAAGGTGGCGATTGGCGGAGACATGACGATCACTGGTAACGGTAAGTCGATAGATATCGGCAACGGCACGGTCGCACGCGACACATATATTCTCTGTCACGAGGAGCAATATGTCCGAATAGGCCGCGCATGCTTGTTCTCGCGTAACGTCGAAATCCGCACGACCGATGCCCATGCCCTGATCTGCCGCGAAACGGGCGAGCGCCTCAACCCATCGCAGCCCATCGAGATCGGAGATCATGTCTGGCTGGGCGTCGGCGTGCTGGTCAGCAAGGGCGCAAAGATCGCCGAGGACAACGTCGTGGGCGCCAAGTCCTTCGTCGCCAAGCCTTTCCTTGAGAGCGGAACGGTCATTGCCGGTGTCCCGGCCAAGGTCGTTAAACGCGGCGTGACATGGCAGCGGGACACCAGGGAAAAGTACGATCCCGACGAGCTCGACGGCTGGCGGGCGCTGGCCATTCCCCTTTCCCTTTCCCTTTATCTCTCTTCGGGATTGCTTCCCTTCGTCGTCTAATCCGGCGCCCCCAGAACGATCAGCACGCCTTTGCGCCGCGGGATATGCGGCGCGCCATCGGCCTGATCCCCGCAACGTAAAGGCGAAACTATGATTGAAAGTTGTCGTCGAACGCCGCTATGCACCTGCTCCATCCTCACCTAGAAATCCGTTTGAGGCCACGCAAAGGAGAGCGCGATGGGCAATTGGAGACCGACGGGAGGGAAGGATACGCTTCTGGATGCCCGGCTGAATACGGGGAGCTGGAACGGGAAGCCGATCTACATTCATGTTACATCGCAGGAAGGGCATACCGGCATCGATACGGCCGGCAAGATCAATGCCACGCCGAAGAAGGACCGGAGAGGACCGGCGGCCAAGAACGGCATATATGTCAATCCGGTCCAGCAGACATTTTGCCCGAGCGAAGCCTTCACCCTGCTTTTCTTCGAGGAAGAGAAATACCGCAACAGCGCAACCCATTGCTTCGTCTTCTCATTCCTGAAGCAACCGGGCGCCAGTTCCTTCAAGGAAGATGACATATCCAACGGCAGTTGGGTAAAGGAGCTCATCTACTTCGACAACATTACCTATTCGCAAATCGACATCCTGTATAAAGGCCCAAATCCCTTTGCCGCCCTGCGGCTCCAGAATCACCCGAACCCCAAGGTTCAAGCGGCATTCGGCTGACGCTTTGCGGGGTTTCTTGCCGCGCCGGGCGGACTGGCCTATAGGCGTTCATGACAAGGCCGGTGCCCCCAAGGCTGGCGGCGGCGCGAAAGCATTTTTGCGGAGGTATGGACGTGACGGCAGGTAAGGACGCGGTTTCGAAAGTGACGGTCGAAAAGCGCATTGACGGAAAGTACTTCTTCACGCTCACCTTCCGCGGCGTCACCTATCCGGTCAAGGGTCCGTTCGCCAATCCGATGCTGGCGGCTGCCGCCGGCCAGGCCACGCTCAAGGCGATGGAAGCGCGGGCCGGAGCGCCCAAGGCCTGACGGCCACGCCCGTTACAGCGACACTGTCATATTTTTCAGATGCGCATGCCGTAAAGGCATGCGACAAAGACCGGCCCTGCGCGCCTGGCGCGCTCAAGGCTTCTCTAGAGATGCGGATCGGCGGCATGGCGCGTAATTTCAATTCCCTTTCCTTCGTCGCCTCGCAGGCGCCCGAAGCGCAGGAAGCGCGCGATGAGCTGGTGTCGATCTATGGCAATGCCGATCCGGAGGAGTCCGATGTCATCGTGGCGCTCGGCGGCGACGGCTTCATGCTGCAGACGCTGCACACGACGATGAACACCGGCAAGCGGGTCTATGGCATGAACCGCGGCTCCATCGGCTTCCTGATGAACCGCTACGACCCGAAGGACCTGCTGGACCGTATCGAGGGTGCGGCGGAAAACGCCTTCCGGCCGTTGGAGATGATCACCAACGATGCGAGCGGCCTGGAGCGCCGGGCGCTGGCGATCAACGAGGTCTACCTGTTTCGCCAGTCCTACCAGGCGGCGAAGCTGCGGGTCAGCGTCGACGGTCGGGTGCGGCTGGAGGAGTTGATCTGCGACGGGCTGCTGCTGGCGACGCCAGCCGGCTCGACGGCCTACAACCTTTCCGCCCATGGCCCCATCCTGCCGCTGGAGGCGCCGCTGCTGGCGCTCACGCCCGTCAGCCCCTTCCGGCCCCGCCGCTGGCGCGGTGCGCTGCTGCCGAACAAGGTGACGGTGGACATCCACGTGCTGGAGGCGGAGAAGCGGCCGGTCAATGCGGTGGCCGACAATACCGAGGTGAAATCGGTGACTTCGGTGCGCATCGCCGAATCGGCCGGCCTTTCCGCGCGCATCCTGTCCGATCCGGATCATTCCTGGTCCGACCGGATTCTTGCCGAACAGTTCGATTATTGACACTGTCACCCAGCCTCGGGACAGGAGTTTTGCCATGACGCGGCACGCACTTGCCACCGCCCTCACCCTGCTGTTTCTCGCCGGAACGCCCGCCTGGGCCGAAGGCGAGCCGCCGGTCGCGGAAACCATCACCTTCGTCGTCAGCACCGGATTCTGGGAAGAGCCGGTCGAGAATGCGGGAGAAGACGCCGCCAAACAGGACACCGCCGATGCGGCCAAACCGGCCGAGATGCGCCGCGGCTACTACAAGCTGATCGCCGTGCGCCAGCCGGACGGCACAGCCGAGGTCCATCTCCAGCAGATCGAGGCAACCGCTGCCGGCCCGAAGATCGCGTCGTCGACGGTGCTGGAAGAGTTTTCCGCTATGAAGCCCTATGTGACGGACATACGGCCGGAAAACTCCACGGGGATCACCACCCAGCCGGGCCTCTTCGCCACCGTCTACCTGAAGACCGACCCGAAGGCCGTCGAGCCGGAAAGCTGGACGGTGCTGATCGACGATCTCGGCGACATCAAGATCGAGCGGGCCACCAACTGAAGACCGGAGCCAAGGCGCCAGCTTATTGTAATGGTAACCTCTCCTCCCCACCGTCATCCTCGGGCTTGACCCGAGGATCCACGCCTCATGGCACACCCTGAATTTGTGATGTGGATCCTCGGGTCAAGCCCGAGGATGACGCGGGTGGTTTGGGCCACAAACTGAAACGGGCGCCGAAGCGCCCGTTCTGATTTCGTTTTCCGAGGTGCTTAGTTCAGGTCGTCCACGACGGCGTCGGCGCCGCCGTTCACGCGGTGGGCAAGGGCCGCTTCCATGAACTCGTTGAGTTCGCCGTCGAGCACATCCGAAGGCGCGGTGCTTTCGACGCCGGTGCGCAGGTCCTTGACCAGCTGGTAGGGCTGCAGCACGTAGGAGCGGATCTGGTGGCCCCAGCCGATATCCGACTTGGACGCGGCTTCGGCGTTGGCGGCCTCTTCGCGCTTCTTCAGCTCGGCTTCGTACATGCGGGCGCGCAGCATGTCCCACGCCTTGGCGCGGTTCTTGTGCTGCGAGCGCTCCTGCTGGCAGGCCACCACGATGCCGGTCGGGATGTGCGTGATGCGCACAGCCGAATCGGTCGTGTTGACGTGCTGGCCGCCGGCGCCCGACGAACGATAGGTGTCGATGCGGCAATCGCTCTCGTTGATCTCGATGACGATCGAGTCGTCGATGACCGGATAGACCCAGATCGACGAGAACGAGGTGTGGCGGCGGGCATTGCTGTCATAGGGCGAAATGCGGACCAGGCGGTGCACGCCCGATTCGGTCTTCAACCAGCCATAGGCATTGTGGCCCTTGACGAGCAGCGTCGCGGACTTGATGCCGGCTTCTTCGCCGTCATGGACTTCCAACAGTTCCACCTTGTAGCCCGAACGCTCCGCCCAGCGCGTGTACATGCGCAAGAGCATGTTCGCCCAGTCCTGGCTTTCCGTGCCGCCGGCGCCGGAATGCACTTCGAGATAGGTGTCGTTGCCGTCGGCCTCGCCGGAGAGCATGGCTTCGACCTGCTTGCGCGCGGCCTCGTTGCGGACAGCCTTGAGCGTGTCTTCGGCTTCCTTGACGATCGCCGCGTCGCCCTCTTCCTCACCGAGCTCGATGAGTTCGATATTGTCCTTGAGCTGCTGCTCGATGAGCTTCACGGCATTGATGCCTTCGTCCAGCTGCTGGCGCTCGCGCATCAGCTTCTGGGCTTCCTGGGCATCGTTCCAGAGGTTGGGGTCCTCTGCCTTGTTGTTCAACCAGTCCAGTCGTCTTACCGCCTGATCCCAGTCAAAGATGCCTCCTCAGCAGGCTTATGGCCTGCTTGATTTCGTCGACGACGTTCTCGATTTCCGCGCGCATGTCCGCCTTCTTCTTCGATGCTAATTCGGTGGCCGTGAAATAGAGAGGGCGGGCGCGGATGTAAAGCCCCGCGCCCGCCCTCGCAAATAGATCAGACCTGGATCAGAACAGGCCGCCGCTGCCGCCGGTCACCGCCTGGTTGGCCTGCGGCGAGTTCTTCAGGATCTCTTCGGGGCTCGCGAATTCCTCGCCGCCGATGACCGAGAAGACGTCGGCCGGGCCTGTGCCGGGCTTGAAGGCTTCCATGATGGTGTCCGGCTGGCCTTCCGAGGCCTGCATGCCGGTCTTGCGGTTGACCGCGATGAACTGCATGCCTTCCGGCACGATGAACTTCGTCGGGCGCGTGCCTTCTAGGGCTGCGGTCATGAATTCGTTGAAGATCGGCGCCGAGAGCGAGCCGCCGGTGGCGCCGCGGCCGAGCGGTGCCGGGTTGTCGAAGCCGATATAGAGGCCGGCGACGAGGTCCGGCGTGTAGCCGACGAACCAGGCATCCTTCTCGTCGTTGGTCGTGCCGGTCTTGCCGGCCGTCGGGCGGTCGAGCTTGATCTTGCCGGCGGCGGTGCCGCGCGTGACGACGCCTTCCATCATCGAAGTGATCTGGTAGGCCGTCATCGGGTCGAGCACCTGCTCGCGATTGTCGACCAGCGTCGGCTCGTCCTGCTTTTCCCAGTCGTTGGCGTTGCAGTTCTCGCAGGTGCGCTCTTCGTGGCGGAAGATCGTCTTGCCGTAGCGGTCCTGGATGCGGTCGATCAGCGAGGGCTTGATCTGCTTGCCGCCATTGGCGAGCACGGAATAGGCCGAGACCATGCGCAGCACGGTCGTCTCGCCGGATCCGAGCGACATGGAGAGCACCGGATACATCTTGTCGTAGATGCCGAAGCGTTCGGCATATTCGGCAACAAGGTTCATACCCATGTCGTTGGCAAGCCGGACGGTCATCAGGTTGCGCGAGCGCTCGATGCCAAGGCGTAGCGTCGAGGGGCCGGCAGAACCGCCACCGTAGTTCTGCGGGCGCCAGACCTGGCCGCCAGCAACGATCTCGATCGGCGCGTCCATGATGACGGATGCCGGCGTATAGCCGTTGTCGAGCGCTGCGGCGTAGACGAAGGGCTTGAAGGACGAGCCCGGCTGGCGCATCGCCTGCGTCGCGCGGTTGAATTCCGACTGCGCATAGGAGAAGCCGCCGACCATGGCGAGCACGCGGCCGGTATGCGGGTCCATGGCGACGAGGCCGCCCTGTACCTTCGGCGGCTGGCGCAGGCGATAGCCGCCGCCTTCCGTCGGCTCGACATAGACCACGTCGCCCACCGTGAAGACGCCGGCCGGCGACTTCGCGGTCTTGCGGTCGCCCTTGGCCGAACGATAGGCCCATTTCATGTTGTCCGCTTCGATGCGGCCGGTCACGCGCTCCTCGACGACCTTGCCGGAAGCGTCCTTGCTTGGCTGGAGGCCGATATCGGCGCCGCCGTCATCGACGGCCAGCACGACGGCAAGCTTCCATTCCGGCACGTCGGCAAAGGCATCCACCTTGGCAAGCTCGATGCCCCAGTCCCCGCCGATCTCGATCGTCTTGATCGGGCCATGGAAGCCGCGGCGCTCGTCATAGGTCAGGAGGCCGTGCTGCAGGGCCTTGCGGGCCGCGACCTGGATGCGCGGATCGAGTGAGGTGCGCACCGAAAGACCACCCTCGTACAGCGCATTGTCGCCGTAGCGCTCGATGATCTGGCGGCGGACCTCTTCCGAGAAATATTCGGAGGCGAAGAGATAGGAACCACGGTGACGCGGCGTAACACCGAGCGGCTGGGCCTTGGCTTCCGCGCCGTCGCTCTGGGTGACGTAGCCGTTCTCGACCATGCGGTCGATGACCCAGTTGCGGCGCTCGATGGCGGCCTCGGTGCGGCGGAACGGATGGTAGTTCGACGGACCCTTCGGCAGCGCCGCCAGATAGGCGGTTTCGGCGATGGTGAGTTCGGTCACCGACTTGTCGAAATAGGTGAGCGCCGCGCCGGCAATACCGTATGAATTCAGGCCGAAGAAGATCTCGTTGAGGTACAGTTCGAGGATGCGGTCCTTCGAATAGGCCTGCTCGATGCGGAAGGAGAGGATCGCTTCCTTGACCTTGCGGTCGATCGTCTGGTCGGAGGACAAGAGGAAGTTCTTCGCGACCTGCTGGGTGATCGTCGAGGCGCCCACCGGGCGGCGGCCCGAGCCCATGTTCTGGACGTTGACGACGATGGCGCGGAACAGGCCCGTCACGTCGACGCCGGGATGCTGGTAGAAGTTCTTGTCTTCGGCCGACAGGAAGGCCGCCTTCACGCGATCCGGGATGGCCTGGATCGGCAGGTAGAGGCGGCGTTCGCGGGCATATTCGGCCATCAGCGCGCCGTTGCCAGCATGCATGCGCGTCGTCACCGGCGGCGCATAGCTGTTCAACACCTCATAATCGGGAAGATCCTTGGTGACACTTCCGAGATAGAGCGCGACCACGGCCGCCAGGCCGAGGAAGAAGACGGCGCCAATCCCGAAGAAATATCCAATCAGTCTGATCATGAGCCAGTTACCGACGCCTTATGTCTTAAATTTCATCGGGCAGACCCGCTGCCCGGCCTTGCGCCGCTCAGTCTTCCAGTCGAAGACGAGTCGCCCCCATTTTCTCGCTCCCGTCTAGCGATCGGAATGTGAGGAAAATAGGGCTTACAGCATGCATCCCGGCTTCGCCACCGCACAATGGCGGCTTCTGTCACTTTTCCGGCACAGGCACACTAACACGTTCCCGGCCCGCGCGCCTGCGGCGTCGCGCGAAAAGCTTAACCGCCGTTGGCAACGACGGTCGTGCGGTACTCCTCCACCGCCTTGGCGACGAGGCCCGCGACCTTCTTCTGCCAGGCCGGATCGACGAGCAGCTTTTCGTCGTCCTTGTTCGACATGAAGCCGAGTTCCAGCAGGATCGACGGCACGTCCGGTGCGGTCAGCACGCGGAAGCCGGCATGGCGGTGCGGGTTGTTGATCAGCAGCACCTCGTTCTTGAAGTTGCCGACGATGCTCTGGGCGAGGTTGATGGAAAAGGCCTGCGTCTCGCGCCGCGTCAGGTCGAGCAGGATATCGGCAACCTCGGCCGGCTCGTCGACGAAGGAGATGCCGGCGATCTGGTCGGAAAGGTTTTCGCGCTCGGCGAGGCTCGCTGCGAGGCTGTCGGAGGCCTTGTCGGAGATCGTATAGACCGTCGCGCCGCGGATATCCTTCTGCCGCAGCGTATCGGCATGGATGGAGATCAGCAGGTTCGCCCCCTCGCCGCGGGCAAGCTGCACGCGCTGCGAAAGCGAGAGGAACTCGTCCTTGTCGCGCGTCAGGATCGCGCGGGTGCCCGGCAGCTTGTTCAGCGCCTCGGCAAGTTCGCGGGCGAAGGCGAGCGTGACATGCTTCTCTTCCGTCTTGGTGACGCCGCCGCGCGCACCGTTGTCGATGCCGCCATGGCCGGCGTCGACGGCGATCACGAACGGCCCTTCCGCCTTGCTGCCGGGCAGCATGACGGGCGCCTGTTCGCTGGACGCCGTGGCGGACGCCTCCTGCCAGCTCTGTTTTTCCATGTTCGCCTGGAAGACCTGGTCGGTGACGATCGCCGTGTCGACGACGAGCCGGTAGCTCGCCGCCCCCTGCTCTTCCTGCACCTCGGCCAGCACGACGCCGATCGGCCGCGAGGCGGTCAGCACGATGCGCGAACGGCCGGCGGCCATGGTGCCGTAGCGGATGTCGGAAAAGATGCCGCGCGCTTCCAGTTCCTCCGCCTTAATGCCGAAATCGGTTTCCGGCAGGTCGATCAGCACGCGATAGGGATTGGCGACGTAGTGAACCTTGAACTCCGGCTTGCGGTCGAAATCGATGACGAGGCGGGTGCGCGCATCGTCGCCGGCGATGCGCGCGGCAAAGGCAAGCAGCGGCGCGGCCGAATCGGAAACGGCAAGCGCCGGCGTGACGATCGCGGCACAGAGAAAGACGGCGATCAGGCCGGCAAAAAAGCGGGACGAATGTTCAGTCAGGACGCGTAGCATCACCCGGACAGCCCTCAAACGCGTGGAGACCGCGCGATGCGGTGCAGGACAAGGCCCATAGATGCCCTCTTATGGTTAACGAAAGCTTGGCGCGCCAAGAGACCGGCGGACGAAGGGGCCAAGATCACCGCAAATCCATCAAGATTATGACGCTTTTGGCTTTTCCCTTGCCATTGTGACATATCCGCCATAAAAGCAAAGTCAGGGAAAAAGATCAGACGGGATAGAATCGCCTTGAGCAGGCAGCCACTCCTTCGGGACTTGGCGCCGAACCGGGCCTTCATCCGCCGTCATACCCACTTTTTCCCGGCCGATAAGATCGCGTAAGCCGGCGGTGGCCGGAACAGTCAAGGTGGATTTCCACCAAACGCCCTTACCCAAGGGCAACTTCATCGGACCTTTCAAGGTCTATGGCACTGGCATTCTCGTTGGACGTTGATGTTGTCACAGCGGATTTTCTCAGAGGGTAACAGGCACCGGGACGCTCGCGTACCGACCTACCTCCGTCCGCTAACCCCTCACCGGGGCCCGACGGGAACTTACATATTCGGCGCAGCCCTCTCCTCTCCCGGCACCTCCCTTTCAGGGAACGGTTCGCCGCCAGGATCGCGCATGCGCCGAGGAGCACAATTTACATGGCAGAGAAAATGCTTATCGACGCGTCTCACGCTGAGGAGACGCGCGTCGTTGTCGTACGCGGAAACCGCATAGAAGAATTCGACTTCGAATCCGAACACAAGAAGCAGATCCGCGGCAATATCTACCTTGCCAAGGTCACGCGGGTAGAACCGTCGTTGCAGGCGGCCTTCGTCGATTACGGCGGCAACCGCCACGGCTTCCTGGCCTTCGCCGAAATCCACCCGGATTATTACCAGATCCCGCTTGCTGATCGCCAGGCCCTGCTCAGGGCCGAGGCCGAAGAGCACCGTCGCGACGACGATATCGAGCAGGTCGAGACCGGAACCGACCTTTCCGACGATTCGGAAACGGAAACCACTGAGGCTGAAACCACCGAGACCGAAGCTGTAGTAGAAGCCGCTCCGGTCGAGGTTGTCGCCGAAGCCGAGGTCGTCGAGGCTGTCGCCGCGCTTGAAGAAGCCCCGGCCGAAAAGCCGAAGAAGCCGCGCCGCACCCGCAAGGCCAAGGCGAAGACCGAGGATGCACCGGCAGCCGAAGAGGCCGCAGCGCCCGCGGAAAGCACCGACGACGAGACGCCCGGCGGCGCGATGGCCATGGCCGTCGATGCCGACGAAATCTCCGAGCCCTCCGACCGCAAGCGCGGCCGCCGCCGTCGCGATGACGACGACGATGATGACGACGGTCATCCCGGCGAAGAAAAGGAAGTCATCGAATCCGTCGGCGCCGAAGACGCGATGGAAGAGGTTCCGGACCGCGTGCAGCGCAAGCCGCGCAAGCAGTACCGCATCCAGGAAGTCATCAAGCGCCGCCAGATCCTGCTCGTGCAGGTCGCCAAGGAAGAGCGCGGCAACAAGGGCGCTGCTCTCACCACCTATCTGTCGCTCGCCGGCCGCTACTCGGTTCTCATGCCGAACACGGCGCGCGGCGGCGGCATTTCCCGCAAGATCACCAACCTGCAGGACCGCAAGCGCCTGAAGGAAATCGCCCGCAGCCTGGAAGTCCCGCAGGGCATGGGCGTCATCCTGCGCACTGCCGGTGCCAACCGCACCAAGGTCGAGGTCAAGCGCGACTTCGAATACCTGATGCGCCTGTGGGAGAACGTCCGCACCCTAACGCTCGCCTCCACGGCCCCCTGCCTCGTCTACGAGGAAGGCTCGCTCATCAAGCGCTCGATCCGCGACCTTTACAACAAGGACATCAGCGAGATCGTCGTTGCCGGCGAGGAAGGCTACAAGGAAGCCAAGGGCTTCATGAAGATGCTGATGCCGAGCCACGCGAAGGTCGTCCAGCCGTACCGCGACGTGCATCCGATTTTTTCGCGCTCGGGCATTGAGGCCCAGCTTGACCGTATGTTGCAGCCGCAGGTGACGCTGAAGTCCGGCGGCTACATCATCATCAACCAGACCGAGGCGCTCGTCTCGATCGACGTCAACTCCGGCCGCTCGACGCGCGAGCACTCCATCGAGGAGACCGCGCTCCAGACAAACTTGGAAGCCGCCGAGGAAGTGGCGCGCCAGCTGCGACTGCGCGACCTTGCCGGCCTCGTCGTCATCGACTTCATCGACATGGAGGAGAAGCGCAACAACCGCTCCGTCGAGAAGCGCCTCAAGGACCACCTCAAGAACGACCGCGCGCGCATCCAGGTCGGCCGCATCTCGCATTTCGGCCTGCTCGAAATGTCGCGCCAGCGCATCCGCGCGTCCGTTCTCGAATCGACCATGCAGACCTGCCCGCACTGCAACGGCACGGGCCATATCCGCTCGCAGTCGTCGGTGGCGCTGCACGTCCTGCGCGGCATCGAGGAATATCTCCTCAAGAACACCACGCACAATATCTCGGTGCGCACGACGCCGGACATCGCGCTCTACCTGCTCAACCACAAGCGCGGCACGATCATCGATTATGAAAACCGCTTCGGCGTGCAGATCATCATCGAGGCGGATGCCCATGTCGGCGCGCAGCATTTTGCGATCGACCGCGGCGAAGCAGTCGAAAACCCGGTCAAGATCGAGCAGATCCTGCATTTCGAACCCGAGCCGGAAGACGACGACGTCGTGATCGAGGAGGAGATCGACGAGGAAGACGAGGAAGAAGCACGCCCGGCCGCGGCCGCGCAGGCTTCTGCCCCGGCAGCGTCCTCCGCCGCCGCTTCCGATGACGGCCGCAAGCGCAAGCGCCGCCGCCGCCGTCGCGGTCGCCGTGAAAATGGCGAAGGCACCGACACCGCCTCCTTCGGCGGCGAACAGGCCGGCGACGAAGACGTTCTCGACGACGAGGATGCCGAAGGCGAGGAAGGTGTGGATGCCGCCGATGCGGACGCCCAGGCCGGCGAAACCTCCGAGCAGCGCCGCAAGCGCCGCCGTCGCGGCAAGCGCGGTGGCCGCCGCAACCGCCCCGAGGATGGTTCGGTCGAAGCCGGTGCCGAAGATGGCGAATCCGAAGACGCCGATGGCGATGCGGACGAAGCCGATGAAGTGACGAGCGTCGAGGTGGACGTGGCCGAAGTGGCTGTCGTCGCCGAGGAAGCGCAGGTCGAGGCTGTCGCCGAAGAGGCGCCCGTCAAGCCGAAGCGTGCCCGCCGCAGCCGTGCCAAGGCAACCGAGGAAGCCGTCACGGACGAGGCTGCCCGCACGGCAATCGAGGCGCAGCCCGAAGCCGCACCGGCCAAGGCAGCCGAAGAGGACGTCGCTCCGGTCGAACCGGAAGTCGAGGTGGCCTCGGCCGATCTCGAAGAGCCGGCAAAGCCCGTGCGCGCCAACCGCGACCTCTCGAAGATCGCCTCCGAGCCCGTGGTCAAGTCTTCGACGGCCAAGGAAACCACGCCGGACGACGATCCGGACAAGCCCAAGAAGGGCGGCTGGTGGCAGCGCCGCGGCTTCTTCTAAGAAGCGCCCTACCTCAAGAAATCCGAAGGCCCGGCATCGTCCGGGCCTTTTTCTTGCCCGTTGGAATCGGGTGGTTCCCTGCCTGCCTATCTGCGACACCCGCGGCCGTCAGAAACCAGCAAGGGAGAAACCCATGACCCGCCTTACCGACAAGGTCGCCATCATCACCGGCGCAAGCTCCGGCATTGGCCGGGCAGCCGCGCTGCTTTTCGCCGAACAGGGCGCCCGACTCGTGCTGTCGGCCCGCGGAAACGAACGGCTGGAGGAGGTCGCCAAAGAAATCCGTTCCGGCGGCGGCGCGGCCGTCACCGTTGCCGGCGACGTCAGCGAAGAAACCCATCACCGGGCGCTGGTCGATGCGGCGCAGCGTGAATTCGGCGGCCTCGACATCGCCTTCAACAATGCCGGCACCACCGGACCGGTCGGGGCGCTGCCCGATCTCGCCCTGGCCGACTGGCAAGACGTGCTCGGCGTCAACCTGACCAGCGGCTTCCTGGCCGCCAAATACCAACTGCCGGCCATGGAAGCGCGCGGCGGCGGCGCGATCGTCTTCACCTCGACCTTCGTCGGCTACACGGCGGGCTTTCCGGGGCTTGCGGCCTATGCGGCGTCGAAGTCGGGCCTGATCGGCCTCGTTCAGGTGCTCGCCTCCGAATATGGCCCGAAGGGGATTCGCGTGAATGCGCTGCTGCCGGGCGCCACGGATACGCCGATGGGGCGCGAGGTGGCGAATACGCCGGAAGCACGTCAGTTCATTGCGGGGTTGAACGCCTTCAAGCGCATCGCCGCGCCGGAGGAAATCGCGCAGGCCGCGCTCTTCCTGTGCTCGGACGCCTCCAGCTTCACCACCGGCACGGCCATGCTCGTCGATGGCGGCGTGTCCATCAACCGGGTCTGAGAAAGCGATTCACCTGGCTGCGAGATTGAGTCCGCTCCTGGCCGCAAGACCCTGAAACGGAATCGTTTTCCGAAATCAGGCCAACCAACGCGCGAGGCGGTCGACCGCCTCGTTCATCTCCTCGAAGGAGCCGGCATAGGAGAAGCGCATCGTGTGCTGGCCGTCCTTCGGGTCGAAGTCGATGCCGGGCGTCGCCGCGACATCGGTTTCGGCCAGCATGCGGCGGGCAAACGCCATGCTGTCATTGGTGAAGCGGCTGACATCGACATAGGCATAGAAGGCGCCGTCCATCGGCGAGGCGATGGAGAAGCCGAGTTCCGGCAGGCGCTTGACCAGGAAATCGCGGTTCACCCGATAGGCATCGCGATAGACGTTGAGCTCCGCCTCGGCGCCAAGTGCGGCCTCCGCCGCGATCTGCGAGAGTTCCGGCGCGGAAATGTAGAGGCTCTGGGCGATGCGCTCGACCGGGCGCACCAGCGCTTCCGGCAGCACCATCCAGCCGATGCGCCAGCCGGTCATGCAATAATATTTCGAGAACGAGTTGATGATCACCGCCTCGTCGCCGAATTCCAGCGCCGTCGCCTCTTCGCCGACGAAGGTGAGGCCGTGATAGATCTCGTCCGAGATGAAGGCGATGCCGTTGTCGCGGCAATAGGCGGAGAGCGCCGCCAGATTGGCGCGGCCGGTCACCGTACCGGTCGGGTTCGCCGGGCTTGCCAGCAACACGCCATCGATACGGCCATGGGCTTGCAGGGCTTCGGGCGTCAGCGTGAAGCCATTGTCCGCATCGACCTCGATCTCCACCGTCTCGATGCCGAGCGCCGCCAGGATGTTGCGGTAGGCCGGATAGCCCGGACGCGCGATGGCGACGCGGTCGCCGGCATCGAAGAGCGCCAGGAAGGCCAGGTTGAAGCCGGCCGAGGAGCCGGTGGTGATGGCGATTCGGCCCGGATCGACGGAAACGCCATGATGGCTCCTGTAAAAATCCGAAATGGCGCGGCGCAGTGACAGCAGGCCCAGCGCATCCGTATAGCCGATGCGCCCCACATCGAGCGCCCGGCGGGCCGCTTCACGCGCCGCTTCCGGCGCCGGATGCGCTGGCTGGCCGACCGCCATGGAGATCACCGGGCGTCCGGCGGCGCGCCGCTTCGTCGCCTCTGCGAGCACGTCCATGGCGTGGAAGGGTTCGACGGCGCCGCGCGACGAGAGTTTCATGAGCCTGCCTTCCAATTCTGAGATCGTGCCTGTGTGCCGCAACACGCCCATATTCACAATCCCGCGAGGGCCGAAAATCCGCCGCTTTTGCCCTATCGTTTGCGCTTTGCCGGCCATAAGATCGTTGAAAGCACCCACGTCCGCATTGACGCGCGGGTGCCGCCAATGGCACTCATCGGCGCATCACGACGAGGACAGCACAGACATGACATTCAAGACGAAGCTCGCGGCCACCGTCGCTCTCGCACTCGCGGTCGCAGCCCCCCTTCCCGCGCTCGCCCTCGACGATGCGCAGAAAAAGGAGATCGGCGAATTCATCAAGGAATACCTCGTCGAGAACCCGGAAATCCTGGTGGAAGTGCAGGAAGCCCTGCAGAAGAAGCAGGAGGCCCAGCAGCAGGCGAAGGCGCAAGGCGCGATCACCGACAACGAGAAGGCGATCTTCTCCTCGCCCTATGACATTGCGCTCGGCAACCCGCAGGGCGACGTCACGATCGTCGAGTTCTTCGACTACAACTGTGGCTACTGCAAGCGCGCCCTCTCCGATATGGACGCGATCCTGAAGGAGGACAAGAACGTCCGCTTCGTGCTGAAGGAACTGCCGATCCTCGGCCCCGATTCGCTGGCCGCCCACAAAGTGAGTGCTGCCGTGCGCGATCTTTCGCCGGAAAAGTACGGCGAATTCCACCGCACGCTGCTTGGCGGCGAAGGCCGGGCGACGGAGGAAAGCGCCATCGCGCTTGCCGCCGGCATGGGCCTTTCCGAGGCGGACATCCGCAAGACCATGGCCGAAAAGCCGCATGACGACGCGGTGCGCGAGGCCTATTCGCTGGCAAACGACCTCGGCATCACCGGCACGCCGTCCTATGTTCTCGGCAACGAGATGGTGTTCGGCGCGGTCGGCGCGGACGACCTGCGGGCAAAAATCGCCAATGTACGCGCCTGCGGCAAGGCGAGTTGCTGACGGACGCCATCTTCTTGCCACGCTCACCGTATTCAGCCTGTGCTGCTTGTGGACATCGCCTCTTTCGACCGGCAAAGCCCCTGCCCTTGGGGCTTTCCCTGCGGGAACCGCCGGTCT
The DNA here is from genome assembly GCF_051201095.1 of Shinella sp. BE166. Classification (NCBI taxonomy): domain Bacteria; kingdom Pseudomonadati; phylum Pseudomonadota; class Alphaproteobacteria; order Hyphomicrobiales; family Rhizobiaceae; genus Shinella; species Shinella sp. BE166. Next base: position 445,834 of record NZ_JBPEHL010000002.1, on the reverse strand, counting down.
ATAGGTAATCCTCTATCCAGCATGCGGAATTGCGAATGGCTTCACCCCTTTTTGTGCTCAACGGCCCCAACCTGAACGCACTCGGCAAGCGCGAGCCCGGTATCTATGGCGGGCACACGCTCGCCGATATCGAAGCGCTCTGCACGGCCGAGGGCGAGAAGCTGGGCTTTGCCGTGGACTTCCGCCAGTCCAATCACGAAGGTGACCTGGTCGACTGGATCCATGAAGCCGGCGACACGGCCGTCGGTATCGCCATCAATGCCGGTGCCTATACCCACACCTCGATCGCGCTGCATGACGCCATCCGCGCCATCAAGATCCCGGTGGTCGAGCTGCACCTTTCCAATGTGCATGCCCGCGAAGAATTCCGCCACAAATCGATGATCGCGCCCGCTGTGAAGGGCGTCATCTGCGGTTTCGGGGCGCACAGCTACATCCTCGCGCTACACGCGCTTTCGTCCATCACGAAATAAGAAAAAACAGAGGCTCACTTCCATGGCTGACAAGAAACACGGCATCGATCAGGGTCTGATCCGCGATCTCGCCAACATCCTCAACGAGACGGACCTGACCGAGATCGAAGTGGAGCAGGACGACCTGCGCATCCGCGTCTCGCGTGCCGGAACCCCGCAATATGTCCAGGCGCCGATCGCAGCTCCGGCCGCCTATGCTGCCCCTGCCGCAGCGGCAGCCGCCCCGGTCGTCGTCGACGCGCGCAACAACAAGAACGCCGTCACGGCCCCGATGGTCGGCACGGCGTATCTCTCGCCTGCCCCGGGCTCGCGCCCGTTCATCGAGGTCGGCGCGACGGTCAAGGAAGGCCAGACCATCCTCATCATCGAAGCCATGAAGACGATGAACCAGATCCCGGCGCCGCGCTCGGGCAAGGTCACCGAAATCCTCGTGCAGGATTCGAGCCCGGTCGAGTACGGCGAACCGCTCATCGTCATCGAATAAGGTGGCTCAGATGATCTCCAAAGTCCTCATTGCCAACCGCGGCGAGATCGCGCTCCGGGTCCTTCGGGCCTGCAAGGAGCTGGGCATCGCCACGGTTGCCGTGCATTCGACGGCGGATGCCGACGCCATGCATGTCCGCCTTGCCGACGAGAGCGTGTGCATCGGCCCGCCGCCCTCGCGCGAAAGCTACCTGAACATCCACCAGATCGTCGCCGCCTGCGAGATCACCGGCGCCGACGCCGTGCATCCGGGCTACGGCTTCCTGTCGGAAAACGCCAAGTTCGCGGAAATTCTTGACGCGCACGGCATCACCTTCATTGGCCCGACGGCGGAACATATCCGCATCATGGGCGACAAGATCACCGCCAAGAAGACGGCGGAAGCGCTCGGCATCCCGGTCGTTCCGGGCTCCGAAGGCGAAGTGAAGCCGGAGAACGCGCTGGAAATCGCCCGCCAGATCGGCTTCCCCGTGCTCATCAAGGCAACCGCCGGCGGCGGTGGCCGCGGCATGAAGGTCGCTAAGAACGAGGACGATCTCGAGGAAGCTGTCTCGACGGCCCGTTCCGAGGCGCTCGCCGCCTTCGGCAACGATGCCGTCTACATGGAAAAGTACCTCGGCAAGCCGCGCCATATCGAAATCCAGGTCGTCGGCGATGGCATGGGCAATGCGGTGCATCTGGGGGAGCGCGACTGCTCCCTGCAGCGCCGCCACCAGAAGGTCTGGGAAGAGGCGAACTCCCCGGCCCTCAACGTCGAGCAGCGCATGAAGATCGGCCAGATCTGCGCCGACGCCATGATGAAGCTGAAATATCGCGGCGCCGGCACGGTCGAGTTCCTCTACGAGAACGGCGAGTTCTATTTCATCGAAATGAACACCCGCCTTCAGGTGGAGCACCCGATCACCGAAGCGATCACCGGCATCGACCTCGTGCACGAGCAGATCCGCGTCGCTTCCGGCGCCGGCCTCTCGGTGCGCCAGGAAGACATCGTCTTCTCCGGCCACGCCATCGAGTGCCGCATCAATGCGGAAGACCCGCGCACCTTCGTGCCCTCGCCGGGCACGATCACGCATTTCCATGCGCCGGGCGGCCTTGGCGTGCGCGTCGATTCGGGCGCCTATCAGGGCTACAAAATCCCGCCCTACTACGACAGCCTGATCGGCAAGCTCATCGTGCACGGCCGCACCCGCGTCGAATGCATGATGCGCCTGCGCCGCGTTCTGGACGAGTTCGTCATCGACGGCATAAAGACCACGTTGCCGCTGTTCCAGGACCTGATCGGCAACCAGGACATCGCCAACGGCGATTACGACATCCATTGGCTGGAAAATTATCTGGCCGATAAGACCGACGCCTGAGGGGCGTCGGTTATGGCAGGGCGTCGCGGACGGCACCCGGAAATCACGCCGGAACTGCTTTTGCGCGCCTATTCCATCGGGCTCTTCCCGATGGCCGATTCGGCGGACGACCCGGAGCTCTTCTGGGTCGAGCCGGACATGCGGGGCGTCATCCCGCTGGATGACTTCCACGTCTCGCGCAGCCTTGCGAAAACCATCCGCAAAAACCCGTTCGACATCCGCTTCGACACCGCCTTCGACGCGGTGATGGCCGCCTGCGCCGAAGCAGCACCGGATCGGCCCTCCACCTGGATCAACGCAAAGATCCGCTCGCTCTACGGAACGCTGCACCGCATGGGTCACGCCCATTCGGTGGAAGCATGGGAGGGCGATCGGCTCATCGGCGGGCTCTACGGCGTCTCGCTGGGCGCGGCCTTCTTCGGCGAGAGCATGTTCTCCCGGCGCACCGACGCCTCGAAAATCTGCCTCGTGCATCTCGTGGAGCGGCTGAAGGCCCGCGGCTTCCGCCTGCTCGACACGCAGTTCACCACCGAGCACCTGAAGTCCTTCGGCGCGATCGACGTGCCGAAGATCGAATACGAGGACATGCTGGCGAACGCGCTGGCATCACCGCATCTGCCGTTCTGAGACGATGAGTTGTGCCGTGGGGCATGGATCCTCGGGTCAAGCCCGAGGATGACGGAAGAAGAGAAGCAGGACAAACATAGAAACGGTGCCGCATGCCGCACCGTTTGACGGAGGTCGGCCACACTCCCTCCCCTCCGTCATCCTCGGGCTTGACCCGAGGATCCACGCGGCAAACGCAAGCATTCACAAAAGGGAGAGGCCCTATTCGGTCTTCGTCTCGGCGTCTTCCGGCGGCGGCACGTCGGACTTGGCCTTGCACTCGATGAGCCAGACGTCATAGACGGGGTGTTCGACGGCGTTGAGGCCGGGGCTGTCGGCGAACATCCAGCCGGTGAAGATGCGGCGGATTTTTCGATCGAGCGTGATTTCGTCGACCTCGACGAAGGTGGTGACCTTCTGCGCCTCGGTGTCGTCGCGGCTATAGCAGACCTTCGGCGTCACCTGGAGCGCGCCGAACTGCACCGTCTCGCCGATGTAGACGTCGAAATTGGTGATGCGGCCGGTTATCTTGTCGATGCCGGAGAAGACGGCGACCGGGTTTTCCACCCGCGCGGCCTGGGACAGGACGGGTGTCGCGACGACGCCGACGGCCGCAAGCGCGACCGAAACGAACCGCCGTCCGGCGTTTGCCCGAAAAAACCCGAATGTCATGAATGCCGTCTCCTGCGATCTGCACCGGTTTTCGCCGGCCGCTTGGAGCTACCGGCGAATTGTGGCCAAATCGGTATCAGTTGCCCGGCGTCCAGGCGTCGTAGTCGCCCGTCACGCGCGGACGCTCGCCGGCAACGGCGATCGAGCCCGGCGGGCGATAGGCCTGCGCGCTGCCGGTGCCGTTCGGGCGGTGCGGCTTTTCCCATTCGCGCGCCTTGTAGGTCTCGTCGGCGGGGGAAACATCCGTGCGGTGGTGCATCCAGCCGTGCCAGCCCGGCGGGATGGCGGAGGCTTCGGCATAACCTTTGTAGATCACCCAGCGGCGCGTGCGGCCTTCGGAATCCTTGGCCGTGCCCTGGTAGTAGACATTGCCCAATTCGTCTTCGCCGACCTTGGTGCCGAAGCGCCAGGTGTGAAAACGGGTGCCGATCGTCTGACCGTTCCACCAGGTAAAAATCTGCGTGAGGAGGTTCATGGGCTGGCGTCCTTGGCAGGGCCATGCCGAAAGCGCGGCCCGCGACTGAATATTCTTCCGCTTATGGCGCGCGGGCGCCGGAATGTCCAGCGATTCCCACGCCTTCGCACACGCCTTTTCGCCGCACTCAGGCGCCGAGCGGCTTCTCGTAGACATGCAGCGGCACGCCGGAAACGTCGTCCGCCGTGTGCTTGGCTTCACCGACCTTGACGAAGCCGTGCGCCGTATAGAAGGCGACCGCCGCATCGTTGCGCGGATCGACCTCCAGCAGCATGGCATTGGCATCGGGAAAGCAGGTTTCCAGCTCGGCGAACATGTCGCGGCCGATACCCTGCCGCTGGTAGCGTGGCAGCACATAGAGCTGGTGCAGCAGCACGGTCTTCGGCCGTTCCTTCCACATGGCCGCAAAGCCCATGCCGGCAAGTTCCTTGCCGTTGTCGGCCACGACGAATTCCGCGTCCTTGCGCTCCAGCCGGCTTTTGAGCGCCGGCACGGCATGCCAGCGCGCGGTGATCTGGCTCACCTTGTCGGCACCGTAGAGCGCGTCATAGGTCGCATGCCAGGTCTCGGCCAGCAGCGCGCTGACCTTGACCAGATCGCCCTCGGACGCCGTACGGACGAAGAACATCGAAGAACCCTTTTGTTTTGAAGTAATTCCGAACGGAAAACCGCTTTACACTTTTCCTGGAATTACTTCAGTCCTCCAGGCCGAGCTTGGCCTTGACGAGGGCCTGTACGGCCTGCGGGTTGGCCTTGCCGCCCGTCGCCTTCATCACCTGGCCGACGAACCAGCCGGCAAGCGTCGGCTTGGCCAGAACCTTGGCGACCTGGTCCGGGTTGGCGGCAATGATCTCGTCGACGGCCTTCTCGATGGCGCCGGTGTCCGTCACCTGCTTCATGCCGCGCGTCTCGACGATGTCGGCCGGGTTGCCGCCTTCGGTCCAGACGATTTCGAAGAGATCCTTGGCGATCTTGCCAGAGATGGTGCCGTCCTTGATGAGGTCGATGATGCCGCCGAGCTGATCGGGCGAAACCGGAGTCTCTTCAATGGCTTTGCCGTCCTTGTTCAAGGCGCCCAAGAGGTCGTTGATCACCCAGTTGGCGGCAATCTTGCCGTCGCGGCCAGCGGCCACGGCCTCGTAATAATCGGCGATGGCCTTTTCGGAGACGAGCACCGAGGCGTCGTAGACCGAGAGGCCCAGATCCTTGACGAAGCGGATCTTCTTGTCGTCCGGCAGTTCCGGCAGGTCGGCCAAAAGCTTGCCGACGAATTCGTTGTCGAATTCCAGCGGCAGCAGGTCCGGATCGGGGAAATAGCGGTAATCATGCGCGTCTTCCTTCGAGCGCATCGAGCGCGTCTCGCCCTTGCCCGGATCGAACAGACGGGTTTCCTGATCGATCGAGCCGCCATCCTCCAGAATGCCGATCTGGCGGCGCGCTTCGTATTCGATCGCCTGGCCGATGAAGCGGATGGAGTTGACGTTCTTGATTTCGCAGCGCGTGCCAAAACCTTCGCCCGGACGACGCACCGAGACGTTGACGTCGGCGCGCATGGAACCTTCGTCCATGTTGCCGTCGCAGGTGCCGAGGTAGCGCACGATGGAGCGCAGCTTCGTCATATAGGCCTTGGCCTCGTCCGACGAGCGCATATCCGGCTTGGAGACGATCTCCATCAGCGCCACGCCGGAACGGTTGAGGTCGACATAGGACATGGTCGGATGTTGGTCGTGCATCGACTTGCCGGCGTCCTGCTCCAGATGCAGGCGCTCGATACCGATCTCGATGTCTTCAAAGTTGCCCTGGCGGTCGGGGCCGAGCGAGATGACGATCTTGCCCTCGCCGACAATCGGGTCCTTGAACTGCGAGATCTGGTAGCCCTGCGGCAGGTCCGGATAGAAGTAGTTCTTGCGGTCGAAGATCGAGCGATGGTTGATCTGCGCCTTGAGGCCGAGGCCGGTGCGCACGGCCTGGCGCACGCATTCCTCGTTGATGACGGGCAGCATGCCGGGCATGGCGGCATCGACGAGCGAAACGTTGGCATTCGGCGCCTTGCCGAACTCGGTGGAGGCACCGGAAAACAGCTTGGAATTGGAGAGAACCTGCGCGTGCACCTCCATGCCGATGATGACTTCCCAATCGCCGGTGGCGCCGGGAATGAAGCGTTTCGGATCGGGGGTGCGGACGTCGACGAGGGTCATGGCAGGCTCTTGGCTCGGGTGTCTTCGGTTGCTGTCTCGGTAGAACATATGGGCAGGCCGCGCAAGGTTTTCAGCGGGTGCGGCCCGCCGTCGTTAGCCAAGCCGCAAGGATGATCGGCTAAAGACAGGCGATGAGCACGGCAACAACGCTTCTGATGATTTTCCTCCTCGTGAACGTCGTGACGTTCTGCGTCTTCTGGTGGGACAAGGAGGCCGCGCGGGATGGCCATTGGCGCGTTTCCGAAGCGCGGCTGCTGCAATTCGCGTTCATCGGCGGCAGCCACGGCGCCTTTGCAGCGCAACGGTTGTTGCGGCACAAGACGCGCAAGGAGCCGTTTCGCACGCAGTTGATGGCGATCCTGCTCCTGCACGCGGCACTGATCCCGGTGGCATTGGTCTTCGGCCCCTCCCTGTACCAGATGCTGCGCGCCGGCTGAGATCACCCTCTCGTCGGCAAGGTTGACAGGCTGCACGTTCGTAACTATTATTGTTACATGAAAAGAAACAGCCGCCTTTCCGCCGTGCTTCACGCACTCATGCACATGGCCGAGCGCGACGCGCCGATGACCTCGGACGATCTCGCGCTCTGCCTCGATACCAACGCCGTCGTCGTGCGGCGCACGATGGCCGGGCTTCGCGATGCCGGCATCGTGCAATCCGGCCGCGGTCATGGCGGCGGCTGGCACTTTGCCAAGCCGCTCGCCGAGATATCCCTGCTCGACATCTACAATGCGCTCGGCGAGCCGATCGTCTTCCAGATCGGCCCCGCGACGGAAATGCCGGGCTGCGTGGTCGAGCAATCCGTCAACCGGGTGATCGGCGATGCGCTGAAGGATGCGGAAGCAATCCTGATGGCGCGCTTTGCCGGCACGACGCTTGCCGATCTCGCCGCCGACTTTCGGGTGGCGGTAAAACACTGCCGGGCCGATACGGGCTGACGGCAGCCAACTCCAAAGACCCGCATCGGACGACCGGCACCCGCCGGGCGAACGATGCCGCACGTTCCATGAAAGGATCCACCATGACCGAAGATGCCATCATCATCGGCGGGGGCTTTGCCGGCCTTTCCGCTGCCATGCAGCTCGCCCGCGCCCGCCGCCGCATCACCATTCTCGACACCGGCGAACCGCGTAACCGCTTCTCCCCGCATTCGCACGGCTTTCTCGCGCAGGATGGCCGGCCGGGGCGCGATATTCTTGCCGACGCCCGCCGCCAGCTTGCCGCCTACGAAACCGTCACCTTCCGCGACGCGCCGGCCGAAAAACTGGAAGGCGAGATCGATGGCTTTTCCATCCTCACCGGCGATGGCGGGCGGATCGACGCCCGGCGCGTGCTGCTCGCCACCGGCTTCGAGGACCAGTTGCCGGATGTGCCTGGCCTTGCCGAGCGGTGGGGCAAGACGGTGCTGCATTGCCCCTATTGCCACGGCTACGAGGTGGGTGGCGGTCCGGTCGGCGTGCTGGCCCGGACGGCGGATGCCGCACGCTTCGCGGCGCTTGTCGCCGATTGGGGCGGCGTGACGCTCTTCACCAACGGGACGCCCGAGCCGGACGACGCAACCCTCACTTTGCTGGAACAGCGCGCCGTAAAGCTGCGGCCGGGCCGCGTCACGGCCATCGCGGATGGGCCGAACGGCATGCTCTCCGTCGAAACCGGGCCGGGCATTCCGACGCTGCTCAAGGCGCTCTTCGTCATGCCGGAAGCGCGGGTGCGCAGCGCGATCCCCGGCGATCGCGGCCTTACGCTGAAGGAAACGCCGGTCGGCAAGATCATTCAGACGGACGAGACCGGCCAGACGTCGCTCCCCGGGCTTTATGCCGCCGGCGACATCGCGCTCGGACCGGGAAACATCACGCTTGCCGCCGCCGATGGCGTGAAGACCGGCGTCATGCTGCACCACTCGCTGATCTGGCCAACGCATTGACCTTGGCGAATGTCCCGGTTATTTCGGGACATTCGTGAATGGAGTTTTGATGTCCAACTCGTCAGAGACCTGCTGAGGACCCTGCCCGCTCATCAATGCGCGCAGGGTCAGAAAAAACGATGAACCCTGCCACCTGACCGGTGGCGGAACGTTTTTTCGCGTTCATTCGAACGCCAGACGGACTTCTCGAGACAATGGACATTTCCCGCGCCGAACAGCGCATTCTCCACCTGCTCGCCCAGGGCGGCCGGATCGACATCGAAAAAGACGAAAACCACAAGATTGTCAGCGTCGCCTGCATCACGCGGGACGGCTGGCGTGCCAGCGGGCTCGATATCGAGCTCTTCCGCAAGCTGAAGCGCCGGCGCAGCATCGCCTCCTCCGGCGGCAGGCCCTACCGCATCACGCAGCGGGGGCTGGAGCTGGTGCGCTCGCAACTGGACAACCAATAGAAGAACGGGAGGCGCGGTGAAAGCCCCGCCTCCCCCTCAAAACCCGTCCGGCCCGTAGCCGATCGGCATATCCTCGACGAGCTGCCGGCGAAGGCCGATCGATTCCACATCCCTGTCGAGGCGCTCGGAATAGTCGACGGAAAGCCAGCTGACGGAATAGCCATGCTTCTGGAAGAACCCCACGGCCGCCGTGTTGCGCGCATGGGTCTGGAGGCGTGCCGCCTCGAAGTCGGCGGCGATGATTTCCGCCTCCATGACCGCAAGAAGCGCCGCGCCGACACCCTTCTTCTGATGAAGCGGATCTACCCAGAGGTCGGTGATCTCGTCGTCGAAAGATTCGCGCGAGGCCCAGCCGGTAAGCCCGCCGTCGAACTCGGCCACGCTCACCCGCAGCCAATGGCGGGCGAGAAATTGCTGGAAGGCATTGCGGGCATGGTCGCGCCGCACCTGAAGGTCGGCGACACCGACGACGGCCTGTTCCCAGGCCCGAACGCCGATTTCGACGATGGCCGGAACATCCTCCTCACGGGCGTTGCGAACGGTGATCATGCCGCCATCAAAGCATTGCGCCCCGCCCTTGGCGAGAGAGCCAAAGGTCTATCCACGGAGATGATGGGGAGCGTTGCCGCAAAACGGAACCGCCCGGCCTTGCCGGCCGGGCGATCCCTTACTTGTCGCGGAGCTGGACGATGTCGTTCATCAGGCCCGCCGTCCCGTTGTGGATGGTCAGGCGCTCCACCTTTCCGGCGATGGCTTCGAGGGCTTCGAGCTCCTTCAGCCGCAGCATGACCGGGTTTTCCGCCATCACCTTTGCCGTGTTGAGCAGCGAACGGGTGGCGTTCGTTTCCTCGCGGCGGCGGATGATGTTGGCTTCGGCCTGCTTTTCCGCAGCGACGACCTGGTTGAGGAGGTCGCGCATCTCGCCCGGCAGGATCACGTCCTTGAGCTCAATGGCCGAGACCTCGATCCCGATCGCCGCCATGTCGGCGCGCACCTTCTCGGCTGCCTCCGCGTTGACCGTTACCTTGCGTTCAAGGATCTGGTCGAGCGTCAGCGTGCCGAGCGTCTGGCGGAAGGCGAATTGCAGCGCCCGGTACAGGGCATCCGCAAAGTCCTTCACCTCCGAGACCGCCTTCAACGGGTCGGCGACGCGGTATTCGGCGGAAATGTTCACCCGGATTGTGACCTTGTCCCGGGTAAGCAGTTCCTGACCGGTCACGTCGAGCGACTGGCGCTTGAGGTCGACCACGCGCACCTGGATCGTCTTTCCGACGTTCCAGAAGGCGTGCGCGCCCGGCTCCAGCGTGTGCAGGTGCGTCCCGTCGACGAAGAGCAGGCCGACCTGGCCGTCATTGACGATGAAGGCCGTCGTCAGCTCCGTGCGGCGGGCGCGCGTCAGCCGGCGCATCAGTTCCGGATCGATGTCGAGCCGATCCTTGAGATCGACGCGCGTCTCGGTCCACGGACCTGCAGCGTTCCACACCACGAGCTTCTGGTTCGGAGCGAGCACCGAAAAGAGCTCGCCGTCGCGCTCGACGACCGCCACATCGCGGCTTGCGGTCCGGATGACCGTCAGTTCGCGGGTTGCCACCTCCGGGAGCGTGTCGAACAACGGCTTCTCATAGGCGGAAGTGAAGGCCGGGCGGTTCACGTCGTGGCGCTCCAGTTCGAGCATGCCGCGGCGGTTCGGCAGGGCGTGTTTACCCGGTCCGAAAATGCCGAGCACCTCTCCCCTGTAGAGGGCGAGCACGCGTTCGTTGGCCTTCACGAGGACGCGCTGGCGCCCCAAAATCATATCGAGAAACGTCGTCATTGTTCTTGCTCCTTCGGGTCATACGCTACGTCACGAACCGATCTTCCTTTCGTTGATGATGTCGTTTGGCATCGGCAAGTTGTCTTGTCAGTTCCCCGAGAAACCCTGATCGCCCGGGGAACCCGCGGGCGGGGCATGCGAATAGTGATCCGAGGACCGGATGGCGGCCATCGGCGGTGGGCTTTCGGGAGAGGACCGCGCGGCCTTTGGGCGGGCTTGGGAGCGTCACGCTCCCTCGCTGGCCGGAAGGCGGCTTGGCCGTCACCGCGAACCGGACCGCAAACGTCCGGCGTCGGGCTTTCCGGGTTTCCCCGGTCCGCCGTCCGCAGTCCGGTCCCCGGACCGGATATCGAGACAGCTTGGAAGGCTGTTTGGAGAAGGATTCGAACCTTCCACAGTCAGAGTAACAGTCTGATGCTCTACCACTGAGCTATCCAATGGAGCAGACAACGGGAATCGAACCCGCGACCTCCGGAGGCATGTCCGGTGCTCTACCGCTGAGCTAGGTCCGCAAACCAGTCTTCATAGTGCGGCATCCGTACACGACGACGGCAGGGCCGCCTCGCGCGGGAGGAGCGTGAAAAACTCCATCCGTTGACATCCGCACCGGCTGAACGACCGGGAGGGCGCGTTTATTCTCGACTTATGCGGGGATCAAGCGAAAAAGGCGCAGTCACGCCTCTCGTAACGGCAGGTGTTGCCGTTACGACACGTTTTGGCGATGGCCGCGGTGGAGGGCGAAACCGCCCTTACCACCACTTGTTCGGCGTGAAGCGGCCGGCGGCCTTTTCGATGACATGCGCCGTTTTGAAGAGGATTTCCTCCTCGAAGGGCTTGCCGATGAGCTGGAGGCTGAGGGGCAGGCCCTTGTGGTCGAGGCCGGCGGGGACGGAGAGGCCCGGCAGGCCCGCCATGTTCACCGTGACGGTAAAAATATCCTGGAGATACATCTTGACTGGATCGGACGCGAGGTCCTCGTCGGCGATACCGAAGGCCGAGGACGGGGTGGCGGGGGTGAGGATCGCATCGACGCCGGCATCGAAGGCGAGTTCGAAGTCGCGCTTGATCAGCGTGCGGACCTTCTGGGCCTGGAGGTAGTAAGCGTCGTAGTAGCCGGCCGACAGCACATAGGTGCCGATCATGATGCGGCGCTTGACCTCCGTGCCGAAGCCGGCGGCGCGCGTCTTCTCGTACATGTCGACGATGTCCTTGCCGTCGATGCGCAGGCCGTAGCGTACGCCGTCGTAGCGGGCGAGGTTCGACGAGGCTTCCGCAGGCGCCACAATGTAGTAGGCCGGGAGCGCGTATTTGGTGTGCGGCAGGGAGATGTCGACGATCTCGGCGCCGGCATCCTTCAGCCAGGCGATGCCCTGCTGCCAGAGCGCCTCGATTTCCTCCGGCATGCCATCCACGCGGTATTCGCGCGGGATGCCGATGCGCATGCCCTTCAGCGACTGGCCGAGCGCGGCTTCGTAATCCGGCACCGGCAGATCGACGGAGGTCGTGTCCTTGGCATCAACGCTGGCCATGGACTTCAGGAGGATCGCAGCATCGCGCACGTCGCGGGCGATCGGGCCGGCCTGGTCGAGCGAGGAGGCGAAGGCGACGATGCCCCAGCGCGAGCAGCGGCCATAGGTCGGCTTGATGCCGACAGTGCCGGTGAAGGCGGCCGGCTGGCGGATCGAGCCGCCGGTATCCGTCGCAGTGGCGCCGGCGCAGAGGAACGCGGCGACGGCTGCGGCCGAACCGCCCGACGAGCCGCCGGGCACGAGATCGAGGTTGGAGCCGGTGGCGCGCCAGGGGTTCTTGACCGGGCCGTAATAGGACGACTCGTTGGAGGAGCCCATGGCGAATTCGTCCATGTTCAGCTTGCCGAGCATGACCGCGCCGTCGTTCCAGAGGTTCTGCGTGACGGTCGATTCGTATTTCGGCTCAAAACCGTCGAGGATGTGGCTACAGGCCTGGGTGTGCACGCCTTCGGTGGCGAACAGGTCCTTGATGCCGAGCGGGATGCCTTCCAGCGCGCCGGCCTGGCCGGCAGCGATGCGGCCGTCGGAGGCCTTCGCCATGTCGCGCGCCTTTTCCGGCGTCACGGTGACATAGGCGTTGATCGCCGGGTTCGCCGCCTCGATCGCGCCGAGATAGGCGTCCGTCAGTTCGACGGCGGTGATCTCCTTCGCGCCGAGCTTTTCGCGGGCTTCGGCAATGGTCAGGCGGGTCAGATCGGTCATGGGTGCGGTCACTTCGGGTCAGGCAGCGAGAAGCTGCTTTTGGTAAAATACGGAAAACGGTGAAGCCGGATAGTCGAGCACGGGGCCGCAGCGGGTAAAGCCGGCCTTCTCGTAGATCGCCCAGGCCGCCGGGTGCTGGTCGCCGGTTTCGAGCACGAGCGTCGTCAGCTCCTCCCGTTCGGCGACGCTAAGGATTTCGCCGAGGATGCGCCGGCCGATGCCCTGCCCCTGCCACGCCGGCCGGGTGAACATGCGCTTCACCTCGCCCACCGTTTCGGAATGGCGCTTCAGCGCGCCGCAGCCGACGACGGTGTCGCCGTCGCGGGCGATCCAGACCGTCACGGTCGGCTCGGCCATCTGCTCGACGGTGAGGTGGTAGCAGGCCTCCGGTGGCGACAGCGCGAGCAGGACCGTGTTCAGCTCCGCGATCAGCGTGCGAACCTCATCCTGCAACGGGCTTTCGACGGCGATGGTGACGGCCAAGGATTACTCCACAACCTTCGGAACCTGGAAGAAATTGCGGTCGGTGGCCGGCGCGTTGGCGACGATGTCATCGGCCTTGCTGCCGTCGTTGACGACGTCTTCACGCTTGCGCATCACCATCGGCGTGACCGAGGTCATCGGCTCGACGCCCTCGACATTCACTTCGGAAAGCTGCTCGACGAAGCCGAGGATGCCGTTCAGCTCGCCCGTCATGCGGCTTGCCTCTTCCTCGCTGACGGCGATGCGGGCAAGGCGCGCGACGCGCTTCACGGTGGCTAGATCTACGGACATGGTAAGCTCCGGTGGGAAATTTCCTACCCGCTATAATGACCAAGCCCAAGGGGCGCAACGGGGGAATGGCCCCTTCCACGCCCCCTCGCCCGTTTTCCGGCGGCTCAGCGCGAGACGACGCTGCCCACGCCCGGCACCTCGATCTTGGCCGATGCGCCGTCCATCGCCTGCACGAAGAGGTCGGCCGTCTGGTCGATGATGCCGAAGGAACCGTAGTGGCAGGGAATGACGGTGTCGAACTTGAAGAAGCGCTGGCAGGCGAGTGCGGCCACGGCACCGCCCATGGTGAAGCGGTCGCCGATCGGCACGAGGCCGATTTCCGGCTGGTGCAGTTCCTGGATCAGCGCCATGTCGGAGAAGATGTCCGTGTCGCCCATGTGATACAGCGTCGGATCGTTCTCGAAATGCAGGACGAGGCCGTTGGCGCTGCCGAGCGAATGGGAAACGCCGTCTTCGGTGATCTGCGCGGAGGAATGCAGCGCGTTGACGAAGGTGGTGGAAAAACCGTCGAAATGCACGGTGCCGCCGGTATTGCCCATTTCAAGCTTTTCGACGCCCTTGTTGCCGAGCCAGGAGGCGAGGTCGGCATTTGCCAGCACCGTCGCGCCGGTTTCCCGGGCGATCTGGATGGTGTCGCCGACATGGTCGCCGTGGCCGTGGGTGAGCAGCACATGGGTGAGGCCGGCGACGGCGTCCTTGCGGGTCGATTCGTCGAAGGAGGGGTTGCCGGTGAAGAAGGGGTCGATGAGGATCTTGGCTTTCGCCGTTTCGATGCGGAAGGCGGAATGGCCGAGCCAGGTAATCTTCATGGAGGGTCTCCTGTTTGAATGCTTGCAGAATATAGGCCCGGCGATTGTCGTTTCCATCCGCCGCGCGATCGTTATAAGCGTGGCTTTCGAGATGGAGCAATGTCCTCACAAGGAGCCCACCATGGCCGACGACGATTATATCTACGACGAAGTGACAGGCGAATGGCGCCCGGCGTCCGAGATCGCGGCGGAGAAGGCGGCGGGCAACGTGGTGCGCGATGCCAGCGGCACCGTGCTTGCGGATGGCGATTCGGTCGTGCTGATCAAGGACTTGAAGGTTAAGGGCGCCGGGCAGACGCTGAAACAGGGCACTGTCATCAAGACGATCCGCCTCACAGAAAACCCGGAAGAGATCGACTGCCGGCACGATGCCATCAAGGGCCTGGTGCTGCGCACCGAATTCGTCCGCAAGCGCTGAGAAGGGTCTGGCCATGGCGACGCTGACACTGGAAGAACTGGCCGGCATCCTCGCCCCCGGCCAGCCGATCGCCGGCCTCGACCTCGGCACCAAGACCATCGGCCTTTCGGTTTCCGATCTCGGCCGCCGGCTCGCCACGCCGCGGCCGGTGCTGAAGCGCGTTAAGTTCACCCAGGATGCAGAGGTGCTGTTGGCTTTCGCCGCCAAGGAGAAGGTCGTCGCCTTCGTGATCGGCCTGCCGGTGAACATGGATGGCAGCGCCGGCCCGCGCGTCCAGGCGACGCGCGCCTTCGTGCGCTCGATGGCCGACAAGACCGACATCCCCTTCGTCTACTGGGACGAGCGGTTGTCGACGGTGGCGGCGGAGCGCACGCTGATCGAGATGGATGTGTCGCGCAAGAAGCGGGCCGAACGCATCGATTCGGCCGCCGCTTCCTTCATCCTTCAGGGCGCGCTCGACAGGCTTTCGTCGCTGGCGAGAGCGTCCGAAGACGACTGACGGCGGGCCTGCCACCAGGCCCAGATCTTCTTGCGGCGGCGGAAGGCGATGAGGCCCAGCACCAGGAAACTGTCGAAGATGATGGCGCGCAGCACGAGCGGCGGCAGGTCTTCCGGCGGAATGCCGAGGATGTGGCCGTAGATCTGGAACACCAGGTCATGCGCATCCCGCGTCAGCATGAAGACGCCGAAATTCATGTCGTAGTAGGAGAGCCCGTACCAGCTCCCCAGAAGCGCGATCGGGCCGGCCCAAAGGAACAGGAACCACTTCATGCCGCCCTCCTCTTCATTACGAGAAGGTCGCCGGCCGCGAAGATGATCTCGCTCACCGCCACGCCCGCGACAAGCACGAGAAGCGGCACGGCAATATCCACCGCCACGAAGCAAAACAGGGTCGTCATGACCGAAATCCGGGCCGTTCTGGCCATACTCAGCACTCGCTCACATGGTTAACACCAGGTAAACGCCACCTTCACCCGTTAACCCTGATCGCGCAACGTAAACCCTTCATTAAGGTTAATATCCACACGGCCGCCGGCGGGCGGGTGCCTTGCCAGACCCGCCAAGGCATGGAATGAGCGGAGATCATTCCTCTGCCGATCCGGTTCCATGCTCCCCATCTTCGAAAGCATCCTCCCCGTCTTCCTGCTCGTCGTGCTGGGAACGCTGCTCAAGCGCTGGCGGCAGATCGACCGCGACATGTGGAACGGGCTCGAACAGCTCGGCTTCTTCGTGCTGTTCCCCTGCTTGCTGTTCACGACGCTCGCCAATGCGGAATTTTCCGGCATCGCCGCCGGAAGCGTGGCACTCGGCTCCATTGGCTCGGTGACGCTCATCGCCCTGTTGCTCGCCATTTGCTGGCCACTTTTTCGCGCGGCCAACGTCTCGGGGCCGGCCTATACGTCGATCTTCCAGACCTCGACGCGCTGGAACGCCTTCATCGCGCTGGCGATCGCCGAAAAGCTCTATGGCCCGCAAAGCCTCGCGCTCGTCGCGCTGGTGGCGACGCTGATCATCATCCCGATCAATTTCTACAATATCGGCATTCTCGTCTGGTTCGGCGGCGGCACGCGCAGCCTCAAAACCTTCCTGCACAAGATCGTCACCAATCCCATGATCATCGGCTCCGTGCTCGGCGTTGCCGTCAACCTCGCGGGAATCCGGATCTACGACCCGCTGATGCAGGCGGCCGAACAGGTCGCGGACGCCTCCCTCAGCCTCGGCCTCATCATGGTCGGCGCCGGGCTGAAGCTCGCCGATGCGCTAAGACCGCGCCCGTTGGCAATGTTGCCGGTGGTGCTGAAACTGCTCTTCATGCCGCTAGTCATGACCGGGGCCGCCTATGCACTCGGCATGCGCGGCGAGCCGCTGCTGACGATCGCCATGGGCGCGAGCGTACCCACCGCGATGAACGGCTATGTGCTGGCCAAGCAGATGGGTGGCGACGCGCCGCTCTACGCCGCCGTCGCGACGCTCCAGACGATCGCGTCCTTCTTCACCATTCCGATTGTGCTGGCGGCGACGGCTTACCTCGCCGGGGGATAAAGCAGGTCGACGATATAGGCCGAATCGAAGCGCGAATCGAGCATGCCGTAGGTCGAGCGCCAGCCGGAGGCGAGGCGCGTTTCGAGGAAGGCATCGGCGATGCGGCCGGCACCGGCGCGGTAGAGTTCGGCGGCCGCCGAAGCAAGCGCCAACTGCTCGACGAGCATGCGGGCGGCCCCCTCGTCACGCTCGCAGAGCGACAATGCCGCGCGCAGCACGTCCACCGTCTTCTTGCCGGCCGAGCCGAGGTCGCGGGCGAGCCCGGCGAAAAGCATTTCGAACAGATCCCGGCCCCGGCCGATGACGCGCATCAGGTCGAGCGCCATGACATTGCCAGAGCCTTCCCAGATGGCGTTGACCGGCGCCTCGCGGTAATGCCGCGCGATCGGACGCTCCTCGACATAGCCGCTGCCGCCGATGCATTCCATCGCCTCGTAGATCAGCGCGGGCGCGATCTTGCAGCACCAGTATTTCGTCACCGGCGTCATGATGCGGGCGTAAGCGGCGTCTTCCGCGCTGTCGCGCGCCTTGTCGAAGGCTTCGGCGAGGCGCAGCGAGAGCGCGGTCGCGGCGGCGACATCGAGCGCCATGTCGGCGAGCACGCGGGTCATGATCGGCTGGGCGACGAGCGGCTTGCCGAAGGCGTTGCGGCCGCGGGTGTGGTGCACGGCTTCGGCGAGCGAGGCGCGCATGATGCCGGAGGAGGCCAGCGCGCAATCGAGCCGGGTCAGCGTCACCATGTCGAGAATGGTGCGAATGCCGGCATCGGGCGTGCCGAGCAGGAAGCCGAAGGTTTCGGAGAACTCGACCTCGGAGGAGGCATTCGAGCGGTTGCCGATCTTGTTCTTCAGGCGCTGGAAGCGCAGGCCGTTGGTCGAACCATCCTCCAGCAGGCGCGGCACGAGGAAGCAGCCGACGCCCTCGCGGGTCTGTGCCAGCATCACGAAACCGTCGCTCATCGGCGCCGACATGAACCACTTGTGGCCGGCCAGCCGGTAGATGCCCTCGCCGAGGCGTTCGGCCGTTGAGGTGTTGGCGCGCACATCCGTGCCGCCCTGCTTTTCCGTCATGCCCATGCCGATGGTGACGGCGGTCTTCTGCATGGCGGGCTTGTTGGTCGAATCGTATTTGCGCGACAGAATCTTCCGGCCCCATTCGCGCTGCACCTGCGGCGAGGTGGAAAGGGCGGCGACCGAAGCGCTCGTCATGGTCAGCGGGCAGAGATGGCCGCATTCGAGCTGGGCCGTCAGGTAGAAGCGCACGGCACGTGCCCTGTGCGCCCTGCCCTGTTCGTCCGGCACGTTCTCCCACAGCGAGGAATGCAGCCCGGTCGCCATGGAGCGACGCATCAGCGCGTGCCAGGCCGGGTGAAAATCGACGACATCCAGACGCTCGCCGCGCGGCCCGTGCGTGCGCAGCTGCGGCGGGCTCTCGTTCGCCATGCGCGCGAGTTCCTGGGCTTCCGGCGAGGTCACGTAGCGGCCGATCGTGTCGAACTCGTCGCGCAGGCCCTTCGGCATCGCGTCCGTAGCATCGACCAGCAACGGGTCGGAACGATAGGCGTTGATGCCCGACCAGAGCGGCGGCTGGTTGAGATCGGCGAATTTCTGTTCGGTGCGGGTTTCGCGAGTCATGAGCGGGTTCTAGCCCAAGTCGCGGCGGGGCGAAACGGGGCGTTGCGGCCTGTGGCACCTCGACGCTCATAAAAGCGTGGGAATGCATGACGGCCGCCGCTCTCAGCCTTGCCGCGGCGGAACCGACACTCTATAGACCCCGCGTATCCACGACAGTTGAGGCGGAGTTTTATGGACTTCTTTCCGCATCGCCACCTTCTCGGCATCAAGGGTTTGACCGAGCAGGACATCACCCTGCTGCTCGACCGCGCCGACGAGGCGGTCAAAATCTCCCGGCAGCGGGAGAAGAAAACGTCGACGCTGCGCGGCCTGACGCAGATCAACCTGTTCTTCGAAGCCTCCACGCGCACGCAATCCTCCTTCGAGCTTGCCGGAAAACGCCTCGGCGCCGACGTGATGAACATGTCCGTCGGCAATTCATCGGTGAAAAAAGGCGAAACGCTGATCGACACGGCGATGACGCTGAACGCCATGCATCCGGACGTGCTGGTGGTGCGCCATTCCTCCGCCGGTGCAGCCGCGCTTCTGGCGCAAAAAGTCTCCTGCGCGGTGGTCAATGCCGGCGACGGCCAGCACGAGCATCCGACACAGGCACTGCTCGACGCGCTGACCATCCGCCGTGCCAAGGGCAAGCTCTCACGCATCATCGTCGCGATCTGCGGCGACGTGCTGCATTCGCGTGTCGCCCGCTCGAACATTCTGCTGCTCAACGCCATGGGTGCGCGCGTGCGCGTCGTCGCCCCGGCAACGCTGCTGCCTTCGGGCATCGCGGACATGGGTGCCGAGGTCTACCACTCCATGGCGGAGGGCCTGAAGGATGCGGATGTCGTGATGATGCTGCGCCTGCAGCGCGAGCGCATGTCCGGCGCCTTCGTGCCGTCGGTGCGGGAATATTTCCATTATTACGGGCTCGATGCGGAAAAGCTGAAGGCGGCGAAAGATGATGCGCTCGTCATGCATCCCGGCCCGATGAACCGCGGCGTGGAAATTGCCTCGGAAATCGCCGACGGGCCGCAGAGCGTCATCGAGCAGCAGGTCGAGATGGGCGTCGCCGTGCGCATGGCCGTGATGGAAACGCTTCTTCTTTCCCAGAACCAGGGACCCCGCGCATGAGCCGCACGACCGTCCTCAAGAACGTCCGCATCCTGGACCCCTCGCGCAACGTCGATGAAAACGGCTCGATCGTCATCGTCAACGGCAAGATTGCCGGGATCGGCAGCGGCGCACAGAACCAGGGCGCGCCGGAAGGTGCCGAGATCGTCGACAGCAAAGGCCTGATCGCCGCTCCCGGCCTCGTCGATGCCCGCGTCTTCGTCGGCGAGCCGGGTGGCGAACACCGCGAGACGATCGAATCCGCGTCGCGCGCGGCAGCCGCAGGCGGTGTGACGACCTTCATCACCATGCCCGACACCGATCCGGTGATCGACGATATCGCGCTGGTCGAATTCGTGCTGAAGAACGCCCGCGACAAGGCGATCGTCAACATCCATCCGGCAGCGGCCCTCACCAAGGGGCTGAAGGGCGAGGAGATGACCGAGTTCGGCCTGCTCCAGGCCGCCGGCGCCGTCGCCTTCACCAATGGCCGCAACCCGATGCACAATGCGCAGGTGCTGCGCCGCGCCATGACCTATGCCCGCGAGTTCGGCGGCGTCATCGCGCTCGAAACCCGCGACAAGTATCTCGGCGCCGGCGGCGTGATGAACGAGGGGCTGCTGGCAAGCTGGCTCGGCCTTTCGGGAAGCCCGCGCGAGGCCGAACTGATCCCGCTCGAACGGGACCTGCGCATCGCCGGCCTCACCCGCGGCGCCTATCACGCCGCGCAGATTTCCGTGCCGGAATCTGCGGAAGCCGTGAAGATCGCCCGCGAGCGCGGCGCCAACGTCACCTGCGGCATCTCGATCAACCACCTGACGCTGAACGAAAACGACATCGGCGAATACCGCACCTTCTTCAAGCTCTCGCCGCCGCTGCGTGGCGAAGACGACCGCAAGGCCATGGTCGATGCGCTCGCCCGGGGCGAGGTCGACATCATCGTCTCCGCGCATGATCCCCAGGACGTCGATACCAAGCGCCTGCCCTTTGCCGATGCGGCGGATGGCGCGATCGGGCTCGAAACCATGTTGGCGGCCGCGCTTCGGCTGCATCACAGCGGCGAAGTCCCGCTGATGCGCCTCATAGACGCGCTCTCGACGCGCCCGGCAAAAATCTTCGGCCTCGATGCCGGTACGCTGGCGCCGGGGGCACGCGCCGATATCGTGCTCATCGACCCGGACGAGCCCTGGCTTGCCACCAAGGACACCTTCGTCTCGCGTTCGAAGAACACGCCTTTCGAAGATGCCCGCTTTACGGGGCGCGCAGTTAGCACCTATGTTGCCGGCAAACGGGTGCATTCGCTGGCTTAGGCGTCTGCCCCCTTCGCCCGCCGGAAGGGACGATTCCGGCGGCGGCATATCAAGGCATGGTTTCGGGGGAAAACTGACGTGTCCGACATCTTTACCTGGCAGCTCGGCGCCCTGCCGACGCTTGCCGCGCTCGCCTTCGGCTATATTCTCGGCTCCATTCCGTTCGGCCTGATCCTGACCCGCATGGCGGGGCTGGGCGACGTGCGCCAGATCGGCTCCGGCAATATCGGCGCGACCAATGTCTTGCGCACCGGAAACAAGAAACTCGCCGCCGCGACCCTGCTGCTCGATGCACTGAAGGGCACAGCCGCCGCAGCCATCGCCTCGCGCTGGGGGCTGGACGCCGGGATCGCCGCGGGCTTCGCCGCCTTCCTCGGCCATCTCTTCCCCGTCTGGCTCGGCTTCAAGGGCGGCAAGGGCGTGGCGACCTATGTCGGCGTTCTGCTCGGTCTCGTGCCGGTCATGCTCACCGTCTTCGCCGCGGTGTGGATCGGCCTCGCCTATCTCACGCGTTATTCTTCTCTTTCAGCCCTAGTTGCAACTGCGGTATCTCCGGTTGTATTGTGGTTTCTCGGTCACGAGAAGGTGGCGCTGCTCTTTCTCGTACTCACCATCATCACATGGTGGAAACACCGGGCCAATATCAGCCGCCTGATGAGCGGCACCGAAAGCAAGATCGGCAGCAAGGGATAGCCATGCACGACCGCAGCGCAAGGACACGGGGAATTGCGCTGACGGAAAGACAGAAGATCGCCTGGCTGCGCCTCATCCGCAGCGACAATGTCGGGCCGGTCACCTTTCGCGAACTCATCAACCATTTCGGCAGCGCCGAGACCGCTTTGGATATGCTGCCCGAACTCTCCCGTCGCGGCGGCGCGTCCCGCGTGATCCGCGTCGCGAGCCAGTCCGAGGCAGAGCGCGAACTGGACCTCGCCGACAGGCATGGCGCCACCTTCGTCGGCATCGGCGAGCCGGATTATCCGCCGCTGCTGCGCCAGATCGTCGGCGCCCCGCCGCTTCTTGCCGTGAAGGGCAACCTGAACGTCGCGTCGGCACCCGCCGTCGGCATCGTCGGCGCGCGCAATGCCTCGATTTCCGGCATGAAATTCGCCGGCCTGCTGGCGCGCGAGATCGGCCGCGCCGGCTATTCCATCGTCTCGGGCCTCGCGCGCGGCATCGATACTTCCGCCCACCGCGCCAGCCTCGATACCGGAACGATCGCCGCCATGGCCGGCGGCCTCGACAAGCCCTATCCGCCGGAAAATATCGGTCTGCTCGGCGAAATGACCGACGGACAAGGCCTCGCCATCAGCGAAATGCCCTTCGGCTGGGAGCCCCGCGCGCGCGACTTCCCGCGCCGCAATCGGCTGATCGCCGGCATGGCGCTCGGGCTGGTGGTGGTGGAGGCGGCGGTGCGCTCCGGCTCGCTGATCACCGCGCGCAACGCCGCGGATTTCGGCCGGCTGGTCTTTGCGGTGCCAGGCTCGCCGCTCGACATGCGCTGCGAGGGCACGAACGGCCTGCTGAAGGACGGGGCGACCATCACCACCACGGCCGACGACGTGCTGGAAAGCCTGCGGCCCCTCTCGGAGCCCGACCTCTTCACCCCGCGACCGCATGCCGGCGAGCCGCCGGAGGACACACCACCGGCACTTCGCCTGCCGCCAAGCGACGGCGAGCGCGAGCGGATCGCCGAAGCGCTGAGCCAGGTGCCGGCCGAGATCGACGAGGTCATCCGCCATACCGGCATCGCGGCGGCGACCGTCTACCTCGTGCTCCTAGAACTTGACCTTGCCGGCCGGCTTCAGCGGCATGGCAATGGCGGGGTCTCGCTGACCCCGGAGTGACAGCGGCCGTATGCCGGCCAGGATGTCCCCCGCCTCCACATAGGCCATCTCGATGAAATAGCGCAGCATATCCGCGCCTTCATTGTTCGCGACGGTCCGTAACTCGGCCAGCATCTGGCGGGTGTAAGCGATGTTCTCCTCTGCCGTGTGAGGTGGGAGAGCGGGCTTTGAAGGTTTCGAGTTCATGGCTTATCCGTTGTGCCAATGATTCAGAATCACCGTTAGGTTGTAATTCCTATGCCTAGGAAACGATACAACGATTATTTATAATTGCAAGAATTGATTGATCGCGCATCGGTTGTATCGCGTTGCATCCCACTTATTTCACCCCTACCTCTTGACCGGAACGCTTTGTCTGTTCATGTCGAGACACGACTTTCCGGCGCATTGCGCCCGTTTCGCCGGCACCCAACCGCGCGGCACCCGGTACTCAGAGAAAAATGACGATGAATGTTGTAGTTGTGGAATCGCCTGCCAAAGCCAAGACGATCAACAAGTATCTCGGCCCCGGTTACACCGTGCTCGCCTCCTTTGGCCATGTGCGCGACCTGCCGGCCAAGGACGGCTCCGTTCGTCCGGACGAAGACTTCGAGATGACCTGGGAAGTGGACAGCGCTTCCGCCAAGCGTATGAAAGACATCGCCGATGCGGTGAAATCCTCCGACGGCCTCATTCTCGCGACCGACCCGGATCGCGAGGGTGAAGCGATCTCCTGGCACGTTCTCGACGTCTTGAAGAAGAAGCGCGTCCTCGGCGACAAGCCGGTGCAGCGCGTCGTCTTCAACGCCATCACCAAGTCGGCCGTGCTCGAAGCCATGCGCAACCCGCGCGATATCGACATCGCGCTGGTGGATGCCTATCTCGCCCGCCGTGCGCTCGACTATCTCGTGGGCTTCAACCTGTCGCCGGTGCTGTGGCGCAAGCTGCCGGGCGCACGCTCGGCCGGCCGCGTGCAGTCGGTGGCGCTGCGCCTCGTCTGCGATCGGGAATCCGAGATCGAACGTTTCGTCTCGGAAGAATACTGGAACCTCTCCGCCCTGCTGAAGACGCCGCGCGGCGACGAGTTCGAGGCCCGCCTCTCCTCGGCCGAGGGCAAGCGCCTCCAGGCTAAATCCATCAACAATGGCGAAGAGGCGAACCGCCTCAAGGCGCTGCTCGAAGGCGCGACCTACCGGGTCGAGAGCGTCGAAGCCAAGCCGATGAAGCGCAACCCTTCGCCGCCGTTTACGACCTCCACCCTGCAGCAGGCCGCCTCCTCGAAGCTCGGCTTCTCCGCGTCGCGCACCATGCAGGTCGCCCAGAAGCTCTATGAAGGCATCGATATCGGCGGCGAGACCGTCGGTCTCATTACCTATATGCGTACCGATGGCGTGCAGATGGCGCCCGAGGCGATCGATGCCGCGCGCCAGGCCGTGGCAGAGCAGTTCGGCGCGCGCTACGTGCCGGATAAGCCCCGCCTCTACTCCACCAAGGCGAAAAATGCGCAGGAAGCCCACGAGGCGATCCGCCCGACCTCCTTCGACCGCACGCCGGACCAGGTGAAGCGTTACCTCGATCCGGACCAGCTCCGGCTCTACGACCTCGTCTGGAAGCGCGGCATCGCCAGCCAGATGGCATCCGCCGAAATCGAGCGCACGACGGTCGAGATCGAAGCGGACAATGGCGGCCGCAAGGCGGGCCTGCGCGCCACCGGCTCCGTCATCCGCTTCGACGGCTTCATCGCGGCCTACACCGACCAGAAGGAAGACGGCGAGCAGTCGGACGACGGTGACGACGATGGCCGCCTGCCGGAGATCAACGCCCAAGAGGCGGTCGCCAAGCAGAAGGTGAACGCCACCCAGCACTTCACCGAACCGCCGCCGCGCTACTCCGAAGCCTCGCTCATCAAGAAGATGGAAGAGCTCGGCATCGGCCGCCCGTCCACCTATGCCGCGACACTCGCGACGCTGCGCGACCGCGAATATATCCTCATCGACAAGCGCAAGCTGATCCCGGAAACCAAGGGCCGCCTCGTCACGGCCTTCCTGGAAAGCTTCTTCACGCGTTATGTCGAATATGATTTCACCGCGGATCTCGAAGAAAAGCTCGACAAGATCTCGGCCGGCGAACTCGACTGGAAGCAGGTTCTTCGCGATTTCTGGAAGGACTTCTTCGCCCAGATCGAGGACACCAAGGAGCTGCGCGTCACCAACGTGCTCGATGCGCTGAACGAGGAACTGGCGCCGCTGGTCTTCCCGAAGCGCGAGGACGGCAGCGATCCGCGCATCTGCCAGGTCTGCGGCACGGGAAAACTCTCGCTGAAGCTCGGCAAGTTCGGCGCCTTCGTCGGCTGCTCGAACTATCCGGAATGCAATTTCACCCGCCAGCTTTCCGCCGACAACGGCTCTGATGCGGAGGCGAATGCCTCCAACGAGCCGCAGAGCCTCGGCAAGGACCCGCATACCGGCGAGGAGATCACGCTCCGCTCCGGCCGTTTCGGCCCCTATGTGCAGCGCGGCGACGGCAAGGAGGCCAAGCGGTCGAGCCTGCCCAAGGGCTGGACGCCGGCAAGCATCGACCACGAGAAGGCGCTCGCTTTGCTCTCGCTGCCGCGCGATATCGGCCAGCATCCGGAAACCGGCAAGATGATTTCCGCCGGCATCGGCCGCTATGGGCCGTTCCTTCTGCATGACGGCGGGTATGCCAATCTCGAAACCGTCGAGGATGTGTTCTCCGTTGGCCTCAACCGCGCCGTCACCGTCATCGCCGACAAGGCGTCGAAGGGTCCGGGCGGTCGCGCGCGCGGCACGCCGGCGGCGCTGAAGACGCTCGGCGACCATCCGGATGGCGGTCCCATCACCGTGCGGGATGGCAAATACGGCCCCTATGTGAACTGGGGCAAGGTCAATGCCACCCTGCCGAAGGGCAAGGCGGCCGACAGCGTGACCATGGAAGAAGCGCTGGTGCTGATCGCCGAAAAGGCCGGCAAGGCCAAGGCGACGAAGGCAGCGAAATCCGACGACGCCAAGGCGGCAAAGCCGAAGGCGAAGGCGAAACCCAAAACCGCAGCCAGCAAGACCGCAGCCAAGGCGAAGAAGGCCTGACGACATGACGAGGGAACCACGCAGCCGGGCAGGACAATCCAAGCGGCCCGGCCGCGCGGGTCGTGACGTGCCGCCGACGGACAATATCCCGATCATCCACGGCGTCCTGCCGCCGCGCGACGTGCTGCTGCGCTTCATCGCGGAGAACCCCGAACAGGCCTCCAAGCGCGAGATCGCCAAGGCCTTTGGGCTGAAGGGCGAAACGCGCGTCGAGCTGAAGGCGCTGCTCAAATCCTTCGAGGAAGACGGGCTCCTGGAAAAGCGCCGCAAGTCGCTCGTGCGCCCCGGCGCGCTGCCGCCTGTCGCCGTGCTCGACATCACCACGCGCGACGTGGACGGCGAGTTGATCGGCCGCCCCGCGGAATGGCTGGACGATGCGGGCGTGGCGCCTGCCGTGGCAATCCGTCAGTCCACCGTCGGCAGCAAGGGCAAGGCGCCCGTCGCCGGCCTCGGCGACCGCGTGCTCGCCAAGATCTTCCCGGCGAAGGAACGCGGCGGGCCGGCCTATACGGCGCGCATCATCAAGGTGCTCGACAAGCGCAAGAATTCCGGCATGGGCGTCTTCCGCGCCGCGCAAGCGGGCGGCGGCGGGCGCATCATGCCGATCGATCGACGCGGCGAGGAAATGGAAGTCGACGCCGAGTTCACGGCGGGCGCCAAGGACGGCAACCTCGTGGAGATCGATGTCGTGCGCATGGGCCGCTTCGGCCTGCCGAAGGCGCAGATCAAGAGCGTCGTCGGCTCGGTCGCCTCGGAAAAGGCGATCTCGATGATCGCCATCCACGCCCACGGCATTCCGCATGTGTTCCCCGATGCCGTGATCCGCGAGGCGGAGGCCGCCGGTGCGGCCACCATGTCGCATCGCGAGGACTGGCGCAGCCTCCCCCTCATCACCATCGACCCGCATGACGCCAAGGACCATGACGACGCGGTCTATGCCGAGCCGGACACGTCTCCTGACAATCCGGGCGGCGTGGTCGTCACCGTCGCCATCGCCGATGTCAGCTATTATGTGCGACCGAAATCCGCGCTGGACCGTGAAGCGCAGAAGCGCGGCAACTCGGTCTATTTCCCGGATCGCGTCGTGCCGATGCTGCCGGAGCGCATCTCCAACGATCTCTGCTCGCTGAAGGAAGGCGTCGACCGCCCCGCGCTTGCCGTGCGCATGGTCTTTTCGCATGAAGGCCGCAAGGCGAGCCACACCTTCCACCGCATCATGATGAAGAGTGCGGCGAAGCTCTCCTACCAGCAGGCGCAGGCCGCCATCGATGGCGCGCCGGACGACAAAACCGGACCGATCCTCGACACAATCCTGAAGCCGCTCTGGGAAGCCTACCGCATCATGACGGTCGGCCGGAACCGCCGCCAGCCGCTCGAACTCGACATGCCGGAACGCAAGATCCTGCTGAAGCCGGATGGCACGGTGGACCGGGTCCATGTGCCGCCGCGGCTCGATGCGCACAAGCTCATCGAAGAGATGATGATCCAGGCGAACGTCGCGGCCGCCGAGACGCTGGAGAAGAAGAAGCAGGTCCTGATCTACCGCGTGCACGATGCGCCCTCGCTTGCCAAGCAGGAGGTCCTGCGCGAATTCCTGCAGACGCTCGACATCTCGCTCGTCAAGGGCGGCAGCATGCGCTCCAACCATTTCAACGGCGTGCTTGCCAAGGCCCAGGACAAGCCGTTCCAGCAGATGGTCAACGAGATGGTGCTGCGCTCGCAGAGCCAAGCGATCTACAGCCCGGAGAATATCGGCCATTTCGGTCTGAACCTGATGAAATACGCTCACTTCACCTCGCCGATCCGCCGCTATGCGGACCTGATCGTGCACCGGGCGCTGGTAGGCTCGCTCGGGCTTGGTGAAGGCGGCATCACGCCGGACGAGGAAGCGGTGCTCGACGACATCGCGGCGGAAATCTCGACCTTCGAGCGGCGCGCCATGGCGGCCGAGCGCGACACGGTCGACCGGCTGATCGCGCATCACCTTGCCGGCCGTATCGGCGAGGAATTCGACGGCCGCGTCTCGGGCGTCACCAAGGCGGGACTATTTGTCACCCTGCCGGAGTATGGCGCCGACGGCTTCGTGCCTATATCTTTGCTGGGACGCGATTACTTTATCTATGACGAGGCCCACCAGGCGCTTTCCGGCGAAAAAACCGGGCTCGGCTACCGCCTCGGGGATATGGTGCGCGTGAGGCTCGCGGAAGCGGTGCCGCTCGCCGGTTCGCTCCGGTTCGACATGTTGAGCGAGGGACGCAAGATGCCGACGGCAGTGCGCTCCTTCCACAAGTCGGGCCGGCGCAAGGGCAGCGAACCGCGGCGCCAGCCGGGCACCCGCCCTCCCCGCGGGAGACGCTAGGCCGGTCAAAAGTGCCGGCAGGAAGGACTAGACCATGCAGGCGAACGAGACCAGCAGCACGCTGCAATTCGGCGATACCGCGAGCATCGCACCGGCGGAGCGCCCGCTCGGCCGTGCCATCAAGCGCGGCATGCTGAACCGCTGCCCGGCCTGCGGCACCGGCCGCCTCTTCCGCTCGTTCCTGAAGCCGGTCGACAACTGTGCGGCCTGCGGCGAGGACTATACGCACCAGCGTGCCGACGACCTGCCGCCCTACCTCGTCATCACCATCGTCGGCCATATCGTCGTTGGCGGCTACATGATGACGGACCTCGTCTGGCCTCTCTCCACCTGGCAGCATCTCGCCATCTGGACACCAATCACCCTCATCCTGGCGCTTCTCATGATGCAGCCCATCAAGGGCGGCACGATCGGCCTGCAATGGGCGCTGAAGATGCACGGGTTCAACGACAAGCCCGTCGAGGCGGAGGCCGCTCCAGCCTATGGCGACCGGACGGCATGACATCTGTCCGGCCTGTCGATGCAGCCTCGATCCTGCTTCTCGACCGGTCGGGGGCCGGCGTGCGCGTGCTCGTCGGCCGACGCAGCAGCAAACATGTCTTCATGCCTGACGTCTACGTCTTCCCGGGCGGCCGGCGCGACGCCGGGGATCGCCTGGTCTCCATCGCCAACCCGCTGAACCCGCTTGC
This sequence comes from Shinella sp. BE166, assembly GCF_051201095.1. NCBI lineage: Bacteria > Pseudomonadati > Pseudomonadota > Alphaproteobacteria > Hyphomicrobiales > Rhizobiaceae > Shinella > Shinella sp. BE166. The sequence continues at coordinate 417,091 of NZ_JBPEHL010000002.1, read as the reverse complement.
CAACGAGCGGCTCGCGCTGAAGGCCGGCACACGCTGTTCCAATTCGCGGCTGCGCGCGCTCGGCGTGGCGGCGGTGCGCGAACTCTACGAGGAGGCCGGCATTCCGGTCGGCGCACCGCTCGCCGAGCCTGCGGAAGGCGTGCTTCCCTTCCGGCCCGACCTCTCCCACCTGCGCTTCCTCGCCCGCGCCATCACGCCCGCCGGCATGGTGCGGCGCTTCGACACACGCTTCTTCACGCTCTTTGCCGACGAGGCGAACGTCGATCCGGCCGGCGCCAAGGCCAGCCATGAGCTGGAAGACCTGCGCTGGGTAGATATTTTTGACCACAAGGGCATCGACATGCCCGACATAACCGTATTGATCCTTGAAGAGCTGAAAAAAAGCATTCAGGAAGACAAGTCTCTGCCCTTCGGAAGGCCCGCGCCGCTGTTCTACGCCCAGCGCGGGCGTCACCTACGGGATATTCTTTGAGGATCGATCGCATATGACGCAGCCGCAATCCGGCACCTCCGGCCCGGTGGAGAGCATCCACTGGAGGTCTCTCATTGCAGCCGTCGCCGCCATTTCCGCAGTCGGCATCGCCATCGGCCTCGGCCTGCCGCTGCTCTCCATCATCATGGAAAAGCGCGGCATCTCGTCCACGATGATCGGCATCAACTCCGCCATGGCCGGCGTTGCCGCCATGGCCGCAGCTCCCTTCACCACCCGGCTTGCCCACGCCTGGGGCACGTCGACGACGATGCTGCTTGCCATCCTGCTTTCCGCCATCAGCGGCCTCGGCTTCTATTACATCGAGAATTTCTGGCTGTGGTTCCCGCTGCGCCTGGTCTTCCACGGCGCGATCACCACGCTCTTCATCCTCTCGGAATTCTGGATCAACGCCGCAGCCCCGCCCCGCCGGCGCGGCCTGGTGCTCGGCATCTACGCGACCGTGCTGTCGCTCGGCTTCGCCACCGGCCCCCTGCTCTTCTCCATCCTCGGCAGCGACGGCGTGCTGCCGTTTGCAGTCGGCGCGGCGATCATCCTGCTTGCGGCAATCCCCATCTACATCGCGCGTGCCGAAAGCCCGATCATCGACGAGAAGCCGGAACTGCATTTCATGCGCTACGTGCTGCTCGTGCCGACGGCGACGGCCGCGGTCTTCATTTTTGGCGCGGTGGAAGTGGGTGGTCTTTCGCTCTTTCCGATCTACGCCACCCGTGCCGGCTTCAGCGAGCCGCAGGCGGCCCTGCTGCTCACCGTCATGGGCATCGGCAACATGGCATTCCAGATCCCGCTCGGCATGCTCTCCGACCGCATGAAGGACCGCAGGAGCCTCTTGACGATCATGGCCGTCATCGGCCTCGTCGGTGCGCTCTCGCTGCCGCTGGTGTCGCAGAACTGGGTGCTGATGGCCGTGGTGCTGCTGGTGTGGGGCGGCTGCGTTGCTGGCCTTTACACGGTCGGCCTCAGCCATCTCGGCTCGCGCCTCGTCGGCGCGGACCTCGCGGCTGCCAATGCCGCCTTCATCTTCTGTTATGCGGTCGGCACGGTGGTGGGTCCGCAGGCGATCGGCGCGGCGATGGACGTCTCCGGCAATGACGGTTTTGCCTGGACGATCGTGTCCTTCTTCGGCTTTTACCTGGTACTTTCACTGGCCCGGATCGTTTTCCGACCGAAACGGGCTTGACTTTTCGGGCGCGATTTGTAGTTTCCGCCCAGATTTAAGCCGTGGAGCAGACTGGCTGTCCGCGGCTTCGTTTTTCATAAAGGCAGGACGACCATGGCCAAGGCTACCACCATCAAGATCAAGCTGCTGTCGACGGCCGACACCGGTTTCTTCTACGTAACGACGAAGAACAGCCGTACGATGACGGACAAGATGACCAAGACGAAGTACGATCCGGTCGTCAAGAAGCACGTCGAATTCAAGGAAACCAAGATCAAGTAATCTTGGCGACCCTTTTGGTTCACAAAGGCGCTGGGCGGAAACGTCCGGCGCCTTTCCTTTTGGGCCGGGTCGCTGCAAGCTAGTTGGAGATTCGCGAATCAAAAACGCCGCTCCCTTGACGGGAGCGGCGCTGAACGGGGGTCGGCCAGATACGACGACGGCACGAGGATTCCGTTTGTGTCGTAACCAGCCGACCGACCCCACGACCCAGGAGATGCGGCGGACCTAGCATCATGGGGTAACCGGTTGTGCGGGCTTGTTTGCCGCCCATGAGTTGAACATCGCGCGAAAAAGAAAAAAAATCAACGAATTCTTAACGCTCCCCTCGCCGCTCCTTGTCTCATAGTTAACCGCGGCGCCGACGCTTGTCTCATTGGGTTCCAGTTACGTTATGGATCACAACAACGGTGGGTCCACGTTACGTCAACCAGAGCGTGAAGCACACTCAACCCAGACAAAATACCGCCGAGCCACACGGTCAGATTGCAGAAAGCGCAACCCGTTGATAACACTGATCAAAAGCCAGTATTGGGATTTTAAGCTAATTCCCCGCGAGCGTGATCCACAAAGATCGGAAATCCGTATTTCTGCTGCGGCTAATACGTTGGGGGAACTGCCTGAAATTTAGAGCAAGCGCTCAGAGTGCAAACTGGCCTGTGGACAACCAATAGGCAGGCGCCGGCAAACCACCCGAATCAGGCAGCTGCGGCCACCACGCGGTTCCGTCCGGAACGTTTTGCCTCGTAGAGCGCGGTGTCGGCGCGCTTCAGCAATGTTTCCGGGCTGTCGCCCGAAGGCAGCGCGGAGGCAAGGCCGAGCGAGGCGGTGATCGGCAGGAAGACATCGGTGCCGGGAATGCGGAAGGGCTCGCGCTCAACGATCGTGCGAAGGCGCTCCGCCACGCCCGCCGCCATCTCGGCCGACGTATCGGGCATCACCAGAACGAACTCCTCACCGCCGTAGCGGCATGCAAGATCGGCGCCGCGCACCGCGGAGCGCACGCGGTTGGCGAATTCGCGCAGCACCGCGTCGCCGGCATCGTGGCCATAGGTATCGTTGACGAGCTTGAAGCGGTCGATATCGGTGATGCAGACCGAAAGCGGGCGGCCACGCGCCATGGCGCGGTCGATCAGCAGCTTCATGTGGTTGTCGAGGTAGCGGCGGTTGTGCAGGCCTGTGAGGCCGTCCGTCACGGCCAGCTCGATCGTCTGGCGGACGCTTGCGCGCAGACGATCATTGCAGCGCTTGCGGCGGATCTGGGTGAGGCTGCGGGCGATCAGCTCGTTCGGGTCGATCGGCCGCATCAGGTAATCCGTCACGCCGAGATCGAGCGCGCGCACGATCAGGTCGTCATGGCCCTGCTCGGCGATCAGCAGGAGCGGCAGGAAGCGCGTGCGTTCCAGCGAGCGCAGCTGCGAGCACAGGCGCAGCGGATCGTAGTCGTCGAAATTGGCGTTGACGATCACCAGCTCGTAGTTGCTCTCGGCCGCCTGGAAGAGGGCCGCCTGGGGATCGGACGTGCAGGTGACGTCGGCGATCGGTTTCAGCGCACGCGAAATTCGCTCCTGCGAGCTCGCGCGGCTATCGACGAGCAGCACGTCGCCCGCCTCGTCGCCCATGACGTTGTCCAGCCCCTCCTCCATGGAGATGGCGCGGGCGGTCGCCGCGCGCATGCGCAGCTCGTCCGTCAGCGTCTTCAGCCGCACCAGGCTCTTCACCCGCGACATGAGCTGGAGGTCGTTGACCGGCTTGGTCAGGAAATCGTCGGCGCCGGCCTTCAGGCCGCGCACGCGGTCCGACGGCTGGTCGAGCGCCGTCACCATGACGACCGGGATATGCGACGTGCGCGGATTGGCCTTCAGCCGCTCGCAGACCTCGAAACCGTCGATGCCGGGCATCATGATGTCGAGCAGGATGAGATCGACCTGGGTCCGCTCGCAGATCGACAGCGCTTCGTAACCATTGTCGGCCGTCAGCACGTCGAAATATTCCGCGAGAAGCCGCGCTTCGAGCAGCTTCACGTTGGCCGGAATGTCGTCGACGACGAGGATGCGTGCTGTCATGGCCCTGGTCTCTACCTCATGCGTCGCCGAGATAGGTCTTGATGGTTTCGATGAATTTCGGAACGGAGATGGGTTTCGAGACGTAAGCCTCGCAGCCACCCTGCCGGATGCGCTCCTCGTCGCCCTTCATCGCAAAGGCGGTGACGGCGATCACGGGGATGACATGGAGCTCGTCGTCCTCCTTCAGCCACTTGGTGACTTCGAGGCCCGAAACCTCCGGAAGCTGGATGTCCATCAGGATCAGGTCCGGGCGATATTTGCGCGCGAGATCAAGGGCTTCCATGCCATTCCTGGTCTGGATGGTGGTGTAGCCGGACGCCTCGATGAGGTCCCGGAAGAGCTTCATGTTCAGCTCGTTGTCCTCGACAATCATCACTTGCTTGGGCATTGTGCGTCCCTGTTCCTCTCACCGGCCTTGCAACCCTCCGGAAGATCGATAAGTTGCGGCAAAGCCGAAATCACCCAGCCTGACCGCAGCCACGTTAGCGGCACTTGGTTGATTAAAAGGTAAATTTCCCGAGGGAAAACGATGAAAAGCCAAAAAGATACACCCGCGACGGCGGAGGCGGAAGCAACCGCTGTCGCCATCCTCGGCTGGATCGCCGGCGAGCCGGAATTGCTCTCGCGTTTCCTCGCGCTGACCGGCGTCGCGCCCGCGGAAGTGCGCAACGCCATCAACGATCCCGGCTTTCTCGCCGGCCTCGTCGACTTCCTGATGGGACACGAGCCGACGCTGCTCGACTTCAGCGCGGCGACGGGCATCACGCCGGAGACGGTCGTGCGCGCCCACGCGATCCTCTCTGGACCATATGGCGACACCGATTTCTGAGGGAATAAACCGGGTGTGCGACACCGCGCGTCCAGCCTGTGCGTCGTCATGCTTTCAGCCCCGGTTCCTCTTGAGACTCTTTAACTTAAGCATTAATGTCGCGATGTTCAATATTTGTTCCATTCATGAGCACCGCCACACAGCTTTTTCCGGGCTTCTGTCGTGACTGCCTTTCCGGGCAGCCGGCCGATCTGCGTCGTTGCCGCGCCTGCGGCAGCCCCCGTCTCGTCTATCATGACGAACTTTACGACCTGACGCTCGCCCATATCGACTGCGACGCCTTCTATGCCTCGATCGAGAAACGCGACAATCCGGAGCTTGCCGACAAGCCGGTGATCATCGGCGGCGGCAAACGCGGCGTGGTCTCCACGGCCTGCTACGTCGCGCGCATCCACGGCGTGCGCTCGGCCATGCCGATGTTCAAGGCGCTGGAAGCCTGCCCGAACGCCGTCGTCATCAGCCCGAACATGGAGAAATATGTGCGGGTCGGCCGCGAGGTGCGCACCATGATGCAGGAGCTGACGCCGCTCGTCCAGCCGCTCTCCATCGACGAGGCCTTCCTGGAATTGCGCGGCACGGAGCGCCTGCACCACGATCCGCCAGCCCGGGTGCTTGCGCGCTTTGCGGAGCGCGTCGAGAAGGAGATCGGCATCACCATCTCGATCGGCCTCTCCTACTGCAAGTTCCTCGCCAAGGTCGCCTCGGACATGCGCAAGCCGCGCGGCTTTTCCGTCATCGGCGAAGCGGAGGCGCTCGACTTCCTGCGGGACAAATCCGTGCGCCTGATCTGGGGCGTCGGCAAGGCCTTTGCCGAGACGCTGGAGCGCGATGGCATCCGCACCGTCGGCCAGCTTCAGACCATGGAGGAAACCGACCTGATGCGCCGCTATGGCGTCATGGGCAAGCGCCTCTTCAACCTTTCGCGCGGACAGGACGACCGCGAGGTTCATCCGAACGACGCTGCCAAGAGCGTTTCGGCCGAAACCACCTTCTTCGACGATATTGCGGGTTATGACGAGCTGGTCACGCATCTGCGCCGCCTGAGCGAGAAGGTCGCCTCGCGGCTTCGGAAATCCGGCATTGCCGGCTATACGGTCGTGCTCAAATTGAAGACCGCCGACTTCAAGGGCCGCACGCGCAACCGCAAACTCGAAGACCCGACCATGCTCGCCGACCGGATTTTCCGCACGGGGCTCGACTTGCTGCGCAAGGAGGTGGACGGCACGAAGTACCGGCTGATCGGCATCGGCGTCACGGAGCTTGCCGATCCCGGACGCGCCGACCCGCCGGACCTCGTCGATCCCGCCGCCAGCCGCCGTGCTGCGGCGGAAGCCGCGATGAACACGTTGCGCGACAAGTTCGGCAAGGCGAGCGTTGAAACCGGCTATACGTTCGGCAAATCCGGCCCCGAACGCTTTCACGAAAAGTTGACCTTCAAATCCGCCGGGAAAACTGACACCCCCACCGAATAAATCCCGAAGAACCAGCGTTCTGCATTGCATCGGGTTGGCACAGATCGGGGGATCGCCAGCTGCATCAAGCCTTCTTTAAACTGGATGCACTAAGCTCCCCTTCGGTTTGTATTGCGTACGGATGGGTTACATGAAGTTTCGCCTCGCTACTGGCATGAGCATATTGGGCCTGATGCTGAGCTGCGCCACGGCGCTCGGCGGAACGCTCGAAGGTCCCCTCCAGATCATGGTGTCGAAGGACCTGCAGGAACTGAAGATCTATGATGGCGGCGTGATCGTCGCCACATCGCGCGTCTCCACCGGCAAGGCCGGCCATTCGACGCCGACCGGCATCTTCTCCATCCTGGAAAAGAAGCGCACGCACTTCTCCAACCTCTATGACAGCGCGCCGATGCCCTTCATGCAGCGACTGACCTGGTCCGGCATAGCACTGCACGCCTCCAACAGCGTGCCCTCCTACCCCGCCTCGCATGGCTGCGTGCGCCTGCCGAACGATTTTGCCAAGACGCTGTTCAGCGTCACGCGGCGTGGCGGCCATGTGCTGATCACCGACCGCGAGATCGCGCCGCAGCGCATCGTGCATGCTGCGCTGTTCAAGCCCGTCGTCGTCGTGCCGGATACGCCGCTCCTGTCGGAAGCGGGCCTGCGCCCGTCGCTCATCGAGGCCGGCGACAAGAGTGTCGAGGTGGCGATGACCGATCCGAAGCCGGAGATCGTCACGCCCATCGTGCAGAAGACCGAACAGGACCCGATCCGCATTCTCGTCACGCGGCGCGGCGAGCGTGAAATGCTGGTCGATCTCCAGCGGCTGCTGACCTCGCTCGGCTACGACGCCGGCATTCCCGACGGCCTGCACGGCAAGCAGACGGTCACAGCCATCCGCGCCTTCCAGCTCGCCGAGGGCCTGACGGAAGACGGCGTGGTCTCGCCGGAACTGGTCGCCGCCGTCTACGCCAAGGCGGGCAAGGGCACGCCGCCGAACGGCCAGATCCTGGTGCGCCAGAAATTCAAGCCGCTGATCGAGGAGCCGATCACCATCCGCAATCCGGAAATCGCGCTCGGCACCCATTTCCTCATCGCCCGCGAGGTCGATGCCGACAAGGGCAAGGCGGAATGGTACGGCGTGAGCATGGACAACCAGCTCCCGCAGGGCACGCTGAAACGCCTCGGCATCACCACCGAGGCCGACGCTTCCGCACCTGATGCGCTGACGAAAACCCTCGACCGCCTCGACATTCCGGAAGATATGCGCAACCGCATTTCCGGCCTGATGGGCGAAGGCGCCTCGCTGTCGATCTCCGACACGGGCCTCGCCCCCGAAACCGGCGACGGTACGGATTTCATCACGGTCACCCGCAAGGTGCAGAAGGCGGACGCCTCGATCGTCCAGGGCGGCAAGAAAAAGAAAAAGAAGAAGGTCTCGTCGGTCACGGTCGTCAATTAACCCGCGACCTCTGGCGCAGCATAGGGCCACCGGGAACCGGTGGCTCTTTTCGGGCGGTCATTCGCCGAGGCGCTGCAACAGTTCCTCATAATCGCCTTCGGCCGTCGCCAGCCACGCCGTGTCGCCAGCGGCGCGCAGACGCTCGATCCTGCTTTGCATGAAGGATTTTGCGTCGTCCATCCGGCCGAGCTCGTAGGCGAGCACGCCGCGTTGGAACAACATGTCCTGTATAGTTTCGAGGTCGTCCTCGGCCTCTGCGATCTCCAGGACACGGATAAGGTACGGCTCCGCCTCCTGCTTGCGGCCCATGGCATGCAGATTTTGCGCAAGGTTGGTGAGCACGGTTTTCAGCTTCGGGTGGCTCTTGCCGAAAAGCCGCTCGCCGCGCGACAGCACATCCTTGTTGAGTGCCAGCGCTTCCTCGTAGCGCTTGGCCTCGTGCAATTGGAAGGCCTGCTTCTCCCGCACGCCGGCGCGCTGGTCGTCGCTATATCCGGGGTAGACGTCAGCAAGCAGCGCGGCCTTGCCATATTGCTCGGCGGAAAGCGCGTGGCTGGCGCTGTTGCCGGGAATTGTCGCATAGGCGCCCAGCAGCTCCGCATGAACATAGCGGTCCATCAGCCGCCGGCCGAGCGGACGATCGTCCCCCTCGCTCAAGGTCGCCAGCTCCTCCAGGGCCGCAATGCCGTCTTCATAGCCGAGAAGCGCCGAACGTACCGTGACACGGCCCACCATCGAGAGAATTTCCCGCCGCTCATCGAGAAGCTCACGCTTTTCACCGACATAGCTGCGGAGCACCTTCAGTTCGGCCATGGCCTCCGTGCCGCTGAACTGGACCTCTTCGTCGTCGAGCCGGCTGCTCATCAAGGCAACCCGTTCGCGCAGCTGTGCATCATCGGTCGGCGCGCCCAGCGCCTCGATGGTGACGGTGGTGCGATCGGCCATGGCGATGGACGGGAGGCCGGCGACGGCGAACAGGCAGCACAAGACAGCAGTTCGTAATCGCATCCGTTTCCCCGGCTCCCTGTTCGTCGGCAACAGGTCAGGAATTTGTGGCCCTGACCCCGAAGGTCAAGGGTGGGCCTGCCGCTTCCACGCCCGTAAACAAAAATTTCACAAACGTCGTCAGGCCGGCCGGGCGAGAAGGCCCGTCGCGAGAGCCTTGAACGCTTCGACCGCTTTGGGAAGCACCGCCTTCGGCTCGTCGCTCGCCGCGATCCAAAGCGCAGCGTTGAACGCCATGCTGCTGAGGAGACGGGCGGCGGCCTCGCCGTTCAGGGGTTTGAGCATTCCCTCCCCGATGAGCTTTTCCACTTTCGCCTGCGTGACTTGCAGGCATTCGCTCTGGCTCGGCCATTGCGAAGGGTCTCCCAATACGGCAGGCCCGTCGAGCAGGACGATGCGTTGTACCTCGGGGTCGAGCGCCATCTCGATATAGGCCGCCCCTTCCGCAAGCAGGCCACCCCAATCGTCTCCCGTGCGCTCCCCGATCTCCTTGGCGCGCGTTGCCATGTCCGAATCGATCTGGTGGACGACTGCGGCGAGAAGCCCGCGCTTGTCGCCGAAAATGTTGTAGAGCGCGCCCCGCGTCAGCCCGACATCGGCGGTCAATTCGTCCATGGAGGCGGCGGAATAGCCCTTCTTGCCGAAGGCACGGCGCGCGGCGCCGATCAGCTTGACGCGGTTTTCCTCCATCATCTCGATGCGCCGATTCACGATTTCATCCTTATTTTTGATATACGGCCCGTATATGAACTTGACATCGGCGCCATGCGCGCCCAATTTCATATACGCAACGTATACGAAATTACAGCGGCTGTGAAGCGACACTGCTCTGCCCAGCCGCCTCAACAAAGAGAAGAGAGACTGACATGACCCAACGCGAAGCAATTTATCCGGCTGGCCGGCACGCCCTCTATGACGAACACGAATATTCGGCGGCCATCAAATCCGGCGACCTCCTGTTCGTTTCCGGACAGGTCGGCAGCCGGGCAGACGGCACGCCCGAACCCGATTTCGCCAAACAGGTGCGCCTCGCCTTCGAAAACCTCAAGGCCACGCTGGCGGCGGCGGGCGCCACGCTCGACGACATCGTCGACGTGACGTCGTTCCACACGGATCCCGAAAAGCAGTTCGATACGATCCTGGCCATCAAGCACGAGGTCTTCAACACGAAGCCCTACCCGAACTGGACCGCCATCGGCGTCAACTGGCTTGCCGGTTTCGACTTCGAGATCAAGGTCATCGCCCGCATCCCGACGGCGAAGTAACTAGACCAGCTCCACATCCAGCACGCCCGGTGCGGAGCGCATGGCAGCAGCGATTTCGGGGGAGATGCGGAAACGCTCGTTGAGCTCGACCTCGATTTCGCGCTGGCCATTGTCCTTGATGACGATGAACGAGACCAGCCCGTCGCCCTTGGTGTTCAAGTGGGCGGCGATGGAGCGCAACGGGCCGGAATCGCGCACATAGACGCGCAGCGCCTTCTGGGTCTGGAGCGATTCCTCCTCCAGCGAGCGCAGCGTCTGGATGCGCAGGCCGATGCCTTCCGGACGTTCCTCCGCCTGCACGGTCATCACCAGCGATTTGCCGGCCTCCAGCAGGTCGCGGTACTGGTTGAGCATTTCGGAAAACAGCACCGCCTCGAACTGGCCGGACGAATCGGAGAAGGCGACGATGCCCATCTTGTTGCCAGTACGGGTCTTGCGCTCCTGCTTGGAGGTCACCGTGCCGGCAAGGCGGCCGGCGGTGGCGCCGCGCTTCACGGCGATGGCGAAATCGGCGAAGGTCTGCACCCGCATCTTGGAGAGGATCGGCGCATAGGTGTCGAGCGGGTGGGCCGAGAGGAAGAAGCCGAGCACCTGGAACTCGCGGTGCAGCTTTTCGGACGCAAGCCACGGCGTGTAGGACGGCAGTGTGATCACCTCCGGCCCGGTCGCAGCGCCCATGCCGAAAATGTCGCCCTGCCCGCTGTTCTTGTCTTCCTGCGCGCGCTGCGCGTAACCGAGCATGCGGTCGAGGCCGGCGACCATGGCGGCGCGGTCATGGCCGAAACAATCGAAGGCGCCGGCGACGATCAGGCTTTCGAAGACGCGGCGGTTGACGAATTTCGGGTCGATGCGCAGGCAGAAGTCTTCCAGGCTCTTGAACGGCGTGTCGCCGCGCACCTGAACGATGTGCTGCACGGCCGCCTCGCCCACGCCCTTGATGGCGGCGAGCGCGTAGTAGATGCGGTTCTCGCCGGTCTCGAAATGAGCAAACGAGGTCTGCACGGAAGGCGGGATGACCGCGATGGCGAGACGCCCGGCATCCTGCCGGAAATCGTTCAGCTTGTCCGTGTTGGACATATCGTAGGTCATCGACGCGGCCAAAAACTCGACCGGGTAATGCGCCTTCAGATAGGCCGTCTGGTAGGAAACGATGGCGTAGGCGGCGGCGTGCGACTTGTTGAAGCCGTAGTTGGCGAACTTGGCCAAGAGGTCGAAGATCAGGTCGGACTGCGGCTTCGACACGCCGTTCTTCACGGCGCCGTCGACGAAGCGGGCGCGCTGCTTGTCCATCTCCTCCTTGATCTTCTTGCCCATAGCGCGGCGCAGAAGATCGGCTTCGCCGAGCGAATAGCCGGACAGGACCTGGGCGATCTGCATCACCTGTTCCTGGTAGACGATGACGCCCTGCGTCTCCTTCAGCAGATGGTCGATCATCGGATGGATCGACTCGATCTCCTCCTCGCCGTGTTTGCGGGCGTTGTAGACCGGGATGTTCTCCATCGGACCCGGGCGGTAGAGCGCCACGAGCGCGATGATATCCTCGATGCAGTCGGGCCGCATGCCGATCAGCGCCTTGCGCATGCCGGCACTTTCCACCTGGAACACGCCGACCGTCTCGCCGCGCGACAGCATCTCGTAGGTCGGCTGGTCGTCCAACGGCAGACTTTCGAGCTTCACCTCGACATCGAGCTTGCGGATGAAATCGACCGCTGTCTTCAGAACGGTCAGCGTCTTCAGGCCGAGGAAGTCGAACTTGACGAGGCCGGCCTGTTCCACCCATTTCATGTTGAACTGGGTGACCGGCATGTCGGAGCGCGGATCGCGGTACATCGGCACGAGCTGCGACAGCGGCCGGTCGCCGATCACGATACCGGCGGCGTGCGTCGAGGCGTGGCGGTATAGGCCCTCGATCTTCTGGGCGATATCGAGCAGGCGCGCGACGACGGGCTCCTTCTCCGCTTCTTCCTGCAACTTCGGCTCTTCCTCGATCGCCTTGGAGAGCGGCGTCGGGTTGGCCGGGTTGTTGGGCACGAGCTTGCAGATCTTGTCGACCTGGCCGTAGGGCATTTCCAGCACGCGGCCGACGTCGCGCAGCGCCGCACGCGCCTGCAGCGAACCGAAAGTGATGATCTGCGCCACCTGCTCGCGGCCGTATTTCTGCTGCACGTAGCGGATCACCTCTTCGCGGCGGTCCTGGCAGAAGTCGATGTCGAAGTCGGGCATCGAGACACGTTCCGGGTTGAGGAAGCGTTCGAAGAGCAGCGAGAAGCGCAGCGGATCAACGTCGGTGATCGTCAGCGCGTAGGCGACGAGCGAACCAGCACCCGAGCCGCGGCCAGGTCCGACGGGAATATTCTGCTGCTTGGCCCATTTGATGAAGTCGGCAACGATGAGGAAGTAGCCGGGGAACTTCATGCGCTCGATGACGCTGAGCTCGAAATCCAGCCGCTCGCGATAATCCTGCTCGGTATAACCCGGCGTCAGGCCGAGCAGTTCCATGCGGCTTTCAAGGCCCTCCACGGACTGGCGGCGCAGTTCTGCCGATTCGGCGCGGTCCGCCTCCTCCGGATCGTCCGTCGCACCCGTGAAGCGCGGCAGGATGGGGCTGCATGTCTTCAACACGAAGGAGCAGCGCCGGGCGATCTCGACCGTGTTCTCCAAAGCCTCCGGCAGGTCGGCAAAGAGCTTCGCCATCTCCTTGCGGCTCTTCAGATAGTGGTCGGGCGACAGGCGGAAACGGTTGTCGTCCGAGACCATGGCATTGTGCGCCACCGCCATCAGCGCGTCATGCGCATCATAATCATCGGGCGCCGGGAAGAACGGCTCGTTGGTGGCGACCAGCGGCACGTCTTCCGCATAGGCAAGCTCGACCATGCGGCGCTCGTGCTGCTTGTCGTAGCGCCCGTGGCGTTGCAGCTCGATATAGAGCCGGTCGCCGAAGACGCGCTTCAGCGCATGAAGACGCGCGCGCGCCACCGCCGGCTGGCCGGCGAGGATGGCCATGTCGACCGGGCCGCCATGCGCACCAGTGAGCGCGATCAGCCCGTCCATGCCCGCTTCCAGCCAGCTATAGGCGATGCGGATCGACTGGTTGCCTTCGCCGCCGAGATAGGCGCGGCTGACGATCTCGACGAGACGCGCATAACCGGCATCGGTCGCGGCAAGGAGCACGATCGACGGCAGCTTCACGAGTTGCGCCTGTCCGCCGCGCCGCTCGCCGTCGCCCTCGTCTTCCATGTCGATCGACAGCTGGCAGCCGATCAGCGGCTGGATGCCGTCGCCGATCGCCTTCTGCGAAAATTCCAGCGCGGCGAACAGGTTGTTCGTGTCGGTGATGGCGATCGCCGGCTGCTGGTCGGACATCGCCTTGCCGATGATCTTCTTGATCGGCAAGGCGCCCTCGAGCAGCGAAAAGGCCGAATGCACGCGCAAATGCACGAATTGCGGCGTCTCGGCCACCGTGCCGCCATCCGTCTTCCGAGCTTCGTCCGCCATGCGTATCTTCCTTCCGGTCAAGGCAGGAAGCTTAAACGGATTCGCACCGGCCTCGTCCAGAAGGTTATTGCCGTTACACCCGATTTCCACGCGCGAGCACGCGTGGGCGAGATGCGATCGGCTTCAAAGAATGAAATGCAGGCCGTCAAATTCCGAAGAGGATGACGGAGAAGGTGGCGACGAACATGGCCATGGAGGTGAATGCAGCAAGATCACGAAGAAAATCGGTCATTGTGGCTCCCTTTCCTTTTATGTTGTCACTTTGTTCTATTCTTGTTCTCATGTCAACAGCTTTCCACAGGCCCTCTGGACCGGCGTTCGAAGGCGCAATATGGTCGCCTCGCTCACATGGAGGAAAAGAGATGAAGTCGTTGATTGCCGCCCTTCTGCTTTCGGCCAGCCTGGCTGCCCCTGCCGCCGCCGCGGATTTCCCGGCCGAGCGCATCATGGCCATGGCGAGCGGCGACTGGAACAAGGACGGCACGCCGGACCTCGCCCTGGTGGCAACGCCGGGCGACGACAGCGGAGACGACAACGGGCTCTACATTTACGTCGCCAAGCCGGAGGAAAACCGGCTGACGCTGGCGCTTGCCCTGCCCAGGACGGTCTGGGGCAACCTTACCATGTTCGGCCAGGAGCCGGAGCTGGCGGCGCTCGCCAATGGCTCCTTCACGCTCACCACGAAAAACGATTCGATCGGCCGCGACCGTTGGCGCCAGACGCTGACGATCGCCCACCGCAATTTCGATTTCATCGTCGCGGGCTACACCTATTCGTCCTACGACACGCTCGACACGGACGCCGTCAGCGATTGCGACCTCAACGTCCTAACCGGCAAGGGCAAGGCGCTCGGCCAGCCTATCACCGGCAAGGCGCAATTCGTGTTGCTGAAGGACTGGAACGACGAGATCGCCCGCTCGATCTGCGGGCTGGACAATTAATCAACGGCCTGGAGGGCTAAATCAGGCGAGCTCGCGCACGAGGCCGTCCTCGATCGTCACGCGGCGATCCATCAGGCCGGCGAGCTCGTGGTTGTGCGTGGCGATGAGCGCCGCAAGGCCCGACTGGCGGGCGAGCGCTTCCAGCGCCTCGAAGACGTAGCCGGCGGTTTCCGGGTCGAGGTTGCCGGTCGGCTCGTCGGCCAGCAGCAGAAGCGGCGCATTGGCGACGGCACGCGCGATGGCGACGCGCTGCTGCTCGCCGCCGGAGAGTTCCGACGGGCGGTGCTCGGCGCGATGGCCGATGCGCATATAGTCGAGCAGCTGGGCGGCGCGTTCGCGCGCCTCCGCCTTGGTGAGGCCGCCGATGAGCTGCGGCATCATGATGTTTTCCAGCGCGCTGAATTCCGGCAGCAGATGGTGGAACTGGTAGACGAAGCCGATCTCGTTGCGGCGGATCGTCGTGCGCTCCTCATCGGCAAGCTCGGCGCAGGAATGACCGTTGACGAAAACCTCGCCGACATCCGGCTTTTCGAGCAGGCCCGCAATGTGCAAGAGGGTCGACTTGCCGGTGCCGGAGGGTGCCACGAGCGCGACGGTCTCGCCGCTCTTCAGCGTGAAATCGGCGCCTTTCAGGATCGTCAGCAGGGTCTCGCCCTGGCCGTAGTGCCGTTCGATGCCCCTGAGTTCCAGTGCGTTGCGCGCGTTCATGGCGTTCTGTTCCTATTCGTACCGCAGGGCCTGGACGGGATCGAGCTTGGAGGCGCGCCAGGCGGGGAAGATGGTCGCAAGGAACGAGAGCGCCAGCGCCATGACGATGACCGTGACCGTCTCGCCGGCATTCATGTCGGCCGGCAGCTGGCTCAGGAAGTAGAGTTCCGGGTTGAACAGCGTCGTGCCTGAAATCCACGAGAAGAACTGGCGGATCGATTCGACGTTCAAACAGACGACGACGCCGAGCGCGACGCCGGCAAAGGTGCCGACCGTGCCGATCGCCGCCCCCGTCATGAAGAAGATGCGCATGATGGCACCGGACGTGGCGCCCATGGTGCGCAGGATCGCGATGTCGCTGCCCTTGTCCTTCACCAGCATGATGAGGCCGGAGATGATGTTGAGCGCGGCGACGAGCACGATCAGCGTCAGGATCATGAACATGACGTTGCGCTCGACCTGAAGCGCTGAGAAGAAGGTGCGGTTGCGCTGGCGCCAGTCCGTTATGTAGATCTGCCGCCCGGCCGCCGCCTCGATCGGCTGGCGCAACTCGTCGACCGCATCGGGATTGGTGACGAAAAGCTCGATCGACTGCACGATGCCTTCAGCGTTGAAGTAGAGCTGCGCTTCTTCAAGCGGCATGTAGATGATCGAGGCGTCGTATTCCGACATGCCGATCTCGAAGATCGCCGAGACGGTGTAGGTCTTGACGCGCGGATTGACGCCGAGCGGCGTCACGTCGCCTTCGGGCGCAACGAGCGTGATCTGGCCGCCGGCGCTCAAGCCGAGTTGTTCGGCCATGCGCGAGCCGATCGCCACGCCGCTGCCGGAGGCGAAGCCGACGAGGTCGCCTTCCTTGAAATTGTCCGAGACGGCCTTCATCTTCGCGAGATCATCGGCACGGATGCCGCGCACTAGCGCGCCCGTGCCCGCCCCGGCGGTACCGGAGGCCAGCGTCTGGCCCTCGACGAGCGGGATCGCCATGGTGACGCCCGCGACGGCGGAAAGGCGCTCGGCGAGTGCGGCATAGTCGTTCAGCGGCGTATCGATCGGCTGGATGATCATGTGGCCGTTGATGCCGAGGATGCGCGAGATCAGCTCCGTGCGAAAGCCGTTCATGACGGCCATGACGATGATGAGCGTGGCGACGCCCAGCATGATGCCTATGAAGGAGAAGCCGGCGATGACCGATATGAAGGCTTCCTTGCGCCGGGAGCGCAGGTAGCGCCAGGCGACCATCCGCTCGAAAGCGGAGAACGGGCGGTTTTTCTTGTAGGCTTGAGCCCCGGTTGCAGATGCACCGCTCGCTGCGTCAGCCATGGTCCCTCCCGTTGCCCCGGCGCCGGCACGCCGCATCAGTTACCGGACGTCAGGCGGTTGATCGCCGCCTCGATGGTCAGCGTCTCGCGCGCACCGGTCTTGCGGTCCTTGATCTCGACTTCGCCGTTGGCGACGCCGCGCGGGCCGGCAATGACCTGCACCGGCGCGCCGATGAGGTCGGCCGTTGCGAACTTGGCGCCCGCCCGCTCGTCCTTGTCGTCATAGAGCACGTCGATGCCGGCCTTCAGCAGTTCGGCGTAGATCTTTTCGCAGGCCGCATCGCAGGCGTCGTCGCCGGACTTCATGTTGATGACGATCGCCTCGAAGGGGGCGACGGCCTTCGGCCAGATGATGCCGTTCTCGTCATGGGACGCTTCGATGATCGCCGGCACGAGGCGCGTCGGGCCGATGCCGTAGGAGCCCATGTGCACGATGTGCTCCTTGCCGTCCGGGCCCTGTACCTTGGCGCCCATGGCTTCGGAATATTTCGTGCCGAAATAGAAGATGTGGCCGACTTCGATGCCGCGAGCGGACAGGCGCTCGCCTTCCGCAACCGCCTCGAAGGCGGCGGCGTCATGCATTTCGGAGGTCGCGGCGTAGCGCGAGGTCCACTTGTCGAAGATTGCCTTCAGGCCTGCGACGTCCTCGAAGTTGGTGTCTTCGGCCGGGACGTCGAAGTTCAGGAAGTCCTTGTGGCAGAAGACTTCCGATTCGCCGGTATCGGCGAGAATGATGAATTCGTGGCTGAGATCGCCGCCGATCGGGCCGGTATCGGCACGCATCGGAATGGCGCGCAGGCCCATGCGCGAGAAGGTGCGCAGATAGGCCGCGAACATGCGGTTATAGGCGTGCACCGCGCCTTCACGGTTGAGGTCGAAGGAATAGGCGTCCTTCATCAGAAACTCGCGCGAGCGCATGGTGCCGAAGCGCGGACGGATCTCGTCGCGGAACTTCAGCTGGATATGGTAGAGGTTGAGCGGCAGGTCCTTGTAGGACTTCACATACGAACGGAAGACGTCCGTGATCATCTCCTCGTTCGTCGGGCCGTAGAGCATCGGACGCTCCTGGCGGTCCTTGATGCGCAGCATCTCCTTGCCATAGGCGTCGTAGCGGCCGCTTTCCTGCCAGAGTTCGGCCGACTGCAGCGTCGGCATCAAAAGCTCGACGGCGCCGGCGCGGTTCTGCTCCTCGCGGATGATGGCGTTGACCTTGTCGAGGACGCGCTTGCCCAGCGGCAGCCAGGTATAGATGCCCTGGGACTGTTGCTTGACCATGCCCGCACGCAGCATCAGCCGGTGCGAGACGATCTCGGCCTCCTTGGGGTTTTCCTTGAGGATGGGCAGGAAGAAGCGGGAAAGGCGCATATCGGGTTCCGGACTGACTGATCCGCCCTATTCGGGGAATCGGGCAAAATGACGTTGATTTTGATGCGTTCATAAACGCTTCGCCGGAGGAAGGGAACCCGGCAGGCCCAGCCCGTGCATCGAGTCAGCGCACTGTCCACCGTCACCGACGGATGCGACAAATGTGGCGGAAAAATGGGGGCGTCAATAACAGAAATTGCGTGCAGGTTGTCAATGGAAAAATTTTATTCCAGTGTAGCAAAAATGCAAAAAAAGCGGATGACAACGCCTAAGCTTTGGGCTAGTTTCAGGCCACAAAACAGGCAAGAAGTACAAATTCTTGCCATTTCGCGGTCAAGTCTTGGGAGGATCAGATCTTTGGCGCGCGTAGACGCTGCCACCGCACAACGGATAAAGATCACGCGATACCTGTAAAACAAGGCTTTCAGCCTTGTTTTTTTTTGCCTTTTGCCAAGCCGGCCCCTCCCTTGATAAGCCCGCCCGCCGGGTTCATGCGTCAAAGCCGCACACCTCCCCGCTCCTGCGACACTCCGCCTCACGCTGGGTAAAGACAGCCGCGCCGCGGCGCGCCTCGCGGGGTGCTTATGCGCCGTTTTTTCGGGGTTTTTGCCGGTCATTATGACAGGGGGCAAAGAAAGACTTTTCCAGCGGTCCCCGGAGGGGCTGGAAAATCATGCTTCCGGCCGTTGTGACACCGTTAACCTTTGTGGCGGGCGCCTATTTAAAATCCGGCATGAATTGCGGGATGGAGTCGATGCCGTAGCCGAGCCGCACCGACAGGACGTACCAACAGCCGTAGACCACGGCGGAAACGATCGTCGTGATCAGCATCACGCGGCCGCCCCGAAAGCGCGCCGGCGCGCTTTCCACCGTGCCGGGCACCACCTCCTCGGCTTCGGCCTGCGTCTTCAGCCCGAAGGGCAGCACGGCAAAGAGCGTCATCCACCAGACGATGAAATAGACGGCGAAGTAGGAAAACCACTGCATGGATGAGACCCTCGTGCGACAGCCGGTCTTTTACGCCGGTCGCAGGTGAAGTTCAAACGGCGTGAGGGCGGCGTGCTGTCACACCTCTTCCAGCTCGACCAAGGTGCCGAAGAAATCCTTGGGATGCAGGAAGAGCACCGGCTTGCCATGGGCGCCGATCTTCGGATTGCCGTCGCCCAGCACACGCGAACCGCGCGCCACCAACCGGTCGCGGGCGGCGAGGATATCATCCACTTCATAGCAGATATGGTGCATGCCGCCGGCGGGGTATTTTTCGAGGAAGGCGCTGATCGGCGATGCCTCGCCGAGCGGCTCCAGCAGTTCCACCTTGGTGTTCGGCAGCTCGACGAAGACAACCGTCACGCCATGCTCGGGCAGCGCTTGTGGCGGGGAGACGTTTGCGCCGAGCGTATCGCGGTAGGTCGCCACGGCGGCCGCCATGTCCGGCACGGCGATGGCGATGTGGCTGACTTTGCCGAGCATGGGGACCTCTTCATCCGTACAAGCAGCAAGACAATCATACGGGGCCGAAGAGTGAACCGGCGACGTTGCGGCCCGCCGATCTCCCCCCTTGAGGGGGAGATGCCCGGCAGGGCAGAGGGGGGTAAATCCCATCCACCGCCAGCCGTTTTCGATGCCGCACCATCGTCCCCCCTCTGTCGGCTTCGCCGACATCTCCCCCTCAAGGGGGGAGATCAGTGGGAGTTTGCCGTGCCCTAGCAACGACGCGTCAGACCTTCGTCAAAAACACCGTGACCACAGGCTTCTTGCCCCAGATCTCGTTTGCCGTGGAGCGCACGGCGCGGCGCACGGCTTCGCGCACCATCTCCAGGTCCTTGCGGCGCGCGCGCGGGATGCTTTCGACGGCGCCGAGCACGGCGTCGTAGAGCGTGTCGCCCATGTCCTCGCCCTCGTCGTCGAACTGTGGCAGGCCGAAGGGTTCGACCTCGGGATCGCCCATGAAATCGAAGCGGTTGTCGAGCAGGATGCTGACGGCGACGTGGCCGACGAAGGCGAGCTTGCGGCGGTCGCCGATGCCCATTTCCTCGTAGTCGCCGATGAGATTGCCATCCTTGAAGATGCGGCCGAAGGGGGCGTGGTCGACGACCTCGGGCACGCCGGGGGCAAGCTTCAGGACATCGCCATTGCGCACGCGCGGCACCTGCGCGATGCCGGACTGTTCGGCGAGCTGGGCATGGGCCGTCAAGTGTGCGGCCTCGCCATGCACGGGCACGACCATCTTCGGGCGCGTCCAGCCGTACATCTGCTGCAATTCATGCCGGCGCGGGTGGCCGGAGACGTGCACCAGCGCCTCGCTGTCGGTGATGACGTTGATGCCCTGGTCGACCAGGCCGTTCTTGATGTCGTTGATCGCCTTCTCGTTGCCGGGAATGGCGCGCGAGGAGAAGATGATCGTGTCGCCATCGGTGAAGGCGACGTTGCGCATCTCGTCGCGGGCGATCTTGGCCAGCGCCGCACGGGGCTCACCCTGGCTGCCGGTCAGGATGACGACGACCTTGTCGCGCGGGATATAGCCGAACTCGTCTTCCGCGATGAAGGGTTTCAGGCCTTCCATGAGGCCGATGTCGCGGGCGACCTCAGTCACGCGCTTCATGGAACTGCCGAGCAGCAGCACCTCGCGGCCGGCGGCTTCGGCCGCCTGCGCGATCGAGCGGATGCGGCCGACATTGGACGAAAAGGTGGTGATACCCACCCTGCCCTCGGCGCTCTCGATGATCTTGGTGAGGCTTTCGGAGACTTCGCGCTCGGAGGGCGAGACGCCGTCGCGAAGGGCATTGGTGCTGTCGCAGATCAGCGCCAGCACGCCCTCGTCGCCGAGCTTGCGGAAGCGCGTCTCGTCGGTGAGCGGCCCGAGCGACGGATCGAGGTCGATCTTCCAGTCGCCGGTGTGGATGACGGTGCCGAGCGGCGTCTTGATCGCCAGCGACATCGGCTCGGGAATGGAGTGGTTGACGCCGATCGCCTCGATTTCGAACGGCCCGACATTGATGCGGTCGCCTTCCTTGAAGATGGTGATCGGGATTTCCGTGCGGCTCTTCTCGTAATTGCGCTTGGCTTCCAGCATGCCGGCGGTGAACGGCGAGGCATAGACCGGCACGTTGAGGCCCGGCCACAGCTCGTTCAGCGCGCCGTAATGGTCCTCGTGCGCATGGGTGATGATGATGCCCTTGAGCTTCTCGCGTTCCTTGGCGAGGAAGCGGATATCGGGCAGCACGAGATCGACGCCCGGCAGGTCCGGCCCCGGAAAGGTGACGCCGCAATCGACCATGATCCACTGGCGGCTGGCCTTCGGGCCGTAGCCATAAAGCGCGAGGTTCATGCCGATTTCGCCGACGCCGCCCAGCGGCAGGAATACCAGTTCGTCTTCTTTTGCCATCGGCTTCAAAAATTCCTATCCAAAAAACACGTCGCCGGCCGCGATCAGTCGCGTGCCGCCGTCATCCATCTCCAGTTTCAGGAGACCTGTATCATCAATTCCGGAAAAGCGCCCGGAAATAGAACGGTCGGGAAGGTTGACCGTTATGTTTTCCCCGATGCCGCCGGCGACCTTTTTCCAGCGCTCCATGATGGCCGAAATCCCCCGTCCGGCGTCCCACAGCGACAGGGTTTCGGCCATCGACTGGAAGAGATAGGCGAACAATTCGTCAGGGGAAGCGGAGGCGCCGAAATCACGCAGGGTGGCGACCGGATAGAGCCCCGCATCGGGCGCCACGGCGACATTGATGCCGATGCCGATGACCAGACCATGCCGGCCGTCAGGTAGCGTCTCGCCTTCGATCAGGATGCCGCAGACCTTTCGACGGTCGACCAGAATGTCGTTCGGCCACTTCACCAGCACATCCGGTGCATCGAGCGGCATGATGCGGCTGACGGCGGCCTGCACGGCGACGGCGACGGCGAGCGGCAGGGAGCCGAGCCGGTCCATCGGCGCCGGGTCGATCAGCATCAGCGAGGCGTAGAGATTGCCGGGCTCGGAGAACCAGGCCCGCCCGCGCCGGCCGCGCCCGCCCGTCTGGCGTTCCGCGGTGATCCAGAGACCGGAAAGCGCGCCCTTTCGGGCGCGCTCCAGGCATTCCGTATTGGTCGAGCCCACTTCAGCGAGCGCCTCGTGCCGGAAGTCGTCGAGCGACATCCGGCGAGGATTTTCGGGCCCGCTCAAAAGAAGGTCCGCGCCGCGGCTTCGGCAGCAGCACCGATCGGGCCGCCGATCAGCACATAGCCGACGACGAACAGGCCGGAGAGGCCGAAGACCAGCTTCAACTCGCCGGCGGTGCGGGCGAATTCGCCTGTCGCTTCGTCGAACCACATGACCTTGATGATGCGCAGGTAGTAATAGGCGCCGACGACCGAGGCGAGCACGCCGATGATGGCGAGCGCATAGAGATGCGCTTCGATCGCCGCCATGAAGACGAAGTATTTCGCGAAGAAGCCTGCCATCGGCGGGATGCCGGCGAGCGAGAACATCAGGATCGTCAGGACCGTCGCCATGAAGGGGTTGGTCGTGGAGAGGCCGGCGAGATCGTCGATGTTCTCGACATTGCCGCCTTCCTTGCGGCGCATGGCGAGGATGCAGGCGAAGGTGCCGAGCGTCATGACCATGTAGATGAGCATGTAGAGCGCCACGCCGCGAACGCCCGCCATGGAACCGGCGGCAAGGCCGACCAGCGCATAGCCCATGTGGCCGATCGAGGAATAGGCCATCAGGCGCTTGATGTTGCGCTGGCCGATGGCCGCGAACGAGCCGAGCAGCATGGAGGCGATCGAGATGAAGACGATGACCTGCTGCCAGTCGGCAACGACAGGCTCGAAGGCCTCGATGACGATGCGCACCAGCATGGCCATGGCAGCGACCTTGGGGGCAGCGGCGAAGAAGGCCGTGACGGGGGTCGGCGCGCCTTCATAGACGTCCGGCGTCCACATGTGGAAGGGCACGGCCGAGATCTTGAAGGCCAGGCCGGCGAGGATGAAGACCAGGCCGAAGACGAGGCCGAGCGAACGGCCTTCGGCGGTCAGCGCTGCCGCGATTTCCTGGAAGCCGATATGGCCGGTGAAGCCGTAGACCAGCGACATGCCGTAAAGCAGCATGCCGGAGGAGAGTGCACCGAGCACGAAATATTTCAGGCCCGCTTCCGTCGAGCGCAGGCTGTCGCGGTTGATCGCGGCGACGACATAGAGCGCCAGCGACTGGAGTTCCAGCGCGAGGTAGAGCGACAGCAGGCTGTTGGCCGAGATCATCAGCAGCATGCCGAGCGTCGATAGCACGATGAGCACCGGGAACTCGAAGCGGTCGAGCTGTTCCGAGCGGGCATGGCCGACGGTCATCACCATGGCGGTGATGGAACCGATCAGCGCCAGCACCTTCATGAACTTGGCGAAGGCATCGGAGACGAAGGCGCCGCCATAGGCCTGGCCCTCGCCCGTGGCGAGCACCAGCCAGAGGCCGGAGATGATCAGAAGCGCGACGGCAAGCCCGATGACGGTGGTGCCCGAGCGTTCGCCGGAGAAGACACCGATCATCAGCAGGGCGAGCGCGCCGACGGCAAGAATGATCTCCGGGAGCGAGAGCTGAAGGCTGGCGAGGATAGTATCAGCAGTCATGTCTTGGGTCCCGTCGTCAGTTCGCCGAAAGCGCAACAGGTTGCGCCGCCTGCAGAGCCGCGGAGTAGTTATTGAGCAGCGCGTCGACCGAAGCCGCCGTCGCATCGAACACCGGCGCCGGATAGACGCCGTAGAAGATCGTGAGGATCACGAGCGGATAGAGCAGCAGTTTCTCGCGCAGATCGAGGTCGAGCAGCGACTTCAGGCTTTCCTTCTCCAGCGCACCGAAGATCACCCGGCGGTAGAGCCAGAGCGCGTAGGAGGCCGAGAGGATGACGCCCGTCGTGGCGAAGAACGCGACCCAGGTGTTGGCGCGGAAGACGCCGACCAGCGTCATGATTTCGCCGACGAAGCCAGAGGTGCCGGGGAGGCCGACATTCGCCATGGTGAGGATCATAAAGGCGACGGCGTATTTCGGCATGTTGTTGACGAGGCCGCCGTAGGCGGAGATCTCGCGGGTGTGCAGCCGGTCATAGACGACGCCGACGCAGAGGAAGAGCGCGCCGGAGACGATGCCGTGCGACAGCATCTGGAAAATGGCGCCCTGGAGACCCTGCGCATTCGCCGCGAAGATACCCATGGTGACGTAGCCCATGTGGGCGACCGACGAATAGGCGATCAGCTTCTTGATGTCGTCCTGCATCAGCGCCACCAGCGAGGTGTAGATGATGGCGATGACCGACAGCGCGAAGACGAAGGGCGCGAAATAGTCGGAGGCCAGCGGGAACATGGCGAGCGAGAAGCGGATGAAACCGTAGCCGCCGAGCTTCAAGAGCACGCCGGCCAGGATGACCGAGCCCGCCGTAGGCGCCTGGACGTGCGCGTCGGGAAGCCAGGTGTGCACCGGCCACATCGGCATCTTCACCGCGAAGGACGCGAAGAAGGCGAGCCATAGCCAGGTCTGCATCTGGGCCGGGAAGTTGTAGGCGAGCAGTTCAGTGATGTCGGTCGTGCCGGCCTGCCAGTACATCGCCATGATGGCGAGCAGCATCAGAACTGAGCCGAGCAGCGTGTAGAGAAAGAACTTGTAGGAGGCGTAGACGCGATCCTTGCCGCCCCAGACGCCGATGATGATGAACATCGGAATGAGGCCGGCCTCGAAGAAGACGTAGAACAGCACGATATCGAGCGACACGAAGACGCCGACCATGAACACTTCCAGGAGCAGGAAGGCGATCATGTATTCGCGCAGGCGCTTTTCGACCGAATGCCAGCTTGCAAGCACGCAGAAGGGCATCAGGAAGGTCGACAGGATGACGAACAGCATGGAAATGCCGTCGACGCCGAGATGATAGGAAATGCCGGTGCCGAGCCATTCGGCCTTCTCGACCATCTGGAAGCCCGGGTTGGCATTGTCGAAGCCGATCCAGATGAAGAGCGAGAGGACGAAGGTGAAGACCGTCGTCAGAAGCGCGACATTCAGGATGTTGCGGCGACCATAGGGGCTATCCTCGCGGGTCAGCAGCAGAAGCGCCACGCCGACGAGCGGGAGGAATGTGACCGCTGAAAGAATGGGCCAATCGGTCATCAGAGGGAGCTCCCGAGCATCATCCAGGTGACGAGTGCTGCAATACCCAGCAGCATCGCGAATGCGTAGTGATAGAGGTAACCGGTCTGGAGGCGCACGACGCGATCCGTGACATCCATGACGCGGGCGGCGATGCCGTTCGGGCCGAGGCCGTCGATGACGGTGCCGTCACCCTTCTTCCAGAGGAACTTGCCGATCCGCATGGCGGGACGGACGAAGAGGAAGTCGTAGAGTTCGTCGAAGTACCACTTGTTGAGCAGGAACTGGTAGAGGCCGCGATGCTGCTCGGCGAGGTATTTCGGCGTTTCCGGCGAGCGGATGTACATGTACCAGGCGGTGACGAAGCCGAGCGCCATGGCGGCAAACGGGCTCCACTTCACCCAAAGTGGAACGTGGTGGTACTCGTTGACCAGCTCGTTCTCAGGCAGCGTGAACAGCGCGCCCTGCCAGAACTCGCCATAGTGATGGCCGTAGAAATACTCGACGAAGATCACACCCGCGACCACCGCACCGGCGGCGAGCAGGTAGAGCGGGATCAGCATCACGGCCGGGGATTCGTGCACATGGTGCATGACATCCGCGGAAGCGCGCGGCTTGCCGAAGAAGGTCATGAATGCCAGGCGCCAGGAGTAGAAGCTTGTGAAGAGCGCTGCGATGACCAGCAGCACGAAGGCGAAGCCGGCGACCGGGCTGTGCGAGGCGAAGGCCGATTCGATGATCGCATCCTTCGAGAAGAAGCCGGCGAAACCGATGATCGTGCCCGGGATGCCGACGCCGGTCAGCGCCAGCGTGCCGATCGTCATCATCCAGAAGGTGATCGGGATGTGTTTGCGCAGGCCCCCCATGTAGCGCATGTCCTGCTCGCCATCGACGGCGTGGATGACGGAGCCGGCGCCAAGGAACAGCAGAGCCTTGAAGAAGGCGTGCGTGAAGAGGTGGAAGATCGCAGCGCCGTAAGCACCGATGCCGAGCGCCACGAACATGTAGCCGAGCTGCGAGCAGGTCGAATAGGCGATGACGCGCTTGATGTCGTTCTGCACGAGGCCGACGGTCGCCGCGAAGAAGGCGGTGATCGCACCGACGAGCGTCACGACCATCAGGGCGGTGTGCGACAGTTCGAACAGCGGCGACATGCGCGCGACGAGGAACACGCCGGCGGTGACCATGGTCGCGGCATGGATGAGGGCCGAAACCGGGGTCGGGCCTTCCATGGCGTCCGGCAGCCAGGTGTGCAGCAGGAACTGCGCCGACTTGCCCATCGCGCCCATGAAGAGCAAGAGGCAGGTGGCGGTCAGCGCATGCGACTTGTCGAGCGTCATGCCGAAGAGGTTGATGACGGGCGCGGCGGCATCCGCAGCACCTTCGGCCGGCAGGTAGGTCGCGGCGGTGGCGAAGATCGTCTCGAAATTGATCGAGCCGAAGAGCACGAAGACCGAGAAGATGCCGAGCGCGAAGCCGAAGTCGCCGACGCGGTTGACGATGAAGGCCTTCATCGCGGCGGCGCAGGCGGACGGCTTCTTATACCAGAAACCGATCAGCAGGTAGGACGCGAGGCCCACGCCTTCCCAGCCGAAGAACATCTGGAGAAGGTTGTCCGACGTCACCAGCATGAGCATGGCGAAGGTGAAGAGCGACAGATAGGCGAAGAAGCGCGGCCGATGCGGGTCGTGGTGCATGTAGCCGATGGAATAGACGTGCACGAGCGTCGAGACCGAATTGACGACGACGAGCATGACGGCTGTCAGCGTATCGACGCGGAACGCCCATTCGACATCGAAGCCGCCGGACTGGATCCAGCGCAGCACGCTGACCTTGATCATCTCCGTCTCGCCCATGGCGACGTCGAAGAAGACGATCCACGACAGGACTGCCGCCAGGATCATGAAGCCGGAGGTGACATATTCGGACGCCTTGGCGCCGATGGCATTGCCGCCGATGCCGGCGATCAGGAAGCCGGTCAAAGGAAGGAAGACGATTGCCTTGATGATGGTATCCATGACCCGATCAGCCCTTCATCATATTGACGTCTTCGACGGCGATCGAACCGCGGTTGCGGTAGAAGACGACGAGTATTGCAAGACCGATGGCCGCTTCCGCAGCCGCGACGGTCAGAATGAACAGTGCGAAGACCTGGCCGACGATGTCGTTCAGGAAGGCCGAGAACGCGACCATGTTGATGTTGACCGCAAGCAGGATGAGCTCGATCGACATCAGGATGACGATGACGTTCTTCCGGTTGAGGAAGATGCCGAAGACGCCGAGGGTGAAGAGGATGGCGCTGACGGTGAGATAGTGGGAAATACCGATTTCCATTTTGCTTTTCCTTGGTCCCGCGCTGCCTCAGATGCCCTGGCCGGGCTTCACCTTGACGACCTCGACGGCGGTTTCCGGCGTGCGGGCAACCTGCTGCGAGATGTTCTGGCGTTTAATGTGTGGCTTGTGGCGCAGCGTCAGCACGATCGCGCCGATCATGGCGACGAGCAGCACGAGGCCGGCGATCTGGAAGAAATAGACGTAGTGCGTGTAGAGCACGTCGCCGAGCGCTGCCGTGTTCGTCCGCTCGGAGACCGGAGGGATCGGCATCGAGATGTTCTTGGCGATCTCCGGCGCAAAGGTCGAGCCGCCGACGACGATGATCAGTTCGGCGGCAAGGATGAGGCCGATCAGCGCGCCGACCGGGGCATATTCCAGCGCCCCTGCCCGCAATTCGGCAAAGTCGATGTCGAGCATCATCACGACGAAGAGGAAGAGAACCGCGACCGCGCCGACATAGACGACCAGCAGGATCATCGCCAGGAATTCGGCGCCCGTCAGCAGGAACAGGCCCGCCGAGTTGAAGAAGGTGAGGATCAGGAACAGCACGGAATAGACCGGATTCCTGGACGAGATCACCATGAAGGCGGACGCCACCGCCACGAAGGCGAAGAGATAGAAGAATAGAGCCTGGAGACCCATTTTGGTGCCTTTTCGTCTTCCCCGGAGAAGGTCCCCCTTCCCCGTCGAAGCCTGACGACCACTCGTCAGGCACTTACGTTCATCTTGCCTTTCCGCCGATCAGCGGTAAGGCGAATCCATGCCGATGTTGCGGGCGATTTCCCGCTCCCAGCGATCGCCGTTCTCGAGCAGCTTCTGCTTGTCGTAGTAGAGCTCCTCGCGCGTCTCGGTCGCGAACTCGAAGTTCGGTCCCTCGACGATGGCGTCGACCGGGCAGGCTTCCTGGCAGAAGCCGCAATAAATGCACTTCACCATGTCGATATCGTAACGCACCGTGCGGCGCGTGCCGTCGTTGCGGCGCGGACCCGCCTCGATGGTGATGGCCTGGGCAGGACAGATCGCCTCGCACAGCTTGCAGGCGATGCAGCGTTCCTCGCCGTTCGGATAACGGCGCAGCGCATGCTCGCCGCGGAAGCGCGGCGAGACCGGCCCCTTTTCAAAGGGGTAGTTCACCGTCGCCTTGGGGCGGAAGAAGTAGCGCATCGACAGGAAGAACGCGCCGACGAATTCCTTGAGGAACAGCGAATTTACGGCTTGCGAAAGACTAGCCATTTCAAGCTCCAATGCTGCTGAGGGTCGGGGCGGTCCTCATGCGGACCAGCCCGTGAGCTTCAGCACGAATGCAACGATGACCACCATGGCGAGCGAGATCGGAAGGAAGACCTTCCAGCCCAGACGCATGAGCTGGTCGTAGCGGTAGCGCGGCACGAAGGCCTTCACCATCGCGAACATGAAGAAGACGAAGGAGGCTTTCAGCACGAACCAGATGATGCCCGGGACCCAATTGAGGAACCAGACGTCGACCGGGGGCAGCCAGCCGCCGAGGAAGAGGATCGTCGTCAGCGCGCACATAAGGCAAATGGCGGCATATTCGCCGAGCATGAACATCATGTACGGGGTGGAGCCATATTCGACCATGAAGCCGGCGACGAGTTCGGATTCGGCTTCCGGCAGGTCGAAGGGCGGGCGGTTCGTCTCGGCCAGCGCCGAGATGAAGAACACCACGAACATCGGGAACAGCGCCAGCCAGTGCCAATCCAGGAAAGAACCCGGCAGGCCGATCATCGTGCCGACGCCGTCGCGCTGCGAGTTGACGATGTCCGTCAGGTTCAGCGAGCCGACGCAGAGCAGCACGGTGACGATGACGAAGCCGATCGAGACTTCGTAGGACACCATCTGCGCGGCGGAGCGCAGCGCGCCGAGGAACGGGTACTTCGAGTTCGAAGCCCAGCCACCCATGATGATGCCGTACACTTCGAGCGAAGAAATCGCGAAGATGTAGAGGATGCCGACATTGATGTTGGCGATGACCCAGCCGTCGTTGAGCGGCACGACCGCCCAGGTGGCGAGCGCCAGCGTCACCGAGACGAGCGGCGCCAGAAGGAAGATCATCTTGTTGGCGGTCGCCGGGATGACCGGCTCCTTGAAGACGAACTTCAGAAGGTCGGCGAAGGATTGGAAGAGACCCCAGGGGCCGACGACGTTCGGGCCGCGGCGAAGCTGAACGGCGGCCCAGATCTTGCGGTCGGCGAGAAGCACGTAGGCGATGAAGACCAGCAGCGCGACCAGCAGCAGGAGCGACTGGGCCACCATGATCAGGCCAGGCCAAACGTAGGTCGAAATGAAAGCGTCCATAACGTCTTATTCCTTCGCGCTCATTCCGCCGCGGCTTTGAAATTGTTGCGGGCCAGCGCCGAGCACTCGGCCATGACCGCGGAGGCGCGCGCTATCGGGTTCGTCAAATAGAAGTCTTTGATCGGAGACGCAAACCCGGAATTCGCCATCGTCCCGCCTTTTTTCGCAAGTGCGGAAAGATCGGCGATTTCGCCCGTCGCAATCTCGTCGACTGCGGCAAAATGCGGGTGTGCGGCGTGGAGTTTTGCGCGCAGCTGGACCAGCGAATCGAAGGGCAGCTTCTTGCCGAGCACGTCCGACAGCGCACGCAGGATCGCCCAGTCCTCGCGGGCATCGCCCGGCGCGAAGCCGGCGCGGTTGCCCACCTGGACGCGGCCTTCGGTGTTGACCCAGGTGCCCGACTTCTCGGTGTAGGTCGCGCCCGGCAGGATGACGTCGGCGACATGCGCCGCGTTGTCGCCGTGCGAGCCGATATAGACCGTGAAGGCGGTCTTCCTGGCAAAGTCCATTTCGTCGGCGCCGAGCAGGAAGAGCACGTCCGTGCCATCAAGCATGTCGGCTGCGACCTTGCCGCCCTCGCCCGGCACGAAGCCGAGATCGAGGCCGCCGACGCGGGACGCCGCAGTGTGGAGAACGGCGAGGCCGTTCCAGTCCGCCTTCACCGCGCCGATGCTTTCGGCAAGCTTGGTGACGGCCGAGAGCACGGCGAGGCCATCGGCACGCGACAGCGCGCCCTGGCCGACGATGATCATCGGACGCTCAGCCTTCTTGAGCTTGGCAGCGAACTTGACCGAGCCGTCGATGAGGCCGGAGAGCGTGTCCGTGCCGGCACCGAGATATTCGTAGCCGTAGCGCAGCTCGCCCTGTTCGCCGATCACGCCGATCGGGAAATTGTCCATCCGCCAGCGCTTGCGGATGCGGGCGTTGAGCACGGCCGCCTCGAAGCGTGGGTTGGAGCCGACGATCAGCAGCGCATCGGCCTGTTCGATGCCTTCGATGGTCGGGTTGAAGAGGTAGCTCGCGCGGCCGAGCGACGGGTCGAGCGTGGAACCGTCCTGGCGGCAGTCGATGTTGGTCGAGCCGAGCGCCGTCATCAGTTCGCGCAGCGCAAACATTTCCTCGACCGAAGCAAGGTCGCCGGCGATGGCGCCGATGCGGTCACCGGACGTGCCGGCAACGGCGGTCTTGATGGCGCCGAAAGCGTCCGCCCAGGTGGCGGGCTGGAGACGGCCGTCCTTGCGGACGTACGGACGGTCGAGGCGCTGGGTCTTCAGGCCGTCCCAGATGAAGCGGGTCTTGTCGGAGATCCACTCTTCGTTGATCTCCTCGTTGACGCGCGGCAGGATGCGCATGACTTCGCGGCCGCGGGTATCGACGCGGATCGCCGAGCCGACAGCGTCCATGACGTCGATCGATTCGGTCTTGTTCAGTTCCCACGGACGCGCCGTGAAGGCGAAGGGCTTGGAGGTCAGCGCGCCCACCGGGCAGAGATCGACCACGTTGCCCTGAAGCTCGGAGGTCATCGCCTGTTCGAGATAGGTGGTGATCTCGGCATCCTCGCCGCGGCCGATCAGGCCAAGCTCGGTGATGCCAGCGACTTCCGTCGTGAAACGAACGCAGCGCGTGCAGTGGATGCAGCGGTTCATGATCGTCTTGACGAGCGGACCGATATACTTGTCCTCGACCGCGCGCTTGTTTTCCTGGTAGCGCGAACTGTCGATGCCGAAGGCCATCGCCTGGTCCTGCAGGTCGCATTCGCCACCCTGGTCGCAGATCGGGCAGTCGAGCGGGTGGTTGATGAGCAGGAACTCCATCACCCCTTCGCGTGCCTTCTTGACCATAGGCGTGGTGGTGAAGACTTCCGGCGGCTCGCCGTTCGGGCCGGGGCGCAGGTCGCGCACGCTCATGGCGCAGGAGGCCGCCGGCTTCGGCGGGCCACCCTTCACCTCGACGAGGCACATGCGGCAGTTGCCGGCAACCGACAGCCGCTCGTGGAAACAGAAGCGCGGAACTTCGGCGCCCGCATCCTCGCACGCCTGAAGCAGCGTGAAGTGATCCGGCACTTCGATTTCTTTTCCGTCGACTTTCAGCTTTGCCATATCTCAATTCCCGCTTTTGACGCAGTCGCTGCGTCTTGCCAGCGCCATTCTCTCCAGCCGTTGTTTTGGGCGCTCTGCCCGTCCCGCCGGCCTTTGTTCCATTTCGCCAGTTCCGGCGGAGCCTAGCCCCTGCCCTTCACCAGCGCCTTTGCCTGCTCTACCCAGCGATCGCGGGCAATGCGCCCGGCGAACCCGAGTTCGGCTTCAATCCTCGCCACATCCTCGGCCTTCAGGGCCGCGATGTCAGCGTAACGCCGGAAGCCCATGCCGTTCAGCACCTGCTCCAGCTTCGGCCCGATGCCCGAAATCGCTTTCAGGTCATCGACCTTGGCGGCTTTGGCGGCCGGCGCCTTGCGCGCGGGCTTCGCTTCCGCCTTTTTCGGCGTCGCGCTTTCGCGCGCCACCTCGATCTTCGGTTCGGCCTTCGCCACCGGCTCGGCCACCACCACGCTCAGCACCGGCTTCGCCTTGACCGGCTCGACCGTTTCCGCCGTGGCATCCGCCGCTTCGTCGAGCGCCACCCTGGCGCGCTCCGTCGCGGTCTTCATCATGCCCAACATCAGCCCGGCCATCTGGCCGGCGATGCCGAAACCGATCGCCGTCGTGGCGGCCATTGCCGCCACCGGATGGGCCATCAGCGGATGCAGCGGCACGCCCGGCATTTCCTTCAGCCACGGCGCCAGACCGAAAGGGTCGTCGCCGGCGACTGGCGCCGGCTGAACTCTGGTTGCATTCGCATCCTGTCCTGCCGGCTTCGTCATCGCCTTTACTCCGCTGCTTCAAGCACGGCGCCATGCGCCGTGGCGTTTGCCGTATACTTGTCGATGCGCGCCTCGATCTCCGGACGGAAGTTGCGGATGAGGCCCTGGATTGGCCAGGCCGCCGCATCGCCGAGCGCGCAGATCGTGTGACCTTCGATCTGCTTCGTCACGTCGAACAGCATGTCGATTTCGCGCTTCTGGGCATTGCCCGTGACCATGCGCTGCATGACGCGCATCATCCAGCCAGTGCCTTCGCGGCACGGCGTGCACTGGCCGCAGCTCTCGTGCTTGAAGAAGGCCGAGATGCGCCAGATCGCCTTGATGATGTCGGTCGAGCGATCCATGATGATCATGCCACCGGTGCCGAAGGAGGACTTCACCTCGCGCAGGCCGTCGAAGTCGAGCGTGACATTCATCATGTCTTCGCCCTTGACGACCGGGCAGGATGCGCCACCCGGAATGACGGCCAGAAGATTGTCCCAGCCGCCGCGGATGCCGCCGCCGTGCTTCTCGACCATCTCCTTGAAGGAGATGCCCATGGCCTCCTCGACCGTGCAGGGCCGGTTGACGTGGCCGGACATCATGAACAGCTTCGTGCCGACATTGTTCGGGCGGCCGAACGAGGAGAACCAAGCCGCACCACGACGCAGGATCGTCGGCGTGACGGCGATCGATTCAACGTTGTTGACCGTGGTCGGGCAACCATAGAGGCCCATATTCGCCGGGAACGGCGGCTTCAGGCGCGGCTGGCCCTTCTTGCCTTCAAGGCTTTCGAGCAGCGCGGTTTCTTCGCCGCAGATATAGGCGCCGGCGCCGTGGTGTACGTAGATGTCGATGTCGTAGCCGAGCTTGTTGTTCTTGCCGAGCAGGCCGGCGTCATAGCACTCGTCGATGGCCGCCTGGAGCGCCTCGCGCTCGCGGATGAACTCACCGCGCACATAGATGTAGGCAGCGTTGGCGCCCATGGCGAAGGAGGCGACGACGCAGCCTTCGATCAGCGTGTGCGGATCGTGGCGCAGGATGTCGCGGTCCTTGCAGGTGCCGGGCTCGGATTCATCCGCATTGACGACGAGGTAATGCGGACGGCCGTCGGATTCCTTCGGCATGAAGGACCACTTGAGGCCGGTCGGGAAGCCGGCGCCGCCGCGGCCGCGCAGGCCGGATGCCTTGACCTCGTTGATGATCCAGTCGCGGCCCTTTTCGAGCAGCTCCTTGGTGCCGTCCCAATGGCCGCGGGCCATGGCGCCCTTCAGCGACTTGTCCTTGGTGCCGTAGATATTGGTGAAGATGCGATCCTGGTCTTTAAGCATGGTTCACCTCTTTACCGCGGCTTCTTGCCGAACACGCGGATGTATTCCGCTTCGCCGCCCTTTGCGAGCGCCTCGGCCTGCCTGACCCAGTCGTCGCGTTCGATGCGGCCCTTGAAATTCAGATAGGAATCGACCCAGGCGCGCTCTTCCAGCTTCCAGGAGGAAACCTGTGCGAAGGTGAAGATGCCGAGCTCGTGCAGGATGCCCTCGATCTTCGGGCCAACGCCGGAGATGAGCTTCAAGTCGTCCACGGTCGCGGGACGCGCGATGGCGGACGGACGGTCCTTGTCTTCGAGCGACGGCTTGCCGGCCGCAGCCACCGGATGCTTTGCTTCATTGTCGCCGCCTTCGGCCCGCGTGTCGCCCGTCGCCTTGCTGTTGGCGGCCGCTTCCGCCTTGGCGGTTGCCGGCGTCTTCAGCTTGGGGTCGGTCTCCACCGCATCGGTCGTCGGCTTTGCGGCATTCGACGGGGGAACACTGACGCTGTCGCCCTCGGTCTTCTTGGCGCGGGTCGTCACCTTCTTGGCGGCCGGTTCCGGCTCGTTCAGGCTGGTAAGGCCGCCGACCGGGGCGGAAAAGATGCGGTCGACCTGCGGGCCGGTCTCCACGGTGGAGCCCTTGCCGGCATCGAAACGGTCGATGATGTGTTCGAGCTGCGTCGCGGTCAGGTCTTCAAAGCTGTCCTTGAAGATCATGATCATCGGCGCATTGACGCAGGCGCCCAGACACTCGACCTCTTCCCAGGACAGCGTGCCGCTCTCGTTCAGGTGATGGGGTTCGGCGTGGATGCGCTTCTTGCAGACATTGATGAGGTCTTCCGCGCCGCGCAGCATGCAGGGCGTCGTGCCGCAGACCTGGACATGGGCGCGCGTGCCGACCGGCCCGAGCTGGAACTGTGTATAGAAGGTCGCGACTTCGAGCACTCGGATATAGGCCATGCCGAGCATGTCGGCGATGGCTTCGATCGAGGCCTTGGTGACCCAGCCGTCCTGCTCCTGCGCGCGCATCAGAAGCGGGATGACCGCCGATTGCTCGCGGCCCTTCGGATACTTCTTGATCGTTGCCTTGGCCCAGCTCGCATTCTCCTTGGTGAAGGCGAAGCTCGCGGGTTGGACATTGTCTTCGGCTAGTCGACGAACGGACATTCTGTAACGCCTTGTCTCAGTTAATCTGCCTGCACTGCGTTTGCGCCGTGTTGACGAATTCGCAGGCGTAGGCCGACTTCTCTTTCTGCATGAATACGACATAGCGGCTGCCGTTCGGCGCCGCGGCCTTGATCTCGTAACCCTGGTCCACCAGCTCGCCGATCGTGGCGGACGAGACGCTGCCTTCCGCATCCTGCGCCTGCGCAGCGAAAGCGGTCACCAGCAAGAGGGCGATGGCGGTGGCCAGTCTCGGCATCAGCGGTCAACCTCGCCGAACACGATGTCGAGGGAGCCCAGGATCGCCGAGACGTCGGCGAGCTGGTGCCCGCGACAGATGAAATCCATCGCCTGGAGGTGGGCATAGCCCGGGGCGCGGATCTTGCAGCGATAGGGCTTGTTGGTGCCGTCGGCGACGAGATAGACGCCGAACTCGCCCTTCGGCGCCTCGACGGCTGCGTAAACTTCGCCGGCAGGCACGTGATAGCCCTCGGTGTAAAGCTTGAAGTGGTGGATGAGCGCTTCCATCGAACGCTTCATCTGGCCGCGCTTCGGCGGAACCATCTTGCCATCGACCGAGGAGACCGGGCCGACCTTGGCGTCGCCGAGCAGGCGGTTGACGCACTGGCGCATGATCTTCGCCGATTCGCGCATCTCGATCATGCGGATGACATAACGGTCGTAGCAGTCGCCGTTCTTGCCGATCGGAATGTCGAAGTCGAAATCGGAATAGCACTCATAGGGCTGCGAACGGCGCAGGTCCCAGGCAGCGCCCGAACCACGCACCATGACGCCGGAAAAGCCCCAAGCCCAGCAATCCTCCAGTTTCACGACGCCGATATCGACGTTGCGCTGCTTGAAGATGCGGTTGCCGGTCAAGAGCTCGTCGATATCGTCGACGGTCTTCAGGAACGGGTCGATCCACTTGCCGATGTCTTCCACCAGCTCATGCGGCAGGTCCTGGTGCACGCCGCCGGGGCGGATATAGGCCGAGTGCATGCGAGCACCACAGGCGCGCTCGTAGAACACCATCAGCTTTTCGCGCTCTTCGAAACCCCAGAGCGGCGGCGTCAGCGCGCCGACGTCCATGGCCTGCGTGGTGACGTTCAAGAGATGCGAAAGGATGCGGCCGATTTCGGAATAGAGCACGCGGATGATCTGGCCGCGGATCGGCACCTCGGTGCCCGTCAGGCGCTCGACGGCGAGCGCGAAGGCATGCTCCTGGTTCATCGGCGCCACGTAGTCGAGGCGGTCGAAATAGGGCACGGCCTGGAGATAGGTCTTCGTCTCGATGAGCTTTTCGGTGCCGCGATGCAGCAGGCCGATATGCGGATCGACGCGCTCGACGATTTCGCCGTCCAGTTCGAGGACCAGACGAAGAACCCCGTGCGCCGCAGGATGCTGCGGGCCGAAGTTGATGTTAAAGTTGCGAACGTTGTGCTCGTTCATACCGCTTGCTCCAGAGGCCCGCGCCCAATTGGGTCGCGCGACCCAAAATCAGTTCTGCTTCGCCTTCTCGTCGCCCGGCAGCACGTAATCGGTGCCTTCCCAGGGAGAGAGAAAGTCGAAGTTGCGGAATTCCTGCTTCAGTTCGACAGGCTCGTACACGACACGCTTGACCTCGTCGTCGTAACGCACTTCCACGAAGCCGGTGGTCGGGAAATCCTTGCGCAGCGGATGCCCCTCGAAGCCGTAGTCGGTGAGGATGCGGCGCAGGTCCGGGTGGCCGGTGAAGAGGATGCCGTACATGTCGTAGGCTTCGCGCTCGAACCAGTCGGCACCCGGATAGACCGGGAAAGCGGAGGGAACGGGCACGTCTTCGCCCGTCGCGACCTTGATGCGGATGCGCTGGTTCTGGCGCGGCGACAGCAGGTGGTAGACCACGTCGAAGCGCTCGGCGCGCGCCGGCCAGTCGACGCCGCAGACATCGATGAGGTTGACGAACCCGCACTGCACGTCATCGCGCAGGAAGGT
This sequence comes from Shinella sp. BE166, assembly GCF_051201095.1. NCBI lineage: Bacteria > Pseudomonadati > Pseudomonadota > Alphaproteobacteria > Hyphomicrobiales > Rhizobiaceae > Shinella > Shinella sp. BE166. Next base: position 380,204 of record NZ_JBPEHL010000002.1, on the reverse strand, counting down.
CAGAAGATCGAGGATGCGTGCCGCGTCCGTCTTCAGGGTGAGTTCGCCATAGGCGATATCCGAAGACGCGACGAGTTGGCCTGCCGCTTCGCCGATATAGGAGGACAGCTCCTGGAGGGCTTCGCTCATGTGTCAGTCCCCTGCCCTTATCGCTCGATCGTACCGGTCCGGCGGATCTTCTTCTGCAGCAGGAGCACGCCGTAGAGGAGCGCTTCTGCCGTGGGAGGACAGCCTGGTACGTAGATATCGACCGGCACCACGCGGTCACAGCCGCGCACCACCGAATAGGAATAATGATAGTATCCGCCGCCGTTGGCGCAGGAGCCCATCGAGATGACGTAACGCGGCTCCGGCATCTGGTCGTAGACCTTGCGGAGTGCGGGCGCCATCTTGTTGGTCAGCGTGCCGGCGACGATCATGACGTCGGACTGGCGCGGAGAGGCGCGCGGCGCGAAGCCGAAACGTTCGACGTCGTAACGCGGCATGGAGAGCTGCATCATCTCGACGGCGCAGCAGGCGAGACCGAAGGTCATCCACATCAGCGAGCCGGTGCGCGCCCAGGTGATGAGCTCGTCGGTCGAGGTGACGAGAAAACCCTTGTCGGCGAGTTCGTTGTTGATCTCGCCGAAGAAGGCGTCGTTGCTGCCGATCGGCTTGCCGGTCGAGGGATCGATGATCCCCTTCGGCTGCTGCGCGACGAGCGTGGTGGATGCTACTCCCATTCGAGTGCTCCCTTCTTCCATTCGTAGATGAAGCCGATAGTCAGGACACCGAGGAAGACCATCATCGACCAGAAGCCGAACCAGCCCATGTCGCCGAAGGAGACGGCCCAGGGGAAGAGGAAGGCCACTTCGAGGTCGAAGATGATGAAGAGGATCGACACCAGATAGAAGCGGATGTCGAATTTCATGCGCGCATCGTCGAACGCATTGAAGCCGCACTCGTAAGCGGAAAGCTTTTCCGAATCGGGGGCCTTGTATGCGACGGCAAAGGGCGCGACCAGCAGTGCAATGCCGATCACGAGCGCGATACCGATGAAGATGGCGATCGGGATATAGGAACCGAGAAGTTCAGTCATTGGCGTCCATCCTGCCTGCTGCTGGCGCCGGGAAGACGCCTGTTGGTCGGTGACCTGCAAGCCGAGAAAGTATGTTGCAACGCCACGTCGTTAGCGCAGTGAGAGCAACCGCGCAAGGCTTTGTCCGGCTTTCGCCGCAATCATTGTGTTGTTTTCCCGACCGCCCGGAAAGGCAGGTGGCAAAGCCATTTAAATCGTTACGATTTCATGACGGGCGGCATTCCGGGCGTTTCGCCGCAGGTGCGAAGAGAAATCACTTCGCACGCCCTACCACGCCTCGAATTGGCATCGGGATCGAGCATCGGAATCACGCCAAACGGCGGCCCGAGGTGCGTCAATCTGCACCAGCAAGACGAAGTCGAATTATTCGCGAAGGACCACACGAGGCATCGCTGCGCCGATTCGATCGGATCACATGAAGTGCCGCGTGAAGAAACGGCACCAGATATATGGAGGAGAAGGGAAAATGGCGCGAGTGACGGGGCTCGAACCCGCGACCTCCGGCGTGACAGGCCGGCACTCTAACCGACTGAGCTACACCCGCGCATTGTGACCTTGCGGTCTCGACTGTTTCGTCCGGCCTTTCGAGTGGCGCGAGTGACGGGGCTCGAACCCGCGACCTCCGGCGTGACAGGCCGGCACTCTAACCGACTGAGCTACACCCGCATTCCTCGAAAGCGTCCGGATGGCGAAGCACCCGTCCCGAGCGGCCCAGAGCCGTTCGATGAGCGGCTAACTAAGGGGTTCGCCTTTGGGTGTCAAGCAGGTTTCACGACAAAAGAATGACGCGCCCTGAAATGTTTCCACACCCTTCTGTATCACCATGGGGACATTCAAAAAATGCAAAAAACTTTTCGATTGCCTCTTGCGGTTTGATCCGGTTCCGCATAGATCACGGCCACCAACGCGGCGGGCGATTAGCTCAGTTGGTAGAGCGCCTCGTTTACACCGAGGATGTCGGCGGTTCGAGTCCGTCATCGCCCACCACTTCTTCTTTTCCCCCAATTTCCCTGTTTTGCGCGTGATTTCAACGCGCCGCCGACACGGCCTCTCTCGATCAGAGCCGTTCGCGCACCACACGCAGCCAGTTCTTCAACGGCTGCGGCAGGAAGGTGCGCAAGCCGGGGCGCAGGCCCGGCGGCAGCGACCAGCCGTCCATGGCAAGCGGAGCGGCAAGCGGCGGCGGGTTCGCCTGGATGTCGCGCAGCACCGAGGCATAATGCGCCGCCATGCGGTCCACCGTGAAGGCGCCGGCAACCTTTCGCCGTGCACCGATGGAAAGGGCCAGCAGACGCGCGCGGTCCTTGTCCAGGCAGCGGATGAGGCCTGCGGCCTTCGCCGGGTCGCCCACCGGGAACAGCAGGCCGTCCCGCCCATCCTCGACGATCATGTCCGTGACGCCGCGCAGCGCCGAGGCGACCGGCACGCATCCGGCCGCCATGGCCTCCACCAGCGCCATCGGCAGCCCTTCGTAGCGCGACGGCATGAGAAAGACGTCGTGCGCCGCCAGTAGGTCCGGCACCGCTTCGGCCGCAACGGCGCCGGCATAGACGATGCGCGGCGCCATGCCGGGCATGGCGGCCTTGAGCCGCGTAAGATCCGGGCCGTCGCCGGCAACCGTCAGGGTCACCGAGGCCGGCAGCCGGGCAAGAATCTCCGGCAGCCACAAGACACCCTTCGAGGCATCCTCGATTCGTCCCAGAAACAGCAGGCGCAGCCCCTCCCCGATCGGCCGGGGCAGCCGGTCGGCCTGGGGGTAGGCATCCGTCGAGATGGCATTGGCGATGACGGCGGTGCGCTCGGCCGGGAAATGATGGCGCTTCACCAGATCGTCGCGGCAGCGTCGCGAGACGCAGACGGTCGCATGGACATGCGGGCGGATCGCGTGGGCGGCGGCGTAGGTGCCGGGCGTGATGTTGTGCACGACCATCAGGCGCAGGATTTTTGGCGAGAGGTAACGCACGATATTGGTCTGCACCCGGTCGCTGAGCACATTGACGATGACGCCGTCGAAGCCTTCCGCGGCGATCGCCCGTTCAAGCTGCCGTGCAGCGCTTTTCCCATCGCCCGGTGGCGTTTCGACGAGCGTGCCGAAGGCCGCTTCGCGCTCCAGCCCCGGTTGAAGGCTCCAGCCGCCATGGGACAGCCCGACCCAGCGCAGGTCGATCCCGTGCGGCGCGAGGCCGCCGCGCAGGTGCCTGAACACGGTATAGGTGCCGCCCATATGCGGCAGGGCGAAATAGGCGATCTTCATGGTCGGTCCCTCGATGCCCATTCTCCCGACGGATCGACAGCGGAAAAGCTGGGTCTTGGAAGACCGCCCCGGCCCTTCGCAGGAGACCGCCGGGCGCCTACCTCTTTTGGTGGAGGCGGGACGTCGAATGGCCTTGTTTTCCGTGTCGGGGCGCGGCGCGATAGTTTGGCGTCCTGGCGGCCCTCGCCCATTTTTTGAATGCCCGGACTTCCGGGGCGCCACTCGATAGCGGTGGACAAATTTCATGAAGATCGGCCTGCTCGGACAGTTCGGGTCCGGAAACTCGGGCAATGACGGCTCGCTGGAGGCGATGCTGGTCTTCCTGCGCCGGGCCTGCCCGGAGGCCGGCCTGCTGTGCATCTGCTCCGACCCCGCGGTGATCGGCGAACGTTTTGCGCTGGAGGCGGTCGGCATTCGCGGCGCGTCCTTCTCCCGTCCGTTTTTCCGCGCCCTCGATGCCCGGCTCGGGCGTATCCCCGGCCGGATCGGCGGCCTCCTCTCGATGCTGCGGACCGCCGGGCGAATCGATGTGCTGGTGGTGCCCGGCACCGGCATCCTCGACGATTTCCAGGAAACGGCGTTCGGATGGCCCTTCATCGTTTACGGCTGGTGTCTTGCCGCCCGGCTGCGGGGCGCGCGCATAGCCTTCCTCAGCATCGGCGCCGGGCCGATCCACGGCAGGCTCAGCCGGTGGTTCCTGAAATCGGCGGTGCGTTTGGCCGATTACCGCTCCTACCGCGACGACTATTCGCTGCGTTATGTGCAGGGCCTTGGCATCGATACCTCTTCCGACCACCGTTTTCCCGACATCGCCTTCGGCTTGCGCAAACCCGTCCGCCCTGTCGCGGCGGAACGCCCAACGACGATCGGCATCGGCGTCATGCATTATCGCGGATGGCAGCGTGACCATGTCGGCGCAGAGGCGATCTACCGGACCTATCTGGACAAGATGCTGCGCGTGGTGCGCGGGCTGCTCGACGAGGGTTACGACGTGCGCCTGTTCATGGGCGATACGTCGGACGAAACGGTTCTCGACGATATACGCATCGCCTTTGCCGGCAGCGGCGGAGGTCGTCTTTCAGCGGCGCGGACCACTTCGCTGCATGCCGTCATGGAAGAAATGCAGAAGGTCGATATCGCCATCGTCTCGCGCTACAGCAACCTGCTCTGCGCCCTGAAAATCGGCCGGCCGACACTTTCGCTCGGCTATGCGGAGAAGAACGATGAGCTGATGGCCGAATTCGGCCGGATTCCGTTCTGCCAGCATATAGAGACATTCGACGTGGACCTGCTCTTGAGGCAGGTCCGGATCGTCCTCGGCGACCTGCATGCCGCGGGCAAGGCGATCGCCCGGCGCAACGCAATGATCCGCTCCGCGCTTGCCAAGCAGCAGAACCTGCTTCTCGCTCGCGTGCTGGTCGATCGCTGAACACACGATGATTCGGCAGGGTCCTAGCGCTGGACGACGACGTCGCCCTCTTCCAGCGCGAGGCTCACCCGCAGGATATCGCCGGCCATCACCGGATCGGTCTGGCCGACCTCGACTTCTTTATATTGGCCATCGAGCAGCCGGATGGCGGAGAAGCGGAAGGCGGCCTGCCGGCTGCCGTCCTTCTTTTGCAGGGCGATGCCGGCCTCGGCCATGGCCTGGACGCTATAGGCCATCTTGCGGCGAAGGCGCAGGATGTCGATGTTCACCTCGCGCAGTTCCGCCGCAACGTCCCCGCGGCGCTGTCCGCGCATGGAGACCAGCCGGCCGTCGATCGCGGTCAGGTTCTGGCGGGCGCGGGCAAGGAAGGAGCCGAACTCCAGCACGTCGCGGTTGGTCGCGGATATTTCGCGCTGCTTCTCGCGAAGCTGGGTCTTGGACGTAATGCCGCGATCCACCATGGTGCGGGCCTGCTTCACATCCTCGTCCAGCAGGGCGAGTTCACCGTCACGCAGCTTGCCGCTGCGCTCCAGCGTGTCGATCTCCTCGACATAACTTTTCTTCTGAACCTCCAGGCTTTCGAGCTCGGTGGCGAGCGTCGCGCGGCGGAGCTCGAACAGCGTGCGCTCGGACTGCACGACCTGCTGCACGATGCGCGAATCGGGCGTGCCGAGCTCTTCGCGGGCCACATAGCTGAAGTCCCGTTCGTTCAGCTCCGCTTCCAGGCGCGCCCGCTTCACATCCTGCGCCAGAAGCTGCATGCCGAGATCGGCATATTCCTGCCGCAGGCCGGCGAGCTGCACGCCGGCATTTTCCCCCTGCGCCAGCGCCTCCTTCTGCCCGCCGCCGAGCGCGAACAGTTCCAGCGCGATCATGCCGGGACGAAACTCGTAGCGGCCGGGCTTCTGGACCTCGCCGACGATGAAGACGGGGGCATAGGCTTCCACTACGACAGATGCGGAAAGGTTGGCGATATGCACCTTCAGCCCCGCATCAATCGTTTCGCGGACCTCGTCGATGCTCTTGCCGGCGGCCGTGATGTTGCCGAGCAGCGGATAGCCGATCGTGCCGTCCGTGCCGATGGGAAAGGAACCGCTCAATCCGAGGTCGCCGTAAACCGTGATGCGCAGCACGTCGCCGCTGGCCAGCCGGTAGCGCTGGTCCTCCGCGCCTGCCGCCGCAACCGCCTGGGCGAGGAACAGCAGGCAGGCCAAGAGCGCCAGCCAAAGCATACTCGGCGGGGGCCGATGCTGTTTGCGTGTTAGGGCCTGGACTTTTGCCATGACGTTTCAAGCCTCACATCCCGACGATCGACGGCGTGTCGATGGGATTTTCGTTGCGTTTTCCGGCGTCGGCCGTTGAACGATGGTGGTCCGTGACGAGGGACACGACGTTGCGGCGGCTCGCCGCGTTGTTGATGACGAGCCCTCCGACCACGATGCCGGCCGTCTTGAGGGTGCGTAGCGCCCGAACCGTGCGCACGGAATCGCTGCCGGCCGGAACGACGAGCACCGTCGTATCGGCGAGCGAGGAGACCAGCAGCGCGCTGGAACCGTTCGACAGCGCCGTCGAATCGACGATCACGACGTCATAGGTCTGCCGGAGGGTACAGAGCAGGCGCGCAAAACCCTTGTGGCCAAGAATATGCTCGGCGGGCACATCGACCCTGCCGGCGCAAATCAGGTCGAGGCCGGAGGCCCCGTCGCGGCGGATGAGCTCGTCGATCGGCACGTCCTCGGATGCCGCGACCGTATCCACCGTGCGCAGCGGCAGGACGCTGAATTCGTCGGCAATGCCGGGGGCCGCAAGATTGGTATCCACGATGACGGTGCGCAGCCCCGTGGCGGCAAGCGAGCGGGCAAGACAGGAGGCGACGAGCGTCTTGCCCTCGCCGGGACCTGCCGATGTTACGGAAACCACCAGCACGTTTCCCGACCGGGCGGAAAGCCGCAGGCGGCCCTGCACGTCGGCGACGGCCTGGGCAAAGGGCGAGAGGGAATCGCGAATGATGCCCGCGACGTTGGAGCGCTGCTGCGGGGAAAGCTCCGGGATGCGGCCGATGACGGGGCTGCCGAGATTGCTTTCGGCCGGATCGGGACGGCGCCGGAAGCTCGCGCGCAGTTCCAGGAGAAGGGTCGAGAACGCGCCGCCGCCAAGGCCGAACATCAGCCCGCCCAACAGCCAGGCCGAAAGGTCCGGGCTTGACGGCGTACCGGACGGCATGGCGCGCGAAATGATGCGCGCCTCCGCCATGGCGATGCCGTCCTGTTCGATCGTCTGCTTGTAGCGCGTCAGGTAGCTCTCGTAGATCGCCCGGTTGGCGCTCGCCTCGCGGTCAAGCTGGTCGGCCTGGACGATGGACTCGTTTGCTGTCGACATTTCGGTCTGGAGCTGTTTCAGGCTGGCCTCAAGGCCGGACTGCTGGCGCCGCGTGACCTCGATCTCGTTGCGCAGGCTGCCGACGATCTGCTCCACCTCGACGTCGATCTGCGCCTGGATCGTGGCGAGCTGCGATTTCAGGTCGGGGATCTGCGGGTTCTTCACCGCGCCGCTTTCGCTGATCGCCGCCAGCAGGCGCTTGAGGCGTGCTTCCTCGGTGCGCAGCTGCTGGATCGCCGGGGAATTGAGAACCTCCGACAAAGCGAGACCGCCCTTTCCTTCCGATGCGTCAATCGCGGTGGCGAGCCGCGCGACCGAGCCGGCGAGCTGGGCACGCAGCCGCGCCAGCTCCGCATTCAGCCCGGCGATCTGCTGGGACAGCAGGGTCGTGCCGTTCGACTTGACGATGCCGGATTTTTCGCGGAACGAAGTCGCCGTGTGCTCCGAGCGTTCCAGGTCGCTGCGCAGGCTGACGAGGCGCGTGCCGAGCCAGTCGCTGACGCGCCGTGTTGCCGTCGTCTGGAGATCGACCTGGTAGTTGATGTAGGTTTCCGCATAGGCATTGGCGACGTCGGCGGTGAACTGCGGCTCCGTGCCGCTGAAGGCGACGTAGATCGTGTAGGAGCGGCCGTCGTTCGTGACGCGCACGCCGGAGGTCAGCTTGTCGATGAGCACGCGCCTGTCCGCGATCACGCGGGTCGCGTGGCCGGGCGAAGCCTGGGCGGTGCCGCTTTCCGCCGTCAGGACGAAACCCTTGGCGACATCGACGCCCGATGCCTGCAGATAGGCCAGGACCCTTTCGGCCATCGAGCGCGACGAGATGATGTCGACCTCGGTGCGCAGCACCGGGCTTTCCTGCGGCAGCGAGGAGATGACGGATTCGGTCGGCAGCGCCTGGAACTTGCGCGCATCGAGCGCCAGCACCGCCTCGGCGCGGTAGCGCGACGGCTGGTCCTGATAGCCGACGGCGGCAGCCCCCATGCCCACGGCAACGCAGAAGAGGATCAGCCACCGGCGCTCGACGATGACCGAAAGCACCCTGGGAATCGCAGACTCCTCCGGGCCGGCCTGATTTTCGGACCAGATCATGACGGACTTCCTGTTGCGGAGCGGGCTTACGCCCTGCTGTTCTGAAGCGTCTCGTCCGTCAGGATTTCGCCGACCTTGCAGGCGACTTCCGTGCGGTTGGTGGCGCCGAGCTTCTTCATGATGTTGCGAATGTGCACTTTGACTGTGCTTTCGCAGAGGTTGAGTTCGCGGGCGATCATCTTGTTCGCCTTGCCGCGGCGCAGCGCCTCGGCGACGGCGGCCTGCCGCACCGTGAAGGCGGAGCCGCAGATCTTGCGCGAGGCGTAGCTGCCGAGCAGGCCGCGCATCGCAAGGACGCTGCTGGCCGGCACGAACTGCCCGCCGGCGATGGCAAGCCCGATCGCCTCGATGCAGACGTCGATATCGACCGTGCTTGGAATGAGCCCGTGCACGCCGAGATCGATGACCTGCAAGACGTGTTCGATGGCATGATTGTCCGAAAGCACGACCACCGGCACCGGCTCCAGCGTGGTCACGAGTTGGGTGATCTCGTCGCGAAGCCCGGGATCGGTGATGTCGTTGCTGCCGATGTTGAGAAGGGCGGCGCGCAGCGTGCCGAGCGAGCCCTTGCGCTGCTGCCAGCTCGCCAGGCCCGAAAAGGTGAAGATGCTGATGCCGATCTGGTGGGAATCGAGGCTGTTGGCCAGACATTCGCGATCGAGGTTGCGCTTGTCGAAGATCGCGACGTAGTCGTTCACGGCATATCGCTGCGTGTGCCGTTCCATCTGGTCCCTGAAGTCGACACGAATGTCGCTGCTGGTCAGTCCTGCAGTCCGGAAAATATCAATCGATTCCCTGTCGGAATCCATCTCGTCGTCTCTTACCATGATACCCCTCACTAGATTCCTGGTCGAATTTACGAGTCTGTACCTGCCATCCACATCCAAGATAGAACTACGGCGATCTGTGCCGCTTTGTTACGCAAGAGCCATCTTGCGGACCGTGAAAGCTTCCGCGAAGAGCGAAGGCGACCGGCATTCCATTCCACGCATGCGGGCCAAACCGCGAAAGACATCCTCGTGGAACCAATCCTTGGACCTCTGCGTGGCGAAGTGCTCCATGAGCAGGTCGATCTTTCGATCGATCACGCCGGGCAACAGGGGTACGTAGGCATTGCGTTCCGTGATGTCCCCGTCCCATTTCGGGATCTCATATTCTAAGACGAAGTGGTCCCTGAATATATTCATTGTTAACTTATTTAGCTCTCGATGATCTTGATGCGCATCCCGCCGGCTATGGGTAAAAATGACGTCCGGCTCTACTCTTTCGCGCAAATCCAGCAGGAAAGCCTTGATCTCGCGGCTCTGGCTCGGGAAGTAGCTGTCCTCGAAACCGCACACCTCGACCGTGGCCGAAGCAGCGCCTTCGAGGAAGGCCGCCGCCGAGCGCCGCGTCTCGGCCGCGCGCTCCGTGGTGGCACTCATGACGCACCAATGGACCTCCAGCTTCACGCCCGCGGCGATCAGGCCGAGGATCGTGCCGCCGGCGCCGATCTCGATGTCGTCGGCATGCGCGCCCAGGCACAGGATGCGCAACCGGTGGCCGGCAGACGCCATGGGCAGCGCTTTCATGACCGGCCTGCCACGCGAAGGTTCGACACGCGCTCGCCCGGAACCTGGCGGACCCACGGCATCTCGCCGCGTTCGACCATTTCCTCCAGCATCTGCCAGTCGCGCAGCGTATCCATCGAGCGCCAGAAGCCCTCGTGTTTGTAGGCCATCAGCATGTCGTCCGCGATCAGCCGCAGGAACGGTTCGAGCACCAGTTCCTCGCCTTCGCGCATGTAGTCGAATATCTCGCGGCGCATGAGGAAATAGCCGCCGTTGATCCAGATTTCAGAAGTCTCCGACGAGCGGAACTCGCGCACCCGGCCCGTCTCGTCGATATCGGCGATGTGGTAGGTCAGCGGCGGGCGCACGGCCAGGAAGCAGGCGATCTTGCCGCTTGCCTCGAAGCGGGCGACCATGTCGTCGAGATCGACGTCGGTGAGGCCGTCGCTGTAATTGGCGAGGAACATGCGCTCGCCCTTCACCTGCTCGCGCACCGCCCAGAGGCGTTCGCCGATATTGCGCCAGATGCCGGTATCGATCAGCGCGATGCGCCATTGCTGCTGCGCATCGCCCAGAAGCTCGACCCTGCCCTCGCCGGAGACGACGCAGTCGGAAAATGTCTGCGGGCGGCAGTTCAGGAAGAAGTCCTTGATGACGTTCGACTTGTAGCCGAGGCACAGGGTGAAATCGTCATGGCCGTAGGAGGCGTAATATTGCATGACATGGCGCAGGATCGGCTGCGCACCGAGCGGGATCATCGGCTTGGGTATGCTTTCCGAATAGTCCCGGATGCGCGTACCGCGGCCGCCGCAGAAAAGCACCACCTTCATGACAGCACCTCCAGCGGATCGAGCACACTGACTTCGGGGATCGGCACAATGAACTTCGCGCCCCATTCGCCGACATGGCGCATCTGGCCGATGATTTCGGCCTTCAGATTCCAGGGCAGGATGAGAATGTAGTCCGGCCGATGCGTGTCGATCGCCTCGACGGGCAGGATGGGTATGTGCATGCCCGGCGTGTAGCGGCCGTGTTTGTAGGGATTGCGGTCGACGGTGAAATCCAGGAAATCCGTGCCGATGCCGCAATAGTTCAACAGCGTGTTGCCCTTGCCCGGCGCGCCGTAGCCGCAGATGCGGCCGCCGCGCTCCTTCACGCTGATGAGGTAGTAGAGCAGGTTGCGCTTGGCCTGCCGCGCCCGGACGGAGAAGGACGTATAGGCCTCCACGTCGTGCAGGCCGGCGCGGCGCTCCTGCCCCAGCAGGCCGGCGACATTCGGGCTGATAACCCCGCAACGGCCAGCATGGCCGAGATAGACCCGCAGCGAACCGCCATGGGTCGGCAGTTCCTCGACGTCGAAGATCTCCAGGCCGTGCACCCTTGCGGCGATCTGCACCGTGAACAGCGAGAAATACGAGAAATGCTCGTGGTAGATCTGGTCGAACTGGTTTTCAGCAATCAGCGTGGCGACATGCGGGAATTCGATCGTCACGACGCCCTGTGGCTTCAGGATGCGCTTCATGCCCGCCAGGAAGTCGTTGATGTCGGGCACCTGCGCCAGCACGTTGTTGGCGACGATCAGGTCGGCCTTCTGGCCGGCCGCGGCCATCTCGCCGGCAAGGCGCTTGCCGAAGAAGGCGACCCGCGTCGGGATGCCCCTGGCGATCGCGGCATCGGCGACGTTTCTCGCCGGCTCGACGCCAAGCACGGGAATGTCGCGCGCCACGAAATGCTGCAGGAGGTAGCCGTCATTGCTTGCGAGCTCCACGACGAAGCTATGCCTGTCGAGGGCGAAGCGGTTGATGACCTCTTCGCAATAGCGCTCCGCATGCGCCACCCAGCTGGTGGAGTAGGAGGAGAAGTAGGCATACTCCTCGAAGATGCTTTCCGGGCTGACGAACTCTTCCAGCTGGACGAGCAGGCAGGCCTCGCAGACCCGTGCATGCAGCGGATAATAGGCCTCCATCAGCCCAAGTTCGCTTTCCTGCCGGAAACTTTCGCATGGCGGTGACATGCCGAGGTCGACGACGGTGTGTTTCAGGGTAGCGCCGCACAGCCGGCACGCCGGCCGAAGCGACAAATTATGTGAATTCGAGAGCGAATGGCCGGCCTGCAAGTTCATGGCAACGCCTCCAACAGTGATTTTCGGTCCTCAAGCCCTTCGGGGACCGTTTCTCGACGTGTTGGCAGAGTAAGCGCAGGCTAAAAACCCTTCGATACTACTATATGAACATTCTACCCTGACCGAAAGGCGTAGCACTCTGAAACGCGTGTAAGCGAACCTTAACCAAGCCTAAACCGCACGTACCGGTCTACCCCGGAAACCCCACTTGGCAGGCGCTCCGCATCGGGCAGGATGGCGCCGGAAAAGGGGAGAACCACATGCTTTTCACCAGGACCGATCTCGATGGCGTCTGGCTGATCGAAGCCTCTCCCATCCGCGACGAGCGCGGTTCCTTCGCCCGCACCTTCTGCGCCGACGAGATGGAGCACCATGGGCTCGAAACCCGCTTCGTCCAGCATAGCCTCTCCCGCTCGACGCAAAAACACACGCTTCGCGGCCTGCACTTCCAGAAGGAGCCGCACCAGGAGGTGAAGCTGGTATCGTGCCTTACGGGCGCGATCTGGGACGTGGCGGTCGACCTGCGCCCGCAATCGCCCACTTACGGCCGCTGGACGGCGGCGGAACTCAGCGCGGAAAACATGCGCCAGTTCTACATTCCCCAAGGCTTTGCCCACGGCTTCCTATCGCTGACGGAGGACGCGGCGGTCGGCTACCTCATCTCGACGCGCTACGCACCCGACGCAGCCTCCGGCGCCCGCTACGACGATCCCGCCTTCTCGATCCACTGGCCGGCAAAACCGGCGGTGATCTCGGACAAGGACAGGGCCTGGCCGCTCCTAAATCAAGTCTGACGGTTAACGGAATCCTCCACTTCGCCGAGCAATCCGCATTGTTTCAGTCGGTCGGCGGCGTAGGCGATATCCGCGAACGGCAGGCCGGAGCGGCTGGCAATATCGAGCAGGCCATGGCTGCCATCCGCCAGATTCAGCACCCAGAGATAGGCCATGGTGAGGTCGGAGGTCGTCTTGTGCCCTCCGGTCGCCGAATAAAGCCCCCGCCGCCCGAGTTGCGGCTCGCCCTTCGGCGAGAGGTTGAGCGGCACCCAGTCGGTTTCGAGTATGTCGATGATATCCGTGATCATCCGGAAGGAGGATGCGAGATGGTCCGGCCGTACGAGATCCAGGTTGTCGGCGGAGGTATGATATTCGGGGAAGGTGCCGAAGGCGCTGCGCTGGAGAAGGCCGACCGGCATGTTGAAGCCCGGCGAGCAGAATTGCCGCTCGTCATAACCGTATGGGCTGAAATCGAGCATTGTCACCTTTCGTCCGGCGCAGCGCACGCTTTCCATGACACGATCGATCGTCGCGTCGCCGCGGCGGCTGCGCTTGTAGACCGGCCCGCCGCCGTCGCCGATGCAGGAGACGACGAGGCCGTGGTCGATGCGCGCCAGCCTGTCCTCATTGCCGGCAAGCCAGCAGAGCGCCCCGATCGTGCCCGGCGCGAAGAGGATGCGATAGCCGTAGCGGTTTTGCCGCCCGGCAAGCATTCTTGCGAGGAGGGTCAGCACGGCGAGACCGGAGCAATTGTCGTTGGCAAGTGAGGGATGGCAGATATGGGCGGTGAGCAGCACCTCGCGCTCCGTCGTGCCCGGCAGGAAGACCTCGCCATAGGTGAGCGAACCGTCGGCAAGGGTGGTGTCGATGAAGACGTCGTAATCGCCCTCCTCCAGCGCCAGATAGTCGCGATGGCGCATGCAAAAGCCCCAATCCCGCCGGTAGTAGCTGGTCCTGTAGGGAATCAGGTCGGGCTGGTCCGGCAGCGTGTGAAGATGCGCCCGCAGTTCCGAGAGCGGCATGCGGCGGGCGACGGGCTCGCTGTAGCTGACCAGGTGCAGGTTGGATTGGGCGAAATCCACCACGACCCTGCCGCTCGCCGTGCGGATGTGGGCGTTTCGCACGGTCCATTCCTGCGGCACCGTCCAGTCGAAGACCGGCGTGCCGGAGGGCACTTCCCTCACGGCGATGTCGATATGCTCCGACAGGATCGCGAGCGTCTCGCGCACCCCTGGGCCGGTAATGCTGCGGCAAATCGGAAACAGCCGCGAGACCAGGGCATGAAGCTCGCTGCCGAGATCGGCGGCTCCCTCCCGCACCATGCCGCCGTCGACCCTCGGAACCTCGTTCATCGCGCGGCCTCAGGCATGCGCCTGTCGCAACGCCGCCGGGCTTTCGACCGTCGGCAGCCAGCGCAGATCCGGGTCGATCGTGTTGCTGCGCAGGAGGTCGCTGATGTGGCTGATGCGCTGGTAGCGCGGCCCTTCGAACTCCTCCATACCGAGCCCGCCGCTGCCATAGGCGGCGTAGAGCTGGCGGGCGCCGGCGACCACGTCCCATTGCGGGCGGAAAGCCGGGAGTGCGCGCGCGATCTTGCCGAAATCGACCCGGTAGGACCGCGGGTCCGGACCGGCCTCGCTGGCATATTCCAGCCGGCAGCCCGGCACGGTCTCGGCCACCACGTCGGCGATGTCGCGGATGCGGTAGTTGTGCGTGGTCTGGCCGACATTGAAGGCCTGGTTGAAGACGACCTCGCGGGGCGCCTCCAGCGCCGCCAGGAAGGCGCGGGAAATGTCCTCGACATGCACGATCGGCCGCCAGGGCGTGCCGTCCGATTTCAGCAGGATGAGGCTCTTGGTGACCGCCCAGGCGACGAGATTGTTCAGCACGATATCGAAGCGCAGCATGGGCGACAGGCCGTAGGCCGTCGCCGGCCGGAGGAAGACGGGGCAGAAGCTGCGATCCGCAAGCGCGCCGATATCACCCTCCGCCCGGACCTTGGAAATACCATAGGCGGAGACCGGATTGAGCGGCGCATTCTCGTTGACGAGATCATCCCCGGCAAGGCCGTAATTGCTGCACGAGGAGGCGAAGAGAAAGCGGGCGACGCCTGCCTCCCGCGCCATGCGCGCGACCCGCACGCTGCCCTTGTGGTTGATGTCGTAGGTGACGTCGGGATCAAGGTTGCTCAGCGGATCGTTCGACAGCGCCGCCAGATGCACGACCGCGTCGAAACCTTCGAGGTCGCTCGCGGAAATGTCGCGCACATCCTTAAGGACGGAAGGAACCTCGGTCATCGGGCCGCCGGGCGCATAGGAGCAGCGGCGGTAGAGCCGGCTGTCGTAGCCGTGCACGTCGTGCCCCGCCTGCAGGAGGATCGGCACCATGACGGCACCGATATAGCCCTGGTGTCCCGTGACAAGCACCTTCATATCCGGATCTCCCCATAAGTGATTGTAGAGGGATGCTAAAACGGTGCGCAGCGGAGCACGATTGATGACAAAGACGGCGCTGCGCACCGGAAGGAGGCACTGGGTTACAAAGCCTACTTCTTTTGGACAGGGTCAGGCGGTCCGGGCCGCCGCCACCGGTTCCTCGACGTTCGGCAAGCTGTTGTAGCGGCGGAAGACGACGTCGGACGGGCGCCCGACGAGGTAGTTCTCGATGCCGTGCTCAAGGGCCAGATGATAGACGCCGAGCGCGCCATCGAAGGCGGCGATGGTCTGGTCTATCTCGTCGTCGCCATGGGTGTAGCTCACCACCAGCGACGGCGCGAGCACGCCGCGGCGGATGGTCTCCTGCAGCAACAGCGTCCGGAAGGCCTGCGAGGGCGTGCCCTCCCGCCCCCGCGTGGCATAGGTCAGGCAGGCGGGATGCCCCGCGACGGAGACGAAGCGCTGGAGGCCGTGATGCACGATCGCCTGCTCGATGCCGGCCTTCAGCCGCAGCCCCTGACGGCGCAGGCGCGAGATGACCGGCTCCTGCGCGTAGACGTGCATCGTCGCGATCGCCGCCGCCATGGCGTGGGTCTCGGCGCCGTGGGTGGTCGACAGCAGGAAGACGCGCGGTCGTTCCACCTGCTCGATGCCGCCAAGCTCCATGAGCTCGCGCCGGCCGGCAAGTGCCGAGATGGCGAACCCGTTGCCCAGCGCCTTGCCGAAGCAGGAAAGATCCGGCCGCAGCCCGTAATATTCCTGCGCGCCGCCCCTCGCCCAGCGGAAGCCGGTGATCATCTCGTCGAGAATGAACAGCGCGCCGTTCTGGTGGCAGAGTTCCTGAAGGTCATGGAGGTAGCCCTCCGCGGGGTCGTCGCCGCGCGAGGCCTCCAGGATGAAGGCGGCGATCTTGCCCGGATGGCGGGCGAACAGGTCGCGCGCGTCGTCGAGATCGTTGTAGCGAAAGCCGAGCGTCAGATTGCGCACGGCCTCGGGAATGCCGGCATTCATCTCCGTCGTGCCGATGAACCAGTCGTCGGTAGAGAAGAACGGATGGTCCTGGCAGCGCGCAATATAGTCCCGGCCGGTCGCCGCCCGTGCGAGGCGAACCGCCGCCGAGGTCGCATCCGACCCGTCCTTGCAGAATTTCACCATGTCCGCGCCGGGCACCATCTGGAGGAAGGCCGAGGCGCACTCGACCTCGATACGCGCCGGCCGGGTGAAATTGCAGCCGAGCTCCAGTTGATGTGCCACGGCATCGAGGACGGGAGCATAGGCATGGCCGAGGCCGACCGCGCGGTTGCCCATGCCGTATTCGATATAGGCGTTTCCATCGACGTCGAAGACATGGCAGCCATGGCCTTCGACGATGAAACCGGGGGACAGCACCGGATATTGGTCGTCCCCCTTGGCGTAGGTATGGGCGCCGCCGGGGGTGACCCAATGGGCACGCCGACGGAGCCTGTCGGAATTCGCGAAGTCCTGAATGAAGCCGTCCATGGAACTCTCCCGTTCGGTCCTTCAATGCACTATCGGCGCTTCAGCGCCGGGTGCATCCGCACTCTTGGGGGAAAGCGACCTGACCGAAAGGCGTAGGGCTCAGTCGAACAGTTCGTTCAGCTTGAAGATCACTTCCGTTCGGTTGCGCACCTTCAGCTTCTTCATGATGTTGCGGATATGAACCTTGACCGTGCTTTCCTGCAGGTCGAGTTCATAGGCGATGATCTTGTTGGCCTTGCCGAGCTTGAGCATCGCGATGACATCTTCTTCCCGGTAGGTGAAGATCTCGGCGCGCTTGCGCTCCTGCTGGTCGGCGACGGACATCAGCCGGCGCAGTTCCGGCAGGCTTTCCGTGGAGATGAAGATGCCGCCCGAAAGTGCCAGCGAGATCGCCTTCACGCAGACGGCGATGCCGACGGCCGAGGGAATGAAGCCCCTGACGCCGAGTTCGAGCGCGGTCAGCACCTGCCGCAGGTCATGGCTGTCGGAAAGGATGATGACCGGCAGGTCGGGGAAGCGCGTGAGAAGCGTTCGGATCTCCTCCTCGATGCGCGGCTCGGTGACATCGTGGCTGCCGACATTGATCAGCACGCCGCTCGATGCTTCGGCATATTTCGCCATCCAAGTCTCGATGGAGTTGAAAAGCACGATCGTCATATCGAGACCGTGCGATACAAGGCTTTGTGACAGGCATTCCCGGTCAAGGGCGCGCTCATCTATGATATCGAGGACCCGCGTACTTCCGAACGCACTCTTCGCCGCGTTGGCTGACTTGTAAGCTGCCGACCGGACTGCGCCATTCGAAGGCTTCCGGTAGCTCCATCCGTTTATTCCCGCGATTTCGGCCACAGCAAAATTCTCCGGACTCTACAATTTACCTAAAGAGAACTGTCCCCTGCCAGTTAAGCGCCGACCAAGTAAAACAACTTCCAGATGCCGCAACATCCGAAGACGCTACGCAAAACAATATTCATTTTCGGTAGGCGCTGCATTCTGTTAGGTTTAAATTATATCAAAAAAATAGCTGAGAACAGATTCGGAAAATACGTAGAAAAGGGGCTATACAATCGCTTAACGTGCGTATATACTGATCACGGTTCTCTATAGTTGTACCGAACGCTCCCTATGTCTGCAGTGTCCCTGAGATCGCATTCATGAGTTCGAGTCGACCCTCCTCACGCACTCCGTCGGGATTGGATGACGTTGGCGCGAGATCCGTCGCGGGCGTCGTCGCGATCGGCGCATCGGCCGGAGGGCTGGACGCCTGCCGGAGCCTCCTCGACGCCATGCCCTCGGGCGGAGGCAACGCCTACATCCTCGTCCAGCATCTCGACCCGGCGCGCGAAAGCATGCTGGTGGGCCTGCTCTCCGGCCATACCGCGATGACCGTGGTCGAGGCTGCGGACGGCCAGCGGCTGGAGCCGGACCATCTCTTCATCATTCCGCCCGGCCGCTACATCGCCGTCAATGCCGGCACGATTCGGCTGAGCACGCCGTCGGAGCGCAACGGCATGCGCATGCCCTACGATTTCCTGCTGCATTCGCTGGCGACGGAATACGGGCCCCGCGCGACCGCGGTGGTGCTTTCCGGCACTGGGACGGACGGCAGCCTCGGCGTGCGGTTCATCCGCGAGGCGGGCGGCCGGGTCTATGTGCAGGATCCGGACGAGGCGAGCTACGAGGGCATGCCGAACAGCGTGATCGATTCCGGCATGGCCGACCAGGTCATGCCGCTCTCGGCCATCGGCCAGGCCCTGCATGGCGCGCCCTCCCCGGCGATCGCGCAGGACAAGGAACACGTCTCCAAACAGGCGGCCATGGAGGCGATCCTCACCCTCCTGCGCCAGTCGACCGGCAAGGATTTTTCGCTCTACAAGCAGGGCACGCTCTACCGGCGGCTGGAGCGGCGCATGGCCATGGCCGGCCTCCCGTCCTCCGACAGGGCGCGTTATCTCGGCATCCTCGAAGAAAACCCGTTCGAGCTCTCCCAGCTCGCCACCGATATCCTCATCAATGTCACGAGCTTCTTCCGCGATCCCGAGATCTTCGATCGCCTGCGCTCGACCATCGTGCCCCAGCTCATCCGCCATCATCCGCCCGAGCTGACGCTGCGGCTGTGGGTTGCCGGATGCAGCACCGGCGAGGAAGCCTATTCGCTGGCGATGCTCGTGCAGGAATGCATCACGGACGCGAAGTCCGACATCAAGTTGCAGGTTTTCGCATCCGATGCCGACGAGGAGGCGATAGCCTTCGCCCGCGAGGGCAACTATCCGAAGATGATCGAGGCCGACGTCTCGCAGGAACGCCTGGAGCGTTTCTTCATCGCGGAGGAATATGGCTACCGCGTGGGTCCGGAGTTGCGCGCCTCGGTGATCTTCGCGGTGCAGAACATCCTGACCGACCCGCCCTTCTCCAACATCGACCTCATCTCCTGCCGCAATCTTCTCATCTATCTCGGGCCGGAAGCGCAGGCCAAGGTCATCGCGCTCTGCCATTTCGCGCTCAACGAAAACGGTATCCTGCTGCTCGGCAGCACCGAGACGGTCGGCAGCGGGGCGAGCCGCTTCGACATCGTCGACAAGGCCGCGAAGATCTTCCGGCGCCAGGGACAACGCGGCCGCTACGGCTTCGCCATCAACGCCTTCGACACGGTGCGGGCACGCGCGCAGCAGGGACAGGCGCAGTTCCCGAACCGCCAGGCCGCACTTGCCGACCTCAGCCGTCGCACGATCCTCGACGCCTACGCGCCCGCCACGGTCCTGATCAACCGGAAATACGAATATCTCTATTCGCTCGGCCCCGTGCAGCGCTACCTGCGCATCGCGCCCGGCTATCCGACCCAGGATCTCTTCACGATCACCCCGCGCAGCATTCACACGAAACTGCGCTCGGCGCTGCACCGTGCCTTGCAGGAAAAGGTGCGCACCGTCGCCGCCGGCCTCTACCACGATGCCGACGACACCCTGTCGCGCTACGACATCGTCGTGCAGCCCGTCACCAGCGACGGCGAGGACCTGTTTCTCGTCAGCTTCTTCGACGTGGCGCGGGAAGCGCCGGCCACCGACACCACGGACCTGCCGGACGATCCCCGCTCGCGCGCGCTGGAGCGCGAACTGGCCGCCACCCGGACGGAACTCCAGGCGGCGATCCGCGACCTGGAAAACGCGGCGGAGGAGCAGAAGGCGATCAATGCGGAAACGCTTTCGCTCAACGAAGAATACCAGTCCGCAAACGAGGAGCTTCTCACCTCGAAGGAGGAACTACAGTCGCTGAACGAGGAGCTCACCGCGCTCAACATCCAGCTTCAGGAAGCGCTGGAGCGGCAGCGCGCCACGGCAAACGACCTGGAAAACGTGCTCTACAGCACCGACGTCGCGACGATCTTCCTCGATCTGGAATTGCGCATCCGCTACTTCACGCCGGCGACCCGCGCGATCTTCAACGTGCTGGTCGGTGATATCGGCCGGCCGCTCGGCGACCTCAATTCCCGCGTGCCGGATTCGACGCTGCTCAGCGACGCTGCCGCCGTGCTGAAGGGCAGCACCGGCAAGGAGCGCGAGGTGAGAACCACCAGCGGCACCTGGTATCTGCGCCGCATCATGCCCTACCGGACCCAGGAGGGAGACACGGAAGGCGTGGTCATCACCTTCGCCGACATTACCACCCAGCACCACACCACCGATGCGCTCGACCGGGCGAAACACACGGCAGAGCGGGCCAATGCGGCAAAATCCCGCTTCCTCGCCACGGCAAGCCACGACCTGCGCCAGCCCCTTCAATCGCTGGTGCTGCTCCAGGGCCTGCTGGAAAAATCGGTCGAGGGCGAAAAGGCGCAGCGGCTGGTACGGAGTTTTCGCGATACGCTCGGCTCGATGTCGGCCATGCTCAATGCCCTGCTCGACATCAACCAGATCGAGGCGGGCACCGTCTATCCGCGGATCGTGACATGCAGCGTCAACGACGTGCTTGAACGGCTGCACGAGGAATTCAGCTACAGCGCGATCGAGAAGGACCTGTCGCTCCACTTCGTTCCCTGCACGCTCCCGATCCGGACCGATCCGCGCCTGCTGGAACAGATCGTCCGCAACCTTCTGGCCAATGCCGTCAAATACACCAAGAAGGGCAGGATCCTGCTCGGATGCCGGCGCCATGGCGATGCGCTGGCCATCGAGGTCTGGGATAGCGGCGTCGGCATTCCCTCCCATGAGCTCCAGTCGATTTTCGACGAGTACCACCAGGCCTATAACGAAACGACCGAGGACGAACTCGGCCTCGGGCTCGGCCTCTCGATCGTGCGGCGCCTCAGCCTGCTGCTCGGCCACAAGGTCCAGGTCCGCTCGGTGCCCGGCAAGGGCTCGGTCTTCTCGATCCATGTGGCGCTCGGCCGCGAAGACCCGCACAGGGACAAGCCCGCCTTCATCAGCGAAAGC
The DNA here is from genome assembly GCF_051201095.1 of Shinella sp. BE166. Classification (NCBI taxonomy): domain Bacteria; kingdom Pseudomonadati; phylum Pseudomonadota; class Alphaproteobacteria; order Hyphomicrobiales; family Rhizobiaceae; genus Shinella; species Shinella sp. BE166. Next base: position 359,162 of record NZ_JBPEHL010000002.1, on the reverse strand, counting down.
CCGCCGCCGCCCCCGGTGCGCGGCACCGTGCTTGTCGTGGAGGACGACCCGAAGGTTCGCAGCCTCATCGAGATCGCGCTGCGCGACGAACAGCACCTCGTCCATGTGGCGGAGAGCGGCGAGACCGCGATCGAGCTTGTGGCGAGCGGTGCGGTGGTGCCGACTCTCATCCTGGCCGACAACAACCTGCCGCACGACAAGAACGGTATCGAGGTGACAAAACACCTTCGCTCCATCCTCGGCGACGATGTTCCCGCGATCGTGCTGACCGGCGACATTTCGGCGGAGACATTGCGCCTTCTCTCGGCCGAAGACTGCCTGCATATGCCGAAGCCGGTGAGCCTTGACGACCTCCTGAAGGCGATCCAGCTGTTGCTGCGCTCGAATGCGGGGCTCGACGACGACCGGCCCGACGCGCCGCCGCCGTCCCTGTCCGACGGACCGGAGATCTTCATCGTCGACGACGACCGCATGATGCGCGAGGTGCTGCGCGAGACGTTCGAAGCCCATCAACGGCCCGTGCGGACCTTTGCGAGCGGCGAAGCCTTTCTCACCGCCTTCGACGACAAGGAACCCGGCTGCGTGCTGATGGACGTCAACCTGCCGGGCATGAGCGGCCTCAAGGTGCTGGAGACCCTGCGCGGCAAGGGGATCACATTGCCGATCATCATGATCACCGGCGCCGGCGACGTCGCCACCGCCGTGCAAGCCATGAAAGCCGGCGCCTCCGATTTCATCGAGAAGCCCATCGGCCCGTCCGACCTGCTGGCCTCCGTGGCCGCGGCGCTGGAGCGCAATCGCGACGTCGGCAAGCGCGGCGTGTGGCAGCGGCTGGCGAAGGACCGCCTGGCGGCGCTGACCGGCCGCCAGCGGGAAATTCTCGAGCGGGTGCTGGCCGGTCAGTCCAGCAAGGTGATCGCCCAGGATCTGGACCTCAGCCAGCGCACCGTCGAGGCGCACCGCGCCGCGATCATGAAGCGCATGGGCGCCGGCTCGCTGCCAGCGCTCGCCCGCCTGATGGCCGCAGCGGAAGGCGGCGGCGCAGGCTGAGCCTTACGGATGATGCTGCTTGACCAGGCTGTTGCGGCCCGATGTCCGCCAGCGATGGTAGAGTTCCTCGATGCCGGCCCGAAGCGCGATCTTGTGCGACCAGCCGAGCCGGTGAAGGCGGGAACTGTCCAGGAGCTTGCGGGGGGCGCCATCCGGCTTGAAGGCATCGAAGACGATGCGGCCGCGAAAATCGATGACATCGGCGATCAGGAAGGCGAGTTCGCCGATGCTGATCTCCTCGCCCGAGCCGATATTGATCAGCTTGGGACTTTCATATCCCTTCATCAGGAAGACGCAGGCGTCGGCGAGGTCGTCGACATGCAGGAATTCCCGCTTCGGCGTGCCCGTGCCCCAGACGACGACGCTGTCGCGATGGCTGACCCGCGCGTCGTGCATCTTGCGGATCAGCGCCGGGATGACATGCGAATGGTCGAGGTCGAAATTGTCGTTCTGGCCGTAGAGGTTCGTCGGCATCACCGAAATGAAGCGACAGCCATGCTGCTCGGCATAGGCGCTGGCAAGCTTTATGCCGGCGATCTTGGCGATGGCATAGGCCTCGTTGGTCGGCTCCAGGCTGCCCGTCAGCAAGGCGTCCTCGGTGATGGGCTGCTCGGCATGCTTGGGGTAGATGCAGCTCGATCCGAGGCAGAGCAGCTTTTCGACGCCGAGTTCGGAGGCCGTCTTGATGATGTTGAGGAGGATGAGGGCGTTTTCGGCGAGGAACTCCGCCGGGTAGCGCGCATTCGCGCCGATGCCGCCGACCCGGGCAGCGGCGATGAAGATCGCCTCCGGCCGCGCCTTGCGCATCCAGGCTTCCGTGTCGGACTGGCGCGTCAGGTCGAGGTCCTCGCGCGTCACCGTCTGGATGTCGCAGCGCTCCCGTTTCAGCCGGCGCATGAGCGCCGAGCCGACCATTCCGGAATGCCCGGCCACCCAGACCCGCTTGCCACGCAGGTCGTAGGATACCGTGTCGTCTTCAGCCGTGGAGATCATTTCGCCCCTCCTCCTTGGTGATCACCCGCAGGTCCGATTCGACCATCTCCGAGACGAGCTCGCCGAAGGTCACCGTCTGGCGCCAGCCGAGCCGCTCGCGCGCCTTGCTCGCATCGCCAAGCAGGATATCGACCTCCGCGGGGCGGAAATAACGGGGGTCGATCTGTATGAGCGGCTTGCCGCTCTTGCGCTCGTAGCCGACCTCGTCGACGCCCACGCCGTCCCATTCGATGGATTTTCCCACCACATCGAAGGCGCACTCGACGAATTCCCGCACCGTATGGGCCTCTCCCGTGGCCAGCACATAGTCATCCGGTACGTCCTGCTGCACGATCCGCCACATGCCCTCCACATAGTCGCGTGCATGCCCCCAGTCGCGCTTCGCATCGAGATTGCCGAGATACAGCTTGTCCTGCAGCCCCCATTCGATCGCAGCGACCGCCCGCGTGATCTTGCGCGTGACGAAGGTTTCGCCCCTGCGCGGGCTTTCATGGTTGAAGAGGATGCCGTTCGAGGCGTGGAAGCCGTAGGCCTCGCGATAGTTGACCGTCATCCAGTAGGCGTAGAGTTTCGCGGCGGCATAGGGGCTGCGCGGATGGAACGGCGTTCCCTCCCGTTGCGGCGTTTCCTTGATGCCGCCGAAGAGTTCCGAGGTCGATGCCTGGTAGAAGCGGCATTGTTCGCCGACCTTCAAAAGCCGCATGGCCTCCAGAAGCCGCAGCGTGCCGAGCGCGTCGGTATTCGCGGTATATTCCGGCGTCTCGAAACTCACCTGCACATGGCTCTGGGCGCCGAGATTGTAGATCTCGTCCGGCTGGACCTCCTGGATCACCCGGCAGAGGTTCGTCGCATCGGTCAGGTCGCCGAAATGCAGGTGGAAGCGCACCCCCGGCGATCGCGGATCGACATAAAGGTGATCGATGCGGGCCGTATTGAAGGAGGACGAGCGGCGCTTGAGGCCGTGCACCCGATATCCCTTGGAAAGCAGAAGCTCGGTCAGGTAGGAGCCGTCCTGGCCCGTCACGCCGATGATCAAGGCTGTTTTTTCAGGCATTGTCGCTCTCGCAGGAGGGGCATGCGGGCACAATTCTTCTCTGCCCGTCGTCTCGTGAGTTAGCGATGACGCGGTCCGCGCGGCAAGGTGGCCGTTCGGGGGACGGGGATCGTCCCGCTTTCTCCGGATCGGACGAGGCCGCACCTCCGCCCGACGAAGGTCTAGCTACCCTCGTCGGAAGGCGTAGGCCGGGTGCGGGGGCAAAATACCCCCTAGCGCCTTTGGAGAACTTGCCGCCCGTCCGCGTATTGGCAGGATCGTAACCCGCAGGAATTGTGATCCCGGGGGGCTCATGCGGACGATCTTCGTCAATCGATATTTCCATCCCGACCAGTCGGCGACGAGCCGCATGGTATCGGCGCTCGCTTTCGGCCTGGCGCGGCAGGGCGGCAAGGTCGCGGTCGTCGCGAGCCGCACCCGGCATGACCAGGCCGACGTTCCCCTCGCCGGGCGGGAAACCTGCTCCGGCGTGGATGTCGTCAGGCTTTCCACCTCGCGCTTCGGCCGCGGCACCCTGCCCGGCCGCGCCATCGACTACCTCTCCTTCCACCTCGCGGCCTTCGGCTGGCTCATCCGCAATGTCCGGCGCGGCGACGTGGTGGTGGTCTGCACCGATCCGCCGCTGATCTCGCTCGGCTGCGCGCTGCCCATCCGGCTGCGCGGGGGCGAGATGGTCAACTGGGTCATGGACCTCTTTCCCGAAACCGCCATCGAGCTCGGCCTTTTCAGCAGGGCGCCCGTGCTCGGACGGCTTGCCGCCTGGCTGCGCGACCGGTCGGTCGCCCGCGCGCGCCTCACGATCTGCCCAACGGAGCGGATGGCGGATTACCTGCTCACGCGCGGCGCACCGGCTGATCGCATGCGCGTGTTGCACCATTGGTCCGATGCCGCCGAGATCCGCCCCGTGCCGCGCGACGAAAATCCCCTTCGCACCGCCTGGGACTACACCCATAAATTCGTCGTTGGTTATTCCGGCAACTTTGGCCGCGCCCATGAATTCGCCACGCTGATCGAAGCGGCGACCCTTTTGCAGGACCGGCAGGACATCCGCTTCCTGATGGTCGGCGGGGGCCACAAGCTCGCCTCCGTGCAAGGCGCCGTGCGCGAACGCGGCCTCGCCAATGTCACCTTCAAGCCGCTTCAACCAGCCGAACAGCTTGCCGAAAGCCTCGGCGTGCCGGATCTGCACGTCGTCTCCCTGCTGCCGCGCCTCGAACATTGCATCATCCCGAGCAAGTTCTACGGCATCCTCGCCGCCGGCAGGCCGACGCTCTTCATCGGCGATCCGAAAGGCAGCGTCGCGGCCGTCATCGATGCCGAGGGCTGCGGGGTGAACATCGCGATCGGCGAGGCCGAAAGGCTAGCCCGCACGATCGCCGAGCTGGCGGCATCGCCGGAAAGGGTCGTCGCTATGGGCGAGACCGCGAGGGCCGTGCTCGAAGCCGATTACGCCTATGACCGCGCGCTCGCAACCTGGCGCGTGCTACTGAGGGATTTGGCCGAAGCCGCGCCCGCGCCTGCCCGCGCCGTCCTGCTGGAGCAGGAGACGTCATGACCGACACCGTCGTCGTCAGCCAGCTCGGCGCCCGCATGCACTATGCCGTCGCCCGCATCCTGGCGAAGGAAGGCCGGCTCGGCCATTTCTTCACCGATATCTGCGGCACAAAAAGTTGGCCCTCGCTCCTCCACAGGCTGCCCCAGTCGATGCTGCCGCGGCCGGTGCGGCGGCTGGTCGGGCGGGTGCCGAATGGCGTTCCGCCGGAACTGATCACGGATTTTCCGCTTTTCGGCGTGCGCTCCGCCATCCGGCGCCTGCGCATGGAGGACCAGGCCGGAGAAATGTCCCATGCCGTCTGGGCCGGCAGCCGCTTTTCGACGCTCGTCGCGGCCCGGGGTTTTCACAACGCCGCCGGCCTCTATGCCTATAGCGGCGATGCGCTGGAACAGATGCGCGCCGCCAAGAAGCAGGGCCTCTGGGTCGCCGTCGAGCAGATGGTCGCGCCCCGCGCCGTGCTGGAAGCCATCCTCGCCGAAGAGATGGGGCGTTTTCCCGACTGGGCCGGCCCGCCGGCGAACAACCCCCATGCCGAAACCTTCGCGGCCCGCGAACGCGCCGAATGGGCGCTGGCGGACTGCATCGTCTGCCCGTCCGATTTCGTGCGCGACCATGTCATTGCCGAGGGCGGGCCGGCGGACCGCTGCGTCGTCGTGCCCTACGGCGTCGACGCGAAGGACCGCTCCGATCCGACGCCCCGCGCGCCCGGCCCGCTGCATGTCCTGACGATCGGCGAGGTCGGCCTGCGCAAGGGCTCGCCCTATGTGCTGCAGGCCGCCGAGCGCCTCGGCACCGCCGTGCGCATGCGCATGGCCGGCCCCCACCGGCTGCCCGAGCCGGTCCGCCGCCGGCTGAGCCGGTCGATCGAGCTCAGGGGCATCGTGCCGCGCGCCGAGGTCGCCGGGGAGTATCGCTGGGCGGATGTCTTCCTGCTGCCCTCGCTTTGCGAGGGGTCGGCCACCGTCATCTACGAGGCGCTGGCCTCCGGCCTTCCGGTCATCACCACCTACAGCACGGGCAGCGTCGTGCGGCATGGCGTCGAGGGCCTGATCGTGCCGGAGCGCGACCCGCAGGCGATCGTCGATGCCGTGCGCTACCTCGCCGACAACGAGGACATCCGCGCAACCATGTCGGCCAATGCGCGCCGCACGGCGGCTAGCCACACCGTCGACAAATATGGCGCGCGCCTTCTCGACGTGCTGTCCCGGCTGCACGGCCCCCATGGCGACGAGCCATGAAAATCGTCCATGTCATCACCACCATGGACCCGGACAAGGGCGGCCCGCAGGCGGTCGTGATGCGGCTTGCGGCGGCCCAGGCCAACCTCGGCCATGCGGTGCATGTGGTGAGCCAGGCGGATACGCAAACGCTCGGCCATGTCGCGCGGCTCGGCGAGGCCATTCCCGGCTTCCAGCACATCGTCTGGCACGCCGTGCCGCCGGGGAGGCTGGAAGAGGTGCTCTGCCGCAAGGCGCGGCCGCTTCTGGCGCGCATCCTCACCGATGCCCACCAGGTCCACCTGCACGGCGTCTGGGAGCCGATTCTCGTCTTCGCCGCCGCCATCGCCGCCCGCAACGGCGTGCCCTATTGCGTGTGCCCGGCCGGCATGCTCGACACCTGGAGCCTTGCGCAAAAACCTTGGAAGAAGCGCCTGGCGCTGGCGCTCGGCTGCCGCCGGATGCTCGACCACGCGGCCTTCATCCACGCCCTCAACCGCGACGAGGCGGAGCTAATGCGACCGCTCGGCCTGAAGGCGCCGGCCGAGATCATTCCGAACGGCGTCTTCATCGAAGAATTCGAACACCTCCCCTCCGCAAAGACCTTTCCCACGCTGATCGGCCTGCCGGCAGAGCGGCGCTTCGTACTGTTCCTCTCTCGCCTGCACTACAAGAAGGGCCTCGACCTTTTGGCCGATGCCTTCCAGCGGGTCGCGCAGGAATGCCCGGATGTCGATCTCGTCGTGGCGGGCCCGGATGGCGGCGCGGAGGACGATTTCCGCGATCTCGTGCGCCGCTTCGGGCTCGAAAGGCGCGTCTTCATGGTCGGCCCGCTCTATGGCGAGACGAAGCTGCAGGCCTTCGTTTCCGCCGCCTGCTTCTGCCTGCCCAGCCGGCAGGAGGGGTTCAGCGTGGCGATCACCGAGGCGCTCGCCTGCGGCACGCCGGTCGTCATCACCCGTGCCTGCCATTTTCCGGAAGTGGCCGTTGCCGGCGCCGGCGCGGTCGTGGCGCTCGATGCGAACGATGTCGCGAGCGCCCTGGTCGAAACACTCTCGAATGCGCCCGCAGCCCGCGCCATGGGGCAGAACGGTCGCCGGCTGGTCTTTGAGAACTATACCTGGCCGCGCATCGCTCAACTGACGATCGGCCTCTACGAGGCCTATGCGCCGGCAACCGAGAATGTCGGGCTTCCCACCACCTGATGGCTAACCAACCTGCCGGCGGCTGGCGACGGCACGCGCCGGATTGCCGGCATAGACCGTCCACGGTTCCAGCGCCCGGACCGCGACACCACGCGCACCGAGAACCGCCCCCTCGCCCACCTCCATGCCCGGGCCGACAAAGGCCTCCGCGGCGATCCAGGCGTTGCGGCGCAGCAGGATCGGCCGCGCCACCAGCGGAAAGGTCGGCTGCTGGATATCGTGCGTGCCCGTGCACAGATGCGCGCGCTGCGACACGATCGCCAGCGCCTCCAGCGTCACGGGCGCGACATTGTAGCAGATCACGCCCGGTCCCATCGAGGCATTCGGCCCCATTGTGAGGTTGCCAGGCCACCAGATGACCGTGCTGCCATGCACGATCGCCGTCGGATCGAGCTTGGCGCCGAAGAGGCGCAGCAAAAGATTGCGCCAGGGATGGAAGGGCGACGGCGTCCATGCCGCAAGGCACCGCCAGGCGATGAGCCAGGCAAGCCGCATCAGCCGGAAGCGCAGCGCGAATGTCGGCCCGCCGAGCAGCGGTGCGGCGAGGCCCAGCGTGTCGAAGGCCGGATCGTCATAACGGGATTTCATGGATGGACGAGCCTCCCTGGCATCGGCGGAACGCAATGGGTTTCAACGCCGCGCCCGCTGGCCACGACGGTCGGCATCCCCGGACGAGCAACCGCCAGGAGGCGGGGGCCTCGCATCTCCCGCTCCCGGCGGCGGTCGCAGGCAAGGGGTACTGCCCACAACCCCGTACGGACGAACCTGGTCAAACGGGCAGGCCTTCCTCCCGCCGCCGCAGCTCCTCCGTCTTGATGACGATCATGTATTCGTAGGCGGCGAGCAGCCGGCAGTAATGGTAGCCTTCCCAGCCGTCCCTGAATCCGCCGCGCAGGATATACATGTAGAGGAAACGCGCGGCCGGGCGGAACGGCAGGCGCATCGACAGTTCCTTCATGGCGCGACGGCGCACCTCGGGCACCGCGCTCAGCATGTCGCGCCAGGGCACGCGTTTCTCGCGCAGGCTGATCACCGTCTCTCGCGCCTCGGAGGAGGAATAGCGGTTGTGCTTGTCGTACCAGGCGTTGAGGCCCTTGTTGAAACTGTAGTGGATGAAATGCGCGTTAAGCCGCCCCTCCGGCCCCTCGGGCAGGCAGCGCGAATGGGCGTCGCGCTCGTAGCGCACGCGATCCGGCCGCACGAGGCGGGTGATCCACGTCGGGTAGAGGCTGCTGTGCTTGATCCAGCGTCCCATGAACATGTTCTTGTAGCGGATGCGGAAGGAGCTTTCGGGGCGCACCGGATCGCGGGCGATCGCCAGCATCTCGTCGCGCAGATCCGGCGGCGTCACCTCGTCGGCGTCGGGCGTATAGACCCAGGGATATTTGTAGGTGATCTCCTTCAGCCCGTAGGTGCGCTGGTGCGATTCGGTATCGTGCACCCGCTGGTAGACCCGGGCGCCCGCCGCCTTTGCGATCTCCACCGTCCTGTCGGTGCTGTAGGAATCGAGCACGACGATATCGTCGCACCAGTCCAGCGAGGCCAGGCAGGCGGGGAGATTCCTCTCCTCGTTCAACGTCATGATCAGTACGGAAATCGACATCGGCCGCCCTCCCTCGTTACATCTGCAGCTTAATTGAGGGACGGGCGGCGCGATGGACCCGCCGGCGCGTGGCGGACTCGGCGGCGAGCACGAATGCGGTATGGGCGATCGCGACGAAGACGAGGCCGATCACCATCACAGGCCCCGGAAGATTGAAGACCAGGCCGAGATAGCCGACGCCGCCGCACAGGAACGACACCAGGACGATGACATAGCTGGTGGCCGCGGGCGAAAACCCTGTATCGATCAGCAGGTGATGCAGGTGTCGGCGATCCGCCGACATGGGGCTGCGGTGATCGAGCATGCGGCGCACCATCAGGCTCAGCGTATCGACCACCGGAATGATCACCAGCCAGAGCAGGCTCTGGAAGGCGAGCCCCTCCGCGCCGTTCGACAGGCACAGGATCAGGTAGGCGATGATGCCGCCGAGCGCCGTGCTGCCGGCATCGCCCAGATAGACCGAGGCGCGGGCGCGCCAGGGGCTGCGCAGGTTGAAGATGAGAAAGCCGCCGACCGCCGCAAGCAGGAGGGCGACCGGAACGACGAGCCCCTCGGCGCCCGCGTGCAGCGACAGCAGGAGAATCCACACCAGCGCTGCCACGGCGCTGCCGCCGGCAAGCCCGTCGACGCCGTCCAGCATGTTCCAGGCATTGATCAGCCCGACGATGAAGGCCACGGAGAGCACGAGAAGGCCGATGGGGCCGAAGACGATCCCCAGTTCCGTGAGGTCGCCGAACGACACCTGCCCCAGCCCTTCGGCGGAGATCAGCGTGATCGCGATCAGCACCTGCGCCCCGAAACGGAAGCGGGCGGGCAGCGCGAACCGATCGTCCGCGACGCCGAGCCCGACGATCAGCAGCGTCGCCGCCCAGAAGCCCGGCCCGCAAGCCATCGGGCCTGAAGCGAGCAGGCTGATGCCGGCAAACGCCAGGAAGATCGCGATGCCGCCGCACAGCGGGATGGCACCCTCATGGATCTTCCGGTGATCCGGCAGATCCATGAGGTGAAGGGGAACTGACAATGTACGCAACAGGACGACGAAAAAGGCGCTCAACGCAAGAGACGCCGAGCTTTCGAGCAGCAAGAAAATCATATGACGCCCCTGCAATCGCCGCGATGCCCTGACCTGGAGCGATCAGGTTGCATGGACGATGATGCAAGCATAGCGATAGAAATGCGGGGCCGACATTTGAGCAAAAGGTCAAGGGATCCTCGTCGAAGCGCAGGAATCCACCCGCAGGGGTACACACGCCTACTCCCTTTCCGCGCCCTTCTCCTCCCTTTGGACAGGTTTCACACGGCACCGCGTTGTTTTGGCGCGCCGATTCGCGGCTTGACATCCGTCGACGAAAATGGAACATAAAGAGAACAAATGGAGGTGCCGATGCAAACCGATGCCGTCGAACGTGCCCTTGCCGAAGTCGCCGCCTGCCGGGCGCTGCGCGAAAAGCAGCAGGCCCACCGGGCCGAGTTCCAGCGCAAGCTGGAGGCGGTCGCCAAGCCCCTTTATGTGCTGAAGAGCAAGCGCCAGCTGGAGCTCCGGCTTCAATGATGCGCGCGGATCGACGGCAAAAGCAGATATTCTGCGAGGAAGCGCTGGAAATCCTCGCCTTTCACAACGGCAATGCCCTGGAAGCCTTGCGCACGATGATCGCCGAGCGCGACGCCGTCGAGGAACGGCTTGCCATCGTGACATTGATCATGGCGCGCGGAGACGACGAGGCGTGGCGACCTTCGTGACGACAATGTCCGAGGCCGTCAGCCGAATGCGATCTCCCAGGCCGCACTTCCCACGATGCCGGCGATAAACGCCGTAATCCACGGCAGGAACGGCTTGAGCCGGGCAAAGGGAGACACGGCGGCAACCGTTTCCCCTTGCGGCTCTGCATTCGGCGTGACGACGGCAGGCGCCTTGCCTTTGGTGTCGGCGCCGTGGAGACGCTTACGGAACAATTTCAGCGCTTTCGGGTCGTCCAGTTCGGTGATCTCTTTTTTCGCCACCGCGTAGAGTTTCGGCTCGAGTTCACGCAACGCACCAGCCGCCAGCCGCTTTTCCAGCTCGGCGAGCGCCAGCTGGATATCGTTGAACGGGATGTCGAACAGGTCGTCGAGCCGGAATCGCCACCATCGCACGCGCATCAGGCGGGCGACCGTCTCTTCGTCGAAACGGTGTCGGATGATACGCGCGGGGATGCCGCCGACGATCGCATAGGGAGGAACATCGCGCGAGACGACGGAGCCCGCCGCAATGATGGCGCCATCGCCGACGTTCACGCCGGGCAGGATGATCGCGTTGGCCCCGATCCAGACGTCGCTGCCGACGATCGTGCGCTGCGGCACTTGCTTGCGTGGGCTGGTGAACTGCTGCATCGCTTCGGACGGAATCCACTGGCCGTCCCCCCACTGGAAGGAATGCGTCGAGAGCCAGTCGGTCGGGTGGTTGCTGTCGCCGATCACCGTGCCCGGGGCGATCGAACAGTATCGCCCGATATGCGCCGTTTGCCCGGAAATCCGCACGTTATCGCGCAGGAACGTATAGGCGCCGATCATTCCCCGCGAGGAGATATCGCCGGCAAGCCAGACCGGACTTTCAACAAGCAGGTGGCCCTTGTGCCAGATTTTCGCGCGGTGGACATGAATGTTGGCAATGCCGAAGCTTTCGAGCGGACGCCGTCCCTCTCCTGCATTGTCATCGCGATAAGCAGCAGCGTTCAGGCCGTGCATGTCCATCATTCTCGATCCTCGCTGGGACGTGAACCCGCCCCGCACCTTAGAATTCCTGCTGGCAAAGCCAACAGCAAAATGCCGCCCGAACCCCTATCGCCGCCTTCACCGCGTCGCAAGCAGCGCGACATAGGCGATAACCGTCAGCAGCAGGCCGCGGAAGGCGAAGCCGACGAAGCGGTATTTGTCGCTGGCGATCGCGGCGATGGCGTCGGCGTTCTGCATGTATTGCTCGAAGAGATAGTCGATATCGCGGGTCTCGGCGGCCTTGCGGAACCCCTCGCGATGGTGGGGCCAGGCGCCCCAGAAGAGCGATGTCGCGTTGTCGACGCGGCGCGGCAGCACGACGAGGATCGCCGACACCATGGAAAAGACCAGCGCGAAGGCGAGCAGGCCGGAAAAGACGATCGTGGACAGGTCGGCGTCTGCATAACGCGACCAGGTAAACACCGCGCGGCTTTCCGTGGAGGTGACGAGCAGCGCCAGCATGAAGGTGAAGATATAGGCGGCCTTCTGGTCGGAAATCTTCACCTGGTCGTAGAACACGTCGTTGATGCGGCGGATATGGTCAAAATGCTCGACCGCGATGCCCTCGGCGCCGCCCATAGCCCGTTCGAGAATGCTCTGCCGATCTTCCGCCGCCATGTCGCTTTCGTTCCCCGTTTCCCTCGTGATAGCCGAGAGGTTTTGGAAAGCAACGGCATGCGTGCGGCGCCGCTTGACTTTTTTGAGGGGATGTCGAGTGCTGGCACCATGCGAAGCCTCGTCCCGCCATCCCGTCCCACCCTGCCGCGTCCTGCCCGGAGCACCGGCGCATGAAGACGGGACTGCGCTTTCCGCACCGATGGTCGCGCCGCAGCAAGCGCCTCGCGGTGCTCACCTTCGCGGTCATCGTGCTGGTTTCCGCGCTGCCGCAGCTTCCCGGCTGGTCGCTCGCGGACCTGCGCGCCTTCGACTATTTCTCCACCCTCGACGATCCCCGCCCGCCGGCCGCAAGCCCCGTCATCGTGGCGATCGACGAACCGTCGCTGGCCGAGATCAACGCGCAATGGCCCTGGCCGCGCGAACTGCACGCGCGGCTGGTCGAAAGCCTGCGCAAGGCAGGCGCCACGGCAATCGGCCTCGACATCATCTTCGCCGAGCCCTCCAATCCGGCCTCCGATGCGGCGCTCGCCAAGGCGCTCGGGCCGGACGTGGTGCTCGCCGGCGACGAGAGCGTCATCGTCACGCCGCAGGCCGAACAGTTCCTGCGCACCACGCCGCTGCCGGCCTTTTCACAAGCCAGGGCCGTGACCGGCATCGCCTCCATTACGCTTGGCGGCGACGGGGTCTTTCGCGACCTGCCGCGCTACGAGGATGGTTTTGCGCTGGCGCTCGCCCGCATCGCCGGCAAGACGGCGGTCTCGCCCGCGGGCAAACTGCTGCAATCCTTCGGCCCTTCGCGCAGCTATCCGACCGTCTCCTATTACCAGGCGCTCGACCCGGAAAACATGCTGCCGAAGGATATGTTCAAGGGCCGCGTGGTCATCGTCGGCCTCAGCCTGCAGAATGCGCCGGTCATCAATTCCGGCGGCGCCGACGCCTTCGCGACACCCTATACGGTGCATACCGGCCGGCTGGTGGCGGGGGCGGAAATCCAGGCGACGATCTTCGACAACCTCACCACGGGTGCGGCGATCACCCGCGCCGGCACACCGCTCGCCATAACGTCCGTCGCCCTTGCGGCGCTTTTTTCGGCCGCGCTCGTGCGGCGCGCGACGCGCTGGCAGACGGTCGTGCTCAGCCTGTTCGCCACCGCGGTGCTCGGGCTGTTGAGCTTCGCGCTGATCCGCGAGGCGACGCTTTTCGTCTCGCCGATCGGCCCCACCGTCGCGCTGCTGCTGGTCGCGGCCGGCCAGACGGCGCTCGACTATGCGGAGGAGCGGCGGCGGCGGCGCGAGATCGTGCGCGCCTTCTCGCAATATCTCTCGCCCGCCCTCGTCGAGCGCCTCGCCCGCGATCCCTCGCAGCTGAAACTCGGCGGCGAGCGGCGTACGCTCTCCATCCTGTTTTGCGACGTGCGCGGCTTCACCACCATCGCCGAGACGATGAAGGACGACCCGGAACAGTTGACCACGCTGATCAACCGGCTGCTGACGCCGCTGTCCGACATCGTGCTGAAACATGGCGGCACGATCGACAAATATATCGGCGACTGCGTGATGGCCTTCTGGAACGCGCCGCTCGATGACGAGCACCATGCCCGGCACGCGGTCGCCGCCGCGCTCGACATGCTCGACGCGATGGCGACGCTCAATGCGAAGCTGAAGGCGGAAGCGGCGGCGAGCGGCACGCCCTATCACGCATTGCGCATCGGCATCGGCATCAATACCGGCGACTGCGTGGTCGGAAACATGGGCTCCTCGCAGCGCTTCGACTATTCGGTGCTGGGCGACGCGGTAAACCTCGCTTCGCGGCTGGAGGGCGCTTCGAAGGCTTACGGCGTGCCGCTGCTCATCGGCGAGCGCACGGCGACATTGGCGGCGACGGATTTCGCCGTGCTGGAGCTCGACCGCATCACGGTAAAGGGCCGCAGCGGTGCGGCGCCCGTCTTCACCGCCCTGCGCAGCCTGCCGGATGCAGCTATGGCCCAGCATGCCCGCTTCATCGAGGACAAATATGCCGGACGGCTGACGGCCGACGACGCGACCTTCGATGTGCTGAGCGAGGCAAGCCCGTCGCTGGCCCCCTATTACGCCACCATCCGGTCCGAACATTTCGCCGGCGGCGCCTAGGACCAATCGACATTCAGCTCAGGCCGTGGCGAAAATGGTGGTTTTGCGTGACCCGGAGCGCAGCGTACTCAATGTACGTGAGCACCGGAAGCACGCAAAAGCGCCATTTGCAGACCGGCATGGGCTGAATGTCGATTGGTCCTAAGGGTTCAGGCGTTTTGCTTGGGATGCGACGGAGCGAATTCGGCGACGAGCTCGTGTTTTTCGCCCGGATAGGTCAGCCGCACATGGGTGATATAGACGCCGCCGCTCCAGGTGCGCCGCTCGACGACCAGACAGGCGGTGCCCGGGGCGATCGCCAGCAGGTCCGCGGCCCGGGAATCGGCGCCGACGGCACGGATGCGATGTTCGGCGGCACTCCAAGGCACGCGGCTGATCAGCCAGGCGCCGGGCGCGGTATCGTCAAAGGTTTCGGCCGCGGCTTCCGGCACGGCGACGAGGTTGATCAGGCGATCCTCAAGGCAGAACGGCTGCGCGCCGGCGAAATGCAGCGCGGAAATCTCCGTCAGCGGCGCGGGCTCCGGCAGGTCCATCAGGCGGCGATCGGCCGCTTTTGCCGAGCGGTCGAGGCGCGTGCGCTTCTCGTAGCGATAGCGCAGCCCGAGCGATTCGACCTCGAGGCGGATGTCGTGGATCTCCAGCACGGCGGATTGCGCGTGCGGGTGGGTGACATAGCTGCCGGATTTGCGCCGCCGCTCGATGAGGCCGCGCTTGACCAGCTCGGTGATTGCCTTGTTCACCGTCATGCGCGAGCACTGGTACTGCTCGGTCAGCTCGTGCTCGAAGGGAATGCGGTGGCCCGGCGGCCACTCGCCCGAGAGGATCTTGCCTTCCACTTCCTCCAGGATGCGGCGATGCAGCGGCGGCTCCTTGGCCTCGGTCCGTGTCTTTTCCTGGTCGATGGAAATGGTCGCCTCCGCGCTTGCCGGGCGCAATCGCCCGGTGGGACAAGTCATAGGAAAGGCAGGCCCGCCTTACAATACGCCCTCAGGCGTCCGTGAGCGCCCGCATCGTCGCGGTGAAGCGCCGGCCGATTTTTTCGCGCGCCGCGTGGCGGCCGCCCTCGACCTGCTTGTGGCCGTTCACCCAGACGCAATCGACCTCGGCACCATTGGCAAAAATCCAGCCGTCGAGCAGCGCGTCGCCCGCAAGATCGAGGCCATGACGGGCCTTGACGCTGACGAAGTCTGCCGCGTTACCGGCAGCGATGCCCGCTTCGACGCCCAGCGCCGCGGCACCGCCGACCAGCGCACCGTCGAACAGCGCCCGGCCCGTCGAGCCGCCGGGGGCGGCGAGCACGTTGCGGGCGCGGTGGGCGAGACGCTCGGAATATTCCAGCTGGCGCAACTCGTCCGGCAGGCCGATCAGCACGTTCGAATCCGAGCCGACGCCGAATCGGCCGCCGGCGGCGAAGAAGTCGGCCGGGAAGATGCCGTCACCGAGATTGGCTTCAGTGATCGGGCAGAGGCCGGCGATCGCGCCGGCTTTCGCCATGCCGCGCGTCTCGGTGTCGGTCATGTGCGTGGCGTGGATGAAGCACCAGCGGCCGTCGACGGCCTGGTTGTCGAGCAGCCATTCCACCGGGCGGCGGCCGGACCAGGCGATGCTGTCCTCCACTTCCTTCACCTGCTCGGCGATGTGGATGTGGATCGGCTTGTCGCCGGCCATGGCGACGACGGCGGAAAGCTCCTCCGGTGTCACCGCGCGCAGGCTGTGCGGCGCGACGCCTGTGATGCCACCGGGCAACGCATCCGTCAGCGTGCGGCAACGCTCCAGCAGTGCGGCGTAAGAATCTCGGTCGTTGATGAACCGGCGCTGTCCCTCGCCCGGCGCCGTGCCGCCGAAGCCGGCATGGGCATAGAAGACGGGCAGCAACGTCAGTGCGATGCCGGTTTCGGACGCGGCCGCGGCGATGCGAACGGCCATTTCGGCGATGTCGGCATAGTGCCGGCCGTCCTTGTCATGGTGCAGGTAGTGAAACTCGCCGACGCGGGTGAAGCCCGCCTCCAGCATCTCGACATAGAGTTGCGCGGCGACCGCCTCGACATCGTCCGGCGTCATGGACAGCGCGAAACGGTACATGACATTGCGCCAGCTCCAGAAGCTGTCGCTGCCCGGCCCGCGCGTTTCCGCAAGGCCCGCCATGCCGCGCTGGAAGGCGTGGCTGTGCAGGTTCGGCATGCCGGCGACGATGGTGTTGTGGCGTTCGTCACCCGCTGCGGCGGCGGCGTCCGTTTCGAGGCGCGCGATGCGGCCGCCTTCGATATGGAGACGCACGTCCTTCGTCCAACCGCCCGTAAGCAACGCCTGCCTTGCATGAATGACGGCCATGCCGCTTCCTCCCTCTTCCGGTGTATCTTCGACGCCGATCCGCAAATTCGCTCTTGCGTCCTCTGCGATTATGTATATACATTATCTTCATCACAGGGAAGAGGCAATCATGGTATCAGCAGCGGAAAAGGACACGGTGCGCGTCTGGCGCAATGCCCGGCTGGCGACGCTCAACGAGAGCCTGCCCGGCCTCGGCATCGTCGAAGATGGCACTATTGCCGTGTGCGACGGACGCATCGCCTTCGTCGGTCCTGAAGCCGATCTGCCCGCCGAATTCTCCGCTGCGGAAACCATCGATTGCGAAGGCCGCTGGATCACGCCGGGCCTCATCGATTGCCACACCCATCTCGTGCATGCCGGCGACCGCGCCCATGAATTCGAGCTGCGGCTTGCCGGCGCCTCCTACGAGGAGATCGCGCGCGCCGGCGGCGGCATCGTCTCCTCGGTCAAGGCGCTGCGCGCGGCGAGCGAAGACGATCTCGTGCGCCAGACGCTGCCCCGCCTCGACGCGCTGATCGCCGAAGGTGTCACGACCGTCGAGCTGAAATCCGGCTACGGCCTCGATACCGAAAACGAATTGAAATCGCTGCGCGCCGCCCGCCGGGTTGCCGAGCAGCGCGACGTGACCGTCCGCACCACCTTCCTTGGCGCCCACGCGTTGCCGCCGGAAATGAACGGCGACAAGACCGCCTATATCGACAAGGTGGTCAGCGAGATGCTGCCGGCCATCGCGGCGGAGGGCCTTGCCGATGCCGTGGACGGCTTCTGCGAGGGTATCGCTTTCCTGCCGGACGAGATGGCGAAGGTCTTCGACGCGGCGAAGAGCCACGGCCTGCCGGTCAAGCTGCACGCCGACCAGCTTTCGAACCTCAATGGCGCGGCCCTTGCCGCCTCCTACGGCGCGCTTTCGGCCGACCACCTCGAATATACGGACGATGCGGGTGCCGCCGCCATGGCGAAGGCCGGCACGGTCGCCGTCATCCTGCCGGGGGCCTTCTACTTCATCCGCGAGACGAAGAAGCCGCCGGTCGAGCTCTTCCGCAAGCACGGCGTCAAGATGGCCGTCGCGACGGATTCCAACCCCGGCACCTCGCCGCTGACCTCGCTCCTCCTCACCATGAACATGGCCGCCACCCTCTTCGGCATGACCGTCACGGAATGCATTGCCGGCACCACCCGCGAAGCCGCCCGCGCACTGGGCCTGGTCGACGAAGTGGGGACGCTCGAAGCCGGAAAGTGGGCCGATTTCGTCCTCTGGGACATCGGCCGGCCGGCGGAACTGGTCTACCGCATGGGCTTCAATCCCATGTTTGCCCGTATCCGCAGCGGACATTAGGTCAATTCGCAGCAGGTCAATTCGAAGGCCGGGCTGCATCGAGGAATGCAAAATGACGATCACGCTTCATCCGGGCTCCGTGCCCCTCAAAACCCTTGAATCCATCTACTGGACCGGCGTTTCCGCCCGTCTCGAACCGTCCTTCGACGCGGGTATCGAAAAAGCCGCCGCCCGCATCGCGGAAATCGCCGGCGGCCCCGAGCCGGTCTATGGCATCAATACCGGCTTCGGCAAACTCGCCTCCATCAAGATCGCGGCCGCCGATGTCGCCACCCTCCAGCGCAACCTGATCCTGTCGCATTGCTGCGGCGTCGGCAAACCGCTGTCCGAAAACATCGTGCGCCTCATCATGGCGCTGAAGCTGATCTCGCTCGGCCGCGGCGCTTCCGGTGTGCGCCTCGATATCGTCCGCCTGCTGGAAACCATGCAGGAAAAGGGCGTCATTCCGGTCATCCCCGAACAGGGTTCCGTCGGCGCCTCCGGCGACCTTGCTCCGCTCGCCCATATGGCGGCCGTGATGATCGGCGAAGGTGAAGCCATTTATGCCGGCGAACGCCTGCCCGGCGGCGCGGCCCTCGCAAAAGCCGGGCTGAAGCCCGTCGTGCTTGCCGCCAAGGAGGGCCTCGCCCTCATCAACGGCACGCAGGTCTCGACCGCCCTGGCGCTCGCCGGCCTCTTCCGGGCGCATCGCGCCGCGCAGGCTGCGCTCGTCACCGGCGCGCTTTCCACAGATGCCGCCATGGGCTCCTCCGCGCCGTTCCATCCGGATATCCACACGCTGCGCGGCCACAAGGGCCAGATCGACGCCGCCGCGTCGCTGCGTGCGCTGCTGGCCGGTTCCGTCATCCGCGAGAGCCACATCACCGGCGACGAGCGCGTGCAGGACCCCTATTGCATCCGCTGCCAGCCGCAGGTCGACGGCGCCTGCCTCGATGTGCTGCGCTCGGCCGCCCGCACGCTGGAAATCGAAGCCAATGCCGTCACCGACAACCCGCTGGTGCTGTCCGACAACAGCGTCATCTCGGGCGGCAACTTCCACGCCGAACCCGTCGCCTTCGCCGCCGACCAGATCGCGATTGCGGTCTGCGAGATCGGCGCGATTTCACAGCGGCGCATCGCGCTTCTCGTCGACCCGGCGCTGTCCTTCGGCCTGCCGGCCTTCCTCGCCAAGAAGCCGGGGCTCAATTCCGGCCTGATGATCGCGGAAGTGACCTCGGCCGCTCTGATGAGCGAAAACAAGCAGATGGCGCATCCGGCCTCGGTCGATTCGACGCCGACCTCCGCCAACCAGGAAGACCACGTCTCCATGGCCTGCCACGGCGCCCGCCGCCTGCTGCGCATGACGGAAAACCTGTCCGCCATCATCGGCATCGAAGCGCTGACCGCAGCGCAGGGCATCGAGTTCCGCGCGCCGCTCGTCACCAGCCCGGAATTGCAGAAGGTCGTTGCAACGCTGCGCACCGTGGTCGCGACGCTGGAAGAGGACCGCTACATGGCGCCGGATCTCGCCGCCGCCAGCAGCTTCGTCTCGTCGGGCGCGCTCGGCGCCTCCGTTTCCAAGGGCATCCTGCCGGTTCTGGAGGCCTGACATGGCGGTTTTCGAAACCCACCAGGGCACCTCGCCCGTCATCCTCGCCTTCCCGCACACCGGCACGGACGTGCCGGCCGAAATATGGGAACGCCTGAACGACAACGGCCGCATCCTCGCCGATACGGACTGGCATATCGAGCGTCTCTATGACTGCCTGCTGCCGAATGTGACGACCGTGCGCGCCACGTTCCACCGCTACGTCATCGACGCCAACCGCGATCCGGCCGGCGTCAGCCTCTATCCCGGCCAGAACACGACGGGCCTCGTGCCGGAAACGGATTTCGACGGCAAGGCGATCTGGAAGGACGGCGAGGCGCCGACCGAGGCGGACATCGCCTTCCGGCTCGCCAATTTCCACGCGCCCTACCACGCGGCGCTTGCCGCCGAGATCGAGCGCGTCAAGGCGATCCATGGCGTGGCCATCCTCTACGATTGCCACTCGATCCGCTCGCTGATCCCCTTCCTGTTCGAAGGCCGGCTGCCGGATTTCAACGTCGGCACGGATATGGGCCGCACCTGCGACAAGGCCATCGAGACGGCGACGTTCGATGCCTGCGCGAAGGCCGAGGCCTATACCAGCATCCTCAACGGCCGCTTCAAGGGCGGCTGGACGACGCGCCATTATGGCAGGCCGGAAACCGGCGTGCACGCCATCCAGATGGAACTCGCGCAGGTGAGCCATCTCGCCACGGAAGCCCCGCCCTTTGCCCTCGACGAGGAGAAGGCCGCGCGGCTGCGCATTGTTCTGACAGACATCCTGAACCGTCTCGAGGCGCTTGCCTCCACCCTTCCACGCTGATCCCGGGAGAACCAGTTAATGACCACCAATCCCCGCCACAATATCCGCGAAATCCGCGCTGCCCGCGGCACCGAACTCACCGCCAAGAGCTGGATGACGGAAGCGCCGCTGCGCATGCTGATGAACAATCTCGACCCGGACGTCGCGGAAAACCCGCATGAACTGGTCGTCTACGGCGGCATCGGTCGCGCCGCCCGCACCTGGGCCGATTTCGACAAGATCGTCGCCTCGCTGCGCGATCTGGAAGAAAACGAGACGCTGATCGTGCAATCCGGCAAGCCGGTCGGCATTTTCCGCACGCACAAGGATGCGCCGCGCGTGCTGATCGCCAATTCCAACCTCGTGCCGCACTGGGCCAACTGGGACCATTTCAACGAGCTGGATAAGAAGGGCCTTGCCATGTACGGCCAGATGACGGCCGGTTCGTGGATCTATATCGGCAGCCAGGGCATCGTTCAGGGCACCTACGAAACCTTCGTCGAAGCCGGCCGCCAGCACTACAATGGCGACCTCAAGGGCAAGTGGGTGCTGACCGGCGGCCTCGGCGGCATGGGCGGCGCCCAGCCGCTAGCCGCCGTCATGGCCGGCGCCTCGTGCCTTGCCGTCGAGTGCAACCCGGATTCGATCGATTTCCGCCTGCGCACCCGCTACATCGACGAAAAGGCCGACACGCTCGACGAGGCGCTCGCGATGATCGACCGCTGGACGAAGGCCGGCGAAGCCAAGTCCGTGGGCCTGCTCGGCAACGCCGCCGAGATCCTGCCGGAAATGGTCCGCCGCGGCATCCGCCCCGACATGGTCACCGACCAGACCTCGGCGCACGACCCGATCAACGGCTACCTGCCGAAGGGCTGGACGATGGGAGAGTGGAAGGAAAAGCGCGAAAGCGACCCGAAGGCCGTCGAAAAGGCCGCCCGCGCCTCCATGCGCGAGCATGTCGAAGCGATGATCGCCTTCCAGGACATGGGCATCCCGACCTTCGACTACGGCAACAACATCCGCCAGGTCGCCAAGGAAGAGGGCCTCGAAAACGCCTTCGCCTTCCCGGGCTTCGTTCCGGCCTATATCCGCCCGCTGTTCTGCCGCGGCATCGGCCCGTTCCGTTGGGCGGCCCTGTCCGGCGATCCGGAAGATATCCGCAAGACCGACGCCAAGGTCAAGGAACTGCTGCCCCATAACAAGCACCTGCACAACTGGCTCGACATGGCCGCCGAGCGCATCGCCTTCCAGGGCCTGCCGGCGCGCATCTGCTGGGTCGGCCTCGGTGATCGCCACCGCCTCGGCCTCGCCTTCAACGAGATGGTCAAGAACGGCGAACTGAGCGCGCCGATCGTCATCGGCCGGGACCACCTCGATTCGGGCTCCGTCGCCTCGCCGAACCGCGAGACGGAATCGATGAAGGACGGCTCGGACGCCGTGTCCGACTGGCCGCTGCTGAACGCGCTGCTCAACACCGCCTCGGGTGCGACCTGGGTCTCGCTCCACCACGGCGGCGGCGTCGGCATGGGCTTCTCGCAGCATTCGGGCGTCGTCATCTGCGCCGACGGCACGGATGCGGCAGCCGAACGCCTCGGCCGCGTGCTGTGGAACGACCCGGCGACGGGCGTCATGCGCCACGCGGATGCCGGGTACGACATCGCGCTCGATTGCGCGAAGGAAAAGGGCCTGCGCCTGCCCGGCATCCTCGGCAACTGAGGATGCGGCTTCTCCGCAATGTCGAGCATCGCCGCATGCCGTGGAAAAACGGCGGCGGCGAGACGGTCGAGGTGATCGTCCATCCGGAAGGTCCCGACCTTTCGGAGTTCGGCTGGCGCGTCAGCATGGCGACGGTGGCGAGCGATGGACCGTTCTCCGTCTTCCCCGGCATCGACCGCACGCTGGCGGTGCTGTCCGGGGACGGTATGGCGCTGTCTATCGAGGGTGTCGGCGAGAAGCTGCTGACGCCGGAGACCGCGCCCCTCACCTTCCCGGCCGACGTACCGACCACGGCGCGCCTCACCGGCGGCCCGATCACCGACCTCAACGTCATGACCCGTCGTGGCGTTTTCGGGCACAGGCTGGCGCGGCACGTCGCGGAAGGCTCGCTGGTTCTGGCGGAATCCTCCAGCGAACGCCTGCTGCTGGCGCTCGAACCGCTCGGCGTTTCCACCGCTGACGGCCTCATCGGCCTCCAGCCGCTCGACGCCCTAGTATTCGGTGGCTCTGAGAGTGTCGAGGTGGTCTCGGCCGGCGAAAGTGCGGCCTTCTATCTGGTAGAAATCACTCCGGCCTGAGCCATAGACGGAAGCGATTTCCTTGTCCGCGTTCCAGCGGAATGCTACCTCCCGACACAATCAATGTGTCGGGAGACTTTTTCATGAGACATCGCAAATTCGGCCGCACGGGTTTTACCACCACGGATATCGGCTTCGGCGCCTGGCAGATCGGCGGCGCCTGGGGTGACGTCACCGAAGCGGATGGCCGCGCCGCCCTTCACGCCGCGCTCGACGCCGGCATGAGCTTCATAGATACCGCCGACGTCTACGGCGACGGCCGTTCGGAAAAGATCATTGCCGACGTGCTGAAGGAACGCGGCGGCCAGCGCCCGATGGTGGCCACCAAGGCCGGCCGCCGGCTCTCGCCGCATGTCGCCGACGGCTACAACAAGCAAAACCTCGAAGGCTTCGTCGATCGCAGCCTGAAGAACCTCGGCGTCGAGCGCCTCGATCTCGTGCAGCTGCATTGCCCGCCGACGGAGGTCTACTACCGTCCGGAAGTCTTCCAGGCGCTGGAGGAGATTAAGGCCGCCGGCAAGATCGCCAATTACGGCGTCAGCGTGGAAAAGGTCGAGGAAGCGCTGAAGGCGATCGAGTTCCCGGGCGTCGTCAGCGTGCAGATCATCTACAACATGTTCCGCCAGCGCCCGGCGCAGCTGTTCTTCAAGGAAGCCGCCCGCCGCCACGTCGCGATCATCGCGCGCGTGCCGCTGGCAAGCGGCCTGCTCTCGGGCAAGATCACCCGCGAGACAGCCTTTGCCGCCGATGACCACCGCAACTTCAACCGCCACGGCGAATCCTTCGATGTCGGCGAGACCTTTGCCGGCGTGCCCTTCGAGACCGGCTTGCAGGCCGTCGAGGAAATCCGCGCGCTGGTGCCGGCAGGCACGACCATGGCCGCCTTCGCGCTGCGCTGGATCCTGATGGCGGATGCCGTCAGCGTCGTCATCCCCGGCGCGCGCAATGCCGAGCAGGCGGAGGCGAACGCCCGGGCTGCAAGCCTGCCCGCCATTCCGGAAGACGTGATGGAAGCGACGCGCGAGGTCTACTACCGCCTCGTCGCCCCGCATGTGCACCAGCGCTGGTAGTGATTGCGCGACATCTATGCCGGTCTTCAGGCCGGCATCGGTGACGAAATCCGCCCCGTCAACGCAGGTCGCAAAACCGGAGTCGGAACAGGCGGTTGGTCCGGTTTTCGAAGAGATTGAGTCATCTTCCGGCGCGCCCCTTGCGCACCCCCTGCCCGTGTGATCCAACCCCGGGGTTGGGGTCTGGAGGAATGACGATGATGGAAGAATGTTTTCGCTGGTATGGCCCGAAGGATCCGGTGACCCTCGACCATATCAAGCAGGCCGGCGCTACCGGCATCGTCTCCGCACTCCACCATATCTATGACGGCTCGGCCTGGCCGCTCGACGATATCCTCGCGCACAAAGCGGCGATCGAGGCCGCGGGCCTGACCTGGTCGGTAGTCGAGAGCATTCCGGTGCACAATTCGATCAAGATCGCTGGCCCCGAGCGCAGCAAATATATTGGGGCCTACAAGGATACGATCCGGGCGCTGGCGAAGGCCGGCATCAGGACGATCTGTTATAACTTCATGCCCGTCTGCGACTGGACGCGCACCGACCTGCTCTACCGCATGCCCTCCACCGGCTATGCGCTGCGCTTCGATGCCGTGGATTTCGCAGCCTACGACCTGCTGGTGCTGCGCCGGAAGGATGCGGAGAAGGATTATACGCCCGCGGCCATCCGCACCGCGAAGGACCGGCTGATCT
Source organism: Shinella sp. BE166 (assembly GCF_051201095.1). Classification (NCBI taxonomy): domain Bacteria; kingdom Pseudomonadati; phylum Pseudomonadota; class Alphaproteobacteria; order Hyphomicrobiales; family Rhizobiaceae; genus Shinella; species Shinella sp. BE166. The sequence goes on along the minus strand of NZ_JBPEHL010000002.1, from coordinate 334,897 downwards.
CGCTCAACGACGATCAGGTGGCGACGATCGAGCGCAACCTCATCGCCGGCCTGCCGGCGACCGAGCGCAGCTATGATCGCGACAGTTTTCGTAAGGCGCTGGAAGAATACCAGGGCATCGACGCCGAGGCGTTGCGCGGCAACCTCAAGACCTTCCTGCGCGAGATCGTGCCGGTGGCGGAAGAGGTCGGCGCGCGGCTGTGTATCCACCCGGATGATCCGCCGTTCTCGCTGTTCGGCCTGCCGCGCGTCGTCTCCAACGCCGAGGATGCCCGCGCGATCCTGGCCGCGGCGCCGAGCCCCGCGAACGGCCTCACCTTCTGCACCGGCTCCTATGGGGTTCGCGCCGATAACGACCTGCCGGCCATGGTGCGCGAATTCGGCCCGAACATCCATTTCGCCCACCTGCGCAATGTCACCCGCGAGCCGGACGGCTCCTTCCATGAGGCCGACCATCTCGATGGCTCGACCAACATGGTGGAGGTCGTCGTCGCGCTTCTGGAGGAGCAGGCGCGGCGCAAGGCGGAAGGTCGCGCCGACTGGCGCATCCCCATGCGCCCCGACCACGGCCACCTGCTCGCCGACGATATCGGCAAGGCGCGCATCAACCCCGGCTACTCGCTGATCGGCCGTCTGAAGGGGCTGGCAGAACTGCGCGGCGTCATGCGCGGCATCTCCCGTTTCATAGCCGCGTGAACATAAACTGAAATGATAGCGACTATCAGGGCTATCTATTTCGTTTATGCACGGGGCCGCGCTACCGTTCCCTCGGTCACAATCAGAACAGGGGAACGACCATGAAAAAAATGCTGCTCGCGCTGGCTCTTGCAGGCTCTACCCTGCTTTCCGCCCAGGCTTCTGCGCAAACGCTGAAGATCGGCACGGAAGGCGCCTACCCGCCCTTCAACTTCCAGGATTCCGCCGGCAATCTCGACGGCTTCGACGTGCAGATCGGCCTTGCGCTCTGTGAGAAGATGAAGGTCGAATGCGAAGTCGTCGCGCAGGATTGGGACGGCATCATTCCCGGCCTCGTCGCCAAGAAATATGACATGATCATCGCCTCGATGTTCATCACCGAGGAGCGCAAGAAGCAGGTTTCCTTCACCGACCCCTATTATCTCGCCGCCATGACGCATGCCGCGCCGAAGGGCGCCGGCCTCACCGATTTCACCAATGAGGGCATGAAGGGCAAGACGATCGGCGCCCAGTCCGGCACCACGCAGGCCGATTACGTCGCGGCCGTCTATCCCGATGCCGATATCAAGCTCTATCCGACGCAGGACGAAGTGAACCTCGACATGGCGAACGGCCGCCTCGACCTGCAGGTCGGCGACATGATCCCGCTGCTCGACTGGGTCACCAAGAACGACGACGGCAAGGCCTGCTGCGAGCTGGTCGGCACGCCGATCACCGATCCGAAGTTCGTCGGCGAAGGCGTGGGCATCGCGGTGCGCCAGGACGACAACGATCTGCGCGAGAAGCTGAACGCTGCCCTGAAGGCCATCCGCGAGGACGGCACCTACAAGAAGATCAACGACAAGTATTTTTCCATCGACATCTACACGATGAAATAATGGACTGAGAGTCGGCTTCGGCCGCCTTGGCTTCATGACAAAGTCTGCCCAAACTCTCCTCCGTCATGGTCGGGCCTGACCCGACCATCCACAGCCGCGGGTGCCGCGTGGATCCTCGGGTTAAACCCGAGGATGACGGCAGTGGGCGGGTGATGGTTGTCACCAAAGCGAGGCGGCTTCGGCCGCCTCTTGCATCCACGCGATCAAGGCTCGAAGGAGGTTTGGCTTCCAGCTGCCGAGCCCTCGATGGGCCGGGTGAAAAACGCCTCGCCTTCCGCTTCGTCATCAAGACTGACCAGAAATGGATGGGGATCGAACGCCCGTCTGGGGCGGAATTCCATGCGTGCGTTCACGCCGTCGGCCAGCAAGTCATCGAGATAGGACCCCGCGAGCCCGCTGGTGCTAAACCGTTCCCACATATGGCAATTTCCCCTTCGTTCGACCGGCAAAATGCGCCTGCGGGCTTTTTGGTTCCGGTAAAAACGAGCCATTGCCGTCGAAAAGCGCATGCCGCCGACCAGGGGTAGTCATTTATCCAGCAGGGGTTGTGAAACGGCGCCTTCGCCTCGGCTCTTGCCTTTTGCCACGGCGCCGTCCTAGCTACGTGCATGCCCACAAACCGCCTTGAACGCTTCGCCCACAATCTTGACTGGAACCTGCTGCGCACCTTCGTGGTCGTGGTGGAGGAAGGCAGCATCACGCGGGCGGCGAACCGGCTTTTGCTGCAACAGCCGGCCGTCAGCATGGCGCTGAAGCGGCTGGAACAATCGGTCGGCCACCGGCTGATCGACCGCAGCCCCGGCCGTTTCGAACTGACGGAGGCCGGCGAACGGCTGCATGCGCTTTGCCACGACATTTTTACCGCCATCGTGCGGCTGCCGGAGGCGATGCAGCCCTCCAGCGAAGACATTGCCGGCCATATCACCATCCATTCGGTGAGCCATGCCATGAACCCCGCCTGGGACCGGGCGATCGCCGATTTCTTCCGGCTGCATCCGCGCGTTACCGTGGGCGTGACGGTGGAGACGACGACCGACGTCATCCGCTCGGTGGAGCGCGGCGTGGCGACGCTCGGGCTTTCCGACGGCATCATTCCGGAGGGGCTGGAGAAGGTGCCGTTCTGCTACGAGCGTTATGCGCTCTATTGCGGCCGCGGACACCGGCTGTTCGGGGCGCTGGATGCACGGCTGGAGGACCTGCGCGGCGAACCCTATGTCTCCTTCCTCGCCGACGTGCTGGGCGGGCCGCATATGGGGCCGGTGACGGCCGTGCGCGCCGTCGGCTCCTTCGGGCAGCAGGTGCGCGCGCTTGCCTTCAACGTGGAAGAGGTGCTGCGCCTCGTGGTGGCCAATGCCGGCATCGGCATGCTGCCGGCGCACCTCACCGGCGTGGCCCTGACGGCCGGCGAACTCTGGCAGCTTCCACCCTATGACGACCTGCCGGTGGCCGAAACCTTCCGCATCACCAATCCCGGTTCGGCGCTCAATCCGGCCGAGCGCGCCTTCCTCACCCACATGGCCGATGTGCCGCCATGGCGCTGGGGCGAGCCGCATCAATCCGGCTGATATCCACCTTCACCTCTATAAATTTGAAGAATGCCGAAAGCTTGCTTAGGCCTGTCCCTTGTGAAGACAGTGGAGGCGGCCATGCAGACTTTCGACATCGCAATCATCGGCGGCGGCATTGCCGGCATATCGCTCGCCTATTTCCTGAGCCCGCACCGCTCCGTCGTCGTGCTGGAGCGCGAAGGCGCGCTCGGCTATCACAGCACCGGCCGCTCGGCAGCCGAATTCACGCTGCGCGACAATGCGCCCCTCGTGAACGCGCTCGCCCGCGCCAGCCATGCTTTCCTCACGCAGCCGCCGGAGGGGTTTGCCGCCGTGCCGCTGCTCATCGACCGCGGCAGCATCATCCTCGGCACGGAGGGCAAGGAAGCGCTGCTGCACGCCCGTTTCGAGGCGGCGAAGGCGCTCGGCGTGGCCGTGGAATGGCTTGATACGGCGGCCATGCTCGCCCGCGCGCCAATGCTCGACCCCGAATATGCCACTGCGGCCTATTTCGACCCGGACTACTGGGACATCGAAGTGGACGCGCTGCTGCAGGCCTATGCCCGCCACGCGCGGCGCCACGGTGCCCAGATCCTTGAAGGCCGGTCGTTCGCCGGCGCCCGGCGGGTTGGCGCGAGTTGGCTGATCGAGACCGATGACGAAACGATCGCCGCCGGAACAGTGGTGAATGCGGCCGGCGGCTGGGCCGATACGGTGGCGGGCCTTTGCGGTGTCGCGCCGGCCGACATCGTGCCGCATCGCCGCACGGCAATCACCGTCGACCTGCCCGAGGGCATCGACGCCAGCCGCCTGCCGGAAATCAATGAAGTCGAGGACATCTTCTATTTCAAGCCCGAGGGCCGCCGCCTGCTCGCCTCGCCCGCCGACGAAACGCCCTGCGAACCGGCGGACGTGCAGCCGGAGGAACTCGACGTCGCCTATGCCGCCCACTATGTCGAGGAGGCGACGACCTTGAGCGTGCGCCGCGTCTTCAAGAGCTGGGCCGGCATGCGCAGTTTTTCTCCGGACCGGCTGCCGGTGATCGGACCCGCCAAGGACGAAGCGAGCTTCTTCTGGCTCGCCGGACAGGGCGGATACGGCATCCTCACCTCGCCCGCCCTCGGCAGCCTCGCCGCAGCCCTCCTCACCGGAGAACCGGTGCCCGAGCCGCTGGCCCGCGAGGGCATAACGGCGGAGACCTTCAGTCCTTCCCGCTTCCCCTGAAATGAAACGGGCGCCTCAAGGGCGCCCGTTCCGGTTTCAAGCTTCGGTTGCCGGCGTGGTTGCCGAGCCCGGTGCCCGTGTCGCATCGCGATCCTTCCACCAGCGGCTGAGGAAGAGCAGGATCGGACCGCCGATATAGATCGACGAGGTCGTTGCGACCACGACGCCGAACAACATCGGCCAGGCGAAGGGCTTGACGGTATCGCCACCCCAGATCGCCATCGGCAGCAGCGAGACCGCGACGGCGACGGAGGTGAAGATGCATCGCATGACCACCTGGTTGATCGACAGGTCGATAAGGTCGGAGAACGGCATCGACTTGTACTTGCGCATGTTCTCGCGCATGCGGTCGTACACCACCACCTTGTCGTTGACCGAGTAACCGATCAGCGTCAGCACCGCGGCGATGGCCGTCAGGTTGAAGTCGATCTGCATCAGGGAGAAGAAGCCGATCATCTTGGTGATGTCCAGGATCAGCGTCGCGATGGCGCCCACGGCAAAGTGCCATTCAAAGCGCCACCAGATGTAGATCAGGATCGCCAGCATGCCGAGCGCGACGGCGAGGAAGCCGGAACGCGCAAGCTCCGTGCTGACCGTCGGGCCGACCACTTCCGTGCGCTCGAAGTTCGCATCCGCGATCACCGCCGCAACGCCGTCGCGGACCTGCTGGAGGGCCGCGGACTGCGCCTCTTCGCCGCCCGGCTGACGCTGCACGCGCACGAGCACGGAGGTGCCCTGGCCGAATTCCTGCAGCGCCACTTCGCCGAGGTTCAGGCTCTCCATCTTCTCGCGCACGACGGCGAGGTCGATCGGCGTCTTGGAAGTCGCCTCGACCTGGATGCCGCCGACGAAGTCGATGCCGTAGTTGAGACCCGGCGTGAAGAACAGGATGACCGAGCTTGTCGAGATGAACGCCGACATGGCAATGGCGATGTAGCGGCCGCGCATGAAGGAGAAGGTCGGGATGCTCGGCACCGCGCCGAACATCGAGTGGATGTCGATCTTCTTCATCTTGCTGCGGATGACGACCTCGCGCATCAGCAGGCGCACGAAGGTGATCGAGGTGAACATCGAGATTGCGAGGCCGATGATCATGGTGATGGCGAAGCCGCGCACCGGGCCGGAGCCGAACATGAAGAGCAGGATCATGCCGACCATGGTCGTCATGTTGCCGTCGACGATGGTGGCATAGGCCTTGTTGAAGCCGACATCGAGCGCCTTCATGGCGCCGGCGCCCGCCGCCGTTTCTTCACGGATACGGGCATTGATCAGGATGTTGGCGTCCACCGCCATGCCGATGCCGAGGATGATGCCGGCGATGCCGGGCAAGGTCAGCGTCGAGCCCAGCAGCCCGAGCAAGCCGATCGTCAGGATCGTATGCAGCACGAGGCCGAGGTTTGCGATGAGACCCCAGGAGCCATAGAGCACCTGCATCATGATCACGACGGCAAGAAGGCCGGCAAAGCCGGTGTAGAGGCCCATGCGGATCGAGTCGGAGCCGAGGTTCGGGCCGACGGTGCGCTCCTCGATGATGGTGAGCGGTGCCGGCAGCGCGCCGGAGCGCAGCAGCGCCGAAAGCACGGTCGCTTCCTGCGGGTTGAAGTTGCCGGAAATCTGGCCCTGGCCGCCGATGATCGGCTCGCGGATGACGGGAGCGGTCAGCACCTTGCCGTCGAGGACGATGGCGAAGGGTTTTCCGACATTCGCTTGGGTGATTTCCGCGAACTGGCGGGCACCGGTCGAATCGAAGCTGAACGAGACGATCGGCTCGTTCGTGCGCTGGTCGAAGCCGGCCTTGGCGTCCGCCAGGCGGTCGCCCGAGATCGCCACGCGCTCTTCCACGGCATATTTGCCGGGGTCGTTGGCGCCGGGCAGGATCATCACGCCGCGGGGCGCGACGCTGTTCGGATCCACGGTCTGGTCGACCATGTGGAAGCTCATCTGCGCGGTGGAGCCAAGCAGCTGGCGCAGGCGCGTCGGGTCCTGGAGACCCGGCAGCTGCACGAGGATGCGGTCGCCGCCGACGCGCTGGATGAGCGGTTCGGCAACGCCGACCTGGTCGACGCGGCGACGGATGATTTCAAGGCTTTGCTCGACGGCGGCCGACATGCGCTCGTTGATGCCGGCTTCCGTCAGCGCCACGGTGATGACGGTGCCGGAGGTCTCGACATCGATGTCGGAGGAGCCGGTGCCGAAGCCGAGCGACGTCGTCGGTGCGGCGAGCTTGCGCACTTCCGGCAGGACCTTGTCGAGCGCGGCCTCGTCGGCCAGCGTGATCGTCAGCGTCGTGCCGCTGAGGCGGGCGGCCGAGGCGCGCTCGCCGGCGGTGCGCAGGATGCCGCGCGCATCGTTCAGGAGCACGTCCATGCGCGCCTTGCGAAGTGCTGCGGAATCGACTTCCAGCACGAGATGCGAGCCACCCTTCAGGTCGAGGCCGAGGGTGACGGGCTTGGCGGGCAGAAAGCGCCCGAATGTCGCCTGCTGTTCAGTCGTCAGCACGTTGGGCACGGCCGCGAGCACCCCGAACAGGATGATCACGGTGTACAACAACAATGCCCATTTGGAGGTTTTCATGGGGTTGTTCCACTTAAACTGACGGACGGGCGCGACAGAATCAGTCGGCGCCGTCCGCTGGGATCGGAATTTCAATCGAATGGCGCGGCGTCAGAAACGCCAAAGGGCCTTACGCGGCAAAAGCCGGAGGCGCGCGGCTGCGGAACGCGGCATGGCCGGACAAAGCCGGCGCAGCATCGTCGACAGCAAAGAATGCCCCTGACGAGGCGATTTCAAAAGGATAGAGCAGCAGGCCGGCGCTCGGCACGATCGCCTTGCCGGCCGCATCGCCCTCGGGAAGCCCGGTCTTCGCCTTGGCGACCCGCCGTTCGGCATGGCCGCTCGCCGGAAACCACAGGTCATCGCCGGTCGTGGAGAGCGGCGACGGTGCCACGCCGCCTTCCGCGGCCGCACGCTGCGGGTGGCCTGCGGTGGCGGCGCTCTGCGGCAGCGAGAACTGCGAGAGGAACAGGGTGAAGAGCAGCACGAGGAAGCCTGCGGGCGCAAAACCCCGCTCCCACATGGTCGCTTCTTTTCCGGTCCTGTTCGTCATGCCGTCCGTTTCGTGCCCGTCCGTCTGGTCAACGCGGGGCGCCGTGCAAAGCAGCGGTGCCGATGGTGCGCCAAGAACCACTTACCATCCGCCAAGTCAAGTTGCGAGCCAAGTTCCACGCTTTGACGCTTGTCTGATGGACAGACGTTTCAGCCCTCACAATTCATGGATCACCACATCCGGGCAGGCTTCGCGCGCGAGATCGCGCAGGTGTTGGTGGTGCGTCAGGTAGATCACCTGCCCGCCCGTCGCCATGGCGCCCATCACCTTGAGGGCGTTCAGCGCGCGCCGGTCGTCGAAGGTCTCCATGATGTCGTCGGCGATGAAGGGCACGATCTCGCGGCTGGCGGCGATCTCGTGATACCCCGCGACGCGCAGCGCCAGGTAGAGTTGGAAGCGCGTGCCCTTGGAAAGGTCTTTTGCCAGCTTCGAGCCACCGGCGGCGGCATTGACCACGAGGAACTCGCTGTCCTTCTCCAGGACGGTCGAGAGCCCGGAATATTCGCCGCCCGTGATATCGCGAAAGGTCTTGGAGGCGCGCTCCATCATCGCGCTGCGATGGCGTTCGCGATAGAGCCGCAGCGCCTGCTCGGCGGCGAGAATGCCGGCGCGGGTCGCGAGGTAGCGCCGCGATTTTTCCGCAAGCTCGATCAGCGCCGTGCGCCGCCGCTCCTCCAGCACAGCCGCCTCGTCGCTGCCGGCGATCCTGGCCAGCGCCTCCTCCGCCCGCGCCCGCGCAAGATGATGCTCCTGCACCGCGCGGTCGAGTTCTTCCAGCCGCACCGAAAGATCGCCCTTCTCTGCGGCAAGCTGGTCGTCGTCGACCGCCGAAAGCCACGCCTCCGCCTCGTCGACCGTCCCGGCGCGCATCTGCTGCATGAGATCACGCCCGGCATCCTCGATGCGCCCCAGAATGTCGTCGCGTTTGCGATAGGCTTCGAGCAGCTGATCCGCCTCCGCGAGACTGTCGCAGCCGAGGAAGGCGTAGACTTCGGAAAGCCGCGACGTCAGCACGGCCCGGCGCTCGTCCAGCACCTTCTCCTCGTCATCGAGGCGCAGCAGCGCCTTGTCGATCGCCTCGCGCCGGTCGTGTACCGCCTTCGCGGCAGCGAGCCGCCGGGAAAGGCCGGCCACGGCCGCGAGCGGGTCCTCGGTATCGAACGGCTCGGCAAGCCGCTCGGCAAGGCGGCGCGCGTGGCTGCCGTAATCCTGCTGGTCGCGGCGCATGCCGGTAATTCGGTGATCGAACTCGCGCCGCCGCTCGACATTCTGGGCGAGCGCCTGCAAGGCGGGGAGTGCTGCGGCAAGCCGTTCCGGCTCGGCCGGCGCCAGCTCGGTGGCGAGCCAAGTGCCGGCGATCCCGCGGTCCCAGGTTTCCTGCCATGCCGCCAGGCCCGCGGCGGTTTCCTCCACCGCCTTCCGGCGCGCCTCCGCATCCGTCCTGGCGCGGTCGAGATGCTCCGCGACGGCGAGCCGTTGCGTACGCGCCGACTTCAGCGCCTCCAGCCGGTCTTCCGCAAGGAACAGCGCCTCGTCGAGCGGCGTGCCTGTGGGGATTTCGCTGCCCAGGAGGGCGGAGAGGCGCGCCTGCAGGTCACGTGCGTCATTCTCCACGAGCTCGGCTTCGATGGTCTGCCGCGCGAGATCGCCGAGCTTTTCCAGCGCTACCACGCGCCGCTCCAGCCAGGCCGTCACCTCCGCCAGCGGGGTCTCTTCGGGGAGGTCGAAGCGCCGGGCGAGCGAAGATATCTCTGCTGCGACCACCGCCCTCACCTGCTCCAGACGCTGCGCTTCGCCGCCGAGCGCATCAAGCCGCGCCCCGCCTTCCGCCACCGTGCGTTCAAGCACCCGCAGCTCCGACAGACGGTCGGCGTTGCGCAGGCGTGTCTCGCCGGCGCGGTCATCGTCGTGCATGGCGCGCTCGAACTCGGTGGCGGTGTCGGCGTCGAGGGCGGCACGGTGTCTTTGCCAGGCGGCGTCCCGCATCGTCCGCAGGCGGCCGGCATGCTCCTCCCCAGCAGCGCCGGTCGCCTTTTGAAGCGCATCGAGCGTCGCCCGGGCGGAAGCGACCTCCAGCTCCAGCGCCGCGACCTGCTCCTGCTGCCGGCGCAGGGCCTCGGCCGCCGCGTCGTATCGCTTGCGCAGGGCTTCGAATTCCGAAGGCGCCGGGATAGCCAGACCCTCCAGCGCCTTGGCCGTGCCGGACCACGGCGCCAGACGCGCCATCGCGCCATCGGCGTCCTGCCGGGCGAGAGCGGTCAGCCGCCGGGCCTCGCGGAGACGGGCCAGAAGGTCGCCCGAGCGGGCGGCGCGCAGGATGGCGCCGAGGGTGGCTGCGCGTTCCTCTTCCTTGGCCGCGTCCGCATCGGAAACGGCGCCTGCCTTGCTGCCAAGCGAAGCCAATGTCCGTTCCGCCTCGGTCTGCTCGCGACGGGCCGTTTCGGCGCGTTCGACAAGTGCCGTTCGCCGCGACAGGAGCGCCGCGAGTTTTTCGCCGAGGCCGGGCGGCAGCAGGATGTCCGCCGGCTCCGCATCCGGCGGCAGGCCGAGCGCGGCGATGCTCGCGCCGATCGTGGCGATGACGCGGTCGCGCTCGGCCTCGCGGGCGGAAAGGTCCATCACCGCGGTGCGGAAACGGGCTTCGAGCCCCGAGCCGGCGAGTGCGGCAATATCCGCATCCGCCGCAAGCACGGCCTCGTCTTCCGTCAGCCCGTCGCGCTCATCCTCATAGCGTTCGCGCTCGCCTGCGACGCGCTCGCCGCGCGCGGCGATTTCCGTCGCCTCGCGCGCCAGTTCGTCCGTGAGAGATCGCCAGGTGGCCGGTGGCGACGTGCCGAGATCATAGGCGCCGAGTTCCGTTCGCAGCGCCCGCAGGCGCCGGAGATAGGGCAGCGCGGAGAGGCTGCGCTCGATCAGCGCCAGCGCGGCGCGGGCCTCGGTGCGGGCGGCCGTGGCCTCCTCGTGGTGACGAGTGGCGGTGTCGCGGTCGCGCACCAGCGCGCCGTAGTCGCGGGCCGCAATGTCGAGCGCCTTGCGCTCGGCCGCCAGCGCCTCGATCTCGGCTTTCAGCGTGGAAAGGCCATGTTTGCGGCCGGAGGGGCGGTAGAATTCGTCGGCCTCCGCCTTCAGCGCGGCAAGGCCGGTCGCCATGTCGGAAAGGCCGGAACTCGCGGAAAACAGCATGGAGCCGAGTTCGCCTTCGCTCTTCAGGATGTCCTCGCCACCCTTTTCGATGCTCTCGTCGTCGAGCGAGAACATGGTGCGGTAGGCGTTGCGGTCCATACCGCCGAGCACGCTGGCAAAGAGCGTATCCGGCAGCGGGCGGTCATCGGCGGCGACAAGCGAGGCCTGGTTGCGCTTGAGGCGATAGGCCTCGTGACGTTCGGCGCCGACGGAAAACTGCCCGCCGACGCGCATCAGCGCATAGGGGTGCAGGAAGCCGTAGGTGCTGGTTCGCTCGATGCCGAAGAGCAGGTCGAGATAGGCGGAGAACAGCGTGGACTTGCCGGCCTCGTTGGGGCCGTGCACCAGGTGGAAATCCGGCTTGCCGGGCCGCGCGGCCCCGAAATCGAGGCTGCGATCAGTGAATTTTCCATAGCGGACGAGGTCGAGGCGATCGAGGCGCATGCGCTCACACCCTCCCGTTTTCGCCGCCGAGGCGGGCGATCACGGCATCGGAGCCCTGCAAAGCGAGGTCGAACAGGAGCGCCTCTTCCGCCGCCTCATCCGGTGCCAGCAGGCTGCGCGCCTCCTTCGGTAATTGGCGCAGGATGTCGGCCAGCGTCTCGCGCAGCTCCTCGCGATAGGCATGGTTCTGCACAACGTCCTCATGCATCAGGCGGGACAGTTCCGTGAGCGGGCCGGCATCGGCACCGGCGGTCGCGAGCGGCACGGAAACGGCGAGCTCCACCGCCTCGATCCAGCATTCGCCAAGCGAGGACGCGAGGTTCTGCAATTCGGCGGTAAGCAGGTCCTCGTCCCGGCGCAGGCGCCAGGCGAGCGGCGTGGCGCCCGTGAGCGTCAGGCGGGCAACGACATGAGCGCCCTCTGCGGCCGCCCTCGCCTCTCCCAGCACGGTCTCAACGCGGTCGAGCATGCCGGGCCACTCGTCGATGCCGGTGAGATCGACGGACAGCCGTTCGAAGACCGCGACGGCCACCCGGTATTCCTCGCAGGTGATCGTGCCATCCTCGGCGATCGTCGCGAGTGTCACGCCCTTCGGCCCGCCCTCATTGATGTCGCGGCCCTGCGGATTGCCGGGCATGACGATCCACGGCTTTTCCAGATGCACCCGGCGCTGGTGGATATGGCCGAGCGCCCAATAGTCGAAACCGTGCGCGGAAAGATCGGCGATGCCAACCGGGGCGTAGGGATCGTGGCGGCTGGCACCGGCGAGGCTGGTGTGCATGAGGCCGATATTGACGGCATCCGGCACCGGCGCGCGAAAGGTCGGCAGCAAGGAGGCTGGCGCGTGCGGCTGGGCGAAGCTGACGCCGTGCACATGGATTTCGCGGCCGCTTGCGAGCGCGCCGGCCTTCACCGGCTTTCCGCGGCCGTCGAAGACGTGCACGTTAGGCGGGAAGGTCAGTTCGCGGGTGATCTGCGACTGCGCATCGTGATTGCCGCGGATGAGGAAGACGCCGATGCCGGCCGCCTCCAGCCGCCGCATCTGCCCCATCAGGAACAGCGCCGTCGCCATGGAGGTCTGCGAGCCGTCATAGAGGTCACCGGCGACGATGACGGCATCGACACGTTCGGAAATGGCAAGGTCGACGATGCGCTCCAGCGCCTTGCGCGTCGCACCGCGCACGAGATCGCCGAGGTCGGCATTGCGCAGCGCGAGCGAGGTGAGCGGCGAATCGAGATGAAGGTCGGCCGTGTGAATGAAGCGAAAAGGCATGGCCGGACAATCGCCTCAGCCCTCTTTCGGGTCAATGCTTGCAGCAACGCGGGCCGGGTTATGCAGGAAAGAAATCACCCTCCCCTGAAAAAGCCAGAGAAGAGAAGCGAAAAACGCATGTTGCCTGACCGTTCGCATTTACAGTCATCGTTCAATATCTATGATCAAATTATCCGAAAAACTTCACGATCATTTGACATGGTCCCTCATAATACCTATATTCCACCTCATGACTAGCACGATAGAAATCTCCCAGGGCATGTTCAAACTCTACCATCAGGTCAGCCGCCTGGTGAACGAGTGCATGATGGATGAAGGCGTGTCGCTCGCCCGCAGCAAGTTCCTGCTTTTGCTGGAATGTCAGGGGCCGCAGCGCTCGACGGACATCGCCTGCGCGCTCGGTTTCGCACCGCGCACGGTGACGGAAGCCATCGACGGGCTCGAGCGTGACAAGCTCGTCAAGCGCGAGCCGGACCCGAAGGACCGCCGCGCCAAGATCGTCTCCATTACGGATATGGGCCGCACCGTCATTTCGGCCGCCCAGCAGCCGCAGCACAAGATGATCGAGGCGATCTTCGCAGTTCTCACGGAAGAGCAGAAGCAGCAGCTGAAGGAAATCATCCGCTGCCTCAGCGAGAAGACCGATGAGTTGCAGCGCGGCCGGGACCAGCACGAGGCCGGCGACACTCCGCCCATCCGCCCCTTGCAGGCCGTCGGCTAAGCCGGACGGCAACCAAACCGAAAAGGCCGGGATCGCGAGATCCCGGCCTTTTCGTTTGCCCTTTCAGGCAGGGTCCAGCGCCTCCCCCGCACGAGGAGGCACCGGAAATCCGCTTCTTACATGGCGTTCATCGGGCCGATGCCGAAGAACAGCGTCTCGCCGGAGGAGTCGTCGACGCCGTCATTGTCCGTCACGACGTAGCCGTTGCCGGCGGCGTCGATGGTGAAGCCTTCGACCTTGTCGACGACGTAGCCGTTGGTGGCACCCTTCAGGTCGGGGATGAGGTCACGAACCTCTTCCTTCTTGACGACCGGCAGTTCGCCGCCGATCTTGCCCGGCTTCAGGTCGGCGAGCGCCACGCGGTAGAGCTTCTTCAGCTTGGCGGCCTGGCCGATCTGGTTGTCGCGCTCGATGATGTAAGCGTAGTCGCCGTTCGCCGTGATTTCGGAAAGGCCGACCCAGCCGGCTTCCGTCGTTTCGAGCGGGTAGCGCACGGCGCCCCACTCCTTCGACGAGGGCTTGTAGGAGACGAGCTTCACAAAGCCCTTCTCGTCATCACCCCATTCGCGCTGCACGGCCATCCAGAGCGTCAGGTCATCGCCTTCGCCGACGCTGGTGATGCCTTCGAAGCCGAAACGCTTCTCGCCGGCGCGCAGCTCGGCGGGGATGGCGATTTCCTTCTCGATGGCGCCCTTCTCGTTCACGTGGATGATCGCGTGGCTGTAGAGCTTGTCGGCATCGCCCTCGGAAGCGAGCCAGAAGCCGCCTTCATGATCCGGCACCAGGCCTTCGATGTCGAGCTTCTGGGCGGCAGCGCCGGCGCGCGTGATGCGCAGAGCATCGGTGATCTTGGCCGGCTTCGCGGTGGCGTCGATCGTGAAGATCGTCGGCTGCGAGGCGTAGACCGAGTCGTTGACGGCGTAGAGATGGCCAGCCTGGTCCTTGACCGGAGCGAGACCCGAGAGAGCGCCGAAGCCGATCAGTTCGCCGTCCTTTTCGGTGGAGACGATCTGCGGATACGCTGCTTCGCCTTCCGCACGCTCGAAGATCATGACGTGCGAGCGGGCAAGGCCGTCCTCGACGAGGTCGGTTTCGTTGGCGGTCACGAAGAGGTTGCGGCTCGGAATGGCGACGGCGCCTTCCGGACCGATGCCCGACGGCAGCAGCTGGAGAAGCTCGGGCTCGGCACCGGTGTCCTTGTAGACGCCGACGATCGAGGCGCGCTCGGCCAGCACGAAGAACAGGTTGTCGTCGCCGAACTTGGCGGCTTCCATGCCTTCCGGCTCGACGCCCTTCTTGTTGCGCGCATCCGGATAGTGGGCGATCTTGGCGATTTCGCGCTCGAAGGCCGCGCCGTTCTCGTAGAGAACCTTGCCGGTCTTGTCGAAGATGGTGAAGCCGCGTGCGCCACCCTTCCAGTCGCCTTCATTGGCAACGACGAAGCGGTTGTCGTCCAGCCACTTCACGGCGTCGGGCTCGCGGGCGACGTCCTTCATCTCGCCGGTGAACTTGAGGGCGCCGTCCTTCTTGGTGTCGATGCCTTCCAGGTTGACCGTGCCGGCGGTGAAGTGGGACTTCACGGTACCGGTCTTGCCGTCGATGATGACGATGTAATTGTTTTCCTGGAGCGTGAGGGCAATCTCGTCCAGGCCATTGAAGGCGACGAATTCCGGCTCCGGATCGTCACCGGCGACGTCGGCCAAGCCGGTCAGCGTGACATGCTTGATCGAACCGCAGTCGACGACGCCGTCCTTCAGCGACAGTATGACGAGATCGCCGGCCGGCATCTGCGGGATGTCGCCGTCATTGACCTCTTCATCGCGCTCGTTCTCGATGGCGATCGCGGCGATCGTCTTGTCCTTGTTGAGCGCGATCGAGTCCGGCTGACCGCCGAGGTCGCAGGTCGTGTCGATGGCCTTCGAAGCGATGTCGACCTGGGCGAGGATGCCCGACGGCTTGACGAAGCTTTCTCGGGTGTTGATGGCGACGAGCGCCTTTCCGCCGGCGAACGTGACGGAGGTCGGCTCGCCTTCGAAGGCGACCGTGCCGCCGGCCTTCGGGGCCTTTGCATCGGTGATGTCGATGAAGCCGATCGCCTTGTTCGGGCTGTCGGAATAGACGAGCATGTTGCCATCTTCAGACGCACTGATGATTTCCGAAGAGGTCGGCGTCGCCTTGTCCTTGCCTTCCGGCAGGTTGTCGGCAACGGCAAAGGATGCAATGCGATTGAATACAGGCTCGGCGCTAGCGGCAGAAGCTACCGATGCGGCGAGGACGGCTGCGAGCGCAGCAGTGATCGAACGGGTTTTCATGAAATCCTCCGGGATCCGGTCAAAAGGAACCCGGCGGTTCTGAGGCTTTCGTGTTACAGGCCGATGACAATTCGACGACGGCTGCACGCCTCCACCCGGAAATAAAAAGGGGCCCGGAAGAACCGGGCCCCGACCCTGAAACTCAGGATTGGCGGCGGAGTGGATAACCGCTCTCTGCCCTGCAGCGCCAAGCGCCCCGAAGGACGCGCCCCGGGCGCAGCAGAACTGTGGATGCCGCATCATGCCTTCCCGCACCTGTTTGGATGCGAGGATCATGCAGCGGCATCGGATCAGCCGTTAACGGCGTCCTTCAGCCCCTTGCCGGCCGAGAACTTCGGCACGTTGCGTGCCGGGATCTCGATCTCGGCGCCAGTCGAAAGGTTGCGGCCCTTCGAAGCTTCACGACGCGATACGGAGAAATTGCCGAAACCGACCAGACGAACGTCGCCGCCGTTCTTGAGTTCGCCCTGGATCGTCTCGAAAACGGCGTCGACAGCAGATGCTGCGTCCGTCTTGGACAGGCCCGACTTCTCAGCCACTGCGGATACGAGTTCATTCTTGTTCATGTTTCCACCCCTTTCTTACGGTTTGAAACGACTCATACAAGTCGGGGGCAGAATACGCATCGCCCCTCGCCTCGCAAGAAAATTTCGTCGCAATCCCCTGAGAATCCGGGGTTTACACACGCTTTTCAACGAAAAAGACCGGCCCGCGGGCCGGTCTTTCCAGTTTCGCGCCAAAATACCGGATGCTTCACCCGGCGTTAAGGCTCAGTGCGCGATGGCGCCGAGGCCGTCTTCAGTCGATTCGACAGCCGGAACCTTGGTATCCTCGACGGTCCCGTCCCACTCGATCGGCTCAGGCCGGCGCACGAGCGCATGCTTGATCACCTCGCCCATGCGGGAGACCGGAACGATCTCCATGTTGTTCTTCACGTTGTCCGGAATGTCGGCCAGGTCCTTGGCGTTCTCTTCCGGGATCAGCACCTTCTTGATGCCGCCGCGAAGCGCTGCGAGCAGCTTTTCCTTCAAGCCGCCGATCGGGAGCACCCGGCCGCGTAGCGTCACCTCGCCCGTCATCGCGATATCCTTCGAGACCGGGATGCCGGTCATGATGGAAACGATGGCGGTCGCCATGGCGATACCGGCCGATGGGCCGTCCTTGGGCGTCGCACCTTCCGGCACGTGCACGTGGATGTCGGTCTTGTCGAAGCGCGGCGGCTCGATGCCGAAATCGACGGCGCGCGAGCGGACGTAGGACGCCGCCGCCGAGATCGATTCCTTCATCACGTCCTTCAGGTTGCCGGTCACTGTCATGCGGCCCTTGCCACCGGGAAGGCTGACGCCTTCGATGGTGAGGAGTTCGCCGCCGACTTCCGTCCAGGCAAGACCCGTAACGACGCCGACCTGGTCCTCGCCTTCGGCTTCGCCGTGGCGGAAGCGCGGAACGCCGAGGAAGTCGTGGATGTTCTCCGCCGTGACCTCGACCCTCGCCGACTTGCCCTTGATGATCTCGGTGACCGCCTTGCGGCCGAGCTTCATCAGTTCGCGTTCCAGGTTACGCACACCCGCCTCGCGGGTGTACTGCTGGACGACCGCCATCAGCGCGCCGTCGGTAACCGAAAATTCCTTCGGCTGCAGCGCGTGGTCGCGGATCGCCTTGGGCAGCAGGTGCCGCTTGGCGATTTCCAGCTTTTCCTCTTCCGTGTAGCCTGCGATGCGGATCACTTCCATGCGGTCCATCAGGGGTGCTGGAATGTTCAGCGTGTTCGCCGTCGTCACGAACATGACGTTGGACAGGTCGTATTCGACTTCCAGGTAGTGGTCCATGAAGGTCGAGTTCTGTTCCGGATCGAGCACCTCGAGCAGAGCCGAAGACGGGTCGCCACGGAAATCCATGCCCATCTTGTCGATTTCGTCGAGCAGGAAGAGCGGGTTGGACTTCTTCGCCTTCTTCATCGACTGGATGACCTTGCCGGGCATCGAGCCGATATAGGTGCGGCGGTGACCGCGGATCTCGGCCTCGTCACGCACGCCGCCGAGCGCCATGCGGATGTATTCGCGGCCGGTCGCCTTGGCGATCGATTTCGCAAGCGAGGTCTTGCCGACGCCCGGAGGGCCGACGAGGCACAGGATCGGGCCTTTGATCTTGGCCGAACGCGCCTGCACGGCGAGATATTCGACGATGCGCTCCTTGACCTTGTCAAGCCCGAAATGATCCTCGTCGAGGATCTTTTCCGCGGCATTGAGGTCGGTCTTGATCTTCGACTTCTTGTTCCACGGAATGCCGGTCAGCCAGTCGAGATAGTTGCGCACGACGGTGGCTTCCGCCGACATCGGGCTCATCTGGCGCAGCTTCTTCATCTCGGCATCCGCCTTCTCGCGGGCCTCCTTGGAGAGCTTGGCCTTGGCGATCTTTTCCTCCAGTTCGGCCATCTCGTCGCGGCCGTCCTCGCCGTCGCCTAGCTCCTTCTGGATCGCCTTCATCTGCTCGTTCAGGTAATATTCGCGCTGAGTCTTCTCCATCTGGCGCTTGACGCGCGAGCGGATGCGCTTTTCAACCTGAAGAACCGAGATCTCGCCTTCCATGAAGCCGAGCGCCTTTTCAAGCCGCAGCTTGACGCTCGTCGTCTCCAGCATTTCCTGCTTTTCGACGATCTTGATGGAGAGGTGCGAGGCGACGGTATCGGCGAGCTTCGAGTAATCCTCGATCTGGCTCGCGGCGCCGACGACTTCGGGCGAAATCTTCTTGTTGAGCTTCACGTAGTTCTCGAACTCGGAGACGACCGAGCGCGACAGCGCTTCGATCTCGACCGGGTCCTCGTCGGGCTCGACCAGCACATGGGCCATCGCCTCGTAGAACTCTTCGCGTTCGGTGTAGCCGTCGATTTCAGCGCGCGCACGGCCTTCGACCAGCACCTTGACGGTGCCGTCGGGCAGTTTCAGCAGCTGGAGCACGTTGGCGACGGTGCCGATGCGGTAAATAGCGTCGACTTCCGGATCGTCGTCGGAGGCGTTGATCTGGGTGGCAAGCATGATCTGCTTGTCGGTGCCCATCACCTCTTCGAGCGCGCGGATCGACTTCTCGCGGCCGACGAACAACGGAACGATCATGTGCGGGAACACCACGATGTCGCGCAGGGGCAGGACCGGGAAGGCCGTCGATTCGTGCGGCGCAGACGTCTTTTTCGTCATGTCATTTCCTTTCAAACGTCCCGTTTCCGGGAACCGGTCCAATCGGCGCTTGGGGGCGCCGGGCCGGCGTTCTTTTCCATCCACAAGTGGCGTTCGGTTAACGCTTTTTCAAGCCCGGCTACGGAGTGCCCCACCCCGCACCAGGCCAGACGAACCAACGGAAGGAAGTGTAGTCTTCCGCGCTGTCGCGGAACTTGCGGCCTTCCCCCGGCAATGCGCCGGAGCATACGCGAGATACAGAATCAAAGTCTTTCATATTCGCTTGGCCCGCGACGTTTCGCAACGTCTTATAAGGCCGGCAGGCACTACATCATGCCCCGTCCGGGGCCTAGCGACCAGTCACGAAATGTCACGAGTTGACCCGGAAACGAAAAGACCCGCCGTGGCGGGTCTTTCCTCTCAGTGATGTGCGTCGATCAGGCCGAGACGTTGGCCTTCTCGTCGGAGCGCTCCGAGTAGATGTAGAGCGGACGGGCCGAACCCTTGACCACCTCGTCGGAGATGACCACCTCGCGCACGCCTTCCAGCGTGGGCAGTTCGAACATCGTGTCGAGCAGGATCTTCTCCATGATCGAGCGCAGGCCGCGGGCACCGGTCTTGCGCACGATCGCCTTCTTGGCGATCTCGCGCAGCGCATCCTCGTGGAAGGTCAGTTCGACGTCTTCCATCTCGAACAGGCGCTGGTACTGCTTGATCAGCGCGTTCTTCGGCTCGGACAGGATCTGGATCAGCGCATCCTCGTCGAGGTCTTCCAGCGTCGCCAGGACCGGCAGACGGCCGATGAATTCCGGGATGAGGCCGAACTTCACCAGATCTTCCGGCTCCAGTTCACGCAGAACCTCGCCGACGCGGCGATCTTCCGGCGAGCGCACCGTCGCGCCGAAGCCGATCGAGGTCTTCTCGCCACGGGCGGAGATGATCTTGTCGAGGCCAGCAAATGCGCCGCCGCAGATGAACAGGATGTTCGTCGTGTCGACCTGCAGGAATTCCTGCTGCGGATGCTTGCGGCCGCCCTGCGGGGGAACCGAGGCAACCGTGCCTTCCATGATCTTCAGAAGCGCCTGCTGCACGCCCTCGCCCGAAACGTCACGGGTGATGGACGGGTTGTCGGACTTGCGCGAGATCTTGTCGACTTCGTCGATATAGACGATGCCGCGCTGCGCACGCTCGACATTGTAGTCGGCCGCCTGAAGAAGCTTCAGGATGATGTTTTCCACGTCCTCGCCGACGTAACCGGCTTCGGTCAGCGTCGTGGCGTCGGCCATGGTGAAAGGCACGTCGATGATGCGGGCGAGCGTCTGGGCGAGATAGGTTTTGCCGCAGCCCGTGGGGCCGACCAGCATGATGTTCGACTTCGCCAGTTCCACGTCCGAGCCCTTGGCGGCATGCGCCAGGCGCTTGTAGTGGTTGTGCACCGCCACCGACAGGATGCGTTTGGCCTGCTGCTGGCCGATGACATATTCGTCGAGGACCTTGATGATGTCCTGGGGCGTCGGAACGCCGTCACGGGACTTGACCATCGAGGTCTTGTTCTCTTCGCGGATGATGTCCATGCACAATTCGACGCATTCATCGCAGATGAAGACGGTCGGTCCGGCAATCAGCTTGCGGACTTCGTGCTGGCTCTTTCCGCAGAAAGAGCAATACAGGGTATTCTTAGAGTCGCCGCCGTTGCTGCCGCTGACCTTGCTCATATCACTTTCCTTCCAGCACGCCGTTCATCTCCCGGAAGATGGCCGGACCACTCACACCGCCTTGCCGGAAGCGCTTTCGCGTCCTCCAAAGGCTCCAGGGGCACTGACCGGGCCGGGCGCAAGCCCGCCAACCGGTCGCAACGCATTCCCCGTTTAAACACCGAATGCTAAGCTGTCACAAATCAACATAGCATTAACGGCCAATATTACCGGCTTTGCTGCGCGGATAAAGCCCCGCGATCATTACAAATCGCACGATCGCGTTCATCCGCGCATTAAGCCAAGATCTGCGCGCGCCTTGTGCGTCAACTTAGCCGCAACCAAACCGTGACTTTCCCTTAGATAGTCACACAAGGCCGCGTCGTCCACTGATTCGCCCGTTTGCCGCTGTATCCACTTCATGCCCCGTGAGGCGAGATACGGCGCGGGCCGGCATCCGGGCTGCTCGCGCAGGATATCGAAAGCGAGCTCCGACACCTTGAACGTGACGCCCGGCAGTTCCGCCTCGCTCCATCCGGCGATGGCGAAAACCTTGCCACCGACCTTCCAGACATGCGCCCCGCCCCATTGCACGACACGGGTCGTGGCCGGGAGCGAAGCGCAAAAGGCATTGTACTCGTCGAGCGTCATGGGTCGCGCAGTCCCCGACCCCGATGTTACGACGCGTCCACGCCCTCGATTGCCTCGCGGCTGGTGATGACGCGGTCGACCACACCCCAGTCCTTCGCCTCGTCGGCCGTCATGAAATGGTCGCGGTCGAGCGTCCGTTCCACTTCCTCATAGGTGCGGCCGCAGTGCTTGACGTAAATCTCATTCAGCCGACGCTTCATCTTGATGATGTCTTTTGCATGGCGCTCGATGTCGGACGCCTGGCCGGAGAAGCCGCCGGACGGCTGGTGAACCATGATGCGGGCGTTCGGCGTGGCGAAGCGCATGTCCTTGTGGCCGGCGGCCAGGAGCAGCGAGCCCATGGACGCGGCCTGGCCGATGCAGAGCGTCGACACGGCCGGGCGAATGAACTGCATCGTATCGTAGATCGCCATGCCGGACGTGACAACGCCGCCCGGCGAATTGATGTAGAGCGCGATCTCCTTCTTCGGGTTTTCGGCCTCGAGGAAGAGGAGCTGCGCGCAGACGAGCGTGGCGATGTGATCTTCGACGGGACCCGTCAGGAAGATGATACGCTCCTTGAGGAGACGCGAATAGATGTCGTAGGAACGCTCGCCGCGGTTGGTCTGCTCGACGACCATCGGCACCAGAGCCATGGCGGTATCTACGGGATTTCTCATATCAATCCTTCATCGGTGTGGCCCTGAAACCCTTCGCAAACGTTGGGAATCAGCAAGTTTCTTCTTCCCTACATAGAGTGTCAGGGTATCTGACTTCAAGACGGACGCGCGTTTTGCGGCGCTCTATGCCAGAATGGGGTTAACTGGCGCGACGCAGGAAAGCGATTTCCACAGGTGCAGCGCCGACAGGGTGAAGGAAGGATGAATCCGTCCCATCACCCTGCCCGCATTTCCCGGCGCCTTGCGCCCTTATTCCGACGGATGGAGACAGTCATGACGACACGATCTATCGCAGCCCTCGGGCTTCTTCTCGCAACCGCCGCCGGCGCATTTGCCCAGCAGGCCTCCGACACGGTCTCGCCGGAGCGCGCGACCGGCTTTTCCGCAGCCAAGGTCGTGACGACAAAGGCGCATATGGTGGCCGCCGCGCATCCGCTCGCGGCGGAGGCCGGCGAAAAGGTCCTTGCCGCCGGCGGCAGCGCCATCGACGCCATGATCGCCGTCCAGACGGTGCTCGGCCTCGTCGAGCCGCAATCCTCCGGTCTCGGCGGCGGCGCCTTCCTCGTCTATTACGATGCCGGCACGAAGCGCATCACCACGCTTGACGGCCGCGAGACCGCGCCGATGGAGGCGACCCCAAAACTCTTCCTGGATGAGACGGGCCAGCCCCTCAAATTCTTCGATGCCGTCGTCGGCGGTCGTTCGGTCGGCACGCCCGGCACCGTCATGCTGATGCAGGAGGCGCACAACCGCTGGGGCCGCACGCCCTGGAAGGACCTTTTCGCCCCGGCCGAAAAGATCGCCCGTGACGGCTTCGCCGTCTCGCCGCGCCTCGCCAGCCTGATTGCCGCGGAAGGCGACAAGCTGAAGACCTTCGAATCGACGACGTCCTACTTCTTCGGCGCCGACGGCGCGCCGTTGAAGGCCGGCACGATCCTGAAAAACCCGGCCTATGCCGAAACGCTCTCCGCCATCGCGGCAGGCGGAGCGCCCGCTTTCTATACGGGCGCCATAGCCGAGGCGATCGTCGATACGGTGCGCATGTCCGGCAAGAATGCCGGCGTGCTGGCGCTTGCAGACCTTGCCAACTACCAGGTCAAGGAGCGGCGGCCCGTCTGCGTCTCTTACCGCGCGCTCGACATCTGCGGCATGGGACCGCCCTCCTCCGGCGCGGTCGCCATCGGCCAGATGCTCGGCATCCTTGAGAATTTCGACCTCAAGGCGCTCGGCAAGGACAATCCGGAAAGCTGGCGGCTGATCGGCGATGCCCAGCGCCTCGCCTTCGCCGACCGCGAACGCTTTCTTGCCGACACCGATTTCGTGCCTTCGCCGATCAAGGGCCTTCTCGAAAAAACCTATCTCGGCGAACGGGCCAAGCTGCTCGACGGCGACAAGGCGCTCACCGATGACGCGGTGACCGCCGGCAAGCCGGAATGGGACCACGCCTTCAACTTCGGCCGCGATGCCGCGATCGAACTGCCCTCCACCAGCCATTTCGTCATCGTCGACAAGGACGGCAACGTGGTCTCGATGACCACGACCATCGAAAACGGCTTTGGTTCCCGCCTGATGACCAACGGCTTCCTGCTCAACAACGAACTGACCGACTTCTCCTTCAAGACCCATGATGAGGGCATGCCCGTCGCCAACCGTGTCGAGCCCGGCAAACGCCCCCGCTCCTCCATGTCGCCCACCATCGTCATGAAGGACGGCAAGCCGCTGCTCGCCATCGGCTCGCCCGGCGGCAGCCAGATCATCGGCTATGTCGCGCAGGCGCTTGTCGCCTATATCGACTGGGGCATGGATGTCGGCGCCATTGTCGCCATGCCGCACGCCATCAACCGCTTCGGCCCCTACGACCTCGAAGCCGGCACCGACGCAGAAAAACTCGCCGAACCGCTGAAAGCCCTCGGCTATGAAGTAAAAATCGGCGACATGAACTCCGGCCTCCACGCCATCGAACTCACCGCCGACGGCCTGAAGGGCGCCGCCGACCCGCGGCGCGAGGGGATTGCGATCGGGAAATGATGCGGCTGTTGACCACCGATCGCCGCGCTTTTACGGCGCGGCGAAATCCGCTAGGTCATTCCCATGACAACGCTCCCCTTCCCGTTTCTCTCCATCGATCCCGCCAGCCGCCGCGTCTCACTCGACGCCCGCGATCCCGCTTTCTACCGTGATCCGAACCCGGTCTATGCCGCCTTGCATGCGCACTGTCCCACCTTCTACTGGGAAGAGCGGAAACGCTGGTATTTCACCGGCTATGACCATGTTAACGGCTTGCTGCGCGACCGGCGGTTCGGGCGGCAGATCCTGCATGTGGCGACGCGGGAAGAGCTGGGCCTGCCGGAGCCGCAGGATCATGTGAGGCATTTCGATGCGGCGGAGGCGTGGTCGCTTCTGGAGCTGGAGCCGCCGGAGCACACGCGGCTGCGCACGCTCGTCAACCGCGCCTTCGTCTCGCGCACGATCGAGCGGCTGACGCCGGAGATCGCCGCGCTCTGCCATCAGGCGATCGATCGTTTCCAGAAGGATGGCAAGGTCGAGTTGCTCGCCGCCTTCGCCGATATCCTGCCGGTGACGATGATCGCCCGCATGATCGGCATTCCGGACGAGATGGGGCCGCAGCTCCTGAAATGGTCGCATGCCTATGTGCGCATGTACATGTTCGGCCGCACGCAGAACGACGAGGTCGCGGCCGACAGGGCGGCGAAGGAATTCTCCGACTATGTGCGCGGCGTCATCGCCGAGCGCCGGGCGGAGCCGCGCGACGACCTGCTCTCGCACATGGTGCACACGGAGCACCGCGGCCAGCTGCTCACCGAAGACGAGCTGATCTCGACGACCATCGTGCTGCTCAATGCCGGACATGAGGCGACGGTGCACCAGATCGGCAATGCCGTGCGCAGCATCCTCGAAAACGGCGCCGACCCGTCCGTGATCTTCGCGGACGAGACGGCGACGGAGCGCACGGTGGAGGAATGCCTGCGCATTTCCGCGCCGGTGCATATCTTCGATCGTTTCGCGCTGGAGGATGTCGAGCTCGACGGCATCCAGTTCCGCCGCGGCGACAAGGTGGCGATGATCCTCGCCGCCGCCAATCTCGATCCGAAGAAGTTTTCCGATCCGCTCGCCTTCAGGCCGGATCGCAACGAGGGCGCGAACCTCTCCTTCGGCGCCGGCATCCATTTCTGCATCGGCGCCCCGCTGGCAAGGCTGGAGCTCAATATCGCCCTGCCGATCCTGTTCCAGCGCCTGCCGGGGCTGAAGATCGCGCAAAAGCCCGTGGTCAAGGATGTTTACCATTTCCACGGGCTGGAGGCGCTGGACCTGACCTGGTGAGGCTCAGGCGGCTACGTAGCGCGTGGCCGGCTTGTTGTGCGAGATGTTCGGGCCGAGCGCCTGGCGCGCGGTTTCGTGCTTTTCCCAGTCCGCCTTTTCCGGCAGCGAGGGGATGGTGACGAGTTCGCCCTGGTCAAGGCCGGCAAGGGCGGCGTCCACGAGGTCGGCGACGTCCATGACGCGGCTCTGGTCGAGCGCCTCGACGGAGCCCCCTGCCCGGTCGAAGATTTCCGTCCGCGTCAGGCCCGGCAACACGGCCTGGAGGCGCACGCCGGTGCCGTCCAGTTCGCGGGCGAGCGACTGGGTGAAGGCGAGCACGAAGGACTTGGTGCCACTATAGGTGCCGTTGAACAGTTCCGGGATGATGGCGACGGCCGACGCGATATTGACGATCGTGCCCTTCTTGCGCGCGACGAAGGCCTGGGCTGCTGCCACGGCGAGGCGGTTGGCGGCGGTGACGTTCAGCGCGATCATCGTGTCGAGATAGTCGATGTCATCGGCGAGCAGCGCACCCTTCGGGCCGATGCCGGCATTGTTGACGAGGAGCGTGATCGCCACGTCGTCGCGGATGCGGCGTTCGACGGTGCGGACATCCGCAGGGGCCGAGAGATCGGCGCGCAGCACGTCGACGGCAACGCCATGGTCTGCCTTCAGCTTTTCGGCGAGCGCCGCAAGCCGCGCTTCGTCACGGGCGACGAGCACGAGGTCGTAGCCGCGGCGGGCGAGACGATCGGCGTAGGTGGCGCCGATGCCGGCGGATGCGCCGGTCACGAGGGCGGTTCCAAGGTTCGTTGTGCGGGTCATGTCAGGTCTCCGGTTTGAATTTAGTGGTATATGCCACTATATTGGGAGCGTTATCCGGGCTTGCAATAGGCCCGCGCGATTTTTATCGAGAGAGTAGCGAGGTGTGAGATGAGCGAAACCGACGGCGTCTGGCAGCACTGCACGAACAGCGCGATCCGTCGTGCCGCGCGGCAACTCGGCCAGCTCTATGACGACCTGATCGAACCGAGTGGGCTGAAGGGCACGCAGTTTTCGCTGATGTCGCAGATCGCGCTAGCCGGCAAGGACGGCACGCCCCTGAAGCCGCTGGCGGAGGGGCTGGTCATGGACCTCTCGGCCCTCGGCCACACGCTGAAGCCGCTCACGCGCGACGGGCTGGTCGAACTCATCCCCGATGAACGCGACGGGCGCGTGAAGCGCGCGCGGCTGACGCCGCTTGGCGCGCAAAAGCAGGAAGAGGCGCTGGCGCTCTGGCATGACGCGCAGGGGCGCTTCGACGCCGTGTTCGGCGCCGAGCGTTCGGCCGAGATGCGCAGCCTGCTCGGGCTTATCTCGACGCCCGACTTCGCCAAGGCCTTTCGGGCGGCGAAACCGGGATCCGACGATTAGAGGCGGATGACGTAGTCCTTGCGAGTCGTTTCAACGACTTCCCAGCTTCCCTTGAAGCCGGGCCTGAGGATCAGCCGGTCGCCGGCCTTGAGGTGGAAGGTCTCGCCGTCGTCGGAGGTGACGATCGAACGGCCTTCGAGGATGTGGAAATATTCCCACTCGTCATACTGGATGCGCCATTTTCCCGGCGTCGATTGCCAGATGCCCGAATAGGTGCCGCCCTCGGCCTCCTCGATGTTCCAGCTCGTGAAGACCGGATCGCCGGAAATCAGCCGGTCCGCGGCCGGCCGGCCCTCTTCCGGCACGATGCCGGAAATGTCGAAGGGTTGCGCTTTGCTCATGCTTGCTCCTTGGGAAGGATGCGGGCGGCCTCAAAGACCGCCCGGGGAAATCAGGCTTTGGCCAGCGCCTGTTCGATATCCGCGATGATGTCGGCGACATCCTCGATGCCGATCGACAGGCGCACGACATCCGGCCCGGCGCCGGCCGCGACCTGCTGCTCTTCCGAAAGCTGGCGGTGCGTCGTGGAGGATGGGTGGATGACGAGCGAGCGCGTGTCGCCGATATTGGCGAGGTGCGAGAGCATTTCGAGGCCCTCGACAAAGCGCTTTCCGGATTCGTAGCCGCCCTTCAGGCCGAAGGTGAAGACGGCGCCCGCGCCCTTCGGCGAATAACGCTGCTGCACGCCGTGGTTCGGGTCGTCGTCCAGGCCGGCATAGGTGACCCAGGAGATTTTCTCGTGCCCCTTCAGCCATTTGGCGACGGCGAGCGCATTGTCGCAATGACGCTGCATGCGCAGCGGCAGGGTCTCGATGCCGGTCAGGATCTGGAAGGCGTTGAACGGCGAGATGGCGGGGCCGAAATCACGCAGGCCCAGCACGCGGCAGGCAATGGCGAAGGCGAAATTGCCGAAGGTCGCGTGCAGCACCATGCCGGCATATTCCGGGCGCGGCTCGGAAAGGGCCGGATATTTGCCCGAGGCCGTCCAGTCGAAGGTGCCGCCGTCGACGATGACGCCGCCCATGGAATTGCCATGGCCGCCCATGAACTTGGTCAGCGAATGCACGACGATATCGGCGCCATGCTCCAGCGGGCGCACGAGATAGGGCGTCGCCATGGTGTTGTCGACGATGAGCGGCAGGCCGTGGCGGTGCGCCACGTCGGCGATGCCAGCAATGTCGACGAAGGTGCCGCCGGGGTTCGCCAGGCTCTCGATGAAGATTGCCTTGGTCTTGTCGTCGATCTGGCTTTCGAAGGAGGAAAGATCGCTCGTATCGGCCCAGCGCACATGCCAGTCGAAGCTCTTGAAGGCATTGCCGAACTGGTTGACCGAGCCGCCATAGAGTTGGCGGGCGGAGATGAAATTGTCGCCGGGGCGCATGATCGTGTGGAACACGAGGAGCTGTGCTGCGTGTCCCGAGGCGACGGCGAGCGCCGCCGTGCCGCCTTCGAGTGCTGCGACGCGCTCTTCGAGCACGGCCTGCGTCGGATTCATGATGCGGGTGTAGATATTGCCGAAGGCCTGCAGGCCGAAGAGCGAGGCGGCGTGGTCCGTATCGTTGAAGACGAAGCTGGTCGTCTGGTAGATCGGCGTCGCGCGGGCACCCGTCGTCGGGTCCGGCTGGGCACCGGCGTGGATGGCGAGCGTGGAAAATCCGGGCTTGTTCTTCGTCATGAAATGGCCTCCCTGGCTGAAGTCGGGCGCACTATTTCAGAGGGATAGGGGCCGGTCAAAGAAAGAATTTCCGGTGCGACGATCGGTTTTGCGCCGCGAAAATCTCACGCGACGAGGCGCGGATATTCGATCGCCGGGCAGCGATCCATCACCACCTTGATGCCCGAAGCTTCCGCCGTGGCGGCGGCCTCATCATGGCGCACGGAAAGCTGACCCCAGATGACTTTCGGCAGAGAAGAAAGCGCCAGGGCCTCCTCGACGACCGACGGCAGCGCATCGGCCGCGCGAAAAACGTCGATCATGTCGATCGGCTCGACGATGTCGGCAAGGCGGGCGACGACGGGCTGGCCGAGAATTTCCTTGCCGGCCTGGCCGGGATTGACCGGGATGACGCGATAGCCCTTGCGCAGCAGGAAGGCCATCACCCGATGGCTCGGCCGCTCCGGGTTCCGCGAGGCGCCGACGAGCGCGATCAGCTTGGTCGAGCGCAGGATGTCGGCGATGTAATAGTCTGGATAGGAATCATGATTCATGGCGTTATCCCGTCTTCTCGGGGGAGAATTGGGGTAACGCTGCGTGAAGTCAATATTATTGACAACCGTCAGGATGCCTTGAGCATCAGCACCGGATATTCCGTCACCGGGCAACGATCCATGACGACCTGGATGCCGGCGGCCTCCGCACGCGCTGCCGCCGCATCGTCGCGCACGGTGAACTGGCCCCAGATGACCGCGGGCAGCGGGCGGAGCGCCAGCACCTCGTCGACCACCGCCCCGAACTGGCTGGCCGCGCGAAAAACGTCGACCATGTCGATCGGCTCGGGGATGTCGGAGAGATGGGCGTAGACGGTCTGGCCGAGGATGGTTTTGCCGGCATGACCGGGATTGACCGGAAAGACGCGATAGCCCTTGCCTAGCAGGAAACCCATCACCCCATGGCTCGGCCGCCCGTCGTTCGGCGAGGCGCCCAGCACGGCGATGGTATGCACGGATTTGAGGATATGGCGGATATAGCTATCGGCATAGTGATCGTGGTTCATCGCTGCCTCCTCCGGCGTTGGCGACCGTCTCTCACACGTCTTCCAGATAGGCATAGTAGCGCAAAACCTTAAAGAAGACGACCGGGCGGGTGCCCGCAAAAGCCTGCGAATTGTGCCAATCCGGATCACATTTGAGGGTTTCATCGTTCCCGCCGGTCGAAATCGCTGAAAATCCCGATTGCAAATCGCCGGTTTTGCGCAGATGAAGGGGCCAACTCCCCATCCGCCTGCCCGCCCCCCCGAGGTCCCAGATTGCCGCTAGACGTCCTTTTTCTCGTGCTGTTCGGCGCGGCTCTGCATGCGGTCTGGAATGCGCTGGTCAAATCCGGCACGGACAAATCGCTCGATGCCGCCATGGTCTCGCTCGGCGGCGGCATGGTCGGCCTCGCCTGCCTGTGGCTGGTGCCGCTTCCACATCCCGAGGCCTGGCCGTTCATCCTGACCTCGGCCGTCCTGCAATTCGCCTATTTCCAGCTTGTCGCAGCGGCCTACCGGGCGGGGGACATCGGCCTCGTCTATCCCCTGATGCGCGGCGCCGCCCCCCTTCTCGTCGCCACCACCAGCGGCCTCGTGCTCGGCGAACATCTGACGCCCACCGCCATGGCCGGCGTGCTCATCATCTCCGCCGGCGTGCTCACACTCGCCTTCGAATCGCGCCACGGCAGCCGGCGCGCCATCGTCTTTGCGCTGGCAAACGCCGTCGTCATCGCGAGCTACACCTTCGTGGACGCCGCGGGCGCTCGCGCATCCGGCGATGCCATATCCTATACGCTCTGGATGTCTCTGCTGCCGCCGGTGCTGCTGTTCGGCTGGGCGATCTCGCAGCGCGGCGTCGCCCCGGTCTGGAACCATGTGCGCCGCAACTGGATGCGCGGCCTCCTCGGCGGCGGCGGCTCAATCGCCTCCTACGGCCTCGCGCTATGGGCGATGACGAAAGCCCCCGTCGCGACTGTCGCAGCCCTACGCGAAACCGCCATCCTCTTCGCCCTCCTCATCTCGGTCTTCATCCTCAAGGAGAAAGCCAGCATCTGGCGCTACATCGCCGGCGCGGTGATTGCCGGTGGGGTGCTGGTGCTGAAGCTGGCTTGAGCGTCACGCGGCTGTCTGCGCCGGCAGGACCTCTCGCAGTATCTTTTCGCCACCCGTACGCTGGGCGACCGCAAGATCGTAAGCGGCCTGCAAGCCGAGCCAGAATTGCGGATCATTTCCGAAATAACGCCCCAGGCGCAGTGCCGTATCGGCGGAAACGCCTCGTTTTCCGTTCAGTATCTCCGACACCCGCCCGGAATTGATCCGCAGCGCAAGCGCAAGCGCATTGCCGCTCATTTGGCGCGCTTCCAGTTCCTCCTTCAGGATCGAGCCGGGATGGACCTCGAACATTCGCTTTCTCCAATCAATGATAGTCAACGATCTCGACATCGTAGGCGTCGCCGTTCTCGAAGCGGAAACAGAGGCGCCACGGTCCGTTGATCGTCATGGCCCACTGGCCCTTGCGGTCACCGCTCAGCTTGTGAAGCCCGATCGATTTCAGCGGTGAAATATCGTCGAGACTTCGCGCCGTGTTCAGAACGTTCAGGCGTGCCATCGCCTTTGCTGGGTCGAGCCCCGAAAATCGGGACTTTCCAGCCTCGATGAACTGCCTTGTCGCCGTGTCCGCAATGGACTTGATCATCCGGTCAGCATACTACGCTTTCCGATGTACATCCAGCGGAAAGCCTCAGCGCTTTCCCCACTCCGGCATGCGCTTGTCGAGAAAGGCGCCGATGCCCTCCTTCGCGTCATCGGCGAACATGTTGTCCACCATCGTCGCCACGGCCACGTCGTAGGCATCCCGCAGCGGCAGGCCGGCTTGGGCGCGCATGGCGGCTTTGCCGATGCGGAGCGCCTGGGGCGACTTGGAGGCGATGACGGCGGCGTATTTGTCGACGACTTGGCGCAGGTACTGCTGCGGCACGATGCGGTTGACGAGGCCGAAATCCTTGGCGGTCGAGGCGTCGATCGTCTCGCCGGTCAGCAGCATTTCCATCGCCTGCTTGGGGTGCGCGGCGCGGGTGACGGCAACCATCGGCGTCGAGCAGAACAGGCCGATATTGACGCCCGGCGTGCAGAAGGTGGAGGTGTCGGTGCAGATGGCGAGGTCGCAGCTTGCGACGAGCTGGCAGCCGGCAGCCGTTGCGAGGCCGTCGATCTCGGCCACCACGGGCTGTGGCAGCGCGGCGATCTTCAGCATGAGATCGGCCGCCATGCGCATCGTCTTCTCGAAGAAGGCGCGGCCGCCGTCGGCATCGCCGCGGCGCGCCGTCATTTCCTTGAGATCGTGGCCGGCGGAAAAGACTTTTCCGGTCGAAGCAAGAATGACGATGCGGATCGCCTCGTCGGCGGCAGCGGCATCGAGCGCCGCGCCGAGCGCCTCCATGACGGCGATGGAAAGCGCGTTGGCCGGCGGATTGTTCAGCGTGATCCGGAGGATGGGTGCGAAGCGCTCGACCTTTACCGGGTTGACCGGCTCCTCTTTCCTGAACGACACCACATCCGCCATGACCGGCCTCCTTCGCTGTTCGGTTTTGCGGTCCTACGCCTCGCGGCAGACAGTTTCAAGCACGGCGCCATAGACTTTGAGGGGGCTTGCCGCGGCCGGCAAATCGGTCTGTAAACGCAGGCGACTGGAGACGTGCCGATGAAACTGACGCCGATCATGGACCCGGAAGCGCTGAACCGCTTCCTCGAAGCCGATTTTCCGCAGCTTCATACTGACGGCAAGGTTTTCGAGGTGATGGAGGTCCATCCCGGCGCGATCGTCATGCGCCTCATGCCCAATGAACGGCACCTGCGCCCCGGCGGCACCATCTCCGGCCCCACGCTCTTTGCGCTTGCCGATGTCGGCGCCTGGTGCGCAGTGCTGGCGCATATCGGCCCGGTGGCGCTCGCCGTCACCACCAATCTCAACATCAATTTCCTGCGCAAGCCGGCGCCCGGCCCCCTCTCCTGCACCTGCCGGGTCCTGAAGCTCGGCAAGCGGCTCGCGATCGTGGAAGCGTCGATTTTCGACGAGGATGCCGAGGATCTGGTGGCGCATGCCACCGCGACTTACTCGATTCCGCCGCGATAATTTGTGGTATCAAAATACCACATAAGCAAGCCATTGTTTTTGCTATATTATCTTTGGCGCCGCCCGGATCGCGTCTCTTGACGCCCAAGCAACACTCGCTTATAAGCCGCCCAGATCGCGGTCCTTTGGCGCCGCTTTCGATTTTTGGCGTCCGCAAGGGGGCCAAACCAAGCAACAAAAAGCGCCCAAAGCCGCAAGGTTTCGGGACCCCTAAAGAAAGAGCTACTCCCATGGGAACCTTCGTACAGAAGCCCGCCGAGGTAGAGAAGAAGTGGATCCTCATCGACGCCGAAGGCCTCGTTGTCGGTCGCCTCGCTACCCTGATTGCAAACCGCCTGCGCGGCAAGCATAAGGCAACCTTCACCCCCCACGTCGACGACGGTGACAACATCATCGTTATCAACGCCGAGAAGGTCGTCTTCACCGGCAAGAAGTATTCCGACAAGACGTATTACTGGCACACCGGTTATCCGGGTGGCATCAAGGAGCGTACGGCTCGCCAGATCATCGAAGGCCGCTTCCCGGAGCGCGTTCTCGAAAAGGCTGTCGAACGCATGGTTCCGCGCGGCCCGCTCGGCCGTCGCCAGATGAAGAACCTGCGCGTCTATGCCGGCTCCAACCATCCGCATGAAGCCCAGCAGCCCGTCACCCTCGACGTCGCCAAGCTGAACAGCAAGAACACAAGGAGCGCCTGATCATGGCCGACCTCTCCTCGCTCAAGGACCTCGGCGTCGCTGCCGCAGCTCCCGCTGCCTCCGCCCCGGTTCACGTCAAGAAGGTTGACGCCCAGGGCCGCTCCTACGCCACCGGCAAGCGCAAGAACGCTGTCGCCCGCGTATGGGTCAAGCCGGGCTCCGGCAAGATCACCGTCAACGGCAAGTCTTTCGAGACCTACTTCGCCCGCCCGGTTCTGCAGATGATCCTGCAGCAGCCGATCATCGCGGCTGCCCGTGACGGCCAGTTCGACATCGTTGCCACCGTCGCCGGCGGCGGTCTTTCCGGCCAGGCCGGTGCCGTTCGTCACGGCGTCTCCAAGGCACTGACCTACTTCGAACCGGGCCTGCGCGCGGTTCTGAAGAAGGGTGGCTTCCTGACCCGCGATTCGCGCGTCGTCGAACGCAAGAAGTACGGCAAGGCCAAGGCCCGCCGTTCGTTCCAGTTCTCCAAGCGTTAATCGCTCGGACGATTTTTGGTTCAGGAAAGGCCGGGGTTCGCCCCGGCCTTTTCGTTTTCGGCGTGTAGAATCCCTCTTGCCTTAAAGCCCGCGATTGGCGAACGTCCGGCCAGATTTCGGAGGGAATTTCATGGCCAACAAGACGATCGACCACGCCATCACGGCAAAATCGCTGAAAAGCGCTGCCTCGGATCCGACCCATGCCGGCATCCTCTCCTTCATGCGCCGGCGCTATTCGAAGGTGCTGAAGGATGTCGATGCGGTCGTCTGGGGCATTCCCTTCGATGCCGCGACCTCCAACCGCCCCGGCACGCGCTTCGGGCCGCAGGCGATCCGCCGGGCTTCGGCGATCATGGACAACGATCCGCAATATCCCTTCGAGCGCGACCTCTTCGAGGACATGGCCGTCATCGACTATGGTGATTGCCTGCTCGACTACGGCAACCACCAGAAGACGCCGGGAACGATCGAGCGCGAGGCGAAGAAGATCCTCAAATCCGGCGCCTACATGCTGACGCTCGGCGGCGATCATTTCATCACGCTGCCGATCCTGCGCGCACACGCCGAAAAATACGGCCCGCTGTCGCTCGTCCAATTCGATGCGCACCAGGATACCTGGGCCGATGAGAAGGGCCGCATCGACCATGGCTCTTTCGTCGGCACGGCTGTGCGCGAGGGGCTGATCGATGCGGAGACGTCGATCCAGATCGGCATCCGCACCCACGCGCCGGAGGATTGCGGCATCCGCATCCTCTATGGCTACGAGGTGGAGGAGATGACGGCCGGCGAACTCGCCGACACGATCGTCCACCATGTGGCCGACCGCGCAACCTACCTCACCTTCGACATCGACTGCCTCGACCCGGCCTATGCGCCCGGCACCGGCACGCCGGTCTCCGGCGGCCCGTCGAGCTCGAAAATCCTGTCGGTGCTGCGCAAGCTCGGCGCGCTGAACGTCGTCGGCTCGGATGTCGTCGAGGTTTCGCCGGCCTATGACCATGCCGACATCACCGCCATCGCCGGCTCGACCATCGCCATGTACATGCTGGGGCTGCACGCCGCGCAGCTCGCGGAACGGCGCTGAACCGTCGGCATTGAATGCGACAAGGCAAGCCGCTATATCGGGCCGACCCTCGCGGGCGGTCCGCGGCGCATGCATTGACAGGATGGGATTCCAGATGAAACCGAAGATCTTCATCGATGGCGAACACGGCACGACGGGCCTGCAGATCCGCACGCGCATGGCCGGCCGCGACGATGTCGAGCTTCTGTCGATTCCGGAGGCCGAGCGGCGCAATGCGAAGCTGCGCGAAGACCTGCTGAACGGCGCCGACGTCGCGATCCTCTGCCTGCCGGACGATGCCGCCAAGGAAGCCGTCGCCATGGTCGCCGGCAACAATTCCGTGCGCATCATCGACACCTCGACTGCGCACCGCGTCCACCCCGACTGGGCCTACGGCTTCGCCGAAATGGACCGCGCGCAGCCGAAGAAGATCGCCGACGCCCGCTATGTCGCCAATCCCGGCTGCTACCCGACCGGAGCCATCGGCCTCATCCGCCCGCTGCGCCTCGCCGGCATCCTGCCGGAGGACTATCCGGTCACCGTCAACGCGGTCTCCGGCTATACCGGCGGCGGCAAGCAGATGATCGCGCAGATGGAAGACGCCGGGCACCCGGAGCACATCTCTTCGCCCCACTTCCTCTACGGCCTGCCGCTGAAGCACAAGCATGTGCCGGAAATGCAGGTGCACGGCATGCTGTCGCGCGCGCCCCTCTTCTCGCCGTCGGTCGGAAAATTTGCCCAAGGCATGATCGTGCAGGTGCCGCTCTATCTCGCCGACCTCAACGACCACGCCTCGCTGGGCTCTATCCATGAGGCGCTGGTCGCGCACTATGCAGGCCAGGACATCGTCGACGTGGTCGACCTCAAGGAAAGCGCCGCACTCCCCCGCGTCAACGCCGTGGAACTCGCCGATACCGACCGCATGAAGCTCTACGTCTTCGGCACCGCCGGCGCCCCCCACGTCAACCTCGTCGCCCTGCTCGACAATCTCGGCAAGGGCGCTTCGGGCGCTGCGGTGCAGAACATGGATCTGATGCTGTGGGGCTGAGTTTCGCCCCTAGCGCTCATACTCCCCGACAAACCCGCGCCAGTGCGCGACCGCAAAACCCAGCACGATCAGCGCGCCGCCCTGGTGCGCCAGCGCCCAGCCGAGCGGCACCTGCCAGATCAGCGTCAGGATGCCGATCGTTGCCTGGAGACAGATGAGGGCGAAGAGGACGAAGGCGCGGCGGGCGTGGGTGGTTTCGGGGGCGGCGCGCAGCGATGAGAGCATGTGGATCAGCACGAGCGCGAACAGCACGTAGGCGCCGATGCGGTGGACGAACTGCACGGTCTTCGGGTTCTCGAAGAGGTTGATCCACCAGGGCTGCTGGAGGAAGAGGCCGCCGGGCACGACGGCGCCGTCCATCAGCGGCCAGGTGTTGTAGGACAGGCCGGCGTCGAGGCCGGCGACGAGCGCACCGAGATAGATCTGGAAGATCGCCATGCACGCGATGATGCCCGCCATGCGCTGCGAGGTCGCGGTTGGGGCCGGATCGTCGCTGTGCGGCGAGAGTGCGCGCATCAGCCAGGTGGTCCAGGCGAAGATCAGACAGGCGATGGTGAGGTGGGTGGCGAGCCGATACTGGCTGACGGACACGCGGTCGGCGAGGCCCGACGAGACCATCCACCAGCCGATGAAGCCCTGGAAACCGCCGAGCGCCAGAAGCCCGACGAGCGGCCAGCGCAGCTTCTTCTCGATGCGGCCGGTCAGCCAGAAGAAGGCGAGCGGCACGGCGAAGACGAAGCCGATGGAGCGCGCGATCAGCCGGTGCGCCCATTCCCACCAGAAGATCGTCTTGAACTCGTCGACGGTCATGCCCTTGTTGATCTGCTCATATTGCGGAATGCGCTTGTAGAGGTCGAATTCCTCCTGCCATTCGGCTGCGGTGATCGGCGGGATGACGCCGTGGATCGGTTTCCATTCGGTGATGGAAAGCCCGGATTCGGTGAGCCGAGTCGCGCCGCCGACAAGCACCAGCACGAACAGCGTGAACAGCACGAAGCCGAGCCACCGGCGCACCTGGCGGCGGTTGCGGTCGGTCTTGTCCGTGTCGTAGTCACTGCGGTATGCGGTCGCGGTGGTGGCGGTCATCATAACTGCTCCTTGTCTTGGCGTTGATTTGCCCGACCGGGCCGTGCAAAACAAGGCCCGAACCTTTGCGGCATGCCGTCGCGCCCTTGCCGCTTATGAATTGAAAGACCGCCAATGCCCCCTCGCCTGCGCAAACTGATCGGCACCGTGCTGATCATCATCCTCGTTCTCGTCTACGCGCTGATCGCGACCACGGTCGCGGTGGCGACCTTGGGGGAATCGCCGTGGTGGACCCACCTCATCTATTTCACGGTGACCGGCCTGCTCTGGATCCTGCCGGCCATGCTGATCATCAAGTGGATGGAAAAGCCGGGCAAGCCGCGCGACGAATAGGCCGCTATCGCGCCCTGATGTGGGCGGCGAGGCCGGTCGGATAGAGCTCCCAGCCGTTCGGCAAGGCATCCGGCATGAACCAGCGCGCCGTCCAGACCGAGCGGTCGTGCTCGACCAGCGTGATTTCCGGGCGGCGGTAAAGGCTTTCGTCCAGCAGGCGGATCGGCGCGGCGAAGATGAATTCGTGGCCGCGCGCGCCCTCGTGCCAGAAGAGATTCTCGAAGACGGTCCACGGGCCGTTGATGGCGATGCCGCAGTTGAGTTCCTCGCGGAATTCGCGCGCCAGCGCCTCCTCCCGCGTCTCTCCGAATTCGACGGTACCGCCGGGCGGGCGAACGCCCTTCACGCTGCCGTCGTCCCGCGTCACTTCCGCGGCGAGCAGCCGGCTGCCCTGCCAGGCGAGGCCCAGCACCTTCACATGGATTTTCTGCGGCGGGCGCCATGTCTGCATGTCTTCCTCCTGCCCTTTGCTTTTGCCGGATTTCGTTATGAACTTGCTAACCGCGCTTGCCAATTTCGCCCGGCAAACGGGGTGATGCCACTGGATTTAAACCATTTCCGCAAGTCTGGTGCCTATGGTGTTTGTGCGGCGATCCGGCCGCATCGGGTGCATAAGGGCGACGCCATGGGAGCGATGCAACTCAATTTCCAGATCATGCCGTCCGAGCGCGAGCTCGCGAGCCGCTATTTGGGCCTCGTCGCCGGCGGCGAGCGCACGCCCTCGACGGTGCCGCTGTCGATCCGCCTGCACGATCGCATGGAATCGCTGGAAACCCGCTGGCGGGCGCTCGAAGCGGAAAACAAGCTTTCGCTTCACCAGAGCTATGACTGGTGCCGCGCCTGGGCGGAGACCCATGCCTGCAAGCTCCTGATCGTCGAAGGTTTTTCCGGCGGGCGCACCCATCTCATCCTGCCGCTCGAAATCGTGCGCCACGGGCCGGTGCGCACCGCCCGCTTTCTCGCGACCTCCTTCAGCAACATCAATACCGGGCTGTATACCGAGGAATTCCACTTCCTCGCCGCGCCGCCGCGCCTGCGGCAGGCTTTTGAACAGGCCCGCAGCCAGTTTGCTCGCTATTTCGACCTGTTCATGCTGGAAAAGGTGCCGCTCAACTGGCGCGGGGAAACGAATTCCTTTGCCGACCTGCCCTCGGTGCTGAACCAGAACGCTGCCTTCCAGCTCGAGCTTTTCGACGATTTCGACCGCACGCTGGCGCAGGTCAATGCAAAACGCCGCCGCAAGAAATTCCGCCTCTCCGAGCGCCGGCTGGCGACACTCGGCGGCTATGAACATGTGGTCGCCTCCACCAACGAGGAAAGCCGCCACCTGCTCGAAACCTTCTTTCGCCAGAAGGCCGCGCGTTTCGACACGATGGGCCTGCCGGATGTCTTTCGCGACGAGGAAACGCGCAATTTCTTCCGCCGCGCGATCGCGGTGCCGGCCAAGGACGGCAACTATCCGCTCCAGATCCATGCCGTGCGCCTGAAGGGTGAAAACGACGGGCGCATCGTCGCCATTGCCGGTCTTTCGCGCAAGGGCGACCATGTGATCTGCCAGTTCGGCTCGATCGACGACACGATCGCGGCGGATGCCAGCCCCGGCGAATTCCTGTTCTACCTGGCGATCCGCAAACTGTGCGGCGAAGGCGTGCGCCTCTTCGATTTCGGCATCGGCGACCAGCCCTACAAGCGCTCCTGGTGCACGATCGAAACGCCGCAGCACGACCTGCTCTGGCCGACGACGGTGGCCGGCAGCATGGTTGCGGCGGTGCACCGGGCAAAAGCGGGCGCCAAGCGGCTCATCAAGCAGAACCCGCAGGTCTATTCCTTCCTGCAGCGCATGCGCTCGGGCAAGACGGAGTTCGTCCGCGCCGGCGACGACGCGGAATAGAGCTTTTTACGCGGCGCGGCGCCCCGGGTAACGCGGCGGCTCCGCGCCCTCGCCCGTCATCAGCACGATCTCGCTATAGCCTGCTTCGCCGAAGGCGCCGATCAGTTCGACGATCTCGTCTTCCTCGGCACCCGGAATGGAGAGGATGATGTCCGTCTCCTGTCCGCGCGTGAGGCGGCGCACGCCTTCCACTTCCGCCGGGCCGCATTCCACGATCACCGTGTCATAGGCGTCGGCGAGCGAATCGATCACCATCGCCAGCCGGTCGATGCCGCGCATGGCGCGTTTGATGTTGGCGTTGCCGCGCGGGATGATATGCGCGCTGGACAGCCGGTCGCCATGGATGATGTCGCCGAAGGCCGCGTCGCCGACGAGAAGGTCGGTGATGCCGGGCACATGGGTCGACTGCGCCATCAGGCGCGTCGGGCAGGCCGAGCCGGTCAGGTCGATCAGCAGCGTCTTGCGATGTTCTTCCGCGATGCGGCGGGCGAGCATGACGGTGGCGGTCGATCCGCGGTCGCCCGAAGGCGAGACGGAAATGGCGACGGAAACATTGTTCTCGATCATGTGCCAGGCGACGGAGGCGACGGAGAAGTCGCCATCGTCGGCAAGGCCGGGCGTATCGAGCAGCGAGGCCTGGACGGTTTCCGGCTCGACCTCGTCCTCGTCGGGCGCAATGCTCGACAGCAGGGATTTTGCCGGCGCGCGCACGTCCTTGATGGGGCCGTAGTCCGGACGGGCGACCGGCTCGGCGCGAACCACGGGCTCACTGCGCACCACCGTTTCCGTATGGACTACTGTCTCGCGCTGGATGACCGGCTCTTCCACCACGATTTCGGGCTCGATCTCCTCGACCTCCTCCTCGCGTCGATAGGCGACGACGCCGACCGGCTTCAGGGCGCGGCCGCTGAACAGTTCGGCAAGCAGGATGACGATGGCGCTCAGTGCAAAGCCGGCGGCGGCGCCGACAATGGTGATCGGCAGGACTTTCGGGAAGGAGACTTCGGTCGGCTCGACGGCCGCCGAGATGATACGGGCATCGGCCGGCGTCGAGCCGCTGCCGGTGCGCGACGTCGCCTCGCGGTAGCGGGCAAGATAGGTTTCGAGGAGCTGGCGCTGCGCCGTCGCCTCGCGCTCCAGCGCCTTGAGCCCGACTTCGTCCTCGCCGGCGCGCGCCGTGTCCGCCTTCACGGAGTTGAGCTGCTGTACGAGCTGCGTTTCGCGCAGCCGCGCGGTCTTCGCCTCGTTTTCGAGGCTCGACAGGATTTTCTGCGTCTCAGCCTTGATCTGCCCGCGGATGCCGACGAGCTGCGAGCGCAGGCCCTTCAGCCGCGGATGGCCTTCCAGCAGCGAGGTGGAGAGATCGGAGATCTGCCCCTGGATCTGCGCCTCGCTCTCCTTCAGCCGCTGGATCATCTGCGAGCCGACGACGTCGCTCAGCGTATCGGGCGCGCCGCCGGCCGTCAGCACGTTGCGCACGCTTTCGGCGCGCGCTTCCGCATTGGCGCGTTCGCCACGCACCCGGGCAAGTTCGGTCGAAATATCGTTCAGCTGGCGCACGGCGAAGGTGGAGTTTTCGCCCGTCGGCAGGAGGTCGGAGTTCGAGCGGTATTCGGCGACCTTCTGCTCGGCCTCGCGCACCTTTTCGCGCAGGTTGGCGATTTCCGGCTCCAGCCAGCGCGTCGCCTCGGAATTGGTGTCGAGCTTGGCGCCGCTTTGCAGCGAGAGGTAGACCTTGGCCATCTCGTTGGGGATCCGCGCGGCAAGGCCCGGGTCTTTCGAGCTGAACTCGATGGCGATGACGCGCGACTTCTCGACCTGGTAGACGACGAGCTTTTCGGCGAACTCCTTCAGAACGCGGTCTTCGGGTGCGAGATCGAGCGGGTTCTTCTTGAGCCCGAAAAGAACCAGCAGGTCGGAAATGGCGGAGGGCTGCGCCGTCGGATCGAACTCCTCCAGCTCCTGCAGCTTCATATTGCGCGTGACCTGCTTGATGAGGTCGGCGGATTTCAGGAGCTGCACCTGGCTGGCGATGCCGAGCTCGTCGAAGGCCGGCTGTTCGCGGCCCTGCGAGCGGTCCGTGCCCGTCGTGAAGGCCGGCTCGCGCGTTTCGATGAGAAGGCGCGCCTCGCTCTTGTATTTGGGCGTGATGAGGTTTGCGCCGGCAAAGGCGATGCCCGCGCAGGCGACGGTTGCCAGAAGCACCCGCATGCGGTTGCGCCAGATCGCGCCGAAAAGACCGCCAAGGTCGATATCGACATCCTGCTGGCTTCCGTGAACGCCCGACATATCCCTACTCCACCACACGACGATGACACGACGATTTCCGGGCACGGTAAACAAACATGGTAACGCAAGGGTTAATTACCGGCGGTTGTCCCCTCACCTCCGCGCGCTTCTTTCACGAAAAAAACGGACCCGACCTGCCGGCGCCTTTACCAGCCATTAACCCTAACGGATCGATAACGGGGATCAGATTTTCTGATTTGCGGGATTGGGTTCAAGCGAATGACATTCGCCACCATCAACAAGGGCATGCTGCTCGCGCTGGCACTCATCGTGCCGGCCATCGCGGGCTGCAGCAGTTACCGCCCCGCCCCCAAGGCGTTCCACGAGGCGACCATCCAGCCCTACCGGCTCGACAGCGGCGACCGCCTGCGCGTCACCGTCTTCGAGCAGACCGGCCTTACCAACACCTATTCGATCGACCAGGCCGGCTACGTCGCCTTCCCGCTCATTGGCGCGGTGCCCGCGCGCGGCAAGACGATCCAGGAGCTCGAAGGCGCTATCGCGGCAAAACTCCGCCAGGGCTATCTGCGCGATCCCGACGTCTCCATCGAGGTCGACCGCTACCGTTCGATCTACATCATGGGCGAAGTGGGCC
The DNA here is from genome assembly GCF_051201095.1 of Shinella sp. BE166. NCBI lineage: Bacteria > Pseudomonadati > Pseudomonadota > Alphaproteobacteria > Hyphomicrobiales > Rhizobiaceae > Shinella > Shinella sp. BE166. The sequence goes on along the minus strand of NZ_JBPEHL010000002.1, from coordinate 293,301 downwards.
AGGCCGGGCAGTACAGCTATGTCGCCGGCATGACGATCCAGAACGCCATCGCGGTCGCCGGCGGCTTCTCGCCGCGCGCCAACCAGGGCAATGTCGACGTCACACGCAAGATCAACGGCAAGATTCTCACGGGCCGCGTCTCCATCTCCGATCCGGTTCTGGCCGGTGATACGATCTATGTCCGTGAACGGCTGTTCTGATCGTCATGGCGGACGATGGGCCTCTGCGAATCATACATTGTTTCCGCTCCCCCATCGGCGGCATCTTCCGGCATGTGCGCGATCTCGCGGAATTCCACACGAAGGCAGGCCATGAAGTCGGGATCGTCTGCGACAGCCTTACGGGAAGCACCTTCGAGGACGGGCTTTTCGACGAGATCCGGCCTTACTTGGCACTCGGCCTCGTTCGCCTGCCGATCAGCCGGTCGGTCAGCCCGGGCGACATCCGCGCGTTCTGGAACAGCTATCATGAAATAAAAAGTTTGCAGCCGGATGTCCTGCACGGGCACGGCGCCAAGGGTGGCGCCATTGCCCGTCTCATCGGCTCAGCCCTGCGGGTCAACAGGTATCGCGTAGCCCGCCTCTACTCGCCGCATGGCGGCAGCCTGCACTACGACCGCCGCACCGCGACAGGTTTCGCGGTGCTGGCGGCCGAGCGGCTGCTCGAACCCCTCGGCGACGCGCTCGTCTTCGTCTGTGATTACGAGCGGGACGCCTATGCCGCGCGCGTGGGAAAACCGCGCGTGCGCACGGAGCGCATCTATAACGGCATCCACGACCGCGACTTCGAACCCGTCTATTCCCGCGAGGACGCCGTCGATTTCCTCTATATCGGCATGCTGCGCGACCTGAAGGGGCCGGATCTCTTCGTCGACGCTTTCGCGCGCACCGAACGCCGCGTCGGCCGGCCGCTGTCCGCGCTGATGATCGGCGACGGGCCGGACAAGGCGAAATACGAGGACATGATGCTGCGCGCAGGCCTTGGCCGGCGCATCGGCATGCTGCCCGCCATGAAAGCGCACGACGCCTTCGCGCTTACCCGCAACGTCGTCGTGCCGTCACGCGCCGAGGCCATGCCCTATATCGTGCTGGAGGCGCTCGCCGCGCGAAAACCGGTGATCGCCAGCCGCGTTGGCGGCATTCCGGAAGTGCTCGGCCCCGACAGCATCGCGCTCGTCGAGCCCGGCAATCCCGATGCGCTGGCGGCCGTGATGGCCGAGGCGGTGGGCGACCCGGACTGGCGGCGCAAGGTGATGCCGGAGCCAAAGGCCTTCAAGGAAACCTTCTCCGCCTCCGTCATGTCCTCTTCGCTCCTCAGCCTCTACCGCGAGATCCTGGCGCGGCAGAATGGCGGAAATCGGCACGCTTCCTGAGGCCGGCGCCTCACGCCACGTAAACGTTTCTTAGGGGCTTCGTGCTATTTCCGGTACAAAGCCTCCACAGGTGCGTGCCATGAACCATGTCGACAAGCCCGTTTCCTTCGATGCGGAAGCCCTGAGGCGGAAAGCCTCCGAGATCAGGACCATCACGCCGGGAACGCCGGCGGAAGAGTATGACGGCGGCAAGACCGTCGAGCTCAATCCGCTCGCCCAGAAGATCGCGCTCCAGTTCCGCGCCGACACCTATTCGCCCAGCATGATCATCGGCCTGCTGCGCCTCGTCGAATTCCTGGCGCTGCTGACGCTCGGTTACGGCATCCACGTGCTCTATGTCAGCATGGGCATGACGGTGTTCTACCTGTCGGTGCTCGTCGGCGGCGCGGCCATCGGCGTGCTGCTGCTACAACTCGCGGATGCCTATCAGGTGCCGGCGCTGCGCTCGCCCTGGCGCATGACGCCGCGCATCCTCGCCGCCTGGGCCATCGCCTTCGCCACGATGGCGCTCATCGTCTTCTTCTTCAAATCCGGTGATCACTATTCGCGTGTCTGGTTTGCCTCGTGGTTTGCCGCCGGCGGCGTCTACCTCGTGCTTGAGCGGCAGATCATCGCCTATTCGATCCGCCGCTGGGCCCGCAACGGCACCATGGAGCGCCGCGCCGTCATCGTCGGCGGCGGGGAGCCCGCCAAGGAGCTTATCCGCACGCTGGAACACCAGCCGGAAAACGACATCCGCATCTGCGGCATCTTCGACGACCGCGACGAGCGCCGCTCGCCCTCGATTATCGCCGGCTATCCCAAGCTCGGCAATGTCGCGGAACTGGTGGAGTTCGCGCGGCTGGCGCGCATCGACATGCTGATCATCTCGCTGCCGCTGTCGGCCGAGGCGCGCATCCTGGCGCTGCTCAAGAAGCTCTGGGTGCTGCCCGTCGATATCCGCCTTGCGGCCCACGCCAAGGGCCTGCGCTTCCGCCCGCGCAGCTATTCGCAGGTCGGCAGCCTGCCGATGCTCGACATTTTCGACAAGCCGATCGCCGACTGGGACAATGTCGCCAAGCGCATCTTCGACATCTTCTTCAGCCTGCTTGCGCTTTCCCTGCTCTGGCCTGTGATGCTCGGCGCGGCCATCGCCGTGAAACTTACCTCGAAAGGCCCGATCATCTTCAAGCAGAAGCGCCACGGCTTCAACAACGAGATCATCGAGGTCTACAAGTTCCGCTCGATGTACACGCACCTTGCCGACCCCTCGGCCAAGGCCGCCGTGACGAAGGGCGACCCGCGCGTCACCCCCGTCGGCCGGTTCCTGCGCAAGTCCTCGATTGACGAATTGCCGCAGTTCTTCAATGCCCTGAGAGGCGACCTCTCCCTCGTCGGTCCGCGCCCGCACGCCATCCAGGCCCAGTCGCACGACCGCAAATATGTCGATGTCGTCGAGGGTTACTTCGCTCGCCACCGGGTAAAACCCGGCGTCACCGGCTGGGCGCAGATCAACGGCTGGCGCGGCGAGATCGACCATGACGACAAGATCCGCTTCCGCACGGAATTCGATCTCTATTACATCGAGAACTGGTCGCTCTGGCTTGACCTGAAGATCCTGTTGCTGACGCCCTTCCGCCTGCTCAACACGGAAAACGCGTATTGAGCGACGCGGCCTTACCCTACGCCCAGCCCTTCCGGCCGCATCTCGCGGCCGTTGGCATCATCGGCTCCACGCTGGTGACGGTCGGCGTGTTCCTGTCGGGTTTCGTCATCAGCGAGCCGGCGCCCTACGAGGTCTTCATGGCCGGCCTCATCGGCCTGTGGGCGATCGTCGGCCTGCGCATCTCGCGCAACATCGCGCCGCTCCTGATCCTGCTCTTGCTGTTCAACGTCGGCGGCATGCTGTCGCTGACCGTGATGGACGACCTTGCCGGCGGGCCGATGTATATCGCCGTCTCGCTGTTCCTGGCGCTGTCCAGCGTCTTCTTCGCCGCCATCATCGAGGCAAAGCCGGCGCGGCTCGACCTCATCTTTCGTGCCTGGGTGGCGGGCGCCCTCATCACGTCTCTCCTCGGCATCCTCGGCTATTTCCATGCCTTTCCTGGCTCCGAGGCTTTCACGCTCTACGACCGCGCCAAGGGCGCCTTCCAGGACCCGAACGTCTTCGGCCCCTTCCTCGTCGCGCCCTCGCTCTACCTGATGCACGGGCTGCTCACCGGCCGCATCCTCGCCGCCCCCCTGAAGGTCGCGGGCGTGCTGGTCCTGGCACTCGGCCTCTTCTTGTCCTTCTCGCGCGCGGCCTGGGCGCTCTATCTCTTCTCCGTCGTGGCGCTCGTCTTCGTCATGCTTTTGAAGGAGCGCACCGGCGCCTTCCGGCTGAAGATCCTCATCCTCAGCATCTCCGCCGCCGGCCTGATGATCCTCGCGCTGGTCGTCGCCCTGCAATTCGACAAGGTCGCCGATCTCTTTTCCAGCCGCACCCAGCTCGTGCAGGAATATGACGGCGGCCATCTCGGCCGTTTCGACCGCCATCGCATCGGCTTCCTGATGGCGATGGAAAAGCCGCTCGGCATCGGCCCCATGGTGTTCAGCACGATGTTTCCGGAAGACGAGCACAATATCTGGCTGAAATCGCTCACCACCTATGGCTGGCTCGGCTTCGTCTGCTACCTCGCTCTAATCGTCTGGACGCTATGGGCCGGCTTCAAGGCGCTGCTGCGCAACCGGCCCTGGCAGCCCTACCTGATGATCGCCTACATCACCATCGGCGGCCACACCGCGATCGGCTTCGTCATCGACACGGACCACTGGCGCCATTTCTACCTGCTGCTGGGCATCGTGTGGGGCTGCCTCGCGCTTGAAGCACGCCACACAAGCAAGATCGCATCGGACCGGCCATGAGCACCAAACAGGACAGGAACCCGCGGCAGATGCGCCTGCTCCAGGTGCTGGAGCCGAGCGGCGGCGGCTCCGGCCGCCATTTCATCGACCTCTGCCGGGGCATGCAGGCGCGCGGCCATATCGTGCACGCCATCTATTCGCCGCTGAGAGCCGAAGAGCGCTTCGTCGAGGAATTGCAGTCGCTGGCGCTTGCCGGCACGCATATCGTCGCGATGACCCGCTCGCCCGGCCCCTCGGACCTCAATGCCTGGCGGGCGATCCGCGCCGTCATGCGCCGCGCCGGGCCGTTCGACATCGTGCACGGCCACAGTTCCAAGGCCGGCGCGCTGTCGCGCCTGCGCCTGCCCGGCCGCCACATCCCGCGGGTCTACACGCCGCACGCCTTCCGCACCATGGACCCCGGTCTCGGCAATCTCGGCCGCAAGGTCTATGGCTCGATCGAAAAGCTGCTCGCACGCGGCTTCACCGACAAGTTGATCTGCGTTTCGGCCGACGAATATGCCCATGCCCGCGCGCTCGGCATGCCGCGGGACAAACTGTCGATCGTCGTCAACGGCGTGGAGACCCCACCGGATCACGCCCGCGAGTCGGTCCGCCAGGCACTCGGCATCCCCGATGACGCCCTGCTCTTCGGCTTCGTCGGCCGGCTCTGCCACCAGAAGGCGCCGGAGCGCCTCGTCGCCGCCTTCCAGCTTCTCGCCGGCCGCGTGCCGAATGCCCATCTGGTGATGATCGGCTCCGGCGAGGCGGAGCGTGCGGTCGCAAAGCAGGTCGAGGCCTCCGACCATGCCCCGCGCATCCGCCTCACCACCGGCTTTACAGGGCCGCAAGCGATGGCGGCCATCGATGTGCTCGTCATGCCGAGCCGCTACGAGGCGATGTCCTATGTCATGCTGGAAGCCGCCGCCGCTGGCAAGCCGCTGATCCTCACCGACGTTGGCGGCGCTTCCATGGTGCTGAAGGACGGCGAGAACGGCGTGCTCGTGGAAAACGACGACGATCCGAAACGGCTCGCCGGCGCCATGCTGCGCCTCAGCGATCCAGACCGCCTCGCCCGCCACAGCGCCGCTGCCCGCGCCCGCAGCGGCGACTACAGCCTGGCCCGCATGATCAGCGAGACGGAAGCCGTCTATCGCGGCCTCATCGCCTGAAACGAAAAGGCCGCCCCTCCTCTCGGAGAGACGGCCCTTTAAAAACCTCGCCGCTACCCTACCGCCGGATCGCCCTTGCGATCGCGATGAGGACGCAGGCGCCGATGAAACCGGCGATCAGATAACCGATCCAGCCGCCGAGCGAGACGCCGATCAACCCCAGCAGCAGATTGGCCACAGCCGCGCCGACGATGCCGAGCACGATGTTCATCAGCACGCCCATGTTGCTCTTCATGAACATTTCCGCGAGCCAGCCCGCGATGCCGCCGATGATGATGGCCGCGATCCAGCCGATACCTGCATCTTCCATTCCCGTCTCCTCAAGCTCCGGATAGCACCGGCGAAGGAGCCGGCGGCAGAAGAACGCGGACAGGGGCGCAAAGTTCCGCGCGCAGAACCTGCAAACTCAGGAAATCAGGGAGAAGAAAATGGTCGGAATGGCGGGATTCGAACCCACGACCCCTTGACCCCCAGTCAAGTGCGCTACCGGGCTGCGCTACATTCCGGACCGCCGAAACCCCTATAGTCTCGGGCATTTGGATGCAAGCCCAAAAATAAACCGTCAGAACAAAAGTGGAGAATTGCAGCTTTAGGATAGTTTTGCGCGCAGAAATTCACACGGAAAACGCCACGGCTTTTCCTTCGTGTCTCCGGGGTTATCCTGGCGTTTCAGAGGTGCGGCCATGCCGGCGCCCTTACAACCGGGAAACGGTCCCTGGCTTTCATCGTTATCGGCGGTTTTGCCGCAGCGTCGGCTGAGGTCGGAAAAGTGCAATTTTTTTCACAACCGTACCGAATCGGCTGAATCAGGCCTTTCCCGGGATTAGACCAAAGTCGTAGAGTGTTGTCGCTCGCTTGTCATTTGCGAGCACTCCCCCGCGTCACAGAAAGCCAAGCGTGACGCTTGTTTTGCCCCGCCATCGTGCGGGGCTTTTTCTCTCCACTGAATCCCGTCTCCCCGCTTGACTCGAAAGCGAATGAGAACATAATGGGAACAAAAGTGAGAAGCCTTTCCCTGATCGTTAAATCAGCCTGCTTGCTGTGCCACCACAGGAGAATACCGACGTGCGACCGCTTCCCGAGTACGAAGCAAAACCGAACGATGGCAAGGACGACGCCGTAAGTGCCGCCCTCGCCTGGCATGATGGAGATGCCAAGGCGACGATCGCGACGCTGCTTGCCGATTGCGCCCACCTGCGGCGCCAGCTTGAAATGAGCCGTTCGGCGATCAGCCGGGGCTTCGTGCGTGGATGGGACCCGACGCAGCAGCGCGACTGAGGGAGGGCGGCGCGCGGCGACATGCGATGCTTGCACCCTCTCCCGCCGCAGACGCTAAAACGTCCCGCCACCTGCTATGGGGCTAACGAGCGGCAATGGCGGATCGTTCGGGTTCTTCTGGTCGCCGGGCTTGATGATCGGCGGGATAACGCCGTCTTCCTGCTTGCGATCGGGAATTCCGCCGGTGCCCTGCGGGCCGCGCGGCGTTTCGATTTCGTTGTCCGTGGGTGTGGTCTTTTCGATGGACATATTGGTCTCCTTTCGTCGAAGGGAGAACAAATCCACTGCGGCAATGTTCCAACCGCCGCTGCTCGCCTGCTCCGTCAAGGTGCGGCCGAATATCTTCTGGCGGGCTCAGCGGACCTGGTCGAGCAGGCGCTTGCATTCCAGCAGGTCGTAGAGGGCTTCCTGCAGCAGCGCGCGGTCTTCCTTGCCGACGCTGGTCTTGCCCAGCGAGATTTCCGGCGGGTCGTCGGTGCCGCCGACGAAGGAGAAGAAACGGCGGCTGGCGGGGGCCTTGGCGCGGCCGACGATCTGGTCCTCGTCGCTGGCGGCCTTCGGCGGCGGCGGTTCTTCATGGCTGGCGGCGGCGAGCGCCTCGACGGTCGCAAGGTCCCCGCTGGCGATGGCCGCGACGAAGCGGTTGCCGTTGACCTTGAGCAGCTTCTGCACGCCCTTGATCGTGTAGCCGTGGTCGTAGAGGAGATGGCGGATGCCCTTCAGCAGGTCCACGTCTTCCGGACGGTAATAGCGTCGCCCGCCGCCGCGCTTCATCGGCTTGATCTGCGTGAACCGCGTCTCCCAGAAACGCAGAACATGCTGCGGCAGGTCGAGATCGTCGGCCACTTCGCTGATGGTGCGGAACGCGTCCGGACTCTTGTCCATTCTACCCTCGATGAAAGCTCACGGCGCCGTCAATTCTGGACGCTGCCGAATCGTATTCATTTCAGCGGGTTGCCAGGCGATATTCAAGTTTCAAATTGCCTAACGGCCGGCAATCGGCAGAAAAATCGCCTGAAGCGCGTCGCGATCTTCCAGATTTGCTCCTGGCGCGGCAGGCTTCAGGAGGCCGGCGACGTCGGTTTCTGCTTGGCTTTGCGCGAAAGATGCGACTTCAGCACCCGCTGCTTGAGCACGTTGGAGGCCTTGAAGGTCATCACCCGGCGCGGCGAAATCGGCACTTCCTCGCCGGTCTTCGGGTTGCGGCCGATGCGCTCGTTCTTGTCACGCACCTGGAAGGTCGCGAAGGAGGAGAGTTTCACGCTCTCGCCCCGCACGATGGCGTTGCAGATCTCGTCGATCACGGTTTCGACAAGCTCTGCGGATTCGGTCCTTGAAAGGCCGACCTTCCGGAAAACCGATTCGGCCAAATCTGCACGTGTCACCGTCTTGCCGCTCATCGTTCCTCACCGATTTCCTATTGAAAGCGTATGGTTAAGTGGCGGAAGAGTATTGTCCTTGCCCCCTCGGGTCAAGCGGTCCGGCGGGCCGGCGTTACGCTACCAGCGCAGCAGCACCGCGCCCCAGGTGAAGCCGCCGCCCATCGCCTCCAGAAGCACGAGGTCGCCCTCCTTGATTCGGCCGTCGCTGGCAGCCGCCGCCAGCGCGAGCGGGATCGAGGCGGCGGAGGTATTGCCGTGCAGGTCGACGGTGACGACGACCTTTTCCAGCGGAATGCCGAGCTTCTTGGCTGAGCCGTCGATGATGCGCTTGTTGGCCTGGTGCGGCACCAGCCAGTCGATGTCGTCGGCCGAAAAGCCGGTCGCGTCGAAGGACGAAACGACAACGTCGGTGATCATGCCGACTGCATGCTTGAAGACCTCGCGGCCCTCCATGCGCAGATGGCCGACCGTGCCTGTCGTGGACGGGCCGCCGTCGACATAGAGCTTTTCGCGGTGGGCGCCGTCGGAGCGCAGCTGCGTCGTCAACACGCCGCGGTCCTGGTTGGTGCCTGCCCCTTCCTGCGCTTCCAGCACGATGGCGCCGGCGCCGTCGCCGAAGAGCACGCAGGTCGTGCGGTCGGTCCAGTCGAGGATGCGCGAGAAGGTCTCGGCGCCGATGACCAACACGCGTTTGGCCAGACCGCCGCGGATATAAGCGTCGGCGGTCGTCACCGCATAGACGAAACCGGAACAGACGGCCTGCACGTCGAAGGCGAAGCCGTGATGCATGCCGAGGCGGTTCTGGATGTTGACGGCCGTCGCCGGGAAGGTGTTGTCCGGCGTCGAGGTCGCGACAATGATGACGTCGATGTCCGCGGCCGTCAGGCCCGCCTTATCGAGGGCCGCGCGCGCGGCACCCTCGCCGAGCGAGGCGGTCGTCTCGCCCTCGCCCGCGATGTAGCGCTGGCGAATGCCGGTGCGCTGCACGATCCAGTCATCGGACGTGTCGACCATGCTTTCAAGTTCGGCATTGGTGAGTACCCGCTTCGGAAGCGCTGTTCCGAAGCCGCGGACCACTGAACGGATCATTCTATACCTCGTCGATCATGCCCTGGGCGGCGCCTTCAACGGGGCGGCCCGCATGATACTTCTGCAAATCTTTTTCGATCTTGTCCTTGAGGCCGTTGCGGGCCATGTCGTAGCCGACATCCACCGCGGCCGCGAACCCTTCGGCATCCGTGCCGCCATGGCTCTTGATGACGATGCCGTTCAGGCCCAGGAACACGCCGCCATTGACCTTGCGCGGGTCCATCTTCTCGCGCACCCGGTCGAAGGCGCTCTTGGCGAGAATATAGCCGAGCTTGGCAAGCCAGGTGCGCGACATGGCCGCGCGCAGGTACTCGGCCATCTGCCGCGCCGTGCCTTCCGCCGCCTTCAGCGCAATGTTGCCCGCAAAACCTTCCGTCACCACCACATCCACCGTGCCGCGACCGATATCGTCGCCTTCCACGAATCCGTAATAGTCGATCGTGTCGAAATTGGCCTCGCGGATGAGCTGGCCCGCGGCTTTCACCTCTTCCTGGCCCTTGATCTCCTCGACGCCGACATTGAGCAGGCCGAGCGTCGGCCGGTCGATCTCGAACAGCGCGCGCGCCATGGCGCCGCCCATCAGCGCGAAATCGAAGAGCTGGCCCGCATCCGCGCCGATCGTCGCGCCGATATCGAGCACGATGCTCTCGCCCTTCAGCGTCGGCCAGATGCCGGCGATCGCCGGGCGCTCGATATTGGCCATCATGCGCAGGCAGAATTTCGACATGGCCATCAGCGCGCCGGTATTGCCGGCGGAGACGGCGACATCGGCCTCGTTCTTGGCGACCGCATCGATCGCCCGCCACATGGAGGATTTGCCGCGGCCGCGGCGCAGCGCCTGGCTCGGCTTCTCGTCCATGGCGACGGCGACGTCGCAATGATGGAAGACGCTTGCGGCCTTCAGCTTCGGATATTGCGCCAGGATCGGCTCGCATTCGGCAGAAATGCCGAAAAGCACGAAGCGGATGTCGGGATGGCGCTCGAGAGCCTTGGCTGCGCCTGGGATAGCGACCTTGGGGCCGAAATCGCCACCCATGACGTCGACGGAAATTCTGACCACGCGTGTCTTGCCTTAGTTCTTGTTTTCCAGGGGCAGAGGCCTGCCGCGGCGGAATTCGGTCAAAATACCGCTTTTCGCCGGGGGCACAACTGAATTATCGGGCGCTTATGGAGCCGTTCAGTCTTTTTTCCAGTCCTTGAGAACGGCGAAGGGCGAAGGCTTCCGATCGTCCTTGTCGGTGCTTTCGATATGGCCGGAAAAGGCGACGTCGGCCCGACGCGGATAGGGATCGATCGCCAGCGCGACATGTTCGGCAGCGGTCACGCCGGCGTCGATCGTGTCGCCGGAGAAGATTTCCGGCGCGTCCGGGCCGTCGGGATCGAGCAGCATCTCGCCGCTCTCCGTCGCCAGCGGAAGCCGCGCGAGCTTGGAGCCCTCCGGCACGAAGATGACATCGACCGGCTCGTCGATATGCGCCTCGACCGGATCGAGCGTCACGACGCAGGCCTGCACGATATCCGCCGCAACACGGCCCTTGAGGCGCACGCCGTCGCGCTTCCAGCGCTGCACCTGGAGGGTGGCGGAGAGCGCTTTCACCTCCAGTACCGACCAGAGCCTTGCCAGCCCCGCGCGCTCCTCGGAGTCGGCCTCGATCGTCACCGAGACCGGGTTGGCGGAAATGTGTCCCACCTTGACCGGGTAGGAAAACGGCGTGTCGTCTGTGTTCATTCTCTCGTCCTTGCGCCGCCTTCAGGCGGTCTGTCCTTGTTCGCCGGGTTCCGCCACGCTGAGCGCACCGATCTCGATCTCGTCCTCGCCGACGGCCGTCATGATCTTTTCGGCCGAAAAGAGGTAGTCGGCAAGCCCTGCCATCGACGGCGCGCCCTCGCCCGCCTGCGGATGGATGTTGCGCCTGAGTGCTGCCGCAAGCGCTTCGCGGTCGCCGGAATCGAGCGCCGCGGCATAGGATTCCAGCCGGCCGTAGAACATGCCGGCGAACTTCTTCATGCGCTTCGGCACGCCGACATCGCCGACGCCGAGCTCGCGAATCGAGTGATCGACGTCCTCGAAGAAGGCGTCGACGATCTCCTGCGCGATCTCCTGGCCCGACGTGGCGCTTTTGCGTGTACGCCGGAAGTAGAGGATCAGCATGGCCGACAGCATCTCGAAACGGCCCATCACCGTGTCCGGAACATCAAGCACTTCATAGAGATAGGGGTGACGCGCCGCCTTTGTCAGCGTCGCGTACTGTTTTTCGACGATGCGCCGGTTGCCGTTTTTTTTGCCGAACAGGCCGAAAATCATCATAAAGCCTAGTTTTGCCCGATTCAAACAATGGAGCCGTCGCAAGTCATGTTGCATGACGGTCGAAGCTGGTTTACCGAAGCAGGCATGAATTGCAATGGCTGCGCGGCCATCACAGTCCCGGGGATGTTGTTGAAGAGAGATGCTCTGAACATGAAGCTGTTGCGTAACGCCGCCATTGCCGTCACCCTCTCCGCATCCGTTCTTGCAGGCTGCCAGGGTCCGGGCGAAGTGCTGCATCAAGGGTATGTCGTCGACCAGGAAACCTTGGCGCTGGCACCGGTCGGCTCGTCGCGCGAACAGGTCCTGCTCTCGCTCGGCTCGCCGTCGGCGACCGCGACCTTCGACAACGAAGTCTTCTACTACATTTCCCAGAAGCGCACGCGCCCCGTCGCCTTCATGAAGCCGAAGGTCGTCGAGCAGAGCATTCTCGCCGTCTATTTCGACAAGGAAGGCGTCGTCGATCGCCTCGCCCATTACACGCTGAAGGACGGTCGCGTCTTCGACATGATCTCCCGCGTCACGCCGACCGGCGGCGTCGAGCTCACCTTCCTCGGTCAGCTGCTGCGTGGCGGCGGCGGCAATGCGCCGGGTGCGGCAATCCAGAACTTCTTCAACACCGGCGGCCCGAAGTAAGAACCGCCAGTATCGAAAGAATCAAAAACCCCGGGGATCGCTCCCCGGGGTTTTCTTTTGTGCGTCTTGCCGGTCAGGCTAGGACGGCGAGCAGCAGGAGCGCCACGATATTGGTGATCTTGATCGCCGGGTTGACGGCCGGGCCTGCGGTATCCTTGTAGGGATCGCCGACGGTGTCGCCCGTGACGGAAGCCTTGTGAGCCTCGGAACCCTTCATGTGGCGCTGGCCGTCCTTGTCGACGAAGCCGTCTTCGAAGCTCTTCTTGGCATTGTCCCATGCGCCGCCACCGGAGGTCATGGAGATGGCCACGAAGAGGCCGTTGACGATGACGCCGAGCAGCGACGCGCCGAGCGCGGCGAAGGCCGACGCCTTGGAGCCGGAGATCAGCAGCACGCCGAAATAGACGACGAGCGGCGCCAGCACCGGCAGCAGCGAGGGCACGATCATCTCGCGGATCGCTGCCTTGGTGAGAAGGTCCACCGCGCGGCCATAGTCCGGCCGTTCGGTGCCGGCCATGATGCCGGGCTTCTCGCGGAACTGCCTGCGCACTTCCTCCACGATGGCGCCAGCCGCACGGCCGACGGCGGTCATCGCGATGCCGCCGAAGAGATACGGGATGAGGCCGCCGAAGATCAGGCCGGCGACGACATAGGGGTTGGAGAGGTCGAAGGAGACCGGCCCCATATCCGCGAAATACGGATATTTGTCGCCGTTTGCCGCGAAGTAGGCGAGGTCGTTCGAATAGGCGGCGAAGAGCACCAGCGCGCCGAGGCCCGCCGAACCGATCGCGTAGCCCTTGGTGACGGCCTTGGTCGTGTTGCCGACGGCGTCGAGCGCGTCGGTCGACTTGCGCACTTCCGGCGGCAGGTGCGACATTTCGGCGATGCCGCCGGCATTGTCGGTGACCGGGCCGAAGGCATCGAGCGCCACGATCATGCCGGCAATGCCGAGCATACCGGTGACGGCGATGCCGGTGCCGAACAGGCCGGCCAGCTGATAGGTGGAAATGATGCCGCCGACGATGACGATGGCCGGCAGTGCGGTCGATTCCAGCGAGACCGCGAGGCCCTGGATGACGTTCGTGCCGTGGCCGGTGACCGATGCCTGGGCGATCGAGTTCACCGGGCGTTTGTTGGTGCCGGTATAATATTCGGTGATCACCACGATGAGCGCCGTCACCACGAGGCCGAGCAGGCCGCAGATGAAGAGGTTCGTGCCGGTGATCTCCTTGCCGGCGACGGTGCCGACCACACCCCAGCCGACGGTGACCGACGTCGCGGCCGCAAGGCCGAGGACCGACAGCGCGCCCGTGACGATGAGGCCCCGGTAGAGGGCGCCCATGATCGAGCCGTTCGAGCCGAGCTTGACGAAGAAGGTGCCGACGATCGACGTGATGATGCAGGCGCCGCAGATGGCCAGCGGGTAGATCATGGCGGTGCCGAGAACCGGGGCGCCGGCGAAGAAGATCGCCGCGAGAACCATGGTGGCGACGACGGTCACCGCATAGGTCTCGAACAGGTCGGCGGCCATACCGGCGCAATCGCCGACATTGTCGCCCACATTGTCGGCGATGGTTGCCGGGTTGCGCGGATCGTCTTCCGGAATGCCGGCTTCCACCTTGCCGACGAGGTCGCCGCCGACGTCCGCGCCCTTGGTGAAGATGCCGCCGCCGAGACGGGCGAAGATGGAGATCAGCGAGGCGCCGAAGCCGAGCGCCACCAGCGCATCGATGACCTCACGCGAGGCCGGGTCCTGGCCGAGGATGGCGGTGAGATAGCCGTAGTAGATCGAGACGCCGAGAAGGGCGAGGCCCGCCACCAGCATGCCGGTGATCGCGCCCGACTTGAAGGCAATATCGAGGCCGGAGGACAGGCTGACGGACGCGGCCTGTGCCGTGCGCACATTGGCCCGCACGGAAACGTGCATGCCGATGAAGCCGGCGACACCCGACAGCACGGCGCCGATCAGGAAACCGATCGCAGCCGTTGCGGAAAGCAGTAGCCAGGTGCCGACGAAAACGACGACCCCGACGATGGCAATGGTCTTGTATTGCCGGGTGAGGTACGCCTGCGCCCCTTCCCGGATATAACCTGCAATTTCCTGCATGCGGGCATTCCCCTGATCGGCGGCAAGCACCGACCGCGTCGCCCAGATGGCATAAACCACCGAAAGCAACCCGCATGCGATCACGCCCAACAATATGGTCATTTTCGCTCTGTCCTCCTTGGAGACCGCCGGGTCCTCTCCCTGCGGCCGGTTCGCGCCCGTCCCCGTTTTGCCTCCTCACAAGGCGGGGGCCGGCGCGCGGCCAGAGTGCGTTTGCGAATCGGCTGCGTCAAGCCGCCGCACTGCGGCAAGCCGTGCTGTGCGCTGGATTTTTCGGCGCCGATCGGATGCGAAACGATTAGACGGGGGCGCGGCGGGTGCGCAGCAGCAGGAGAAGCACGAGCACCAGGCTGACGCCGGTGATCGGCCAGAACATCAGGTTGATCGTCTGCCAGCCATAGGCGTTGAACACCTTGCCGGAGGAGAAGGAGGCGAGCGCCACCGTGCCGAACAGGATGATGTCGTGAAAACCCTGCACCTTGTCGGCTTCGTGCGGCTGGTAGCTGGAGGCGACGATGGCGGTGGCCCCGATGAAGCCGAAATTCCAGCCGATGCCGAGCAGGATCAGCGCGCCCCAGAAATTCCACAACTCGATGCCCGCATGCGCAACGAGCGCGCAGGCCATGAGGATGATCAGGCCGGCCGCCACGACCTTCTCCGTGCCGAAACGCTGGATCAGCATGCCGGTGAAGAAGCTCGGCGCGAACATGGCAAGCACATGCCACTGAATGCCGAGCGTCGCGAGCTCCGGCGAAAAGCCGCAGCCGATGACCATGGCGAGCGGCGCGCCGGTCATCATGAAGGTCATCAGCGCATAGGAGGAGATGCCGCAGATCATACCGGTCATGAAGCGCTGGGTCAGGACGATTTCGCGGAGCGGCCGGACGGGCAAGCCGGTGGCGACCGCTGCCGCCTTGTGATCGGGCAGGCGCAGGAACAGGAAGAGCACGATGGCCGCAAGGCAGAGCGGCGCCAGCGCCACGAAGGCGCCGGCAAACAGCACCGGCTCGAACATGTCCTTGGTGAGGATGACCACCTGGGGGCCGAGCACGGCGGAGATGACGCCGCCGGCGAGAATCCAGGAAATGGCGCGCGGCT
This sequence comes from Shinella sp. BE166, assembly GCF_051201095.1. Lineage (NCBI taxonomy): Bacteria > Pseudomonadati > Pseudomonadota > Alphaproteobacteria > Hyphomicrobiales > Rhizobiaceae > Shinella > Shinella sp. BE166. The sequence goes on along the minus strand of NZ_JBPEHL010000002.1, from coordinate 278,000 downwards.
TGTAGAAGGACGGCGAGGCATCGGCGGCCGCGAAGCGGATTTTCTGCGCAAAACCGCCGGAAATGCCGATGAAGACGAAGCCGAAGGCAAAGAGCCAGAAATCGCCGCGGAAGAGCGCGATGGCCGCGATCAGGCCGCCGGCCGCGCCGAGCAGGGCACCGACGATGAAACCGTACGTGCGGCCGAGCAGACGCGCGGCGAAGGCGACGAGCACGGCGCCGAGCGCCACGCCGACATTGAAGGCGGTGAGCGGCGCTGTGGCGAGCGACTTGTCGGCGCCGAGCAGGTTATAGCCGGCGAGCCCGCCGATGGAAAAGGCGATCGGCCCGGCAGACGCCAGCAGCGCCTGCGCGAACATCAGGAGGAAGACATTGCGGCGCGCGGCCGAAAGTTCCCGTTCAAGACCTTCGACCGTACCCGTGCTCATGCCACTCTACCAACCTATTTGCGCGTATCCGGACGCAGCTGCTTGGCGATGCGGTCGAGCACCGCGTTCACCAGCTTCGGCTCCTCGTCGTCGAAGAAGGCCTTGGCGATCTCGACATATTCCGTAACGATCACGGCGATCGGCACGTCCTTGCGTTCCTTCAGCTCGAATGTGCCGGCGCGCAGGATGGCGCGCACGGTGGAATCGAGCCGCGACAGTGCCCAGTCGTCCTGCAGCGCGGCACCGATCATCGGGTCGAGCAGGCGCTGGTCGCGCACGACGCCCGCGACGATCGACCGGAACCAGGAGGCATCCGCCTTCAGATAGGTGTCGCCGTCGATCTCCTGGCCGAGCCGATGGGTCTCGTATTCGGCGACGATCTCGAGCACGCCGCTGCCGCCGATATCCATCTGGTAGAGCGCCTGCACGGCGGCAAGCCGCGCAGCACCACGCTGGTTGGCCGGCTTTACCGGCTGCTGGTCCTTGTCCGTCGTCACTGTTCGCCGCCCAGTTTCTTCTTCAATTCGATCATCGTGAGTGCCGCACGCGCCGCAAAGCCGCCCTTGTCGCCTTCCGACCCGCGCGCCCGCGCCCAGCCCTGTTCGTCGTTCTCGACGGTCAGGATGCCGTTGCCGATCGGCAGGCTCTCGCTGACGGCGAGGTCCATCAGGGCACGGCTGGATTCGTTGGCGACGATATCGAAATGATAGGTCTCGCCGCGGATGACCATGCCGAGTGCCACGAAACCATCATACCACGTGCCGCCGTTTTCCATGCCGTCGAGCGCCATGGCGATCGCGGCCGGGATTTCGAGCGCGCCCATGACGGTCACGACATCGTAGCTGGCACCGGCGGTGGTCAGCGCGTTCTTGGCGCCGTCGAGCATCGCATCGGCCATGTCATCGTAGAAGCGAGCTTCGACGATGAGGAGATGGGGATTATCGCTGTTGGCCATGGATCACCTGAAAATTGGAGGCAGGCCGCGCAAGTGCGGGCAGAGGCGGCGGTCAAACCACGACGGGCGGTGCTTGGCAAGAGTTTTCCGCCCCGCCCGGCGATTTCGGCTCCCGGCATGGGCCTTGTCGCTTGGAACGGGGTTGACAGACATGAACAAAAAGTGAACGATATGTCAAGGCCGGCAGAGGAGAAAACAATGAATGCCCGCAAACCGCCGATCGTCACCCTCGCAAAGCTGGAGCTGGAGCACTGGACGCAGGGTTCGCTCTATGAGTCCCGCGACGCATCCTTCGGCGCGGTTCTCGGCCTGAAAGACCTCGGCATCGGCTATGGCGAGGTGCCACCCGGCAAGTCCGGCTGTCCCTTTCACAGCCACCATGTCGAGGACGAGCTTTTCGTCATCCTCGAAGGCCACGGCACCTATCGTTATGGCGACGAGCGGCATCTCGTCGGCCCTGGCGACGTGCTTGGCGCACCGGCCGGCGGGGCGGAAACGGCGCACCAGATCATCAATACCGGCACGGTGCCGCTGAAATACCTGTCGATCTCGTCCATGGCGGCAACCGAGATCTGCGAATATCCGGATTCCGGAAAATTCCTGGCCAAGACGCGCCTTGCCACCGGCGGCAGGACGGAGTTCCGCACGATGGCGCGCGCGGGCGAAACCATCGATTACTGGGAGGGCGAGCCCGGCGCGTGAGGCCGTTCAGGCGGCGAGCGAGACGCGGTTGCGGCCGTTGCGCTTCGACATGTAGAGCGCCTTGTCGGCATTGCTGAGCAGGGAATCGAAGCTGACGCCCTCCTCGTTGCCGAAGGCGATGCCGGCGCTGACGGTACAGGTGATGGATCGCCCGCCGATGGGGATGAGTTTCGAGGCGAAATCCTCGCGGATGCGCTCGGCGATGCGCTGCGCCCGGTCCGGCAGGGTGCGGTCGAGCACGACGATGAATTCCTCGCCGCCGAGGCGGGCGATGCAGGCGGATGCGCCGCAGGCGTCGCGCAGGATATCGGCGAAAGCGGTCAGCACGGCATCGCCGGCCGCATGGCCGTGGCGGTCGTTGACCGACTTGAAATTGTCGAGGTCGAAGGCGATCGCGGCGCCGTTTTCCCGCACCGGCATGTCGCCGTAGCGGTCGAAGAGGGCGCGGCGGTTGAGCAGGCCGGTCAGCGGGTCGGTCATGGCGGCGCGCTGATGGCTGCCGGCGACGCGCCACTGGTTGAGGGCGAGCGACATGGCGCCGATGCCGGTAATACCCATGATCGCGGCGATGAGATTGAGGTTTTCCGCCCAGTTTTCCGGCGCGCGGCCCATCACCCACTTGCCGTCGTGGATGAGCACGCCGGCGCAGAGCAGGAAGGAGAATGCCGTCAGCAGGTAGAGGATGACGATGCCGGTGAGCGGCAGCGGTGCTTCCTGCCGCGCGCGCCAATATTCCCAGGCCGTCGCGGTAAGGCATCCGACCAGCAGCAGGTTGAGCGCGATGAAGCCGAGACCGTCGTAGCCGGCGATCAGCAGCGGCAGGGCTATCGCCGAGCAGGCGAGGAACAAAGCCACGATGCGCCGGCGCGCCCTGTTGCCGGAGCGGAACCGGTAGGCGGCGCCGTAAATGAAGGAGAAGCCCAGGAACTGCAGCAGGAAGGCGAGGCAACCGACGGCAACGTTCACGCCGTCGATATAGAGGCTGTAGACCCCCACTGCCGGCACGATGCAGCCGATGCCGATCGCCCAGGACAGGAGGAACCGCTCGACACGCGCCGACATCCATGAGGCAAACAGCGTCGCCGACAGGCAGAAGCCCGCAAGCCCGATCGCCAGCAGGAGGGTGTGGTAGTCAGGCGCCATGCGGCAACGGTCTCCAAAAGTCCGATGCCAGCACACTAGGAAGCGAGAGGTATCGATATCGTTACTTCGGACGGCAGATTTTTAACGCCTGCTGTCCCGATGCGTAACGGCATCGAAAGTGTCACGCCACCGTCACGCCTTCGAAGCGGGAAACTCCGCAAGCCGCGCCGCGTAACGCGCCATGGTGTCGACTTCGAAATTGACGAAATCGCCGGCCTTGCGCTCGCCCCAGGTGGTGACTTCCAGCGTGTGGCGGATGAGGAGCACGTCGAAGACCGCGCCATCGACGGCGTTCACGGTGAGCGAGGTGCCGTCGAGCGCGACGGAGCCCTTGGGTGCGACGAAGCGCTCCAGGCCTTCCGGCGCGCGGATGCGGAAGCGCGTGGCGTCGCCCTCGGCCTCGACCGACAGGATTTCCGCCTTGCCGTCGACATGGCCGGAGACGATGTGGCCGCCGAGCTCGTCGCCGATCTTGAGGGACCGTTCGAGGTTGATCTTCGTTCCGGCCTTCCAGCCGGCGATGGTCGTCAGCCGCAGCGCCTCTTCCCAGGCCTCGACCTCGAACCAGCGGGCGTTGGAGCCCTCCTCCGGCAGCGCCGTGACGGTGAGGCAGGTGCCGGAATGGGCAATCGAGGCGCCCATGGGGATGGTGGCGGGGTCGTAGGCGGTGCGCACACGCAGGCGAACGCCCGCGTTCATGGGCTCGACCGTCTCGACCGTTCCGATATCCGTGACAATGCCGGTAAACATCAATCGTCTCTTTCGTATTCTTGCAAACAATCCGCGCCGTAATGCGCTGTGCGGCGGAGCGAAAACCCGTCCGGCATCCGCCCGGAGACAAATGGGGATGCGACCCCGTCTTTGCCAATGGTGCCGGCGCCGTTGAACAGCAGGATGCGGTCGACGAGGCCTGCGTCGAGGAACGACCGCACCGCCCGCGCGCCACCTTCGACCAAAAGCGAGGAAATGCCGCGCGTGGCGAGTGCGGCCAGCAGCGCGTCGAGCCGGCGCGGATCGCAGGTCAGCACCTCGACACCCTCGGCTTCCAGCGCCTCGTGCCGGGCGGCAAGGGCGGGATCATGCGCGCTTTCCTTCGTCGTGACCGCGATGACCGGCACTTCGCGCGCCGTACGTGCAAGCTTCGAGGCCACCGGCAGTTCCAGCCGCGGGTCGAGCACAATTCTTACCGGCGAGCGGGCTTCGAGCCCCGGCAGGCGGCAGGTCAGTTCCGGGTCGTCGGCGAGCGCGGTGCCGATGCCGACGAGGATCGCGTCCGTCTCGGCGCGCAGGACATGCACCTGCCCGCGCGATACCGGCCCGGTGATCGCCACCTGCCCCGTGCCGAGCCGGCCGAGCATGCCATCGGCGGAAACGGCAAGTTTCAGAGTCACATAAGGCCGCCTCTTCGTCTGTCGCGTTAGATAGGCGGCAAGCGCTTCCCGGCCTTCCGCCTCCAGAACGCCGGTCTCGACCGCGATGCCCGCATCGCGCAGCATCGAAAGCCCCCTGCCCGCCACCCGCTCGTCCGGATCGGTCACCGAGACGACGATGCGGGCGACGCCGGCGGCGATCAGCGCATCGGCGCAGGGCGGCGTCTTGCCGTGATGCGAACAGGGTTCAAGCGTGACATAGGCGGTCGCGCCGTGTGCGGCTTCGCCCGCTTCGGCCAGCGCCTGCGTTTCCGCGTGCGGTCGCCCGCCCGGCGCGGTGACGGCGGAACCGAGGATCACCCCGTCCTTGACGATAAGGCAGGCGACGGAAGGGTTGGTGGCGGTCAGGCCGAGATTGCGGCGGCAGAGGCGGATCGCCGCTGCCATGAACCGCTTATCGTCGGCACCGCCGGACATCTAGCTGTCGACGCCCGGGTCGCGGGCGATCTTGGCGGAGACCTCGGCGAGGATCTTCTCGAAATCGTCGACATGGGAGAAGTCGCGATAGACCGAGGCGTAACGCACGAAGGCCACGTCATCGAGCGCCTTCAGCGCCTCCAGCACCTGGAGGCCGATCTCTTCGGACGAAATTTCCGTCTCACCGGAGCTTTCCAGCCGGCGGACGATGCCCGAGACCGCGCGTTCGATGCGGTCCCGGTCGACGGGCCGCTTGCGAAGCGCGATCTCGAAGGATCGAAGCAGCTTGTCGCGGTCGAAGGGGGCCTTGCGGCCGGTCTTCTTGGCGACCATGAGCTCGCGCAACTGCACCCGTTCAAAGGTCGTGAACCGACCGCCGCAATCCGGGCAGATACGCCGACGGCGAATGGCGGCCCCGTCCTCTGCCGGACGGGAATCCTTCACCTGCGTATCTTCCGAACCGCAATAGGGGCAGCGCATGAAGTCTCCTTGTTTTGCGCAGTTCCGGACGGAAAACCGCGCGACATTTTTCCTGGAACTGCTGCCTTACATATAGGTGTACATCGGGAAGCGGTCCGTCAGCTTGACGACCTTTTCCCGAACGGCCGCTTCCACCGCGGCATTGCCCTCGTCGGAATTGGCAACCTTCAGGCCGTCGAGAACCTCGACGATCAGGTTGCCGATTTCCTGGAACTCGGCTTCCTTGAAGCCGCGGGTCGTGCCCGCCGGCGTGCCGAGACGCACGCCCGAGGTGACGAAGGGCTTTTCCGGATCGAAGGGGATGCCGTTCTTGTTGCAGGTGACGTAGGCGCGGCCGAGGGCTGCTTCCGCGCGCTTGCCGGTCGCGTTCTTCTTGCGCAGGTCGACCAGCATCAGGTGGTTGTCGGTGCCGCCGGACACGATGTCGAGGCCACCGGCCTTCAGCGTTTCGGCAAGCGCCTTGGCGTTCTTGACGACCTGTGCCGCGTAGTCCTGGAATTCCGGCTGCAGCGCTTCGCCGAAGGCGACGGCCTTGGCGGCGATGATGTGCATCAGCGGGCCGCCCTGGAGGCCCGGGAAGACGGCCGAGTTGATCTTCTTGGCGATTTCCGCGTCGTTGGTGAGCACGATGCCGCCGCGCGGGCCGCGCAGCGACTTGTGCGTGGTGGTCGTGGCAACATGGCAGTGCGGGAACGGCGACGGGTGCTGGCCACCGGCAACGAGGCCGGCAATGTGCGCCATGTCGACCATCAGGTAGGCGCCAACTTCATCGGCGATCTCGCGGAAGCGCTTCCAGTCCCAGATGCGGGAATAGGCGGTGCCGCCGGCGATGATGAGCTTCGGCTTGTTCTTGCGCGCCTTCTCAGCGACGTCGTCCATGTCGAGCAGGTGGTCTTCTTCACGCACGCCATAGGAGACGACGTTGAACCACTTGCCGGACATGTTGACCGGCGAACCATGCGTCAGGTGGCCGCCCGAATTGAGGTCGAGGCCCATGAAGGTATCGCCCGGCTGGAGCAGCGCGAGGAAGACGGCCTGGTTCATCTGCGAACCGGAATTCGGCTGGACATTGGCGAAATCGACACCGAACAGCTTTTTCGCACGCTCGATGGCGAGTTCCTCGGCGATGTCGACGAACTGGCAGCCGCCGTAATAGCGCTTGCCCGGATAGCCTTCAGCGTACTTGTTCGTCATGATCGAGCCCTGGGCTTCGAGCACGGCGCGCGAAACGATGTTTTCCGAGGCGATCAGTTCGATCTCGTGGCGCTGGCGACCGAGTTCCTTCTGGATGGAGCCGAAAATTTCCGGATCGGTATCGGCAAGGGAACGCGTGAAGAAAACGTCGGTAGCGGAAGAATTGCTCATCCTCGAGGCTCCTTAAGGGTGGGTGGCACGGTGTTTATCGTCCTCGCATGGCAAGGGCAATATCCGCTCCACGGTTTGCGCCATTTCCGCGCGCGTTATGAGACAAAAACGACAAGCCGCCAAATGCCTGAAAACAGCAAGGCCCCGCATTCCTTTCGGAAGCGGGGCCTTTGAAAAAGTACGACGAATGGCCTTATTGCGGCAACAGGTCGCTGTCGACGGCCTGGCCGCCTTCCTGGTTGTAGTTGGTCTGGAGGGCGAGTTCGGTGGCGCCGTCCTTCTGGTAGATATCGTCGCGGAACTGCACGACGCGGTCCTTGGCCGACCAGGCGGTGATGTAGGTGAAGAACACCGGCACTTCTTCCGCCAGCTTGATCGGCGTGTTGACGCCGCTCTTGATGGTCGATTCCATCTGCGAGCGCGACCAGCCGAGCGTGTCCTTGAGCAGCCACACCGAAAGGTCGCGCACGTTTTGCACGCGCACGCAGCCCGACGATTCGAAGCGCATCAGCTTGTTGAACAGGCCCTGCTGGGGCGTGTCGTGCATGTAGACCTGGTGTTCGTTGTGAAAGTTGATCTTCGTGGAAGACATGGCGTTGATCTTGCCCGGGTCCTGGCGGAACATCAGGTTCGGCGCCTTTTCGGCGTTCCAGTCGACCGTCTCCGGCGAGACTTCGCCGCCATTGCCGTCGAACAGGCGGATCGAGTTGCGCGACAGGTAGGTCGGATCCTTGCGCATCAGCGGCATGATGTCCTTCTGGATGATCGAGCGCGGCGCGGTCCAGTAAGGGTTGAGGATCACTTCGTAGATCTTGGAATTCAGCACCGGCGACTGGCGGTCGATCTTGCCGACGATGGCGGTGTGGCGCGAGGCGACGCGGCCACTCTCGACGGCCTCGATATAGGCGGCCGGGATGTTGACCATGACGTAACGGCGGCCGAGGTCGCCGGACATGGCCTGGAGGCGAACGAGGTTCGTCTGGAGCTGGCCGAGGCGGGTATCGGCCGGAACGTTGAGCGCCTTCAGCGTATATTCGCCGACGGCACCGTCGGACGGCAGGCCATGGCGGGCCTGGAAGCGCTTGACGGCGCCGTCCACGTAGGAATCGAAGGCGCCGTTCGTGCCGGCGGAGCGCGGCAGGTCGCCGGAGATGATCAGGCGCTGGCGCAGCTGCGCCACAGCCGGGTCGGCGACGCCCATTTCAAGCTTCTGCTGCGTGTTGATGGTCGGCCAGCCGCCGCTCGACACGATGTTCTGGTAATCCATGATCGCCTGCTGCAGGTAGCCAGAGCTTCCGGAGCCGAAGATCGGGTTGTTGGAGACGACGGCGGTGGCAGTGCGCGATGCCTCGGCGTCGAACTGGTCGTCCCAGTTGCCGCGGCGCGGAGCATTGAGGATGTCGTCGAGCGCCGTCTGGGCGAGCGCCTGGCCGGCCACTGCGGCGGCGCCGAAGGTTGCGGCAGAGCGCAGGAATGCGCGGCGCGAGAACACATCAAATCCGGTTTTGCGAGACATTTATCCTACCATCTCCTGAGCGCCGCGAAAGGCGGCGAGGTGCACGTGGCACGGCGACCCAAAAGGTCCATACCCGATGCAGCTATCACGAACAGGGTTAACAAACGCAAACCGGCCCTGCCGCCCGCGCATACCTCAAACCCCACTGTCCGGGTGTCACAGCAATATGGCCAATTCGTGTCTCGGCGGGCGCCGCGGCCCGCAAGTGCCAGCCGCAAAACGCGAAAAGCCGGACGCGCAGGGAACGCGGCCGGCTTTTAGGGAGGAGGTCGAAACTGTCGCGCGACGATTACAGGCGGTAGAGGATCGAGTCGTTCCAGAAGCGATCGAGGCGCTGGAGCAGCTTGTTCATCTGGTTGAATTCGCCTTCGCCGATGCCGCCGACCTTCTGGATCGAGCCGATGTGGCGCTCGTAGAGCTTGGCGACGGTTTCGGCGATTTCCTGGCCGCTTTCCGTCAGGCTGATGCGGACCGAGCGACGGTCGATGCGCGAGCGCTGGTGGTTGATGAAGCCGAGGTCGACCAGCTTCTTCACATTGTAGGAGACGTTCGAGCCGAGGTAGTAGCCGCGGGAGCGCAGCTCGCCTGCCGTCAGTTCCGAATTGCCGATGTTGAAGAGGAGCAGCGCCTGGACGGCGTTGACGTCGGAGCGACCGCCACGGTCGAACTCGTCCTTAATCACGTCGAGCAGGCGACGGTGCAGACGCTCAACGAGGTGGAGGGATTCCAGATAGAGGTTGCGGATCGCGTCTTCCTGCGGGTCGACGACGGGGGCCTGCTGCGGCTTCATCTTGGTGTTCATGGTTACTGCCTCACTGTTTTGTTTGGCGGTGTGGTTTGTTTTCCCGCCTTGAGTGAGAACCTAACGAATGCATCTAAAATTCTACTTAAACCGCAGGCTTAACAGCGCCTTACCGGAAGGCGACCCTGTCTCAGGGTGAATCAGTTCTTACCGTGCGGGCCTGGCGGCGGCGCTGGATGAAGAGCGCGAGGCGGAAAAGCACGAAGACGATGGCGATTGCGGCATGCATGAAAACCAGCAGCCGGTCGATGCCGAAAATGGACGGATAGGCCTCGTGCATGGCGATTTCGGTGGCCGCCGCGATGAGCCAGATCACCGGCCCCCAGGACACCAGAAGCCAAAGCCCGACGGCCGCGACCGGGAACAGGACGGCAAGCGCCGTATAGGCCGCCTTCCACGCCGGCGGCAGGAGATCGAAGCGCCCCTGCCCGTTGAAGGAGACGCCGGTCAGCATCGCCCAATATTGCAACGCGAACCACAGCGAGCCGAGCGCCACGAGCCGCAGGAACAGCACGAACAGCGTTTCGGTCAGGCTAGATCTCGGGCCCTTGGCAGAATCAGCAACCATGGCGCGGACAGTAAGGGCAAGGTAGGCTGGTATAAAGCCCGCAAAATCCGTCATGCACGGCCATATGCCGCAGGCCCCCTCACCGCTCGCGATTTGATCGATGGTTTTTGCGTGATAAGGAGGCGGCAAAGGACCCATGCAAGGGAAGAAACATCATGACCGGCAGCAGGAACATCGTCGACGAGATCACCGGACACCGCCGCATGCGGCGCAACCGGAAGGCCGACTGGACGCGCCGCCTCGTGCAGGAAAACCGCCTGACGGTCGATGACCTCATCTGGCCGGTCTTCGTGGTGCCGGGCACGAACGTCGTCGATCCGGTCGCGGCCATGCCGGGCGTCAACCGCATGAGCATCGACAGGCTCGTGGAAGCCGCCAAGGAAGCCGCCGATCTCGGCATTCCGGCGCTCGCCACCTTCCCGAACATCGAGATGAGCCTGCGCGACGAGACGGGCTCCCACTGTCTCGCCGCCGACAACCTGATCAACGAGGCGACCCGCGCCATCAAGAAGGCGGTGCCGAACATCGGCGTCATTACCGATGTCGCGCTCGATCCCTTCACCAGCCATGGCCATGACGGCGTGCTGCGCGGCGACGTCATCGTCAACGATGAGACGGTCGAACTGGTGGCGAAGGCCGCCGTGCTCCAGGCCGATGCCGGCTCCGACATCATTGCGCCGTCCGAGATGATGGACGGGCGGGTCGGCGCGATCCGCCAGGCGCTCGATGCCGCGGGCCACCAGAATGTCGGCATCATGGCCTATGCGACGAAGTTCGCCTCCGCCTTCTACGGCCCCTATCGTGATGCGATCGGCACCGGCGGGCTCCTGAAGGGCGACAAGAAGACCTATTACATCGACCCCGCCAACGGCACCGAAGCGATGCGCGACGCGGCGCTCGACGTCGAGGAAGGCGCCGACATGCTGATGGTCAAGCCCGGCCTACCCTATCTCGACATCTGTTGGCGCATGAAGGAAGCCTTCAGCCTCCCGGTCTTCGCCTACCAGGTTTCCGGCGAATACAGCCAGATCAAGGCCGCCGCGATGAACGGCTGGATCGACGGCGAACGCGTCATGCTGGAAACCCTGCTGGCGTTCAAGCGCGCCGGGTGTGACGGCATCCTGACCTATTTTGCGATGGATGTGGCGCGGCATCTCGCCCGCAAGGGCTGAAATCTGATTTGCCCCTCACCCTAGCCCTCTCCCCGCAAGCAGGGAGAGGGGGCGTGCCCAACTCTCCGGCAGAGAGTTAGGAAGACGGCGCGGCATATCACCTTCGCCCCGCTTGCGGGGAGAAGGTGGCCGGCAGGCCGGATGAGGGGCATACACCCCCAATCCCAATCACCGTTGTTTTCCCCAAAAAGCCTCCCCATATAACAGGCATGTTCCTTTCGGGAGACAATGAGATGAGCGCCGACTTTAATGAAACGCGGGTTCCGACGACGGATTGGCAGGCCTATCGCGGCGTGCTGTCGCGCCGGGTCTTTGCGTTTCTGATCGACTATGCGATCGTCGCGCTGCTGTGGGTTCCGGCCGCCGTCATCGTGTTCTTCCTCGGCATCCTGACGCTCGGCCTCGGTTTCTTTCTCTATCCGGCGCTCTTCGCCATCGTCGCCATGCTCTATTTCGGCCTGACGATGGGCGGCCCGAGCCAGGCGAGCGCCGGCATGAACGTCATGGGCCTCGCCTTGGCCCGCACCGACGGCCGGCCGGTCGATTTCCTGACGGCCATTGTGCATCTCGTGCTGTTCTGGATCGGCAATGCGGTACTGACGCCGTTCATCGTGCTCGTCGGCCTCTTCACCGATCGCGGGCGCCTGCTGCACGACCTGTTGCTCGGCACCGTGGTGGTCCGCCGCGACCGCTATTGAGGGAACGGACGGGCCAGGACCCTCCGTTCGGCGCATGATCGCAAACCGATTGCGGTTTGAAGGGTCATGCGCCAGTTGACCTTTTTTCGAACTAGGCCATGGTATTGGCATAGAAGTGTCACACGACGGAGTCGCCTCACGGCCGATGAATACGCAGGCAACATCCTCTCCGCAGTTCTATCTCACCGCGCCGGCGGCTTGCCCCTATCTGCCGCAGGAGATGGAGAGGAAGGTGTTTACCCATCTGGTGGGTGAGCGCGCGCCGGAGCTGAACGACCTCCTGACCCAGGGCGGCTTCCGCCGCTCGCAGAACATCGCCTATCGTCCGGCCTGCGAAACCTGCCGCGCCTGCATTTCCGTGCGCATCCTTGTCAACGAATTCGAACCGCGCCGCTCCATGCGCCGCGTGCAGGCGACGAATGCCGACCTCATCTCGCACGAATATCCGGCCGAACCCTCCAGCGAGCAATATTCGCTGTTCCGCACCTATCTCGACGCCCGCCACCAGAAGGGCGGCATGTCGGACATGTCGGTGCTCGATTATGCGATGATGGTGGAGGACACCCATGTGCACACCAAGATCATCGAATACCGCCTGCGCGAGGAGGGCTCCGGCCTTCAGGAGCGCCCGCAAGGCGAGCTGCTCGCCGTGGCGCTGACCGACCGTATGGGCGACGGCCTCTCGATGGTCTATTCCTTCTACAATCCGGAACGCGCCGAACGCTCTCTCGGCACCTTCATGATCCTCGACCACATCCGCCGCGCCCAGGCGCTCGGCCTGCCGCATGTCTATCTCGGCTATTGGGTCAAGGGTTCGCGCAAAATGGACTACAAAACAAAGTTTTTGCCGCAGGAACACCTGATGCCGCGCGGCTGGGAGCGCTATGATGGGGAAAATAGCGAACCCCAGCCGTAGAATCGATTGCCGCCTTGTCCCAGAAGAATGACCCGGCCCTTCACCGCAAGGGGCTTCTCATCACCGCCATCGGCGGCCTTGCCCTCTCCTTCGATATCCCGCTGATCCGCTCCGCCGACGGTGACGTCTGGTCGATGGTCGTCCTGCGCAATATCTCGGTGTTCGTGATGGCGCTCGTTCTGTGGGCCGTCCTGAATTTCGTTTTCCGCCGCAAGACGGTGCTCATTCCCGGCCGCATCGGCCTGCTGATCGGCCTGGTCTACGGCATCAACGGGCTGACCTTCATGCTGGCGGTCTTCAACACGACGACAGCCAATGTCGTCTTCATCCTCGCCTTCACCTCGATGTTCGCGGCAATCCTCTCCTGGATCTTCCTGGGCGAGCGGCCGAGCAACGCGACCCTCCTGACCATGGGCGCCATGGTCGCCGGCGTCCTGCTGATCGTGCATGACGGGCTTTCGAGCGGAAACGTCTTCGGCGATGCGATGGCCGCCTGTTCGGCCCTGCTGCTGGCCATCGCCCTGACGCTCAGCCGCAGAAGCGGCGCCGACATGGGCTTCGTGCCACTCGTCGCCGCCGTACTCTCGGGCATCGTCGCGCTGTTCTTCCTTCCCCCCGGCGGCCTGACGGTCGCCGAACCGGTCTACATCCTCTTCAACGGCCTCGTGCTGCTGCCCCTCGCCTTCTGGTGCCTCGCCACCGGCCCGCGCTACCTCTCGGCACCGGAAGTCGGCATGTTCTACCTGGTCGAGACCGTGCTCGCCCCCATCTGGGTCTGGATCGTCTTCTCCGAAACCCCCACCACCCAAACCCTGATCGGCGGCTCCATCCTCATCCTCGCGCTGCTTGCCCATTCCCTCTGGCAGATGCGCTCAAAATCCCGCGCCGCCCGGCAAGGCGACCCAGCGGCGGAGTTTCCGTTTACGGGGTGAGGTGTTACGCTCTTGATTTACGCGTTATGGTAGGCAAGGAGGCTCTGGCACCGATGACGCAAGGATGAAAAGCGCGATAGCCCACTGCCGCCGACGGATGACGATATGGCCAGGCAATTGGAAGCCGCCCGCATTGGCATGGAGAAGTACAAGGAGGCGCTTCGCGAACTGGCGAAGCACTGACGATGCGCTTCCTCCGCGACGTCAGCATCCCCTATTCCGGCTGATCAGCCGCTGAACTTGCCGCTCCTCGGGAAACCCTTCGGCACGGTGCGGCCGGCGGTGGCGCGGTCGGCGATCCATTCGGCGAGTTCGTCCTTGCTGCGCACGAAGTTGCGGCCGGCGCTGTCGTCCCAGGTGAGGCCGTCGGCGATGGCGAAGCAGCGCAGGTCCGAGACGCCGCCATCCTTGTAGCGTTGCAGGCGCACGCCCTTGCCGCGTGTCATTTCCGGCAGCTGCGAAAGCGGGAAGACCAGCAGCTTGCGGTTTTCGCCGACGACGGCAACGTGGTCGCCGCGCACTGGAACGACGAGCTTCGCCTCGTCCGGCATGCCGACATTCATCACCTGCTTGCCCTTGCGGGTGTTGGCGACCATCTCGGTTTCCGCGACGATGAAGCCGTTGCCGGCCTGCGAGGCGACGATGAGCTTGCGCGACGAATCGTGCACGAAGGCGGTCAGCACGTCCTGGTCGTTCTCCATGTCGACCATGATGCGCAGCGGTTCGCCATGGCCGCGGCCGCCCGGCAGCTTGTCGGCGCCGAGCGTGTAGACCTTGCCGCCCGTCGTCACGATCAGAACCTTGTCCGTGGTCTGCGCCGGGAAGGCCACCTTCAGCGCGTCGCCCTCCTTGAACTGGAGGCCGGACGTATCGGACATGTGGCCCTTCAGCGCGCGAATCCAGCCCTTTTCCGAGATGACGACCGTGACCGGCTCCTTCTCGATCATCGCCTGCTGGATGGCCTCGACATCGGCATCCGGCGCGCTGGCGAACTGGGTGCGGCGGCGGCCGAGCTCGGTGGCTTTCGCGAATTTCTTGCGGACTTCGCCGATTTCCCAGGCGACGGTCTGCCACTGCTTTTCGTCGGAGGCGAGCAGCGCCTCGATCTCCGCCTTCTCCTTCGACAGCGTGTCGAATTCGGTGCGGATCTCGAATTCTTCCAGCTTGCGCAAGGAGCGCAGGCGCATGTTGAGGATCGCTTCGGCCTGCACGTCCGTGAGCGAGAAGGTCTCCATCAACGAAACCTTCGGCTCGTCCTCCTCGCGGATGATGCGGATCACCTCGTCGAGGTTGAGATAGGCGACAAGGTAGCCGCCGAGGATTTCCAGCCGGCGGTCGATCGCGGCGAGCCGGTGGCGCGAGCGGCGCTGGAGCACTTCGCGCCGGTGGGCGAGCCACTCGACGAGGACTTCCTTGAGGCCCATGACGCGCGGCACGCGGCCCATCGACAGCACGTTCATGTTGAGCGGAATGCGGCTTTCGAGCTCGGAGAGCTTGAACATCGATTCCATCAGGATCGTCGGATCGACCGTGCGGCTCTTCGGCACCAGCACGATGCGCACGTCTTCCGCCGATTCGTCGCGGATGTCTTCGAGCAGCGGCAGCTTGCGGGCGATCAGCAGTTCGGCGATCTTCTCGATCAGCCGCGACTTCTGCACCTGGTAGGGAATTTCGGTGATGACGATCTGGTAGCCGCCGCGGCCGAGATCTTCCGTCTGCCACTTCGAGCGCACGCGGAAACCGCCGCGGCCCGTGCGGTAGGCTTCGGTGATGCTCTCGCGGCTGTCGATGATGATGCCGCCGGTCGGCAGGTCCGGGCCCTGCACGAATTCGACGAGCTTTTCGAGCTCGGCATCGGGATGGCGGATGAGATGAAGTGCGGCGTCACAGAGTTCATGCACATTGTGCGAGGGAATGGACGTCGCCATGCCGACGGCGATGCCGGAGGAACCGTTTGCGAGCAGGTTCGGGAAGGCGCCCGGCAGGACGACCGGCTCCTCGTCTTCCTCGTTGTAGGTCAGGCGGAAGTCCACGGCGTCCTGGTCGATGCCGTCGAGTAGCAGCGTCGCGACATCCGTCATGCGCGCTTCGGTGTATCGGTAGGCGGCGGCGTTATCGCCGTCGATATTGCCGAAATTGCCCTGTCCGTCGACGATCGGATAGCGCTGCGAGAAATCCTGCGCGAGGCGCACCAGCGCGTCATAGACCGACTGGTCGCCATGCGGGTGGAATTTACCGATGACGTCGCCGACGATACGGGCGCATTTCTTGAACGAGGAGTTGGCGCGGATGCCCATCTCGCTCATCGCATGGATGATGCGGCGATGGACCGGCTTCAGGCCATCGCGCACATCCGGCAGCGCGCGTTGCGTGATGGTCGACAGCGCATAGGCAAGGTAGCGCTCTTCCAGCGCCGCCTTGAGGTCGACCGGCAGAATGTTGTCGTCTCCGCCATCCGGCGGCAAGGTGTTTTGTCCCATGGGACTTGACTAGCCCGCGGACCGATTCGCGGCAAGGAATCCGGGTAATCCGGCTGTGGATAGTGCTTTGTAAAGCCTGTCGGAGAAAACCGGCGGGCGGGCGAGAAAGCCATGGAAAGTTGCGCCGGCCCGAATATAGTCACCGCGCCGCACGTCTATGAGCGGTAACGGCAAGGCAGCCGTCGAAAAAATCCAGAAAGAGAGCCAAACCTATGATGCGCACCTCCCATTTCCGCACCCTTCTCGCCGGCGCTGCGCTCGCCACCCTGGCAAGCCCCGCATTTGCGCTCGACGGCGCGGATCTGATGGCGAAGCTGAATGCCACCTATGCCACGAGCGGCGTTACCATCGGCTATTCGAATGTCGGCGTCGACGGCTCGACCGTGACGCTGGAAGGCACCGAGCTGAAGGCGACGGGCGCCGAAGCGCCGATCAAGCTCGGCACCATCACCATGGAAGGCGTCGAGGAAGACGGCGAAGGCGGCTACACGATCGAGACCGTCGCATTCCAGGACATCGACGTCACCGAGGCAGAAGCGACGGTTTCGGCCAAGGACCTCGCGCTGAACGGCGTATCGATCCCCGGCACCGTGGTTCCCGGCACGCTCGAATCGCTGCTGATGTACGAATCGGCAACCGCCGGCCCGGTCAGCGTCTCGACCAAGGGCAAGGAAGTCTTCTCCATGTCCGGCATGGAAGCGAACATCACCCGCATGGATGCCGATGCCGGCCTCGAATTCGACGCCACGCTCAACGACCTCAAGGCGGACCTGACGACCGTCGAGGACCCCAAGGCCAAGGACACGCTTGCCAAGCTCGGCATCCAGTCACTGGAAGGCAAGGTCAACATGTCCGGCAGCTGGGAGCTCGCCAGCGGCAAGCTCGCGGTCGACGAATATGCCTTCGACTTCAAGGATATCGGTCGTCTCAACCTGTCGCTGGAATTCTCCGGCTACACGCTGGATTTCCTGAAGAACCTGCAGGAGGCCATCAAGACCGCCGAAGCCAACCCGAACAAGGAAGAGGCCAACGCCGCCATGGGCATGGCGATGATGGGCCTCGTGCAGCAGCTGACCTTCAACAGCGCGTCGCTGTCCTTCGAGGATGCCTCGATCACCAAGAAGCTGCTCGACTATGCCGGCAGCGAACAGGGTGTCTCGGGCGACCAGATGGCACAGTCGCTGAAGGGCCTGGTTCCGATCATGATCGCCCAGCTCAACATGCCTGACCTGCAGAACCAGATCTCGGCCGCCGTCAACACCTATCTCGACGACCCGAAGAGCCTGAAGATCAGCGCCGAGCCGAAGGAGCCGGTGCCGTTCCCGATGATCATGGGTGCCGCCATGGGCGCACCGCAGACCATCCCGCAGGTCCTCGGCGTGACGGTGACGGCCAACGAGGAAATGTAAGCCTTTCGGCAGCCTCAAACGAAGAAAGCCCGGAGCGTCTGCTCCGGGCTTTTTGTTTTGCGGCTCAGCGAGCCGGGATCGCCTGTGGCACCGGCGCCGACCATTCGACGCGGCGCGTCGCGTACATGGTCGCCGCGATGGTGACGAAGGAGATGAGCGCACCGGCGAGCAGCGCGTATTCGTCCTCGCGCAGCACCAGATACATCACGCCATAGGCCGAGAGCAGCACGGCGCCGAGCGACAGGCCGTTCTTTTGGCTCCCCGTGGCGCTGCCGAGATAGGCGGCGATCAGCAGCGTCGTGGCGAGCGCCGCCACCGCATAGGCGATGGTGAAGCCGGTATGTTCGGCAAGCGCCAGCAGCAGCACATAGAAGACGATGAGCGCAAGGCCCGTCAGCACATACTGGATCCAGTGCACCATGCGCCCGCCCTTCAGTTCGACGACGAAGACGGCGAGGAAGACGAGCGAGATGAAGCCGATCGAATATTTCAGCGTGCGCGAGATCACCTGGTAGAACTGGACGGGCTCCACGAGGTTGATCGTCATCAGGCTGCCCGACAGCGGCAGCGTCGAGCCGGCAGCGACCCGGTCGATGCCGCGGGCGAGATAGGGGATCGTCCACTTGGCCTCGAAATTCGTCGCGGTGACGGACTTCTGCTCCGGCAGGAAGAGACCCTCGAAGCCCGGATGCGGCCAGTCGGCCTTGGCGGCAAAACTCGTCGTCTGGCCGGCGGGCGCGACCGCAAAGCTGCGTGAGCCGTTCAGCGACAGCGCGATCTCGAAGGCAAAGCCGTTTTCGACGAGCGGCCGTTCGATCGCCCGGTGCACGCCGACATTCGTCTGCGGCGTCGGGTAGCCGTCAGCGGCGGCGATGGCCATGGCGGACACCTGCCGCATGCCGGGATCGAAGGGCAGAACCGCGCCATTGTCGATCTTCACGCCGGCATCGGAGCGGATGCCGGTAATGTCGTTGATGGCGAGCACCAGGAACGCCCGGTCGAGCTGCGGTTCGCCCGGAAACTGCGTCAGGTCCTGCAAGATGCCCTTACCGAAACGACCCTTGAGCGTCAGCGCGCCGTTGTAGACCGGCAGCGTGTAGATCGAGAGCTTGCGCTCCTCGGTCTTCAGGTCCGCCGTGACATCGAGCGTCTCCGGCATCACCAGCGCCCATTCGGTTACCTGATCAACGATCGTGCGGCCATCCACGTCTCGACTGCGCTGCACGAAGAAGGGCACCGCCAGATAGGGACCGTTGATCGTCTGATCACCGCCCCAGCCATTGGCGATGCGGCGCGAGACATCGGCCGCGCGCTGCGCCCGCTCTTCCGTCAGGCCCCAGACGAGAAGCAGCGGCACGAGCAGCGCTACGGAGATGATGCCGATCATGATGAACTTGACGCCCGGCGAGCGCAGGAAGGTGGCGAGGTTGCCGCGCGGCTCGGGGTTTAGCGCATGCGGGAATGATGCGGGGACGGGATCGTCCGCTTCGGTCGTCGTCATGAAAAGTCCCTCCAGTCGTGAATCGCCTCTGTGGGCGCAACTTCACGCTAGGGGTGCATTTCGACTGATTGCGCGCTGAATTCTGATCGACTGGCGGCGAATTCGCGGCATTGTGGCGTCTTTCGGCAAAAAGAAAGGGGCCGGCGTTTCCACCGGCCCTTTTTTTGAAGTTCCGCCCCACCTCCAGGTCATCCTCGGGCTCGACCCGAGGATCCACCGGCTTGCTCGAAGTGTTGGATGGTCGGGTCAAGCCCGACCATGACGGAGGAGAGGTTTTGCGATTAGTCCTTCTTCGCCG
Organism: Shinella sp. BE166; assembly: GCF_051201095.1. NCBI lineage: Bacteria > Pseudomonadati > Pseudomonadota > Alphaproteobacteria > Hyphomicrobiales > Rhizobiaceae > Shinella > Shinella sp. BE166. Next base: position 258,789 of record NZ_JBPEHL010000002.1, on the reverse strand, counting down.
TCGGAACGACGCGCAGGGCCAGTTCGCGCAGCTGCGTGGGCGTTGCCGGCGACGGGGCGTTCATCAGCAGGTCCTGTGCCTGCTGGTTCATCGGGAACAGCGAGATCTCACGCAGGTTCTTGGCGCCGACGAGCAGCATGACGACACGGTCGATACCGAAGGCGCAGCCGCCGTGCGGCGGTGCACCGTACTGGAACGCGCGATAGAGGCCGCCGAAGCGCTCTTCCACGTCCGTCTGGCTGAGGCCGACCTTTTCGAAGGCTTTGACCATCAGGTCCGGCGACTGGTTACGGATCGAGCCCGAGGCGATTTCGAAGCCGTTGCAGACTGCGTCGTACTGGTAGGCCTTGAGGTCCAGCGGATCCTTGCTGTCGAACGCCTCGATGCCGCCCTGCGGCATGGAGAAGGGGTTGTGCGCGAAGTCGATCTTCTTTTCGTCCTCGTTATATTCGTAGAACGGGAAGTCGACGATCCAGCAGAATTCGAAGCGGTCGCGATCGACGAGGTTCAGTTCTTCACCGGCGCGTGTGCGGGCTTCGCCGGCAAACTTGTAGAACTTGGCCGGATCGCCGGCGACGAAGAAGCAGGCGTCGCCGTCTTCGAGACCGAGCTGCTGACGAACCGCTTCCGTGCGCTCCTCGCCGATGTTCTTTGCCAGCGGGCCAGCGCCTTCGAGCTTCTCGCCCTCCTTGCGCCAGAAGATGTAGCCGAGGCCGGGCTGGCCGGTCGACTGCGCCCAGGCGTTCATGCGGTCGCAGAAGGCGCGGGAGCCGCCGGTCTTGGCCGGAATCGCCCAGACCTGCACCTTCGGGTTCGACGCGATCATGTTCGCGAAGACCTTGAAGCCGGAGCCGGCGAAATGGTCGGTCACGGCCTGCATGACGATCGGGTTGCGCAGGTCCGGCTTGTCGGAGCCATACTTGCGGATCGCCTCGTCATAGGGGATGCGCGGCCACTGCTTCGTCACCGGCTTGCCGTCGGCAAACTCTTCGAAGACGGCCGTCATCATCGGCTCCATCGTGTCCCAGACGTCTTCCTGGGTGACGAAGCTCATCTCGACGTCGAGCTGGTAGAATTCGCCCGGCAGGCGGTCGGCGCGCGGGTCTTCGTCGCGGAAGCACGGCGCGATCTGGAAGTAGCGGTCGAAGCCCGCAACCATCAGCAACTGCTTGTACTGCTGCGGCGCCTGCGGCAGGGCGAAGAACTTGCCTTCATGGACGCGCGACGGCACGAGGAAGTCGCGAGCCCCTTCCGGCGAGGAGGCGGTCAGGATCGGCGTTGTGTATTCGGCAAAACCCGCCTCGCCCATGCCCTTGCGCATGGAGGAGATGATCTGCGTGCGCTTGATGATGTTCTTGTGCAGCGTTTCGCGGCGAAGATCGATGAAGCGGTACTTCAGGCGCACGTCTTCCGGATAGTCCGGCTCGCCGAAGACGGGCAGCGGCAGTTCCTTGGCGGCCGAGAGAACCTCGATTTCCTGCGCGTAAAGCTCGATCTCGCCGGTCGGCATGGTCTTGTTGATCGTGTCTTCGGTGCGCGCCTTGACGCGGCCGTCGATGCGGATCACCCATTCGCCACGCACGGTTTCGGCCATCTTGAAGGCCGGCGAATCGGGGTCGGCGACGACCTGGGTGATGCCGTAATGGTCGCGAAGGTCGATGAAGAGCACGCCGCCATGATCTCGAACGCGGTGGACCCAGCCGGAAAGACGGACGGTGGCGTCGACGTCGGACTTGCGGAGGGCGGCGCAGGTGTGGCTGCGGTAACGGTGCATCGTGCTATCCTGAAATGCTGAAGGGCCGCGCGGGAAGAACCCGGCGCAGCGACCATGAAAATCGCGCGGAAAAGCGCATGACCACGCCCGTTTGTCAAGGCTTTCGGGGGAAGGTCCCTCCCCAACCACTTCCCACAAAGCGAAGAGACTTATGTCGGCAGCGCAATTGCATATCGGGCAGGACGATGCCTCATTCCCTTCTCCCCCCGCGGGGAGAAGGTGGCCCGAAGGGTCGGATGAGGGGGTGGCACGGAGGGATCTCTAGCGTTTGCGACCTCCCCCTCATCCGCCTGCCGGCACCTTCTCCCCCTAGGGGAGAAGGGGATTCCCGCATCGTCCTATCCTTGAGGGAGACGCTAGATGATTTCCGACGGGCATGCCGCCCTCAGCCGAATTCACCCCGATGCAGCGTCAGCCATTGCAGCAGCACGATCGTCTTGGCATCCTGAATGCCGCCGGTGGCGATCAGCCCATAGGCCTCGTCGATGGGCATTTCGACGATCTCGATATCCTCCCCCTCGCCGTCCACGCCGCCGCCCTTGCCGTCGCGCTTTGTGGCATCGATGCGGGCGACGAAGCAGCCGACGCGTTCTGTTAGCGTGCCGGGGCTCGAATAGATGTCGAAGAGGTGGCACACATCGCGCACGGCATAACCGGTCTCTTCCATCGCCTCGCGGGCGACGGCCTCTTCGGGCGCGTCGTCATCGAGCAGGCCCGCTGGCACTTCCAGCAGGAAGCCATCGAAATGGCCGCCGAAGAAGGCGCCGGGGCGGAACTGGCGCACGAGGATGAGCGACTGGCGGGCGGGATCGACCAGCAGCACCGAGGCCGCCGGGCCGTGGTCATGCACCTCGCGGTCGAGCCGTTCGACCCGGCCATCGGCGCGGGTCTGTTCGATGACGAGCGTGCGAAGGTGGATGAAGCGTTTCCAGACCGTCTGCTGGTCGACGATGCGGATGGCGGACGTGGCTGGAGCCGTCATGGAAAATCCTTCAGGTGGAATCAGGCCTTGCGCAGCCAGACGCGGTTGTCGTGGAAGGCGGCACCGCCATAGGGTGCGACGGGATCGGCGCCGGTCAGCACATTGATGCCCTCCCCGTCGAGATGGGCGGAATTCGGCCAGATGCCCTCGGCGATCAGCACGCCGGGCTTCACGCTGTCGGTGATCTTCGCGTGCAGGCGGATATCGCCGCGGACATTGCCGAGATGGACGATATCGCCCTCCGCGATGCCCTCGGCCGTCGCATCCTGCGGGTGGATCATCACCTCCGGCCGGCCCTCACGCTCGCGCGAGCCCTTGGTCTCCGTAAAGCTGGAGTTGAGGAACATGCGGGCGGGCGACGTGGCGAGGCGGAACGGGTGCTCGGCATCCGGCGTCTCGATGAGCTCGACGTGATCCGGAAAGGCTGGCAGCGCCGCGTGCGGGCCGAAGGCGCCGAGCACCTTTGGCGGCCGGTTGGGCGCCGGCGTGTCGATCCATTTCGGGCGGAAGCGGAATTTGCCGTCCGGGAAGCCGAAACCCTTGGAAAAATGCGCGGTCTCGAAATCCGGCTGGCAATCGATCCACTTCTCTTGCTTGAGGCCGTCGAAATCCATTTCGTAATAGGGCAGCATGCGGGTGATGTGCTCCTGCTCGGACAGCCCAAACCCGGGCATCCCGTCGACGCCGAGACGCTTTGCCAGTTCCTCGATGACGAAGAGATTGGTGCGCACGGTGGCGGGCGGCTCGACGAGTTTCGGGCCGAGCAGGATGTGCTGGTGGCCGCCGCCGCGGTAGAGGTCGTCATGTTCGACGAACATGGTGGCGGGGATGACGATATCGGCGAGCTTCGCCGTATCGGTCATGAACTGCTCGTGCACTGCGACGAACAGGTCATCGCGTTCAAAACCCTGTTTCACCAGGCGCTGCTCAGGCGCCACATTCACCGGATTGGTGTTCTGAATCAGCATGGCCGTAACGGGGCCGCGATGGCGGAGCGCCACGGCATCGCCGGTCAGCACGCGGCCGATCTGCGACTGGTCGAGCACGCGGATATCCGGATCGATGAGCCTCGTGCCCATCAGCTCGCTCTTGCGCAGGTGGAAGATCGACGAGTTGCTGTGGAAGGCGCCGCCGCCCTCATATTGCCAGGAGCCGAGCACGGTGGCGATGGAGAGTGCGGCATGCATGGAGACCGCCCCGTTGCGGCTGCGGGTGAAACCGTAGCCGAGGCGGAAGAAGCTCTTCTTGGTGCGGCCGACGAGGGCGGCAAAGGTCTCGATCTCCTCGACGCTGAGGCCGGTGATCGCGGCGGCCCATTCCGGGTTGCGCGTCGCAAGATGCGCTTCGAGGCCGGCCGGGTCGTCGGCGAATTTCTCCATATAGGCGCGGTCGGCGTAATCATCGCGGAAGGCGACGTGCATGACGGCGCAGGCGAGCGCGGCGTCCGTGCCCGGCCGCAGTTTCAGCGCGAGATCGGCCGTTTTCATCGTCGGGTTGTCGTAGATGTCGATGACGACGATCTTGGCGCCGCGTTCCTTGCGCGCCTTCACCGCGTGGGTCATCACGTTGACCTGCGTCGAGACGGCGTTCGTGCCCCAGATCACCACGCAATCCGACTTCGCCATCTCGCGCGGATCGGGGCCGCGCAGCGTGCCGGCGCCCATGGTAAAGCCGGTCCAGGCGGGGTTGGTGCAGATCGAATCGAAGAAGCCGGAATAGCGTTTTGCGTGGCGCAGGCGCTCGATGGAATCGCGCTGCACCTGGCCCATCGTGCCGGCGTAATAATAGGGCCAGACGGCCTCCGTGCCGTGCGCCTGCTCAGCCTTGACGAAGGCTTCGGCGATCGCGTCGAGCGCCGCCTCCCAGGAGATGTCGGCCCAGTCGCCGCTGCCCTTCTCGCCCTTGCGCACCATCGGCTTCATCAGGCGGTCGGGATGGTAGAGGCGCTCGGCGTAGCGGGCGACCTTGGCGCAGATGACGCCGGCCGTGTAGCTGTTGTCGGCGCTGCCCTTGACGCGGCCCATGCGGCCATCCGCGCCGATCTCTATATCGAGCGCGCAGGTGGAGGGACAGTCGTGCGGACAGGCGGAATGGCCGATCCGGGGTTTTCCGAGATTGGGGGTCGCAACGTTCATGGCTTTTCTATATGGCAGAGCGCAAAGTGCCAAAAGGCAAATCATTCTACCATCGCAACAATTCATCGTCGCATCAGCGCGGATGATCGTGGGTGTCGCACAATGAACTACCGCCACATCTACCACGCCGGCAATTTCGCGGACGTGCTGAAACATGCCGTGCTCGCCCGCCTCGTGCTCTACATGCAGGGCAAGGACAAGGCGTTTCGCGTGCTCGATACCCATGCCGGTCTCGGGCTCTACGACCTCTCCAGCGAGGAAGCGCAGAAGACCGGCGAATGGCTCGACGGCATCGGCCGACTGATCGACGGCGACATGCCGGCAGCGGTGGCGGATATCCTCGCGCCCTACCTGAAGGTCGTTCACGAACTGAATCCGCATGGCGGGCTAACCTATTATCCCGGCTCGCCAAAACTGGTGCGCCAGCTCTTCCGCCCGCAGGACCGGCTCTCCGCCATGGAGCTGCATCCGGATGACTACGAGACGCTGCATCGGCTGTTCGACGGCGATTTCCAGAGCCGCGTCACCCGGCTCGACGGCTGGCTTTCGCTCGGCGCGCACCTGCCGCCGAAGGAAAAGCGCGGCATCGTGCTGGTCGATCCGCCCTTCGAGATCGAGGGCGAATACGAGCGGCTGGTCGACGGGCTGCAAAAGGCCGTGCGGCGCTTTCCCGGCGGGGTCTATTGCCTGTGGTATCCACTGAAGAAGAACGCGCCCATCGCCGCCTTCCACAAGGCGCTGAAGGAGACGGGCATTCCCAAGATGCTCTGTGCCGAACTGACCGTACGCAGCGACCGGGAGACGACCGGGCTGACGGGCTCCGGCCTCATCGTGGTCAATCCGCCCTTCACGCTGAAGCCGGAGCTCGACGTACTGCTGCCCTTCCTGAAAGAGCGGCTGGCGCAGGATCGCTTCGCCTCGGCGCGTGCCTTCTGGCTTGCGGGCGAAACGAAGGCCTCTTGACCTTTGCCGTTCGGCGGCAACAATCGCGCGCCGAACCGGGAGACTTTCATGACGCCTTTCCTCGCAGCCGCCGATCGATGAGCTGGCTGCCGCTTTCCCCCTTTGCGCGATCCGCAGGCCTGCTCCTCGCTGGGTTTGCCATGCTTGCCGGCTGCAGCGAGGAGAAGCCGGCCGAAAAGCCGAAGACCGAGGTCAACCGCAAGACGCCGCAGACGCAGGCGCAAAAAATCCCGCTCGGCAAGGGGTTCGATTTCTACGTGCTCTCGCTCTCCTGGTCGCCGACCTGGTGCGCAGGCAATGATTCCACCGGCAAGACCCAGCAATGCCGGCGCGGCGAGAACAACGGCTTCATCGTGCACGGGCTCTGGCCGCAGAACGACCGCGGCTATCCGGAATTCTGCCGGACCCGCGAGCCGGACCGGGTGCCGGACAATCTCGGCCGCACCGTTCTGGACATCATCCCTTCCATGGGCCTTGTCGGCCACCAGTGGCGCAAGCACGGCTCCTGCTCGGGCCTCAGCCAGAAGGACTATTTCGCCGTCACCCGCGCGGCCTTTGAACGCGTCCGCATTCCGGCGGAGGCGGAGCCGCAGCGCGGCGGCGCGCGCCTTGCGCCCGATGCCATGGAGCAGGCCTTTACCGCCGCCAATCCCGGGCTCGACCGCAAGGGCATCGCGGTCACCTGCGAGGACGGACGGCTGGAAGAAGTGCGCATCTGCATGACGCCGGACCTTTCCTTCCGCCCCTGCCCAGAAGTCGACCGCGCGGCCTGCCGCGCCAAATCCATCGAACAACCGCCCATCCGCTAAAACAGGACCCTGCTGATGAAAATCTTCTATTCCACCACATCGCCCTATTCCACCAAGGTGCGCATGGCCGCGCATTTTGCCGGGCTGCCGGTCGAAGCGATCGCCACCGACACCAATGCCGACCCGGCCGAACTGCTGGCCGCCAACCCGCTCGGCAAGATCCCGGCGCTGGTGACCGACGATGGCCTCGCCGTCTTCGACAGCCGCGCCATCATGAACTATATCGACCGCCAGACGCGCGGCTCGCTCTATCCACGAAATGCTTCTAAGCGCACCGAAGTGGACGTGCTGGAAGCGACCGCGGACGGCATTTGCGACTGCCTGCTCGCCATCGTCTATGAACGCCGTTTCCGGCCGGAGGATAAGATCCACCAGCCCTGGATCGACCGGCAGTGGGAAAAAGCCGAGCGCGCGCTCGATCATCTCGAAGCCAACATGCCGCGGCTTGGCAAGAAGCCAAATGGCGGCCATTTCGCCCTCGCCGCCATGCTGCGCTACATCGAACTGCGCTTCGAAGGAAAGTGGCAGCGCGGCCGGCCGAAGCTGAAGCGCTTCCTCTCCCGCTTCGAAGCCGTCTTCCCAGACTTCGCGCAGTTCAAGGATTGAGCACAAACAAAAAGGCCGGGCTTTCGCCCGGCCTTTCCGTATTCCAGAGCCGTGAGGCTTAGAACTTCACGCCGAGACCGACGCGGACGCTGTGGTCTTCGAAGCCCGACTTGACCTTGTCGCCGCCGAGGTTGAAGCCCTTCTTCTGGTAGTCGCTGTAGCGGTATTCGACGCGCGCCGTGACGTTGTTGGTCACGAAGGCTTCAGCACCCGCACCGGCGGTCCAGCCGACCATGTTGCGGTCGTCCTTGCCGGCGCCGTTCTTCAGCTCGACATTCGTGCCTGCAACACCGGCGGTGCCGTAGAGCAGGACCGGGTTCAGGTCGATACCGACGCGGCCGCGGATCGAGCCGTTGACGCCCTGCTTGGCCTTCAGGCCGTTGCGCTCGGCGTCGACGCCCGAGTAGTTCAGGTCGGCTTCACCGCCGTAGACGATCTGGCCGGACTGCATGTTGTAGCCGCCGTAGACGCCGCCGCCGAGGCCGTTTGCCTTGGCATCGCCCTGACGGTTGAAGTCACCGCGCTGCCAGCTTGCCGTACCACCGGCATAGGCACCGGCCCAGTTGCCGCCCGAGACCGGCTCGGAATATTCAGCGGCCGGAGCCTGGGGAACTTCGTCGATGGCGTCAGCTGCGTGAGCGGCCTGGAAAGCAACCATCGAGACGGTCGAAGCGATGAGGGTGGCGATGAGTGTACGCATGATATTCTCCTTTACTGAACGACGCCCTCTGTTGGGAGGCTGTCGGGCGTCGTCATTTCTAATTCAGTCCCGCCCGGTTGAGGGGAAATTGAATAAAGATTGAGGAATTGAAAGAGCCAAAATGTGAAATGATTGTGGCAGAGACACGGCACAAATGGGATGTGACTTTTGAACAACAGGGAATTTATTAACTATGAATTCAAGAAGAGCGAAAACCGGTAAAATATACTTCAAATTACTTTGAAGTGGCTTTTGCAGTTAATTTTTCTGCAACCAATTGTCGGGGGGAGTTTAAGCCTGCGCTGGGATGTCTATATCTTGGGCCGGTTAAACAAATGAATCGGCAGGACGGATTTTCTTGAAGAACCCCCTCAGGACGGCCCTCGTGACGGGCGGCGCGAAACGCATCGGCAAGGCCATCGTGGAGGATCTCGCGGCGAACGGCTTTGCCGTCGCCATCCACGCAAACGAATCCCGCGACGAGGCGGACGCGATCGCCAGCGCCCTCGCCGCGCGCGGCGTGACGACCGCCGTCGTGCAATGCGACCTCTCGGACGGGGCGGCAACGGCCAGACTCATTGCGGCGGCGCGCGCTGCGGTCGGCCCGCTCGATCTGCTCGTCAACAACGCCTCGCTGTTCAAGCCCGATACCGTCGAGGCCTTCGACGACGCGCTGTGGGACCGCCATTTTGCCGTGCATGTGAAGGCACCGTCGATCCTGGCGCGGGATTTCGTGCGCCAGCTTCCCGAAGGCGTCGCGGGCTCGATCGTCAACATCATCGACCAGCGCGTCTGGAACCCGACGCCGCGCTACTATTCCTACACGCTCTCGAAATCGGCCCTGTGGATGGCGACGCGCACCATGGCGCAGAGCTTTGCGCCGCGCGTGCGCGTCAATGCAATCGGCCCCGGCCCGTCACTGCCGAACGAGCGGCAGGACGACGCCGCCTTCCAGGCGCAGGTCGAGGGATTGATCCTGCGCCGCGGCCCATCGCTTGGGGAATTCGGCCGAACAGTTCGCTTTTTGTTCGACACGCCATCCATAACGGGGCAAATGATAGCGCTCGATGGCGGGCAGCATCTCGCCTGGGAAACACCCGATGTCGGGGGAATAGCGGAATGAATGGCCGGAAGGTAGAGGATGGCGGCATCCTCTATGACGAAAACGAGACGGAAGAGGACGACGAGCTTCAGGAAAGCCCGCTCGAAGGCGCCATTGCGCCCGCCGTCGCGACACCCGGCATGGACTGGAACGAAGGCGGCGACGTGCCGGAAGGCGTCGTCGGCGCCGCGCTGATCGAGTTCTTCGTCAAGCGCCTGCCCAACAGCCCCGGCGTCTACCGCATGTTCAATGCGGATGGCGACGTGCTCTATGTCGGCAAGGCACGCAGCCTGAAGAAGCGCGTGACCAACTATGCGCAGGGCCGCGGCCATTCCAACCGCATCACGCAGATGATTCGCCAGACGGCGAACATGGAATTCGTGACGACGCGCACGGAGACCGAGGCGCTGCTCTTGGAAGCCAACCTCATCAAGCGCCTACGCCCGCGTTTCAACGTGCTTCTGCGCGACGATAAGTCCTTCCCCTATATCCTGCTGACGGGCGACACGCGGGCGCCGGCGATCTTCAAGCATCGCGGCGCGCGCAGCCGCAAGGGCGACTATTTCGGCCCGTTTGCCTCGGCGGGTGCCGTGGGCCGCACGATCAATTCGCTGCAGCGCGCCTTCCTGCTGCGCACCTGCACCGACAGCGTCTTCGAAAGCCGCACGCGGCCCTGCCTGCTCTACCAGATCAAGCGCTGTTCCGGCCCCTGCACGAACGAGATCCGCGATGCGGACTATGGCGAGCTCGTGCAGGAGGCGAAGGATTTCCTGTCGGGCAAGAGCCAGAAGGTGAAAGCGCACATGGCCGAGGCCATGAATGACGCGGCGGAAAACCTCGATTTCGAGCGCGCCGCGGTCTATCGCGACCGGCTGGCGGCACTCTCCCATGTGCAGAGCCACCAGGGCATCAATCCGGCGGGCGTCGAAGAGGCGGACATTTTTGCGATCCACCACGAAGGCGGCGTGTCCTGCATCCAGGTGTTCTTCTTCCGCACCGGGCAGAACTGGGGCAACCGTGCCTATTTCCCCAAGGCCGACCCGCAGCTTTCCGGCAGCGAAGTGCTGAACGCCTTCCTCGCGCAGTTCTACGACGACAAGCCCTGTCCCCGGCAGATCCTGCTCTCCGAAACGGTCGAGGAAATCGACCTTCTGGCGCAGGCGCTGTCCGAAAGGTCCAACTACAAGGTGACGATCTCCGTGCCGCAGCGCGGCGAGAAGAAGGACCTCGTCGACCATGTGGTGGCCAATGCCCGCGAGGCGCATGGGCGGAAGCTGGCGGAAACCGCCTCGCAATCGCGCCTGCTCGACGGTTTCGCGGCGACCTTCAAGCTGCCCACCGTGCCGCGCCGCATCGAGATCTACGACAACTCGCACATCATGGGCACCAACGCCGTCGGCGGCATGGTGGTGGCGGGGCCGGAAGGTTTCGTGAAGGGGCAGTACCGAAAGTTCAACATCAAATCGACCGACATCACGCCCGGCGACGACTTCGGCATGATGAAGGAAGTGATGACCCGGCGCTTCTCGCGCCTCATCAAGGAAGAGGGCCTGCCGGACCGCACCGCCGAGACCGGCGCGGAAGCTGCCGACCTGCCCTTCCCCGCCTGGCCGGACGTGATCCTCATCGATGGCGGCCAGGGCCAGATGACGGCGGTGCGCGCCATCCTGGAAGAGCTCGGCATCACCGACCAGGTGATCGCCATCGGCGTCGCCAAGGGTGCCGACCGCGAGGCCGGGCGCGAGCGCTTTTTCATGCGCGGCATTCCGGATTTTTCCCTGCCGCCGCGCGATCCCGTGCTCTATTTCGTGCAGCGCCTGCGCGACGAGGCGCACCGCTTCGCCATCGGCTCACACCGGGCACGGCGCAAGAAGGAAATGGTGAAAAACCCGCTCGACGAGATCGGCGGCATCGGCCCGACGCGAAAGCGCGCCCTCCTCCAGCATTTCGGCACGGCGAAGGCGGTGTCGCGCGCGGGCATGTCGGACCTGATGGCCGTCGCCGGCATTTCGGAATCGGTCGCCCGCATCGTCTACAACCATTTCCACGACGACGCCGCCGGATAGCGGTTGCCAGCCTGCCGGCGGCTGTTAGGGTGCCGGCACGGCATTCCTCATCGAGAGCGAGGCGTCATGATCGTCTTCAAGCATAGCCTGCCCGTCATCGCCGGCCTCTGCCTGCTGGCAACGGGTGCCATTGCGCAGACCCAGGTGGGCGATGCGCAGATGCTGGGCGTGACCGGCACCTGCGAGGCGCTCGTCGTGGGAAAACAGCAGTTCAGCGACAGTTGCTCGGAAAAGCTGCTCAACGTCTCCTATCCGAACGGCCGCGTCGGCTTCTACTTCGTGCTGGAGGGTAGCCGCATCATCACCTTCAGCGGCATGGACGGCGCCAATCCGACACCGGACAGCGACGTGATCGACCTCGACAAGGTGATCGTCAGCCGCAAGGACACACCGGACACGCCCGATGTCTTCCCGGCAAAGGGCACCTGCGGCTTCGGCAATCCGATGAAGGGCGCCATGACGGTTTCCTGCGAGGGCACGCTATCCGACGGACAGGCCTTTTCCGCGCGCTTCACCACGGACGGCAAACCGCCGACGTGACCACCCGTAAGGCGCGGTTTTTCGCAAACAGATGCGTCATTCGGCCCGGCTCCGTAAATTCGCCAAGAATTGCCGGAAACAAAGGTTGACGGCACTGTCACAAAGACCTCATCTAGCCGGAAATAGTCGAGACTGAAGAATCCATGGCTTCCCGCGCATACAATATCCCGAATCTCCTCACCTACGCCCGTATCGTGGCCGTACCGCTGATCGTGCTGTGCTTCTTCATCGAAGGACGGCTGGAATCGTCCGATTTCGCGCGCTGGGCGGCCTTCGGCCTGTTCGTCGTCGCCTCCATCACCGACTATCTCGACGGCTATCTCGCCCGCATCTGGAACCAGACGTCGAATATCGGCCGCATGCTGGATCCGATCGCCGACAAGCTGCTGGTCGCCTCCGTGCTGCTGCTGATGGCCGCCGACGGCACCATCGCCGGCTGGACGATCTGGGCCGCGATCATCATCCTGTGCCGCGAGATCCTCGTCTCGGGCCTGCGCGAATATCTCGCGGACCTCAAGGTCAGCGTGCCGGTGACGCGCATCGCCAAGTGGAAGACGGCCATCCAGATGCTCGCCATCGCCTTCCTGCTGGCCGGCCCTGCCGGCGACAAGGTGCTGCCCTACACGACCGAGATCGGCATCAGCCTGCTTTGGATCGCGGCGCTGATCACCATGTATACGGGCTACGACTATTTCCGCGTCGGCCTGAAGCACATCGTGGACGAATGAGATGACGAAGCTCGTCTATTTCGCCTGGGTGCGCGAACGGATCGGCAAGGGCGAGGAAGAGATCGACTTGCCCGCCTCCGTGCAGACGGGCGGCGACCTTCTCCGGCACCTCAAGACGCTCGGCGACGACTATGTCCATGCGCTGGAGCACGAGAACGTCATCCGCATCGCGATCAACCAGGAACATGTCGAGCACGACGAGCCGATCGCGGGCGCCCGCGAGATCGCCCTCTTCCCGCCCATGACGGGGGGCTGAACGGTGGCCGGCGACGCTCCGGTCATCGTGCGCGTCCAGGCGGGCGATTTTGACGCCGCAGGGGAAGCCACGCGCCTCACCGGCGGTCGCAGCGATGTTGGCGCCATCGTCACCTTCACCGGCCTCTGCCGCGATGAGGGCGGCATGCTCGCCGCACTGGAACTCGAACATTACCCTGGCATGGCGGAAGCGGAGATCACGCGCATCTGCCGCGAGGCCGTGGCGCGCTTTTCCCTTCTCGGCATCGCCGCCATCCACCGGGTGGGCAAGATCGCGCCGGGCGAAAACATCGTGCTGGTCATCGCCACCGCCCCTCATCGCCACGCCGCCTTCGACGGCGCCTCCTTCGTCATGGATTACCTGAAGACCTCCGCCCCCTTCTGGAAGAAGGAGCATTTCGCCGACGGCCGCACCGGCGGCTGGGTCGACGCCAAGGAGAGCGACGACCGGGCGCGGGAGAAGTGGGCGTAATTGGCTCTTTTGTTTTCGTTTGTCTTTTCGGGAAAACCGGTTCCCACTTTTCCCTGACAAACTCTACGGCACCGGCCGTTCGCGGCGGAAAATCACCAGCAGCAGCACCAGCGCGGAAAAGATTACCAGGTCGCGCCAGAGGAAATCGCCGTAGGCGCTCCAGAGCGTCTCCGCGAAACCCATCGCCGCGCCGCCGAGCGCCGAAAGCAAGGGCGCCCCTGCCCCGCCGATCGCGGCGATGAACAGCACCTTCACGCCGAAGACCAGACCGGCGCCGAAATCCATGTTGCCGTAATAGGAGACCGCGAGGATGCCGGTGAGGCTGGCAATCAGCGCGGCGATGGCATAGGCGGCGAGGTAGACGCCGGCAGAATCCACGCCGCACAGTTCCGCCGCCTGCCGGTCTTCCGAGACGGCCCGCCAGCGCCGGCCCCAGGCGGAGCGGGCGAGGAAGACGTGGCCGACGAGGACGATGGCGATCATCGCGGCCGTATTGGCCATTTGCAGCAGCGTCAACGCCACGGGAAAGGCCGGGTCGCCCCAAAAGACGATCGGGGTGTTGAGGAAGGGCGGCAGCCAGAGGCTGCGCGTATCGGACGCAAGCCGCGCCGTCTCCATCAGCACCAGCACGGTGCCGACGGCGGCGACCACCACCGTATTGTCCGAGGAGAAGGCGAGCGGTCGCATCACGAACCGCCCGATGACCAGGCCGGCGCCGATGCTGTAGAGGAGCGCCACGACCGCGCCAAAGCCCAGCGCCGCCGGCAGCACCAGCCACAGCCGGTCCCAGCCGAAACCGGCAAACAGGATGAACATCTGCGCCGCGAAGGCGAAGAGCGCGCCGTAGCCGATATCCGCCCGGCGCGTCACGGCAAAGGCGATCGAATAGCCGAAGGCAAGCGCCGCATAGAGCGCGGCGACGGGCATTGCATTGGCGATCTGCTGGAGGAAATAGGCCATGGCGGTTCCGGACGGGTTCGATAAATTATAACTGGCAAAATTGCTTTTACCAGTTAGAATATCGCCATGACCTTTTCCTGGACCCCGCATCGGTTTTCCGGCGGCGCGCTCGCTCTCGATGTCGCGAACTCCGTCGTGCTGCGCGCCGATCCCGAGCGGCGGATCGACCGTTTCGCCGATCCGGCCGTGATGGACGCCTTTCCCGACGGTGCGAACCGGCATGGCGCGGAACGCGCGCTTTTCGGCGCGCTGGAACCGGTCGGCGCGGACGGCCGCGACGGGCTGGTGGCGCTGCGCGAGGCGATCGACCGGCATTTTCGCGCCGAGGTGCTGGGTGCGGGAAAGCCGGCGCTGATGGCCGACCTGCTCGATGCCATTTCGGCGACGCTGCGCCGCTCCGGCACCCGGCCCCACGCGCTCGATACGGCCACCGCCCGCTCCGCCCTGATGCTGCTGACGCAGCCGGAGCCGGAGCGGCTGAAAATCTGCCCGAACTGCCACTGGCTCTTCCTCGATCGCAGCCGCAACCGGTCGCGCGCCTGGTGCGACATGGCCGTCTGCGGCAACCGGGCGAAGGCCAGCCGCCATTATCGCCGCAACCGCGAGGAGCCCCGGCCATGAAGAGGTTTCTGCTGATCGCCCTGCTGCCCCTGATACTTGCCGCCTGCCAGCGCGAGACGGGGGCGGACCCGCTGAAGCTGACCGGGAAAATGTTCGTCTTCAACTACCGGCTGGCTTACGCGACCTACATGATCACGCTCGACCGTATCGCGCCGGTGCCGGAGGGATCGGTGGTGAAGGCGGAATTCGAGAACCCGGCGGGCGGCGCGCCGCTGACGCTGGAGCGCAAGCTCTTCGCCAATCTCAAGCGGGTCGCGCTGGAAAGCCCCGACCTTTCCTGCGTGAAGAAGGGCAAACCCTACAAGGTGGCGATTTCGGTCGTCGGGCCGGATGGCACGACGCTGCAAACCCTTGCGGCCGAGGTCACCTCCACGCTCGACCAGAGCGCCCTGCCGGCAAAGGCGCTTGTCGTCGGTCCCGGCTATGACAAGAACCCCGAAGTTTTCAAGGACGGCAAGACGCCGGAGCATTTCGAAATGGCGACGTGCCCGTTCTGAGCGAATATTCGCCAAGGCTCATGCGTTCCGCCTGAAATGGTTTGTCGCGGGAGGCAATGCGCATGAGGGTTCTGCCTGTCCTGGCCGCCGCCGGCCTCATGGTGATATCCACCGCGGCCCGCGCGCAGGACCCGGCCGCCTGCCCGGCCAAGGCCGCCATCCTCGCCCTTTCCGATACGGTGCTCGCCGAGCGGGAAACGCTGCCGCGGCTGAAGGCGCGCGGTTTTGGCGCCGAGGCCGCCTATCTCAAGATCCGCTACGGCGCGCTTTCGATGGATGCGGCGACCACGCTTGCCCGCGGCCTGCGCGACGCCGGCGTGCGCGAGGCGATCGACCTTGCAGGTGCGCTCGATGCGCGGCGCGAGGGCTTCGCCGCGGTTGCCGAAGATCCTGCGGGCTTGCCGCAATTCGGCGTGCTCATCTCCACCCTCCGCGCGGTCCTGGAACAGGGCGATGCGGAAAAGCTGCTCGCCGCGATCGCCGCCCTGAAGGCCGACCAGCAGGCGTCGATCGGCCAGCGCATCGTGGCGGCTGTCATCGACTGGCCGGACGAGCGAAAGGCAGCGCTTGCGGAGGCCGCAGGCAAGCATGGCCTCCTCCTGATACAGGCCGGCCTCATCGCCTCGCAGCGCGACCCGAAAGCCTGGGCCACCTTCGCCGCCTCGAAACCGGACAGGCTCGCGGATCTGGTGCAGGCCTGGAACTGGGCGCCGGGGTTTGTCGGCAACCCGGCCCTGCCGCGTCCGGTACAAGATGCGAAAGCCCAGGCGATGCGGAAATCCGTGCACACCGTCTTCATCGTCGCCGCGCGCGAGCCGGAACGGGACTTCCTGATGACCTACCTGAACTATACGGGCGACATCGCCGACACGGAAAAGGCGGCGCAGTCCGTGCTTGCGGAGATCGACGGCGGGGATATCCGGCCGGAGGGCCTGCTGGACCGCGCCTGGCTGACCGCCTATCGCAGCCTGCGCGCCACGGCGGCGGACCCGGCGAAGGTCGATACCGTGCTCACGGAAATCTCGTTCTATGCCGGGCGCTACTTGCGCACCGCCGACGGCCTCTCCGTGCGCGACGTCATCGACCGCCTCATCGCGGTCGAGGCCCTGACGCCCTTCCTTAAGGGCGAGGCGACCGCCGTGCCGGAGATGCCGGAAGAGCTCAGCGCCAGGTTCCAGGCGCAATGGCCGCTCTGGACGGAGATGGCGGCGGCGCTGAAGGCGGCCCCGCTGACGCCGCTCGCCAAGGACCCACTGAAGGCGCCGATCGTCGTGGAACTGCTGTTTGCCGCCGGCGACCACGCCCGCCTCGCCGACGTCGTGCTTGCGGCAGAACCGGCGGAGGCCAAGCTTGCCATGGCGACCGACTTTGCCATGCGGCTCGACCGCGGCTGCGCCAGCACCATGTATCACCAGGCCGAAGCGGTGCTGCTCTCAGGCCAGCCGATCTTCAAGTTCGATGCCATGAAATGAAAGAACCGGATCCTTTCGGCCCCGGTTCTTCAAACATATCAGTCATGTCCGGCCGGAGCCGGACAATCTGATTCAGCCGACGATTTCGGTGTCGGAGAACCAGTACTTGATTTCCTGGGCAGCGGTTTCCGGAGCGTCGGAGCCGTGAACGGAGTTTTCGCCGATCGACAGGGCGTGCGTCTTGCGGATCGTGCCTTCGTCGGCGTTTGCCGGGTTGGTGGCGCCCATGACTTCGCGGTTCTTGAGGATCGCGTTCTCGCCTTCGAGAACCTGGACGATCGTCGGGCCGGAGGTCATGCCTTCAACCAGTTCGCCGAAGAAGGGGCGTTCCTTGTGAACGGCGTAAAAGCCTTCGGCTTCGCGCTTGCTCATCCAGACGCGCTTGGAGGCCACGACGCGCAGACCCGCGTCTTCGAGCATCTTGGTGATCGCGCCGGTCAGGTTGCGCTTGGTCGCGTCCGGCTTGATCATCGAAAAGGTGCGTTCAATCGCCATTTTCCCGTTTCCCTTGGTTTTCCGGTGAAAGTGGCGGTTCCATAGCCGCCAACGCCCGGCAAAACAAGGGGGTGGCGGCGATTGGCGATGTCAGGGCCGAAGTTTCATGCAGCCGTCACACGGCGACCTGGGCCGCCGTCACACGGCGGCGTCGGCCGCCGCAACGCGGTGGCCGACGCCGCCGTGCAGATCGAGACAGCGGGTAAACCAGTCCGCCACCGGGTCATCCTCGGCAAGCACTTTCGTGCCCGCCGTGGTGCGCAGCCATTGCAGCGCGCCGAAGACGATGTAGTCCGGGAAAAGCGGGCCTTCGCCGCCGATGAACGGCTGGATCTTCAGCATGTTGCGCAGCGGCTGGAGCTTCTTGGCAAAGCCCTCGATCTCCGCCTTGCCGGCTTCGGCGATGTCTTCCAGCGAGGCGCCGAGGCGCTCCTCCCGGCTGCGGCGGAAATAGTCCCGGTCGGCCGGCCCGAGCAGGTTGTGAATGTCGAGGATGGCGATGCGGGTGACCGCCATGTGCAGCGTCGATTGCGACCAGTTCTCGATGAAGCGGGCCATCGCCACGCCGCCCTCGCCGCCGAACAGCGACGGCCGGTCGGGATAGGCCTCGTCGAGATAGAGCGCGATGTCGAAACTGTCGCGCACCAGCCGGTCGCCATCGCGCAGCAGCGGCACGGTTCCCGTGCTGCCGCCCTCGATCGCCGGGATCTCGGTGAAGCCGACCGGCACCGTCTCATAGTCGAGGCCCTTGTGGGCGAGCGACAAGACCGTCTTCCAGACATGGGGCGAAAACTGGCGGGTCCTGTCGGCGCCGGAGAGCGCGTAGAGCAAGCGGGTCATCAAAGCCTCGTCGTTTGGTGTCGGCGCATTGGAGCGCAGGGCGGCCCGTCACGCAAATCAGATAATTTCATGGGTCGCATTCATGCAGGCGATGCAGGCTTCCGCTATAGTCCCGGCACATCACGGAGACCCCGATGCTCGACCACTACCGCATGTATGCCGCCTACAATGCCTGGGCCAACCGCGCGCTCTATGACGAAGTGGGCAAGCTCGACGATGCCGCCTACCGCCAGAATCTCGGCGCCTTCTTCGGCTCGCTGCACCGCACGCTGAACCACCTGCTCACCGCGGATCGCATCTGGCTGAAACGTTTTACCGGCAGCGGCGACGCGCCGACCAGCCTCGACACCATCCTGCACGAGGATTTCGCCGGCCTGCGGGCGGCAAGGGAGGTGGAGGACGCGCGCCTGGCGGCCTTCATCGATTCGTTGACGGAAGAGCAGATCGCGGCCGACTTCACCTACAGCCCGCTCACCAACCCGACGATCGTCACCCATCCGCTCGGCCCCGCACTGACCCACGTCTTCAACCACCAGACCCATCATAGGGGCCAGTGCCACGGGATGCTCACGGCTTTGGGCGGTTCAAGTATTACGCTGGACCTGATTTATTTTGTGAGGACGGAGGGCTCGAAATTCCTATAAATTTTAGGGAGAGTGCTATCTTCGGTTCCTGCAATAGTGGTGATACAGTTGTGCGGTATGGGAGCGCTCTACATCGACTGTGAGGGCAGCCCCGCCCTGTCACTCAGGTGACAGGCACGGGCAATCGGTGATGGGATAGTCGCTGCCATGGGGTGGGTGCCAGGAGGGCACTTTCCCCTCCTGGAAGAGGGAAGAAAAATGGCAAGAACGACCGAAGAGTGGGCAGCCCTGCTCGGCAGTACGCTTTGCAAGATGGCACGGGTCTATGGCACGGACGCCCCCAATGCCTACCTGCCGGAAGAATGCTATCCGGTGATCGAGAAGACCTTGGAGGTGGCCCTGAAGGACGCCCGTGCGGAAGGCTATGCCGCCGCCATGCGCGACCTCCAGCAGAACCGAACGGCCCGCGCCAAGGAACCGACCCGCGCGACCGTGATCGGACAGGTGATGCGGGTCATCCCGCTCGCCCGCCGGACAGCCTGAATTCACGCGACACCCTTCGTGCGGCTGCATCGGGCGATGCGGCCGCACGAGGCGTGGGAGATGCTTGCGTTTCGTCAAGTCCGGTTGAATTTCTTTATCAGCACACGCAAAATTAACCGTGCAATCCGATAGTTACGCCGACTGACATCATCATGGCGCAGGCGATCTCCGCGGGCGCCCAGCCGACGGCGTTTCATGACCAGCAAAGCCTCCCCCGCCCCGAAAGACCAGCAGCCGGCCGTTCCGCCGATCATGGCGCGCATCGCGCATGTGATGGCCAATCTCGGCATTTCCGGCCTGCCGCGGAACTATGAACTGCTGTTCGAGGCGCTGAACGGCAATGCAAGCGTGGCGCGCGAGATCGCCGCCCTCGGCAAGTCGCCGGAACAGGCCGCGCTCGATTCGATCGCGCTGCGCCATTCGCTGCCGAGCCACAATGTGCTGGCCGCCGGCCAGGCCGCGGGGGAAGCCGTGCGCGTGCTTGCGGAAATTTCCCAGACCGCGGAAACGAGCCGCCGGGACCGCGCCGTCGCACTGCACGAATTGCAGGAAATCGCCGACCGCATGCGTGCCGATCCGGTGCTCGGCATTTCGGATTTCTCCAGCGACACGGTGCGCCTGCTCTCGCTGGTGCGCGACATCCTTGGCATGGACCGCTCGGCGGCGACGAAGATCGACGACCTGCAAGCCCATCTTGACGGGCTGCGCACCGGCCTCTCCGTCAGCCGCGAGGCGCTGACCCACGATCCGGTGACGGGCCTCGGCAACCATGCCGCCCTGCTCGGCCGGATGAAGGGCGTCTTCCAGGGCGAAGCGGCGGGCACCTCGGCGCTGCTGATGTTCCGCGTCGAGCAGCTCAAGGAATTCGCCGAGAGCCATCCGGCGGGTGCTGCGGAAAAGACGCTGAAGCGGCTTGCTGCCATCTTTCGCCGATCGGTCAAGAAGGACGATTTCGTCGCGCGCACCGGGCCGGACCTGTTCTGCCTGCTTTTGTCGGATGTCAGCCGCGAGATCGCGGTCACCATCGCGCGCCGCATCGCCGTTCGCGTCGCGGAAAAGCCGTTTCCCTTCATGGACCGCGAGCTGCCGGTGGGCTTCCTGACGCTGACGGCCGGCGTCTCGCTCAGCGATTCGGCGAGCGCTCCCGCCATGCTCTACGAGCAGGCCGATCAGGCGCTCGCCTATGCCGCCGAAACCGGCATTGCGCTGCGCATATACTCCGCGGAAGTCGCCGATCGGGCGGGCCGTGGCTATCGTTCCGGTTCGGCCGCCTGAAGAGGCGCGTCGCCACCCCTTGCCTTGACTGGCCGCCCCGCCCTATAGACCCGGAATGATCACGATTTCCGGCCTCACCGCCCGCATTGCCGGGCGTCTCCTCATCGAAAACGCGTCCCTCTCGCTGCCGAGCGGCGTGAAGGTGGGTCTCGTCGGCCGCAATGGCACCGGCAAGTCCACGCTTTTCCGCATCATCACCGGTCAGTTCGCCTCGGAAGCCGGCAGCATCTCGCTGCCGAAGAATGCGCGCATCGGCCAGGTGGCGCAGGAGGCGCCGGGCACGGACGACGCGCTGATCGAGATCGTGCTGGCCGCCGACAAGGAGCGCGCCGCGCTGCTCAAGGAGGCGGAGACCGCGACCGATCCGCATCGCATTGCCGAAATCCAGACGCGGCTCACCGATATCGGCGCGCATTCGGCGCAATCGCGCGCGGCGAGCATCCTCGCCGGCCTCGGCTTCAATCACGAGGCGCAGCAGCGGCCGGCGAAGAGCTTTTCCGGCGGCTGGCGCATGCGCGTGGCGCTGGCGGCCGTGCTGTTCTCCGAGCCGGACCTGCTGCTGCTCGACGAGCCGACCAACTATCTCGACCTCGAAGGCACGCTGTGGCTGGAGGATTATGTGCGGCGTTATCCGCACACCGTCATCATCATCAGCCACGACCGCGACCTTCTGAACACCGCCGTCAACGCCATCGTGCATCTCGACCAGCAGAAGCTCACCTTCTATCGCGGCTCCTACGACCAGTTCGAGCGGCAGAAGGCCGAGAACGACGAGTTGCAGATGAAGGCGAAGGCGAAGAACGAAGCCGCACGAAAGCATCTGCAAAGCTTCATCGACCGCTTCAAGGCCAAGGCCACCAAGGCCAAGCAGGCGCAGAGCCGCGTCAAGGCGCTGGAGCGCATGGGCACGGTCGCGGCCGTGATCGAGACGCATGTGCAGCCGATCACCTTCCCCGAGCCCGAGCGCCAGCCCGCCTCCCCGATCATTGCCATCGAAGGCGGGGCGGTCGGCTACACACCGGGGCAGCCGATCCTCAAGCAGATCAACCTGCGCATCGACAATGACGACCGCATCGCGCTGCTCGGCTCGAACGGCAACGGCAAGTCGACTTTCGCGAAATTCATCTCCGGCCGGCTGGAGGCGGAATCGGGTGCGGTGAAGCGCGCGCCGGGCCTGAAGATCGGGTTCTTCGCACAGCACCAGCTCGACGACCTCATTCCGGACCAGTCGCCGGTCGAGCATGTGCGCCGGCTGATGCCGGAGGCGACGGAGGCCAAGGTGCGCGCCCGCGTGGCGCAGATGGGGCTTGCGACGGAGAAGATGTCGACCGCCGCCAAGGACCTGTCCGGTGGCGAGAAGGCGCGCCTGCTGATGGGCCTTGCCGCCTTCGACGCGCCGAACCTCTTGATCCTCGACGAGCCGACCAACCATCTCGACATCGACAGCCGCCGCGCACTGATCGAGGCGCTGAACGACTATGAGGGCGCCGTCATCCTGATCTCGCACGATCGCCACCTGATCGAGGCGACCGTCGACCGGCTGTGGCTGGTCAACGAGGGCACGGTCAAGACCTTCGACGGCGACATGGAGGAGTATCGCAGCCTCATCGTGCAGTCCGGCAAGAAGGACGACAGGGAAAAACCGGCCGGCAACGGCGAGCAGGCGAACAAGGCCGACCAGCGCAAGGCGAATGCCGACCGGCGCGCCCAGTTCGCGCCGCTCAAGAAAAAGATCAATGAAATCGAATCCCTGACGGCAAAGCTGCAGAAGCAGATTCAGCTTCTTGATGCGGAGCTTGCGGATCCGGTGCTCTACGAAAAGAGCCCGGCCAAGGCAGCCGAGAAGGCGAAGCTGCGCGCCATGGCGGTCGACAAGCTGCATGACGCCGAAGAACAATGGCTGGAGCTTTCGGCCGAATACGAGGAGGCGATGGCGGGATAAGCCCTTTCCGCCCGCAGCCTCAACGCTTCATTAACCATGATCGGACAAAAGTGCTTGCAAGATCATCATCTTGCCGAGTGCGCCCATGCGTTGCCGCCTGCTTCTTGCCGCATTGGCGCTGCTGCCCCTGCTTGCCGGGTGCAACACGACCAAACCGCGCGCCTCCACCGAGACCGCCTTCGTCGAGGCCAAGAAGGCGAAGGTGCTCGACGCGGATGATCCCGTGCCGATGTCGCCCGCCCGCTGGGCCGGGCGCACGGGGCTTGCCGGGCGCACGCTCGCCGTCGCCTCGCTCGCCGACCTGAAGCTGCGGCACAAGGAGGTCGTGCTGACCTTCGACGACGGCCCGGTGCCGGGTCGCACGGAGGCGATCCTCGCCACGCTCGATGCCTATCGCGTCAAGGCGACCTTCCTGATGGTCGGCCAGATGGCGGATGCCTATCCGGCCATCGCCCGCAAGGTCGTCGCCCGCGGCCACACCATCGGCAGCCATACCTATCGCCATGCCAACCTGCGCTATCTCGCCTTCGAGGCGGCGATGGCGGAAATCCGCAAGGGCGAAAAGGCCGTGCAGCGCGCCACCGCCCGCCAGCCGGATTTCTTCCGCTTCCCCTATCTGTCGGACACGTCGGCGCTGCGCAGCGCGGTCTCGCGGCGCGGTACGATCATCATGGATATGGACGTGGATTCGAAAGACTATTTCAAGGTCTCGCCGGCATCCGTCGCGAGCCGCACGATGGAGGGGCTGCGCAAGCGCGGCCGCGGCATCATCCTGCTGCACGACATCCACAAGCGAACCGCCGCCGTACTGCCGGCACTGCTCGCGCAGTTGAAGGCCGAGGGCTATTCCGTCGTGACGCTGCGCCACAAGGGCACGGGCGGATCGGACCTGCTCGCCATGGCGGGGAATTAGGACCTATCAGCCGAGCTCGAATGTCGTGATGCCGAAGATGCGGTTGAGCGGCAGGTCCGGCATCGTTCCGCGATACATACGCGCCGTCTCGAAGACCGGCGACAGGCCGTGGCGCACGCAGAGCGCCTTCGCCTCGGTGTTTGGCGCCGGGATATCGAGGTAGATCCGGCCGCCACCGACATTTGCGACGAGCGCGCGGAACAGCAGGTCGGCGCCGACATCGGTGTCGGAGAACAGCGGGCCGATCTTGAAACCCTCGCGGCAGGCGCGAATCGTGCCGTAGCCGGAGACCTTGGTGCCCTGGAGCAGCGCGAAACTCTGGCGCGTCTCCTGTTCCTTCAGCCATTCGCGCAGGAAGGTCTCCCGGCGGGCCGGATTGAACCGTTCATCGTAATCGGCGATCAGCGGCACATGGACGGGCGAGACAGGCGTCAGCCGCGGGTCGTTCGGCACCGTGCATTGCACCCGGCCGCCATAACGCACATTGGCATGGGCATAGGCGAAGCCGGACTTGCGATAGTTCTCCTGCTGGGCGACGACGCCGTCGAGGCCGACTACGCGGTCTTCCGCCATCGCCATCGCGGCTTCCCACAGGCGCAGCCCCACACCCTGTCCGCGCACGTCCTTGTGCACGATATAGAAGCCGAGAAAGGCGTAATGCGTGCCATAGCGGACGAGCGAAATCGCCCCCACCATGCGCTTTTCCGCCTCCGCGACGAGATAGCCCTCCGGATCAGCCACCCAGAAGGGTCCGGCATCGCCAAGCCCCGGGTTCCAGCCTTCCGCGGCCGCCCAATCCAGAATGTCGACCAGTTCGTCGCGATAGGCCTTGCGAATCTGGATATCCATGCCCTGCCCTTCGCCCTGCCGCGTTGCTGCCAATCTTTCAACCGGAAAGAGGGCTGTCAACCATGCAGGAAAAGGAAGAAACGCTCAAAAAACAGGCAGATAGCAAAATGCTGCACGTAAGACGAAAGTCGTAGGGGTCCCATTCACCCTTCTTTCCGCCTGCGGCTTGAAACACCAAACCCGACATGGTTAGCTTCCGCGCGATGACACAAGGGTGGGGAAGAGGAACCCTGCTCGCAATTGGGAGGAAATCTATGGATCGTCGTTCATTCATCAAGAAGGCCGGTGTCGCCGGCGTGGGCGGTGCGGCTGCGACCGTACTGGCCGCTCCGGCGCTTGCGCAGAGCAACCCGAAGGTCAACTGGCGCCTTGCCTCCTCGTTCCCGAAATCGCTCGACACGATCTATGGCGGCGCGGAAGTGCTGTCGAAATACGTTTCCGAAGCGACGGACGGCAATTTCCAGATCCAGGTTTTCGCCGCCGGTGAAATTGTGCCCGGCCTGCAGGCCGCCGACGCGGCTTCCGCCGGCACGGTCGAAGCCGCGCATACGGTTTCCTACTATTACTGGGGCAAGGACCCGGTCTGGGCGCTCGGCGCCGCCGTTCCCTTCGCGCTCAATGCCCGCGGTCACAATGCCTGGCAGTACCATGGCGGCGGCATCGACATGTTCAACGAGTTCTTGGCGACCCAGGGCCTGATCGGCTTCCCGGGCGGAAATACCGGCGTGCAGATGGGTGGCTGGTTCCGCAAGGAGATCAAGACCGTCGCCGACATGTCCGGCCTGAAGATGCGCATCGGCGGGTTCGCCGGCAAGGTTGTCGAGAAGCTCGGCGTCGTGCCGCAGCAGATCGCCGGCGGCGACATTTATCCGGCGCTGGAAAAAGGCACGATCGACGCGGCCGAATGGGTCGGACCCTATGACGACGAGAAGCTCGGCTTCTTCAAGGTCGCGCCCTACTACTACTATCCCGGCTGGTGGGAAGGCGGCCCGACGGTTCACGCCCTCTTCAACAAGGCGGCCTTCGACGGCCTGCCGAAGGCCTACCAGTCGCTGCTGCGCACCGCCTGCCAGGCGACCGACGCCAACATGCTGCAGAAATACGACTACCTGAACCCGGCGGCCATCAAGCGCCTTGTCGCCGCCGGCGCGAAGCTAAGCCCTTTCAGCCAGGAAATCCTGTCGGCCTGCTTCGACGCCGCCAACGAGGTCTATGCCGAGATGGAAGCCTCGAACCCGACTTTCAAGAAGATCTGGGAATCGATCAAGGCGTTCCGCGGCGAGTATTACCTCAACGCGCAGATCGCCGAATACAATTACGACACCTTCATGATGATCCAGCAGCGCGGCAACAAGCTCTAAGCGCCTGACGGAAACCGCACAAAAAACCCCGGAGCAGCGATGCTCCGGGGTTTTTCTTTGGAAAGGGCCGGCTGACGCCGGCCCAAAACATCAGTTGAAGGATGGCGGGCTCGAAAGGTCGTTGGTGGGCTTCTGCTCACCTTCACCAGCCGGCTTCTGTTCGCCGCCTTCCAGCGGGTTACCGGCGGGAAGCTGCAGGCCACCCGGCAGGCCGAGGCCGCCGCCGTTGTCCGGCAGCGTCATGCCCCCACCATTGGCACCGAAGCCGGGCACCTCGATCTTGATCGTCGCTGGATCGATGCCGGTTCCCGTATCCTTGTAGTGCATGACCATCTGCGGGAACATGATGGTGAGTGCCACCATGACGATCTGGATGCAGACGAAGGGCACAGCACCCCAATAGATCTGCCCGGTCGTTACCGGCTGGGTCACCTTGCCCGTCACCTTGTCCAGATAGGGCACCTTGGCGGCGACCGAACGCAGGTAGAACAGCGCAAAGCCGAAGGGCGGGTGCATGAAGCTCGTCTGCATGTTGATGCCGAGCAGCACGCCGAACCAGATGAGGTCGATGCCGAGCTTGTCGGCCGCGGGTGCGAGCAGCGGCACGATGATGAAGGCGAGCTCGAAGAAATCGAGGAAGAACGCCAGGAAGAACACCAGGATGTTCACCCCGATCAAGAAGCCCGTCTCGCCGCCCGGCAGGGAGACCAGCAGGTGTTCGACCCACAGGTGCCCGTTCACGCCGTAGAAGGTGAGAGAGAAGACGCGGGCACCGATCAGGATGAACAACACGAAGGCGGAAAGGCGCGTCGTGGCGGCGAGTGCCGAACGCATCACCTCCATGTTGAGCCGGCCCTTGGCAGCCGCCATGACCAGCGCACCCACAGCACCCATGGCGCCGCCTTCCGTCGGCGTCGCGATGCCGAGGAAGATGGTGCCGAGCACGAGGAAGATCAGCGCCAGCGGCGGGATCAGCACGATGATGACCTGCTGCGCCAGCCGGGACATCATATTGATATTCATCGTCTTATCGACGAGGGCAACGACGTAGATGAAGATGACGCCGCAGGTGGCGCCGAGAATGTCGGCATTCGGGCCCTGTGTCGGGTAGAGATAGACATGCGCCGCGTAGGCAAAGCCGGCCGCGACGATCAGCGCGATGATGAGCGACGTGACGCCGGAGCCGAGCGAGCGCGCCTCTAGCGGCAGGGCCGGCATGGAATCCCGCTTGAGGAAGCTCATCAGCAGGATGTAGCCCATGTAGAGGGCGGTCAGGATCAGGCCCGGGATGAGAGCGCCGGCATACATGTCGCCGACCGAACGGCCGAGCTGGTCGGCGAGCACGATCAGCACGAGCGACGGCGGGATGATCTGGGCGAGCGTGCCAGACGCCGCAATGACGCCGGAGGCGACGCGGCGGTCATAACCGTAACGCAGCATGATGGGCAGAGAGATGAGGCCCATGGCGATGACCGAGGCGGCGACGACGCCGGTGGTGGCCGCAAGCAGCGCGCCGACGAAGATCACCGCATAGGCAAGGCCACCGCGGATCGGCCCGAAAAGCTGGCCGATCGTATCGAGCAGGTCTTCCGCCATGCCGGATTTTTCGAGCACGATCCCCATGAAGGTAAAGAAGGGGATGGCGAGCAATGTGTCGTTCGACATCACCCCCCATAGCCGCTCCGGCATCGCGTTCAACAGCGGCCAGGACAGGTTGATGGAATCGGACAGCGGTGCGAGCTCCACGCCGATGATGAAGAAGAGCAGGCCGTTTGCCGCAAGCGAAAATGCCACCGGATAGCCCAGCAGCAGGAACACGATCAGCGACACGAACATGATCGGCGCGAGGTTTTCCGCAATGAACTCGATCATGCGCCCTTCTCCTCCGCCACGGCAGTGTCAAGCGGCGCGTGCGTCGGCACGTAGGGCGTCGGGTCCTCCATGTCGCCGCTCATGATGGCGATCTTCTTGATGATCTCCGACACGCCCTGGGCGGCAAGCAGCACGAAGCCGGCAAGCAGGATCGCCTTGGCCGGCCAGACGATCAGGCCGCCGGCGCTGGAGGAGCCCTCGCCCGAGCGATAGGACATCAGCACGTAGGGCACGAGGAAATAGACCATCAGCAGCACGAAGGGCATCAGAAACAGGCAATGGCCGAGAAGGTCGATCCAGTGCTGCACGCGGCGCGAAAACTTGCCGTAGACGACGTCGATGCGGATGTGCTCGTTCTGCGACAGCGTATAGGCGGCAGCGAGCATGAAGGCCCCGCCGAAGAGATACCATTGCGCCTCAAGCCAGGCGTTGGATGACATATTGAACAGTTTCCGGATAACGGCATTTCCGGCGCTCACAAGCACGGCGATCAAGATCAGCCAGCCAACGGCTTTCCCGATGTTTTCCGTAATCGTGTCGATGAGCCGGCTGAAAACCAGCAGCGTCTTCATGAGAACTCCTCCCCGCTTGGCGTGTTATTGCTGTTGTGCCAAGCACAGCCAGAGTGCCGATTTCAAGGCTGGTTTCAAGTCCGAGGCCGGGTTTTCCCGGTCTGAGGCCCGGCATTAGACGAAAGGCGAAGGCCGCCCCGGCGGCCTTGCACAAAGGATAGGCAAGCGTCAGTGCGGAGGCACTCTTGCCCCGGCCGAAGGTTCTGCTACAACACCGCCAAATCATCATACAAATGAGGGTGGAGCCATGTCCCCGATCAATCTCGCAATCGTCGGCGTCGGCAAGATCGTGCGCGACCAGCATCTTCCGGCCGTCGCCAAGAACAGCGATTACAAGCTGATCGCCGCGGCAAGCCGCCACGGCACGGTGGACGGAATCGACAATTTCAAGTCGATCGACGAGATGCTGGCGACCGTGCCGGCAATCGATGCCGTATCGCTCTGCATGCCGCCGCAATATCGCTACGAGGCGGCGGAAAAGGCGCTTTCGGCGGGCAAACACGTCTTCCTCGAAAAGCCGCCGGGCGCGACGCTCTGCGAAGTCGCCGACCTCGAAGCGCTCGCCGCCGCCAAGGGCGTTTCGCTCTTCGCGAGCTGGCATTCGCGTTATGCGCCGGCCGTCGAGGCAGCAAGGAGCTTCCTTGCCGGCACGACGATCCGCTCGATGCAGGTGATCTGGAAGGAAGATGTGCGCCACTGGCATCCGAACCAGGACTGGATCTGGCAGGCCGGCGGCCTCGGTGTCTTCGACCCGGGCATCAACGCGCTCTCCATCGTCACCCATATCCTGCCGCGGCCGGTCTTCATCACCGCCGCCACGCTGGAATTCCCGGAAAACCGCGACGCGCCGATCGCCGCCGCGATCACCTTCTCGGACGCCAAGGGCCTCGACCTCAAGGCCGACTTCGACTGGCGCCAGACCGGCAAGCAGAGCTGGGACATCGTCGCCGACACCGAGGCCGGCGAGATGGTGCTGTCCGAAGGCGGCGCCAAACTTTCCATCGACGGCAAGCTGGTGCACGAGGAGCCGGAGCAGGAATATCCGATGCTCTACAAGCGCTTCGCGGAGATCGTGAAGGCCGGGAAATCCGACGTCGACCTCGCGCCGCTTCGCCACGTCGCCGACGCCTTCATGCTCGGCCGCCGCAAATTCGTCGAGGCCTTTCACGACTGAGGGAACCCTAGAAGCGGACACTGCAACGTTCGTCGCCGGCAAGGGACTGGCAGTTTGTCCTGCGCGACCCCATATGTTGCAGTTGTGTCCCATCAGGCCCGCGCAATGGAGGATGCGGTACAAACGGGATTGCCCTCAATCGCGAATATGTTTCTATGGGATATCATTGAAAGGATACCGGCATGAACGAACCACTTAGGACTCTTATCGACGCTGCCCGGAAAGCTCCGCAGACGAAGAGTGATCTGGAGGTTCAGCGCCGCAGCTTTGCCTATGGCAATACGCACTTCGAAAACGACAAGATAACGCGCGAAATGGTGAACAAGATCGCCGATGAAATGCCGTTTTCCGAGGACTTGAGCGTCAAAGCGAATCGTAACGATGAGTGAAGAAGAACGCCGCCATAGCGTTGCGAGCGAAGCTTATCTTATCCAAGATGAACAGTTGCGTGCAGAAGCCGAGGCCAGGAACGGCCTGCTTCAATTCGACCGCGCTTGCAGCATGATCGTTGACGCAATTGAGAAGGGTGAAAGTTGGAAGCTTCGCCCGTCGGCTATCCTTGCACTTCATCGTGCGGCCCTTGATGGCATCAGTAGCTATGCCGGCAACTTCCGTCCGTCCAGCGTTGCCATCTCGGGCAGCAAACACAAGCCCGTCGATGCTCATCTTGTTCCAGAACTCATTGAAGACCTTTGCGATTACGTCAACGAGCACTGGAAGGACAGGACCGCTGTCCACTTGGCTTCGTATATCATGTGGCGGCTCAATTGGATTCATCCTTTTAGCGATGGAAACGGGCGCACATCGCGCATGGTTTCCTATCTCGCCTTGTCAGTAAGGCTTGGAATGCTCCTTCCAGGGCGAGACACAATACCGGATCAAATCGTCGACAATCGGCAACCTTATTTCAATGCACTCGAAGATGCCGATCAAGCGCTGGCCGAAGGCAGAATCGATCTGGCCAAGATGGAAGAATTAATTGAAGGCATGCTCGCCAAACAGCTTATGAGCGTGATGGAATCGGCCACAGGCAAGCATTTCATTTCAGATGATGAAAGCAACAGGCCGGCCTAACAGCCGATGCAAGTCTGGTGTGACAAACTAAAAACGGCCGGCTATTAGGCTTTTTTCTGCCAGCGCCCGTCGCTGTTCTGCTGCCAGTAGGTGAGCTGGTGCCCCTCGCCCTTCAGGCGCTTCCAGTGCTCGCGCGCGGTCTCGACTTCCGCCTGGTCGTAGCCGTCGAACATGAAGATGACGCGGTCATAGGGATCGAGCGGCG
This sequence comes from Shinella sp. BE166, assembly GCF_051201095.1. Lineage (NCBI taxonomy): Bacteria > Pseudomonadati > Pseudomonadota > Alphaproteobacteria > Hyphomicrobiales > Rhizobiaceae > Shinella > Shinella sp. BE166. Next base: position 228,408 of record NZ_JBPEHL010000002.1, on the reverse strand, counting down.
GCGGTTCGGCGCCGGCGACGAGGAAGCGCACGGTGGCGGCGTTGGCGTTGTCGGCCGTCATGGTCAGCAGCACCGGCTGTTCGGCGGGGAACGCCTGCTCGTCGGTGCCGTGCGGCAGGAAACTGTCCTCGCGGAAGGTCCACAGATGCGTGTCGAGCGCATCGCGGCGCTCCGCGTCGCCGGTCTGCACGACGACGCGCCAGCCGCGTTCGAGGCTCTTGTCGAGCAGCGGCGGCAGCGCGTCCTCGAGCTTCGATTCGGTCAGGTGGTAGAAGAGGACCTCGCTCACCCTCTCCTCAGCTTTCGTAATTCGCGCGCACCAGCTCGTCGAGCAGGCGCACGCCGAAGCCGGAACCCCAGGACTGGTTGATCTCGTCGGTCGGCGAGCCCATGGCGGTGCCGGCGATGTCGAGATGCGCCCAGGGCGTTTCCTTGACGAAGCGGTGCAGGAACTGCGCGGCGGTGATCGAGCCGGCATAACGGCCGCCGGTATTCTTCATGTCGGCGAACTTGCTGTCGATCATCTTGTCGTATTCGCGGCCGAGCGGCATGCGCCACAGGCGCTCGTTCGTCGAGAGGCCGGCCGCGGTGAGGCGCGCGGCGAGCGTGTCGTCGTTGGAGAACAGGCCCGCATGATGGCTGCCGAGCGCCACCATGATGGCGCCGGTCAGCGTCGCGAGGTTGATCATGAACTGCGGCTTGAAGGTCTCGTTGCAGTACCAAAGCGCATCGCACAACACCAGGCGGCCTTCGGCATCCGTGTTTATGATCTCGATCGTCTGGCCGGACATCGACTTGACGATATCGCCGGGGCGCTGGGCGTTGCCATCAGGCATGTTTTCCACAAGGCCGAGGATGCCGACGACATTCGCCTTGGCCTTGCGGGCGGCGAGCGTATGCATCAGGCCGATGACGGCGGCGGCACCGCCCATGTCACCCTTCATGTCCTCCATGCCGGCGGCCGGCTTGATGGAGATGCCGCCCGTATCGAAGACCACGCCCTTGCCGATGAAGGCGACCGGCCGGTCCTTCTCCTTGCCGCCCTTCCAGTGCATGACCGCAAGGCGCGGCGGGCGTACGGAGCCCTGCGCGACGCCGAGCAGCGCGCCCATGCCGAGCCGCTTCATCTCGCGTTCGGTGAGGATTTCCACCTCGACGCCGAGCTTTTCGAGCGCCTTGGCCTTTTCGGCGAATTCGACCGGGCCGAGCACGTTGGCCGGCTCGTTGACGAGGTTGCGGGCGAGAATCACGCCCTCCGCGACGGCATCGGAAACGTCGTTTGCCTTCTTGGCGGCGCTGGCGGCGGCGGTGACGATGGTCACCTTGGCGGCCTTGCCGTTCTTGGTGTCGTCGTCCTCGCCCTTCTTCGTCTTGTAGATATCGAAGCTGTAGGCGCCGAGCTGCATGCCAAGGGCGAAATCGGCGGCGTTCTTCGCCGTGACGGTGGCGCCCGGCGCATCGAGGTAGATCGTCGCCTTGTCGGCGCGGCCGATCTTGCCGGCAGCGGCACCGCCAGCCTTCAGCCAGTCGTGCGCGACGAGCTTGTCCGCCTCGCCGAGGCCGAGAACGAGGATACGATCGACGGGAGCGCCATGCGGCGCCAGCACGTCGAGGGTCTTCAGCGCCTTGCCGGTGAATTTCGCCACGCCCGCGGCGCGGGTGACGATGCCTTCCGGATCGACCTCGCCGAGACCGGCCGCCGTCTGGTCGGCAATCTGCAGGAGGATCGCAAGACCGCCCGAGGCGCGTGCTGTCTTTGCGAAACCGATGTCGAATCTGGAAGCCATGACTTACTCCGAATCTGTGGCCGGCGGGCCTGTCGTCCGATAAGAGACGGCCGCCAATCTCATCAATTCCTTGTCGCTTTTGCGGCGCTTGGCAAGATGCGGCACCTTGTTTACAGATGGTTAGTCATGCTTGTTCGCCATAAATTTTCCTTGGCCGGAGAGACTCCCGGCTATGGCATCAGCCTGAAGAAAGCTTATATGCCCATGGCTGTTCCGAGGGGTGCCCCTGCACGAAGCCGGAGCCGCCTGTCGGAAACGCGGACGAAACGATGAAATTGATCGAGCGCTATATCCTGCGGCGGGCGTCGCTCATGTTCGTCGCCACGCTCGTGCCCCTGCTCGGTATCGTCTGGGTCACGCAGGCGCTCGGCAGCATCAACCTCGTCACCGACAGCGGCCAGTCGATCTTCGCCTTCCTGCGGCTCGCGACGCTCATTCTCCCCTCCGTCATCCCGATCATCCTGCCCTTCGCGCTCGTCATCGGCGTGTCGCAGACGCTGACGGTGATGAATGCCGATTCGGAGCTGACGGTGCTGAACTCCGCCGGCGCCTCGCGCATGACGATCATCCGGCCGGTCATGATCCTGGCCGTGGCGATGAGCCTCGTGTCTTTCGTCGTCGACAATTTCGCCGAACCCTATTCGCGCACCGCCGTGCGCAAGATGATCGCGACGGCGCATGCCGACATGCTCTCCTCCGTCGTGCAAGAAAACACCTTCCGCAAGATCACCGACGGCCTCTACGTGCAGGTGGCGGAGCGGCGCAATGGCGGCGTGCTGGAGGGCCTGTTCGTGGCCGATACGCGCGATCCGCGCTTCGAGCTCGTCTATTATGCCCGCGAGGGTGCCGTGGACGAAAACAGCTCAGCGCTGGTGATGAAGGACGGCGAGGTGCATCGCAAGCTGCCAGACGGCAACGTCTCGATCATCAAGTTCGACTCCTACGCCTTCGATCTCGCGGACCTGACGCAGAGCGTCGGCAAGACGAATATCCGCGCTAAGGACCGCGATCTCTTCTATCTGTTCGATCCGGACCCGAACGACCCGCAATACCAGCGCAATCCCGGCGCGTTCACCGCGGAAATCCACCGCCGCTTCACGGAATGGCTGTTCCCGGCCGTCTTCGGCCTCATCGCGCTCGTCGTCAGCGGCGATGCGCGCTCGCATCGTGAGGCCCGCGTGCATCCGATGATCACGGCGCTGCTCACCGCCCTCTTCGTGCGCTGGGCGAGTTTCTATGCATCGAACAATGCGGAAGATTCCGCCTATTTCATACCGATCATGTATCTCATCCCCGGCGTCACCGCAGCACTGGCGATCTGCTATCTCGGACGCAACAAGAGCCTCGATATTCCCGTGACGCTCGGCGAGCGGCTGACCGAGCTCGGCAATCGGTGGCGGGCAGGCCCGGCGTCGACCGGCGGGAGCGGCCAGCCATGATCCCCACACTCGGCTTCTATTTCTTCCGCCGCTACACGGTTACCACCGTCTGGTTCCTGCTCGGCATCTTCTCTTTGATCTTCATCATCGATTTCAGCGAGATGTCGAACCGCGTCGGCGCCCTGCCCGGCTACACGCTGACCAGCGGCCTGCTGGTGACGGCGCTACGCATTCCGACGATCCTGATGCAGACCGTGCCCTTCGTGGCGCTGTTTGCCGGCATGGCTTCGCTGATCTCGCTCAACCGGCGCTACGAACTGGTCGTCACGCGGGCGGCGGGCATTTCGGTCTGGCAGTTCCTGCGCCCCTTCATCATCGGCTCCTTCCTGTTCGGCGTGCTCGCCGTTCTCGCCATCAACCCGATTGCGGCCTGGAGCAGCAGGAAGGCCGTGGAGCTCGAAGCGAGCTGGGGCGCGGCCAACGCCTCGCGCACCGAAAACGCCGTGCCGTGGCTGCGCCAGATCTATGGCGACGACCAGGCGATCATCGGCGCCAAGGCGGTTCTCGACGAGGGCACGCGGCTGTTGAACGTCACCGTCATCCACTTCGATCCGGACGGCCGCATCGTGCTGCGCCAGGATGCCGATTCGGCAACCTTGGAAGATGGTTACTGGCTTCTTAAGAACGTGCACGAGACGCGCAACGGCGAGTTGCCGGTTCGTCTCGAAGAGGTACAGCTTCGTACCAACCTGAAACGGGAATTCGTCCAGGAGAGCCTCGAAAAGCCTGAATCCATTCCGTTTTTGAGCCTTGGGCGCAAGATCGAGGCGGCAAAGTCCTTCGGTTTCCCTACCGACGCGATGGAAACGCAGTTCCATTCCCTGCTCTCGCTGCCACTGCTCCTGGTTGCCATGACGCTGATCGCAGCCTGTGTATCATTGAAATTTAGCCGGTTTAATCAATCGCGTGCGGTGATTCTGGGTGGAATCCTGTCAGGCTTCATGCTTTATGTCGTCACCGTGCTTGTGAAAGCATTCGGAAGCAGCGGTGTTGTACCTCCGTTCGTTGCGGCCTGGCTCCCAGTGGTCGTCGCAATGTCGTTAGGGGCGACGATTCTTCTCCATCAGGAGGATGGCTAGTGGCGGCAGGCGACCGCAAAACGAATAGGTGGTTGAGAGCCGCCCTGCTTGCAGGTGCGGCCATGTGCGCCATCGTGCCCGCCTCCGCGCTCCCCGCCCGGGCGCAGGCACCCGACATTCAGTCGATGGAACCGAATATCCCGGACGACGCCAAGCTGCTTCTGGCGGCGAACGAGCTCGTCTATAACAATGACTCCGAAAAGGTGATCGCCCGCGGCGCGGTGCAGATCAACTATGGCGGCTACAAGCTCGTCGCCCGCCAGGTCGAATACAACCAGAAGACCGGCCGGCTGACCGCCTTCGGTAATATCGAACTCATAGAGCCGACGGGCAACCGCGTCTACGGCGAGCAGATGGACCTGTCGGACGATTTCGCCAACGGTTTCGTCAATGCGCTTCGCATCGAGACCACCGACCTCACCAAGCTGGCGGCGACCAGCGGCGAGCGCGTCAACGGCGAGGAGATGATCCTCAACCATGCCGTCTATACCGCCTGCACGCCCTGCGCCACGGACCCGACGCACCGCTCGCTCTGGCAGATCAAGGCCGAGCGCGTTGTGCAGAATGGCCGCACCAAGACGATCCGGCTTGAGCGCGCGCGCTTCGAGATGTTCGGCCGGCCGATCGCCTATATTCCCGTGCTGGAAGTGCCGGACCATACGGTGAAGCGCAAGAGCGGCTTCCTGTTCCCGCAGTTCAGCTATGAGCAGAAGCTTGGCCTCGGCATCACGACACCCTATTATTTCGCGATCGCGCCCGACATGGACGCGACGATCTCGCCGAGCGTCTTGACCCGTCAGGGTTTCCTCGTCGAGGCGGAGTTCCGCAAGCGCTTCCACAACGGCCAGATCACGTTGCGCGCCGCCGGCATCGACCAGTGGAATCCGGGCGTGTTTTCCGCAGGCACGAGCGACCGGCGCGACGATTTCCGCGGCATGGTCGCCTCCGAGGGCCGCTTCAAGATCAATCCCCGCTGGGCCTTCGGCTGGGATGTCATGGTGCAGAGCGACAATAACTTCTCGCGCACCTATGACCTGGACGGCCTGAGCGACCGCATTCATACCAATCAGGTCTATCTGACCGGTCTCGGGCGCCGCAACATCTTCGACCTGCGCTCGTTCTATTTCGACGTGCAGGATGCCGATCCGCAGGACCGGCTGGAGCGCAAGCAGGCGATCGCCCAGACGCTCGACTACGAATATATCGCGCCGCAGCCGGTCCTCGGCGGCGAGCTGTCGATCACGACGAACATCACCAATATCGAGCGCGACCTCTCCGACCGATACAGCGTGCGCGGCAATGAACGCTTCCGCGGGCTTGCCGGCGGCACGACGCGGCTGACCAGCGAACTCGAATGGAAGCGCCAGTTCGTCGTACCCGGCGGCCTCGTGCTGACGCCCCTGCTCGCGGCCCGCGGCGATATCCACCGCCTCGACATGAACGACCCCGGCCTCGCCTATGCCGGCATCTACGAGGACGACAGCAGCGCGACCCGCTCGATGCTGACCGCCGGCCTCGAGGCGCGCTACCCGATCCTGGCGACGACCGACACCAGCACCCACCTCTTCGAGCCGATCGCGCAGATCTATCTGCGCCCGGACGAAGACTATCCGGGCGGCCTTCCGAACGAGGACGCGCAGAGCTTCGTCTTCGACGCGACGAACCTCTTCGAGCGCGACAAGTTCTCCGGCTTCGACCGTATCGAGGGCGGCTCGCGCGCCAATATCGGCCTGCGTTACACCGGCACCTTCGACAATGGCGTGCGCCTGCGCTCGATCGTCGGCCAGTCGTTCCATCTCGGCGGCGTCAATTCTTTCGCGACGCCGGACCTCGTGAATGCCGGTGCCAATTCCGGCCTCGAACGGGATACGTCGGACTATGTCGGCATGGCCGGCTTCGACCTGCCGAACGGCCTTTCGGTCGCCCACAGCGCCCGCCTCGACAAGAACGACCTGTCGCTGCGCCGCTCGGACACGTCGGTGCGCTTCGATGGCGCCCGCTTCGAGACCGAGGTCACCTATACGCGCATCGCCGCGCAGCCGCTTTACGGCCTGGCGGAGAATGCCAGCGAAATCCAGAGCGCCGCGGCCTTCAAGTTCGAGAACTACTGGTCGGTGTTCGGGTCGCTGACCTACGACATCAACCGCCAGAGCCTGTCGCGCAACGGTTTCGGCTTCTCCTACGACGATCGCGACACGGTCTTCTCGGTCGTTTACGAGCAGACGCGCGACAAGTCCGGCACGACGGCGAACGACTGGTCGATCGGCGCGCGGCTGATGTTCCGCACGCTCGGCGACATCAATGTCGGTGATACGACGCTGACGGGCTTCGAATAGGCCGCGCGGCCGCTCTTGTCATCGTTTGGCCGCATGTATTATGCACATCCGGGAGAGCGCCCGCTGGTGAACGCCTTCCGCATGGGAGGCGCGCCCGCACGGATGAAACCGGTGGACGCGGCAATGGGTTTGGGAAAGGGACTGGCATAATGGGCAGACAATCTCTGGTGCGATCCATGATGATGGGCGTGGCACTTGCCGCCGCCGTGACGATCGCGGCCCCGGTCGGCACCGTTCAGGCGGCAAGCTCCGTCGTGGCTGTCGTCAACAACATGCCGGTGACCTCCGGCGAGATCGAGCGCCGCGCCGCCTTCCTCAGGCTGCAGCGCGCCAAGGGCAACCTTCGCGCCATGGCCCGCGAGCAGATGATCGAGGACGCGCTGAAGCGCACGGAGATCCTGCGCGTGCGCAACTCCGTCAGCAGCTCCGACGTCGAAGCCGCCTATGCGCGTTTCGCCTCTTCCAACAAGATGACGACCCAGCAGCTCGGCCAGGTCCTCGACCGCGCCGGCGTCGGCGTCGAGCACTTCAAGCAGTATATCGCCGTGCAGATGAGCTGGCCGCGCGTGGTCAATGCCCGCTACAGCGGCACCGCCACCGGCAAGACGCTCGTCGAGCGCATGCAGGCAAACGGCGGCAAGAAGCCGGTGACGACGGAATATTTCCTCAAGCAGGTCATCTTCGTCGTGCCGGAAAAGCGCCGCAACGCCATTCTCGGCAAGCGCAAGGCGGAAGCGGAAGCCTCACGCTCGAAGTTCCCGGGCTGCGACCAGGCCAAGGTTTTTGCCGCCACGATGCTCGACGTCTCGATCCGTGACCTCGGCCGGGTGCTGGCGCCGGAAATGCCGGAGGACTGGAAGCCGCTCATCGAGAAGGCCGACGGCCTGACGACCGGAACCCGCGTCACCGAACGCGGCGTGGAATATCTCGCGATCTGCAAGAAGCGTGAAGTCAACGACGACGTGGCCGCCGAAATGGTGTTCCGCGCGGAAGACCTCGCCAAGTCGAACGGCAACGAGAACGACGAGAACAGCAAGAAGTACCTCGCCGAACTGCGCAAGAAGGCGACGATCACCGAACGCTGATGTCTCGGCCGTAAGCTTCCGGCCGGTCCGCTCTCTCCAACCCGCTGACGGCAGGTCCCATGACGACGACGAACATTCCTCCGCTGGCGCTCACCATGGGCGATCCGGCGGGGATCGGGCCGGATATCACGCTCGCGCTGTGGTCGGCCCGCAAGACGCTTTCCCTGCCGCCCTTCCTGTTCATCGGCGATGCCCGCGTTCTGTGCGAGCGCGCCGCCTTGCTCGGCCTCGACGTCGCTATTGCTGCGGCGGAGCCGGAGACGGCAGCCGCCCTCTTCCCCGATGCCCTTCCGGTTCTTGCCTGTGACTGCGCCGCCGCCGTCGCGCCCGGTGCGCCCAGCTCACAGAATGCCGCCGCCATCACCGGCGCGATCGAGACGGCGGTCGCGCTCACATTTGCCGGGCGCACATCGGCCGTCGTGACGAACCCGATCGCCAAGGCCGTGCTCTACGATGCCGGCTTCGGTTTCCCCGGCCATACGGAATTCCTCGCCGACATCGCGGCCAAGGCCACCGGCAGGCCCGCCCTGCCCGTCATGCTGCTTGCCGGACCGAAGCTGCGCAGCGTGCCTGTGACGATCCACATTCCCCTGAAGGATGTTCCCGCCGCGCTGACGGAAGAGCTGATCGTCGAGACCGCCGTCATCACCGAACGGGACCTGCGCCAGCGTTTCGGCATTGCGCGCCCGCGCCTTGCCATTGCCGGCCTCAACCCGCATGCGGGCGAAGGCGGAGCGCTCGGCCTGGAGGACGACGCGATCGTGCGCCCGGCCGTGGAGCGGCTGAAGGCCGCCGGTATCGACGCCCTCGGGCCGCTGCCGGCTGACACGATGTTCCACGATGCCGCGCGGGCCACCTATGACGTGGCGCTCTGCATGTATCACGACCAGGCGCTCATCCCCGCCAAGGCGCTCGGCTTCGACGATTCCGTCAATGCGACGCTAGGCCTGCCCTTCATCCGCACCTCGCCGGACCATGGCACGGCCTTCGCCATCGCCGGCAAGGGCATCGCCAGGCCGGACAGCCTGCTGGCAGCGCTGCGGCTCGCCTACGACCTCGCCATGCACGAAAGGACCGCGTGATGGCGGCACTCGACGGACTGCCGCCGCTGCGCGACGTCATCCAGCGCCATGGGCTCGACGCCAAGAAGGCGCTCGGCCAGAATTTTCTGCTCGACCTCAATCTCACCCAGAAGATCGCCCGCACCGCCGGCCCCATCGAGGATCATACCGTGATCGAGGTCGGCCCGGGACCTGGCGGCCTGACGCGCGCCATCCTCGCGCTCGGCGCCAAGCGGGTGATCGCCATCGAGCGCGATGCGCGCTGCCTGCCGGCGTTGGCGGAAGTGTCCGATCATTATCCGGGCCGTCTGACGGTCATCGAAGGCGATGCGCTGAAGACGGATTTCGAGGCGCTGGCGCCCGGCGAGCCGGTGCGCATCATCGCCAACCTGCCCTACAATGTCGGCACGCAGCTGCTCGTCAACTGGCTCCTGCCGAAGGCCTGGCCGCCGTTTTGGGATTCGCTGACGCTGATGTTCCAGCGCGAGGTGGGCCTGCGCATCGTGGCGGATGAAAACGACGACCACTATGGCCGGCTCGGCGTGCTCTGCGGCTGGCGCACCGACGCCCGCATGGCCTTCGACGTGCCGCCCCAGGCCTTCACGCCGCCGCCGAAAGTGACCTCCACCGTCGTGCACCTGGAGCCCATCGCCAACCCGCTGCCCTGCGACGTCGCCAAGCTGGAACGCGTCACCCACGCCGCCTTCGGCCAGCGCCGCAAGATGCTGCGCCAGAGCGTCAAATCGCTCGGCGGCGAGGCGCTGCTGGCCCGCGCCGAGATCGACCCGCAACGGCGGGCGGAGACGTTGAGCGTGGAAGAGTTTGTGCGGCTGGCGAACGCGCTCTGAGTTGCCCCTCATCCGGCCTGCCGGCCACCTTCTCCCCGCAAGCGGGGCGAAGGGGATATGCCGCATCGGTTTCCCATACCCTCACCATCCCCTTGGGGCACGTCCCCTCTCCCCGCTTGCGGGGAGAGGGTTAGGGTGAGGGGCAATCTTGCCAAGACGGTATGGACGAGCGCCTAAAGAACCGGCTTCTCCGTCACCAGCTTCGTCACGAACTCGAACAGCCCATGCCGCCGGTCGCGGCGCAGGCGTTCGGCCTTCACGATGCTCTGCACCGCGTCGAAGGCGACGGAGAGGTCGTCGTTGAGGATGACGTAGTCGTATTCGCGCCAGTGCTCGATTTCCGCGCAGGAATTGGCAAGCCGCGTCTGGATGACCTCTTCGGTATCCTCGGCGCGGCGGTGCAGGCGCGATTGCAGTTCGGTCATCGAGGGCGGCAGGATGAAGATCGAGACGACGTCGGCCGGCATCTTTTCCTGGAGCTGCTGGGCGCCCTGCCAATCGATGTCGAACAGCATGTCGCGGCCGACGGACATCGCCTCTTCCACCGGCTCGCGCGGCGTGCCGTAGAAATTGCCGTGCACCTCGGCCCATTCGAGCAGCGCGTCGCTGTCGCGCAGGCGCTCGAATTCCTTGTGGTTGATGAAATGATAGTGCCGGCCGGCGATCTCGCTCGCGCGGCGCTGGCGCGTGGTGACGCTGACCGACAGGCTGAGACCCGGATCGGCCTCCAGCAGGTTGCGCGCAATCGTCGACTTGCCGGCGCCCGATGGCGAGGAGATGACGAGCATGAGCCCGCGGCGTTCGATTTGGATATGTTTCGACGGCTCGGCCATGGCCTACTCCAGATTCTGGACCTGTTCCCTGAACTGATCGATGACGACCTTTAGCTCGATACCTGCAGCCGTTACAGCAGCGGCGTTCGACTTGGAACAGATCGTATTCGATTCCCGGTTAAATTCCTGTGCGAGAAAATCGAGCTTGCGGCCGACCGGCCCGCCTTGCGCCAGAAGTTCGCGTGCCGCCGCGACATGCGCCTTCAGCCGATCGATCTCTTCGCGCAAATCCGCCTTGGTGGCGATGAGGGCGGCTTCCTGGTGCAGCCGGTCGCGATCGAGCGCCGTCGTGCCCTGCATGAGCAGCGCCACCTGCCCTGAAAGCCGCTCGGCAATCGCCGCGACGCTGCGCGACGGATCGGCCTCGACCACGGCAGTCAGCGCCTCGATGCGGGCGACCTGGCCGAGCAGCACGCCGGCAAGCGCCGTGCCCTCGCTAGCGCGCATGTCGGCAAGACAGCGGATCGCCTCGGCAAAGCCCGCGCGGATATCGCCGTCGCGCACCGTGCGCTCCGTCTCGCTCTCCTCGGCCTCGCGGAAATCGACGATGCCGCGCACTGCCAGCAGCGTGTCGAGCTTGAGGGGGGCGGGATCGACCATGCCGGCAAGCTGGTCGCGCAACGCGAGCACGGCGGAGAGCGCGCCCTGGTTCACCACCGCCTCGATCTGCGGCTCGCTGACGCTGACGGCAAGGCCGATCTGGAGATTGCCGCGCGAAAACGCCTCGCCGGCCACACGCCGCACATCGGCCTCCATGGCCTCGAAACCGGGCGGCATGCGGAGCCGGAGGTCGAGGCCCTTGCCGTTGACCGAGCGCAGCTCCCACGCCCAGCGGGTGCGCCCGCTGGTTCCCTCGACCCGCGCAAAGCCGGTCATCGATTGCAATGTCATGTCGTCCTCCCAGAGCGTTTCCGCTCTTCTTCGAAGTGCGAAAACGCTCTACCTCTTTATTTTTTCGCAATTCCGGACGCAAAACCGCGTGCCGCACTTTTGCTGGAATTGCTTTAGCGCCCGCCGGGGTTCGCCAACAGCTGCGCCGAAACCGCGCGAGGGGCCTCGCACGGAATCACGCGCTCAAAGTGAAGCAGTTTGCCGGGGTTGGAAACGGCCAAGCCGGCGGATCGCGCGGCGATCCACATCAAAGGCATCGCCCGGTCGCCCACCGGCCCCTTTTACTGGGAGCCGGCCGCTTCCGCCTCGTTCGCGGCCTCTGCCGCCTTCTCCGCTTCCAGCTTGCGCCAGCGGCGGACGTTCTGGTTATGCTCGTCGAGCGTCTCGGCGAAAACGTGGCCGCCGGTGCCGTCCGCGACGAAGTAGAGATCCGGGGTGCGCGACGGGTTTGCCACCGCTTCAAGCGCCGCGCGGCCGGGATTGGCGATCGGCGTCGGCGGCAGGCCCTTGATGATATAGGTGTTGAACGGCGTCTGCTTTTCGAGGTCCGACTGGAAGATTGGGCGGTCGGCCGGCTTACCGTCGCCGCCGAAGATGCCGTAGATGATCGTCGGGTCGGATTGCAGGCGCATGCCCTTTTCCAGCCGGTTCAGGAAGACCGAGGCGACGCGCGGGCGCTCGTCGGCCCTGCCCGTCTCCTTCTCGACGATCGAGGCGAGCGTGACGAATTCCTCGCGGGTGGCGACCGGCAGGTCGTCGTCGCGGCGCTCCCAGATCTGGTCGATCAAAGCCTTCTGCGCGTCCTGCATCTGGTGCAGGATATCGGCGCGCTTGGTGCCGCGCGAAAACTTGTAGGTATCGGGCATCAGCGAGCCTTCGGCCGGAAGCTCGGCCGGCAGATCGCCTTCGAGCACCGGATCGTCGGTCAGGCGCTTGAACACCTGCTTGACCGTAAGCCCCTCCGGCACGGAGACCGAATAGAGGATCGACTTGCCGGATTTCAAGAGTTCGACGATCTCGCGCATCGTGGCGCCGGCCTTGATCTCGTATTCGCCGGCCTTCAGCGTGTCACCGTCGAGATAGACGCGGGAGAGCACGCGGAAGACGCGGCTGTCGCTGATGACATTGTTGCGTTCGAGATTGGCCGCGATCTCGTTCGTGCCGGCGCCGGCGCGCACGATGAAGTTCGTGTTGGCGGTGAGCGGACCCGGTTCCTCGTAGCTCTTCACGCCGTAATAGAACACGCCGATGCCGATGATCGACGCGAAGACGACCACGGTCATGACAAAATTCAGGAAGATGACGATCTGGCTGCGGGCCTTGCGCGAGCGCTTGCGGCTCGGCGGCTGCGGCACCTGTTCCGGCCGAAGGGCCTCGCTGGCGGACTTGGGAATGATGCGCGGCTGGCCGGATGCCTCGCCGCGGCCAAACTGCGTCTCGCCGGAATCGTTCGTGTCGCTCACGGACTGTCCTCATGTTCGGGCATTGCCCCTGCATCATTCGCCAAATCCACGTCGATTTCACGAATCATGCAGAAATTTAAAAAATGCTACGGCGTGGTTTACGCATCATGACGGACGCGCGGCGCTGTAGACGTCTTCCAACAGAGCAATACGGCAAAAGCAGGATCGACCCCGCTCTTCGCATTCGGGTGTATGGCGTGCCGGGTTTTTATCCCCGGAATCAGGCGTATCGCTTCAAAACGATGGACGCATTCGTTCCGCCGAAGCCGAACGAGTTGGACAGCGCCACGTTGATCTCGCGCTTGCGCGCCTTGTGCGGCACCAGATCGATCGCCGTCTCGACGTCGGGATTGTCAAGGTTCAGCGTCGGCGGCGCGATGTTGTCGCGGATCGCCAGCGCCGTGAAGATCGCCTCAACTGCACCGGCGGCACCCAGCAGATGGCCGATCGCCGACTTGGTGGACGACATGGAGACGCGGGGGGCCGAATCGCCGACCAGGCGCTCGACGGCGCCGAGCTCGATCGTGTCGGCCATGGTGGAGGTGCCGTGCGCGTTGATGTAGTCGAGCTCGCTTGCCGGAATGCCGGCGCGCTTCAGCGCCATCTGCATGCAGCGATAGGCGCCGTCGCCGTCTTCGGCCGGTGCCGTGATGTGGAAGGCGTCGCCCGACAGGCCGTAGCCGACGACTTCGGCATAGATCTTCGCGCCGCGCGCCTTGGCGTGTTCCAGCTCTTCCAAGATGACGACGCCGGCGCCCTCGCCCATGACGAAGCCGTCACGGTCACGGTCATAGGGCCGCGAGGCTGCGGTCGGGTCGTCGTTGCGCTCGGTCGAGAGCGCCTTGCAGGCGGCAAAGCCCGCGAGCGCGATGCGGCAGATCGGCGATTCGGCGCCGCCCGCCACCATGACGTCGGCGTCGCCGAGCGCGATCAGGCGGCTGGCATCGCCGATGGCGTGCGCGCCGGTCGAACAGGCGGTCACGACGGAATGATTGGGGCCGCGCAGCTTGTGCTTGATCGAGACCTGGCCGGAGGCGAGGTTGATCAGGCGGCCGGGAATGAAGAAGGGCGAGACGCGGCGCGGACCCTTGTCGCGCAGCGTATAGCCGGCCTCAACGATGCCTTCGAGGCCGCCGATGCCGGAGCCGATGAGCACGCCGGTCGCGATCTGGTCTTCGTTGGTCTTGGGATGCCAGCCGGCGTCGGCAAGCGCCATGTCGGCGGCAGCGACGGCGTAGACGATGAAGGGATCGACCTTGCGGCGTTCCTTCTGCTCCATCCACTGGTCAGGATTGTAGGTGCCATCAGTGCCATCACCCAGCGGGATGGAACAGGCAATCTTTGCGGGAAGGTCCTCGACCTCGAAAGTGGTGACCCTGGCTGCGCCGCTACGGCCTTCAAGAAGCCTGGTCCAGCTGATTTCAGTGCCACAGCCGAGCGGGGATACCATGCCGGTCCCCGTGATAACGACACGCCTCATCGTTCGTGATCCACCCTACCTGCTTTTATCTTTATCGCCTCGACGAGGAGGTGCGGCCTCCCGTGGGAGACCGGGACGGGCCGCACAAAGCGGCCCGCCGGAAGTCAGATCAGGCCTGGGCCTTCTCGATGAACTTGACCGCGTCGCCGACCGTCAGGATCGAGTCAGCAGCATCGTCCGGGATCTCGACGCCGAATTCTTCTTCGAACGCCATGACCAGTTCGACGGTGTCGAGCGAGTCCGCGCCAAGATCATCGATGAAGCTTGCGCCTTCGCTGACCTTTTCGGCGTCAACACCCAGATGATCAATGACAATTTTCTTTACGCGTTCTGCTACGTCGCTCATGTCGGATTCCTCGACCTTTGTTTTTGATCGGCGCCTGTCACGGCACCGGACACTCAACACGCCCGATGTGCCTCAAGAACACATCCGGCAATCCCTTCAACCGGCAATGCGGCATTGGCGATACTGTTTTGTACCGCCTGAACGCGCAGGCATTTCACGGTCGACTGCTGACAGTCATGGCCCGATTAACACGGTTTATGTCTGTCGCAAAGTGCGAAAATGGCTGGGGCTCCGGCGGTCAACATGCAATTTCAGCTGGTTGACCGGGTGCTTTGCCCCTCGTCAGATCATCGCCATGCCGCCGTTCACATGCAGCGTCTGGCCCGTCATGTAGGAGGCTTCCGACGAGGCGAGGAAGGCGACGGCGGAGGCGACTTCCGCCCCGGTGCCCATGCGCTTCATGGGGATGGCGCCCATGATGGCGTCCTTCTGCTTGTCGTTCAGCTTGCCGGTCATCGCGCTTTCGATGAAGCCGGGGGCGACGCAGTTGACCGTCACGTTGCGGGTCGCGATCTCGGCGGCCAGCGACTTGGTGAAGCCGATCATGCCGGCCTTGGCGGCGCAATAGTTCGCCTGGCCCGGATTGCCGGTGACGCCGACGACCGACGTGATGTTGATGATGCGGCCATAACGGCGGCGCATCATCGGGTGGGTAAGTTCGCGCGTCAGACGGAAGACCGCCGTCAGGTTCACTTCGAGAACCGCATCCCAGTCGTCATCGCTCATGCGCACAAAAAGGCCGTCCTTGGTGATGCCGGCATTGTTGACGAGGATATCGACGCCGCCGAGCTCGGCTTCCGCCTTCTCGCCCAGCGCCTTCACCTCGGCGCGGTCGGAGAGGTTGGCCGGGAAGATATGCACGCGCTCGCCAAGTTGGTTGGCGAGCGTTTCGAGCTTCTCGACGCGCGTGCCGTGCAGGCCGACGATGGCGCCCTGGGCGTGGAGGATGCGGGCGATCTCTTCGCCGATGCCGCCGGACGCGCCGGTAACGAGGGCCTTGCGGCCGGTAAGATCAAGCATGGTTGCGCTCCTTTAAAGAGAGATCAGCCGATGAGCGCGGCGAGCGCGCTGTCGATATCGGCGGGGGTGTTGATGGCGATGCCGGTGACGGATTTGTCGATGCGGCGTGCGAGGCCGGTCAGGACCTTGCCCGAGCCCACTTCATAAAGCGTGGTGACGTCGTTCTTCGCGAACCATTCGACCGTCTCGCGCCAGCGCACCTGGCCGGTGACCTGCTCGACGAGCAGGCGAATGATCTCCTGCGGATCGCTGACCGGCGCTGCGCGGACATTGGCGACGACCGGCACGACCGGGGCCTTTGCCGAAACGCCGGCCAGCGCCTCGCGCATGGCGTCGGCGGCGGGCGCCATCAGGGACGAATGGAAGGGGGCGGAGACGGTGAGCATCAGCGCGCGCTTGGCGCCCTTCTCCGTCGCAAGCCGTGCCGCGACTTCGACCGCGGGCTTCGAGCCGGAGATGACGAGCTGGCCGCCGCCATTGTCATTGGCGATCTGGCAGCTACCGCCCTTGGAGGCTTCCTGGCAGACCGCTTCGACATCCGCCTGCTCCAGGCCGATGATCGCCGCCATGGCGCCCTCGCCCACCGGCACGGCCGACTGCATGGCATTGCCGCGGATACGCAGCAGGCGTGCCGTATCGGCCAGCGAGAAGGTGCCGGCGGCACAGAGCGCGGAATATTCGCCAAGCGAATGGCCGGCGACATAGGAAACCTGATCCTTCAGCGACAGGCCGCGCGCTTCGAGCACGCGCATCACGGCGATGGACACGGCCATCAGCGCCGGCTGGGCGTTCGCCGTCAGCGTCAGCGACTCTTCCGGTCCCTCGAACATGATGGCGGAAAGGTTCTGGCCGAGGGCCTCGTCGACTTCCGCGAAAACGGCGCGCGCTTCCGGAAAGGTTTCGGCGAGATCCTTGCCCATGCCGACGGCCTGGCTGCCCTGGCCGGGGAAGGTGAATGCTACGCTCATCGGGGGTCTCCCATCTTATGTTTTCTTTTCCATTCACATTCCGGAAGGCCGAGTCAAGGCGTCGGGCCAATCCCGCAAGCCGCGCGGCCGGCATTTCCAAGGGCTTCGCACAGACTTCCGGCTTGCACTTTGCGGCGACCGGCCTACATTCGCGCCGTTCCCACAACAGGATTTCTCCTCCCATGAAATATAATCCGCTCGGCAGGACCGGCATCAGCGTGTCGGAAATCTGCCTTGGCACGATGACCTGGGGTTCGCAGAACAGCGAGCAGGACGCGCACGACCAGCTCGACTACGCCTTCTCCCAGGGCGTGAACTTTATCGATACTGCCGAACTCTATCCGACCACGCCCCTCTCCCCCGAAACCTACGGCGATACCGAGCGCTTCATCGGCTCCTGGATGAAGGCGCGCGGCAACCGCGACAAGGTGGTGCTCGCCTCCAAGGTCGCCGGCCCCGGCCGTCCCTATATTCGCGGCGGCCAGCCGATGAGCCGCGCCGGCATTCTGGAGGCGATCGACAACAGCCTCTCCCGCCTCGGCACCGACTATCTCGACCTCTACCAGCTGCACTGGCCGAACCGCGGGCATTATCACTTCCGCAATGCCTGGAGCTACGACCCGTCCAAGCAGGACCGCGAGAAGGTCGCCGCCGAGCTTCTGGAAATCCACGAGACCATCGGCGATATCGTCAAGGCCGGCAAGGTGCGCGCCTTCGGCCTTTCCAACGATACGGCCTGGGGCACGATGCAGTTGCTGAAGCTTTCCGAGGAGAAGGGCCTGCCGCGCGTCGCCTCGATCCAGAACGAGTATAACCTGCTCTACCGGGCCTACGATCTCGACCTCGCCGAAGTTTCGCACCACGAGGATATCGGCCTGCTCGCCTATTCGCCGCTCGCCGCCGGGCTCTTGACCGGCAAATATCTCGACGGTGCCCGGCCGGAAGGCTCGCGCCTGACGAAGAACGGCGACCTCGGCGGCCGCTACCAGCCGCATCAGGAGCCGGCGGTGCGTGCCTATGTGGCGCTGGCGAAGGAATACGGGCTCGATCCCGCCCAGATGGCGCTCGCCTTCTGCCTGACGCGGCCCTTCATGGCCTCCGTCATCATCGGCGCGACGACGATGGAACAGGTGAAGACGGACATCGGGGCGAAGGACCTGGAGCTCTCGCCCGAAGTTCTGAACGGCATTCGCCGCATCCACCGGCTCTATCCGGCACCGATGTAAAAGACAGGCCGGGCGGCCTCGGCCGCCCGGACCGATGATCAGTGGATGGGCTTCGGCTCCTGCGTTTCCGGCAGCAGCCAGTTCAAGAGCACGGCGCAGAGGCCGCCGGTCGCAACGCCCGATTCCAGCACATCCTTCATGAAGCGCGGCATGTGCGAGACGAATTCCGGCACCTGCGAGACGCCAAGCCCGAGCGCCAGCGAGATGGCGATGATCAAGAGCGCGCGGCGATCGAGCTGCACGCCCGCCAGGATGTTGATGCCGGAGGCGGCGACCGCGCCGAACATCACGATGACCGCCCCGCCCAGCACCGGCTCCGGCACGGCCTGGATGACGCCGGCGATGGCCGGGAACAGCCCGAGGATGACAAGCACGCCTGCAATATAGACGCCGACATGGCGGCTGGCGACGCCGGTCAACTGGATGATGCCGTTGTTCTGCGCGAAGACCGAGCTTGGGAAGGTGTTGAAGATGCCGGCGAGGAAGGAGTTCGCGCCGTTGACCAGCACGCCGCCCTTCACGCGCTCCATCCAGACCGGGCCTTCGACCGGCTGACGCGAGATCTTGCTGGTGGCGGTAATGTCGCCGATCGCCTCAAGCGAGGTCACCAGGTAGATCACCACCATGGGCGCAAACAGCGTCCAGGAGAAATCCAGCCCGAAATGCAGCGGTGTGGGCACCTGGAACCAGGCGGCCTGGTGGATGCCGGCAAAATCGAGCCGGCCGAGCCAGGCGGCCAGCGCATAACCGACGCCGAGCGCGATGATGATGGCGCTGCTGCGGACCCATACGACCTGGATGCGGTTCAAGCCGATGATCAACGCCAGCACGGTGCCCGACAGCAGCAGGTTCTCGCCATTGGCAAACGTGCCCGATTTCATGGCGCCGAAACCGCCGCCCATGCTGATGAGGCCGACCTTGATGAGGGTCAGGCCGATCATCAGCACGACGATACCGGTGACGAGCGGCGTGATCAGCTTGCGGATGAAGGGAAGCACGCGCGAAAGCCCCATCTCGATGAAGGAGCCGGCGATCACCACGCCGAAGATCGAGGCCATGACCGCCTCGACGGGCGTGCCCGAATTGACCATCAGCACACCGCCGGCAATCAGCGGGCCGACGAAGTTGAAGCTGGTGCCCTGGACGATCAGCAGGCCGGCGCCGAGCGGACCGAACCGGCGGCACTGGACGAAGGTCGCGATGCCCGAAATGACCAGCGACATAGAGACGATCATGTTCGTGTCGCGCGCGGAAACGCCGAGCGCCTGACAGATCAGGAGCCCCGGCGTGACGATCGGCACGATGATGGCGAGCAGGTGCTGGATGGCGGCGAGAAGCGCGATCGGCGGCTTCGGCCGATCCTCCAGCGCGAAGACCAGTTCGCTCGACGGCGACGGCGGCAGGTCCGGATGCGTATGGGCGTTCATGCGCGGACCTCGCTCAAGATCGCGATTTTGCGCGCGGCTTTACTGCGTCGTGCTCGCGCACGATCGTTGCGGTAAGTCATGCCTTCTCCTCCCGGCTTGGTCGTTTTCGCCCCGAGGGCGCGCCCGAAACCTCCAGACTTCGGGCGGATCAGGCTAGCCGAGTTCGTCGAAAGCAATTCTTCAAAAAAACCGGAAAGAGTTTCGCGCAAATGGCCGGTTCGACCCCACAGACAAAAGAAACCCGCCGTTTCCGGCGGGTTTCTTCGTTTGCGCCCCTTTCGGGTGACGTTACGGGGTGGTCGTGGTTGCGCCACCACCTTCAGCCGGCTGGCCGCCACTCGGCTGGGTTTCCAGCGTCTGCGTGCCGCCAGTCTGGCCTTCGGTGGTCGTGCCACCCGCCGGTGCCGTATCGGTCGTGCCGATTGCCGAGGTATTGGCATTCGGGTCGACGCCGTCACCCGGCGTTCCGCTGCCGACGAAATAGAAGATGCCCACGGCGACGAGGACAGCCAGGATCACGGCGACGGCCCAGCCGCCGGTGCCGCTGCCGCGGCTCGTCTGGTTGACGACGGTCGGGCCACGGTCATCCACCGGACGCGTCAAGCGATCTTCCGGGGGACGATTGACAAGGTTCGGGTCTTGCATGTCGGTCACTCCATCTGGTTGGATCGGAAGGAAGAATGCGGCATTCGCGATTTGGTTCCCGCCCCTGTTGCAAAACGGGGCAAAGCTTTCGCCCGCCAGCCCTTGCGTTCGGCGCAAAAATCCGTATAAGCGCGCTGTTCAACACACCCGGTCAATCGGCTGGTGGCTGAACGGAGGGCCGGCTTTCCTTTTGGAACGCCGTTTGGAGCCAAGGGCTCCAGCCTCCCGTGTCTCCGCTCTCGACCGTCTGGATTAACGCTTTTCTTGCCCCGGGCCTCTGGCCCCATAAGAACTGTCGTTGAGGCTTGGCGCCGGTTTCGGGTGTAAACGCAAGAAAGGCAAAGCCACATGGCTCTCTACGAACATGTATTCCTGGCCCGCCAGGACGTGTCCGCCCAGCAGGTCGACGGTCTCGTCGAACAGTACAAGGGTGTGATCGAAGCACACGGCGGCAAGGTCGGCCGTATCGAAAACTGGGGCCTCAAGTCCCTGACCTACCGCATCAAGAAGAACCGCAAGGCACACTACGCCCTGATGGACATCGATGCCCCGGCTGCTGCGATCCACGAAATGGAACGCCAGATGCGCATCAACGAAGACGTTCTTCGTTACATGACCATCGCCGTGGAAGCCCATGAGGAAGGCCCGTCGGCCATGATGCAGAAGCGCGACCGCGACGACCGTCCGCGCCGCGATGGCGACGACCGTGGCCCGCGCCGCGACTTCGGCGACCGTCCGCCGCGCCGTGACTTCGGCGATCGTCCGGACCGTGGTGGCGAACGCCGCCCGCGCGAAGACCGCGCGTAATCGAAGCTGAAGGAGAATTAAGACAATGGCTGATACTTCCTCCGCTCCGGCACGCCGTCCGTTCCACCGCCGCCGCAAGACCTGCCCCTTCTCGGGCGCAAACGCTCCGAAGATCGACTACAAGGACGTCCGTCTTCTGTCGCGTTACATCTCCGAGCGCGGCAAGATCGTTCCGTCCCGCATCACGGCCGTTTCCCAGAAGAAGCAGCGCGAACTCGCCAAGGCGATCAAGCGCGCCCGCTTCCTCGGCCTGCTGCCCTACGTCGTAGCGTAATGACGTGACTCTGCGGCCTGACTCGACGTCGGGCCGAGGCACATGACTCCGGGGAAGACGGTTTGCGCCGCCTTCCCCATTTCCCTTCCGCGTTGGGCGCGGATCGGAGCCGCCGGCTTTTTTAAGAGCCAAAACCCATGTTGGGGAGACGGTCCTGAATCAGTTTGTCAGGAAACTCCTCTAACTGTCTGACCAGACAGGACAGCGAACCGTGAAGAACCTGACGCCGACATCGATTGCGACCGGCCTGATTGCCGGTGTGACCGCCGCTCTGCTTTCGCTGAGCGCGAACGCGCAGTCGTCGTTTGCGATCGTGCTTTACGCCGCGTCCGCCCTTCCCATTCTCATTGCCGGCCTTGGCTGGGGCAATGCCAGCGCCTTGATCGCGGTCGTCGCCGGCGGCGCCATCGCATCGGCCCTCGTCTCCTCCTATTTCGCGCTGTTGATCGTCATCATCACGCTGATCCCGGCCGGTTGGCTGTCCAACCTCGCGAACCTCGCCCGCCCGGCCTCCGAGCTCGGCGGCCCGGACAACGCGCTCGCCTGGTATCCGCTGTCGAACATCCTCGTGCATCTCGCCATCATGGTGACGCTCGGCATGATAGCCGTCGGCGCGATCGTCGGCTACGACAGCGCCATGGCGAGCCAGCTCGTCGATATCGTCATCCAGACGCTGAAGGCGCAGGAGCCGCTCTACAATCCGGATGCGACGGCCATCGCGCAGCTCAAGGCCGTGTTCGCGCTGGCGCTGCCGCTGGTGCAGGGCGCGCTCTGGGTCTTCCTGCTGTTTGCGGCCTACTATATCGCCAGCTTCATCGTGCGTGTTTCCGGCAAGGGTCTTCGCCCGCGCGAGGACATGCCCTCGACGCTGCGCATGCACCGCAACGCAATCTTCTTCTTCCTCGCCGGTCTCCTCGTCGCCTTCTTCGGCGGCGTACCGGCGATCATCGGCGCGCTCGTCTGCGGCACCTTCGGGGCCGGTTTCGTGCTCGCCGGCTTCGCGAGCCTGCATTTCAGGACGCGCGGCAAGTCCTGGCGGCTTCCCGTGCTGTGGCTCGTCTATCTCTCGGTATTGCTCTTCACGATACCGGTCTTCGTCATCCTCATTCTGGGCCTGATGGACACGCGGCGCACCATAGCGCTGACGCCCACCGGCCCGGCGGAAAAGAAAAACCAGAACACCTGAACGTCACGAAAGGAACTCTAAAATGGACGTCATTCTCCTCGAACGCATCGCCAAGCTCGGCCAGATGGGCGAAACCGTAAAGGTTCGCGACGGCTTTGCCCGCAACTACCTGCTGCCGCTCGGCAAGGCGCTGCGCGCCAACGAAGCCAACAAGAAGCGCTTCGAATCCGAGCGTTCGACGCTCGAAGCCCGCAACCTCGAGCGCAAGTCGGAAGCCCAGTCGGTTGCCGAAAAGCTCGACGGCAAGTCCTTCATCGTCGTGCGCTCCGCCGGCGAAACCGGCCAGATGTACGGCTCGGTCGCTGCCCGCGACATCGTTGAAGTGCTCGCTGCCGAAGGCTTCAACATCGGCCGCAACCAGGTCGAACTCAACACCCCGATCAAGGCGATCGGCCTGCACAAGGTCGTCCTGCACCTGCACGCCGAAGTCGAGATCACCATCGAGCTGAACGTTGCCCGCTCCGCCGACGAAGCCGAGCGCCAGGCCAAGGGCGAAAGCCTCACCTCGGCCGACGCCATCTACGGCATCGACGAAGACGCCCTGAAGCCGGAAGATTTCTTCGATCCGGAAGCTGACGGCGAAGACGAAGACGCTTGATCGTCAGGCATTTTCCAGAACGGGCCGGCTCTGCCGGCCCGTTTTCGTTTCAAGGGCCAAAAAGCACGGCTTGAAATCCGGCTTCCCGCATCAATATTTATACTTCGTTAGACTGGATTGGCGGTCGGGCCGCTTCCCAGGCCGGTTTCCGACCCAGACCCGTCCCGCCACGTTTTTAAGCGCGACGGAGTTTAGCGAATGAAATTCATTGTACAGGCTCTCGT
Source organism: Shinella sp. BE166 (assembly GCF_051201095.1). Lineage (NCBI taxonomy): Bacteria > Pseudomonadati > Pseudomonadota > Alphaproteobacteria > Hyphomicrobiales > Rhizobiaceae > Shinella > Shinella sp. BE166. The sequence continues at coordinate 205,385 of NZ_JBPEHL010000002.1, read as the reverse complement.
TTCCCGCCTCGTCGAGACCGGAAACCTGACGATCACCTACCCGGACGGAACCCGCCAGGTCTTCGGCGACGGCACGGGCAACCCGGTCCACATGCGTCTCAACAGCAGGAAGGCCGTGTGGGGCATCGCCCTCGATCCCGCCTACTATCTCGGCCATCACTACGGCACCGGTGATGTCGACATCATCGAAGGCGACATATACGGCCTGCTCAAGGCCGTGTTCACCGGCAGTCCCGATTTCAAATATTACGACACATTCTGGAGCCGCGTGCTGGAGCGCGGGCGCTACCTCCTGCGCTGGGCGCGCGAGAAGAACAGCATCGTGCGCTCGCGCCGCAACGTCCAGCACCACTACGACCTGACCGGCGCGCTCTACGACCTGTTCCTCGACCAGGACCGGCAATATTCCTGCGCCTATTTCGAGCGGCCGGACCAGACGCTCGACGAGGCGCAGCTTGCCAAGAAGCGCCACATCGCGGCCAAGCTCAACATCAACCGGCCTGGCCAGAGCGTGCTCGACATCGGCAGCGGCTGGGGCGGCATGGCGCTCTACCTTGCCCGCCAGCTCGGCGCCAAGGTGACCGGCGTGACGCTCTCCGACGAGCAGCACGCGCTCTCCGTGAAGCGGGCGAACGAGGCCGGGCTTGCTGGCGACATCGAATTCCTGCTGCAGGACTACCGCAACACGGAAGGCCCCTTCGACCGCATCGTCTCCGTCGGCATGTTCGAGCATGTCGGCCGGCCGAATTACCTGACCTTCTTCAAGAAGAGCGCGTCGTTGTTGAAACGCGACGGCGTCATGCTGCTGCACACGATCGGCCGCACGGACCGGCCCTCCGCCAACAACCCGTTCATCGAGAAGTACATCTTCCCGGGCGGCTACATCCCTGCCCTTTCCGAGGTGATGCAGGCTGTGGAAAAGAGCGGGCTTGCGGTCACCGACGTGGAAATCCTGCGGCTGCACTATGCCGAGACGCTGCGCCACTGGCGGGAGCGTTTCCTGGCGCGGCGCGACGAGGCGAAGGCACTCTATGACGAAAAATTCTGCCGGATCTGGGAGTTCTACCTGGCAGCCTCCGAAAGCGCCTTCCGCTGGCAGAACCTCGTCGTCTTCCAGCTCCAGCTCGCGCATGACCAGGAGGCCGTGCCGCTGACGCGCGAATATATCGGGCGCGGCGAGGATTGCCTCAAGGCGCACGAGGGCAATCCGAAGGGCGACCGGCGCGGCGCGCGGCAGTTCCCGCAGGAGGCCTCGCTCTGAGATTCGGCATACGAGTCAATCGAAAGCCAGCAGGCCCGGCGCAATCCGGACTTGCTGTGTCCCCGCCGCCTGTGGAAAAGTCTAACAACGGGCTTAAACGGCGAGAGCCTGCGGAAGCGCTTGACCCCTTCCGGCAAAGCGAAGAAACCAGCGGGCTTCGGAAACAGGGACGGGGAGATTCGGGACGATGAACGACGCTGCGCGAAAGCTCAACCAGCAAAATCGCGACAATGCGGAGCTGCATCACCGCGAGTCGCCGAACAACATCGAGGCCGAACAGGCGCTGCTCGGTGCCATCATCCTCAACAACGACGCCTATTACCGCGTTTCGGATTTCTTGAAGCCCGTGCATTTCCACGAGCCGCTGCACCGCAAGATCTACGAGGTCGCCGGCGACATGATCCGCATGGGCAAGATCGCCACGACGATCACGCTCAAGACGCACCTGCCGACGGATGTGAAGGTCGGCGAGCATACGGTCTCGCAATACCTGGCCGCCCTCGTCGGCGGCGCCGTGACGATCATCAACGCGGAAGACTATGGCCGCGCGATCTATGATCTCGCGCTGCGCCGCTCGCTGATCAATATCGGCGAGGACATGGTCAACATCGCCTATGACGCGCCGCTCGACATGCCGCCGCAGACCCAGATCGAGGATGCCGAACGGCGCCTGTTCGAGCTCGCCGAGACCGGCCGCTACGACGGCGGCTTCCAGTCGTTCAACGACGCGGTCGCCCAGGCGATCGACATGGCGGGGGCGGCCTTCGAGCGCGACGGCTCGCTCTCCGGCATCTCCACCGGCATCCACTCGCTCGATGCCCGCATGGGCGGCCTCCAGCGCTCGGACTTGATCGTGCTCGCCGGACGCCCCGGCATGGGCAAGACCTCGCTTGCCACCAACATCGCCTACAACATCGCCGCGACCTATGAGCCGGAAGTGCAGGCGGACGGGTCGTTCAAGCCGAAGAACGGCGGCGTCGTCGGCTTCTACTCGCTCGAAATGTCGTCCGAACAGCTCGCCACCCGTATCATCTCCGAGCAGACGGAAGTCTCCTCCTCGAAAATCCGCCGCGGCGACATTTCCGAGGCCGATTTCGAAAAGCTCGTTGCCTGCTCCCAGATGATGCAGAAGGTGCCGCTCTATATCGACCAGACGGGTGGTATTTCCATCGCCCAGCTTTCCGCCCGCGCGCGCCGCCTGAAGCGCCAGCGCGGCCTCGATTGCCTGGTGGTGGACTATATCCAGCTCATGACCGGCTCCGGCAAGTCGAGCGACAACCGCGTGCAGGAAATCACCCAGATCACCACGGGCCTCAAGGCGCTCGGCAAGGAACTGAACGTACCGATCATCGCGCTCTCCCAGCTTTCCCGTCAGGTGGAAAGCCGCGAGGACAAGCGCCCGCAGCTCTCCGACCTTCGCGAATCGGGCTCGATCGAACAGGACGCCGACGTGGTGCTCTTCGTGTTCCGCGAAGAATATTACGTGAAGAACATGGAGCCGCGCGACGAGTTCGACCCGAAATACGAAGAGTGGAAGATGAAGTTCGAGGCCGTGAAGGGCACCGCCGACGTCATCATCGCCAAGCAGCGTCACGGACCGACCGGCACGGTAAAACTCGCCTTCCAGTCGGAGTATACCCGCTTCACCGACCTCGCCGACCCGTCCTTCAGCCAATACGAACACTGAGGCGGACCGCTCCAAAATTCGCCACACCTCCTCCTCCGTTATCCTCGGGCTCGACCCGAAGATTCAGGCCGCGGGTGTGGCGTGGATGGTCGGGTCAAGCCCGACCATGACGAAAAGAAAGGTCGTGCGGATAGTCTAGGTGCCGCTTCCCGCCCTCACTTCTTACCGAAAGCCGGGGCCTTGCAGAAATCCGCGACGATGGCGAGCGCGCGTTTGGCGCGTGCCTTCTGCTCCTCGTCCATCATCGGCAGGTCGAGCCGGTCGGCGCACATGTCGTCCGGGGCGCCGCTTTCGCCGGAGAGCGACATGCGGCTGGTGCAGAGCAGCCCCTTCCCCGTCAGGACGATCTGCTGCGCCTCCGGCGCATCGAAGGCGACGGGGTTTCCTTCCGCGATCATGTCGTCGACCGAGGCATAGGCCGTGACGGCGGTGACGCGGCTGAGATCCACGATGCCGAGCGTCAGGCTCGCCCATTGATCGGGAAATTGCAGGGCGGACGTGGTGCGTGCGCGGCAGGGCGCGCCGGAAACTTCGAGCCGCGTCACCAGCCGCGGCGCATTCGGGTTGTCGACGATCGAATAGTAGATGTCCGCGCTGTCGTCGCGCTCCGGCTCGGCGCCGTCCTGCGCAAGGCCGAGCAGCACCGCATGCGCCTCGCGCATCTCGGCATCCGTCGGCGCATCCTGCGCGGCGGCCGGCGCGAAGCAGGCTGCGGCCAGCGCCACGCCCAAAACGATCGTCCGTGTCCGCGCCTGCATGTGCTTCCCCGTTTACTTCCCGGCTTTTTGGGCCGCACCATAGAGGCGCCCTTTCGCCCCGGCAATGCGGCCTGCGGGCGTATTGCCGCCATGATCCACAGGCTGTATCTCAAAACCATGAGCACGCATCACACGCCCGCCCGTTCCACCCTTCCCGTCGCCGGCGAGGACCATGCCCGCCTGACGATCGACCTCTCCGCGCTCTTCGACAACTGGCGCGCCATGGCGCGACGCTCGGGCGCGGCGCGCACCGCCGCGGTCATGAAGGCCGACGCCTATGGCATCGGGCTGGAGCCGGCGGCAAAGACCTTCCACCAGGCGGGTGCGCGCGATTTCTTCGTCGCAACCCCGGCGGAAGGCGCCGCGCTTCGCACCCTGCTCCCGGATGTCCGCATCTATGTTCTGTCCGGCATGTGGGCCGGCTCGGAGCGGCTGTTCTTCGAATTCGACCTCGTGCCCGTCATCGTCTCGGAGGAGCAGCTCGTCACCTTCATGGCGGCGATCTCCGATGGCGGCGACCTGCCCTGCGTGCTGCATGTCGATACCGGCATGAGCCGGCTCGGCCTCCGGGTCGAGGATGCGCTGGCGCTGGCGGGCGACGTCGCGCGCCCGGCGAGTTTTTCGCCGATCATGCTGCTCAGCCACCTCGCCTGCGCCGACGATCCGAGCCACCCGCTCAACCGGCAGCAGCTCCAGCGTTTTCGCAGCGCCATCGAGGCCTTCGACGGCATCGATGCGACGCTCGCCAATTCTGCCGGCATCTTTCTCGGCGAGGACTACCATTTCACCCTCACCCGCCCGGGCATCGCGCTTTACGGCGGCGCTGCCGTCAACGACGTGCCGAACCCGATGAAGCCCGTCGTCACCGCCGAGGCGCGCATCCTGCAGGTGCGTGAGGCGAAGGCCGGCGAGAGCGTCAGCTACGGCGCGTCGATGGTGTTCACCCGCGACACCCGCATCGCCGTCGCCGCCGTCGGTTATGCGGACGGGTACATGCGCAGCCTCTCCGGCTCCGGCGTGCCGCTGCGCACGGCCAACATCGCGGGCGCCAGCGGCGTGCTGCATGGCCGCACCGTGCCGCTGATCGGCCGCGTCACCATGGACCTCACCCATTTCGACGTGACGGACCTTCCGCCCGGCAGCGTGCGCGCCGGCGACTTCATCGAGCTCTTCGGCCGCCACATGCCCATCCAGGACGTGGCGCGCGCCGGCGGCACCATCGACTACGAACTCCTGACCGGCCTCGGCCGCCGCTACGAGCGGCGCTACGAGGCGGTGAAAAAATAGGACATGTTCCCGTTTTGTGCTAGAGGCTTCCGGATCGATTCCCAAACCCTTCCGGAGAGCGCGATTTAATGGTGAAAGCCCGCACCCAATTCATCTGCCAGAACTGCGGCACCGCGCATTCCCGCTGGGTGGGCAAATGCGAGGGCTGCGGCGAGTGGAACACCGTCGTCGAGGAAGACCCGATGGGCGGCATCGGCTCCGGCCCCGGCAAGGTGCCGAAGAAGGGCCGGCCGGTGGCGCTGACGGCGCTATCGGGCGAAATCGAGGAAGCGCCGCGCATCCACACCGGCATTGCCGAACTCGACCGCGCGACCGGCGGCGGCTTCGTGCGCGGCTCCGCCGTGCTGATCGGCGGCGATCCCGGCATCGGCAAGTCGACGCTGCTGATGCAGGCCGCCGCCGCCCTCTCCCGCCGCGGCCACCGCATCATCTACGTGTCGGGCGAAGAGGCCGTCGCGCAAGTGCGCCTGCGCGCGCAGCGCCTGCATGCGGCCGAGACCGACGTGCTGCTTGCCGCCGAAACCAATGTCGAGGACATCCTCGCCACCGTTGGCGAAGGCAAAAGGCCGGACCTCGTCATCATCGATTCGATCCAGACGCTGTGGAGCGACACGGCGGACGCGGCCCCCGGCACCGTCACGCAGGTGCGCACCGGCGTGCAGGCGATGATCCGCTTCGCCAAGCAGACGGGCGCCGCCATGGTGCTGGTCGGCCATGTCACCAAGGAAGGCCAGATCGCGGGTCCGCGTGTCGTCGAGCACATGGTGGATGCCGTGCTCTATTTCGAGGGCGACCGCGGCCATCACTACCGCATCCTGCGCACGGTCAAGAATCGCTTCGGCCCGACGGACGAGATCGGCGTCTTCGAAATGTCCGACAAGGGCCTTCGCGAGGTCAACAATCCCTCCGAACTCTTCCTCGGCGAGCGCAATGAAAAATCGCCGGGCGCCGCCGTCTTCGCGGGCATGGAAGGCACGCGGCCAGTGCTGGTCGAGGTGCAGGCGCTCGTCGCCCCCACATCGCTCGGCACGCCGCGCCGCGCCATCGTCGGCTGGGATTCGGCGAGGCTCTCGATGATCCTCGCGGTGCTGGAGGCGCATTGCGGCGTCCGCCTCGGGCAACACGATGTTTACCTCAATGTGGCGGGCGGTTATCGCATTTCGGAGCCGGCGGCCGACCTTGCCGTCGCGTCTGCGCTGGTTTCGTCGCTCGCCGGACTTGCCCTTCCCGCAGATTGCGTCTATTTCGGCGAAGTCAGCCTGTCGGGCGCCATTCGCCCGGTGGCGCACACCGCCCAGCGCCTCAAGGAGGCGGAAAAACTGGGGTTTTCGCAGGCCGTGCTCCCCGCCGGTTCCGCCGATCTGCCGAAAGGCACGGGCGGCCGCTGGAGCGAGATCGACAGCCTGCCGGATCTGGTGGCGCGCATTGCCGGATCGAAGGCCGCCCTCAAGCGGGAGGACGAGGACGTTTGACGCCCTGTGGCGCGCGGCAAAGGCCTGTGGGAAACATCGGCGGTCGGCGTGCCGAAGCGGGACGACGGATAGGCCTTGCGTTAAGGTGCCCCCGGCTTTAGGCGACGTGGGCCCGGCGACATTTCGGGTTTGGAGTAGGACGAATATGCCCATCACAATTCTCGACGGTATCGTCATCGGCGTCGCGCTGTTCTCCGCCGTGCTGGCGATGGTGCGCGGTTTCTCGCGCGAGGTGCTCTCCGTCGCAAGCTGGGTGGGTGCCGCGGCAGCCGCCTACTTCCTCTATCCGGTCCTCCTGCCCTATGCGAAGGACTATACGACGAGCGACACGGTCGCGATGGTCGGCTCCGCCGCCGCCGTCTTCCTCGTCGCGCTCATCGTGATCTCCTTCATCACCATGCGCATCGCCGATTTCATCATCGACAGCCGCATCGGCGCGCTCGACCGCACGCTCGGCTTCCTGTTCGGGGCCGCCCGCGGCATCCTGCTCGTCGTCGTCGCCATGCTGTTCTTCAACTGGCTGGTCGCACCGCAGCAGCAGCCGTCCTGGGTCACCACCGCGAAGTCGAAGCCGCTGCTCGACAATCTCGGCTCGCGCCTCGTGGCGCTGCTGCCGGAAGATGCCGACGCGACGATCCTCGACCGCCTGCGCGGCAAGCCCGTGGAAGGCCAGCCGACCGACGGCGAAGGCGGCGCGGAAGACCCGGATGCGGCCACCGGCACGGGTCAGGGTACTACGGGCCAAGGCACGACGGGCCAGACGCCCGCCGAAGAGGTTCCGGCCACGAACGGATAAGTGATCAGGGGCGCCGCCACTCGCGATAATTGACGAAGGCGGGCGCCCCGATTTTTTGATAGGATGAGACGATCGCCACTGATGCTTCCGGGCCTCGGTGGCAAATGCTTTAGGCCATACCCATATGGGCGTGGCCAGGACGCAACGAAGACCAGACCCGTGCAACCTCCTACGGTCCCGAGCAAAGGCTTGCAGCAATGAGCGATTTCAAGTTCCCCGGCCGCCACGATGACGATCTCGACGGCGACACGCTTCACGAAGAGTGCGGCGTCTTCGGCATTCTCGGCCATCCGGAAGCAGCCACCCTCACGGCGCTCGGCCTGCATGCGCTCCAGCATCGCGGCCAGGAGGCGGCCGGCATCGTCTCCTTCGACGGCAAGCAGTTCCACACCGAAAAGCACATGGGCCTCGTCGGCGACCACTACACCAACCCGGTGACGATCGCCAAGCTGCCCGGTACCATGGCGATCGGCCACACGCGCTATTCCACCACTGGCGAAGTGGCGCTGCGCAACGTGCAGCCGCTTTTCGCGGAACTGGAAGTCGGCGGCATCGCAGTCGCCCATAACGGCAACTTCACCAACGGCCTGACGCTGCGCCGCCAGCTCATCGCCGGTGGCGCCATCTGTCAGTCGACGTCGGATACCGAAGTCGTGCTCCATCTCATCGCCCGCTCGCGCTACACCTCCACGACCGACCGCTTCATCGACGCGATCCGCCAGATGGAAGGCGGCTATTCGATGCTCGGCATCACCCGCACCAAGCTGATCGCCGCGCGCGACCCCACCGGCATCCGCCCGCTCGTCATGGGCGAGCTCGATGGCAAGCCGATCTTCTGCTCGGAAACCTGCGCGCTCGACATCATCGGCGCGAAATACATCCGCGACGTGGAGAATGGCGAAATCATCGTCTGCGAGATCCAGCCGGACGGCTCGATCTCCATCGAGGCGAAGAAGGCGGGCAATGTGCAGCCGGAACGGCTCTGCCTGTTCGAATATGTCTATTTCGCCCGTCCCGACTCGGTCGTCGGCGGCCGCAGCGTCTATGTCGCGCGCAAGAACATGGGCATCAACCTCGCCAAGGAACATCCGGTCGAGGGCGACGTGGTCGTGCCGGTGCCGGATGGCGGCACGCCGGCGGCACTCGGCTACGCACAGGAAAGCGGCATTCCGTTCGAATACGGCATCATCCGCAACCACTATGTCGGGCGCACCTTCATCGAGCCGACGCAGCAGATCCGCGCCTTCGGCGTCAAGCTGAAGCATTCTGCCAACCGCGCGATGATCGACGGCAAGCGCGTCATCCTCGTCGACGATTCGATCGTGCGCGGCACGACGTCGCTGAAGATCGTGCAGATGATCCGCGATGCGGGCGCCAAGGAAGTGCATGTGCGCGTCGCAAGCCCGATGATCTTCTACCCGGACTTCTACGGCATCGACACGCCGGACCGCGACAAGCTGCTCGCCAATCAGTACAACGACGTCAAGGCGATGGCGAAGTACATCGGGGCGGATTCGCTGGAGTTCATCTCCATCGACGGGCTCTACCGCGCCGTCGGCGGCGAGGACCGCAACCCGGCCCGCCCGCAGTTCACCGACCATTACTTCACCGGCGACTATCCGACGCGCCTCCTTGACAAGGAAGGCGAGACGATGGGACGGAAGATCTCGGTAATGGCAAGCAACGGATAATTGACAGCAGCATGAGCATCGACCTGAAAGACCGCATCGCGCTGGTCACCGGCGCGTCGCGCGGTATCGGCTATTTCACCGCCCTCGAACTCGCAAAAGCCGGCGCCCATGTCATCGCATGCGCGCGCACCGTCGGCGGGCTGGAAGAGCTGGACGATGCGATCAAGGCCGTCGGCGGCAGTGCGACCCTCGTGCCCTTCGACCTCACCGACATGCCGGCGATTGACAAGCTCGGCGGCTCGATCTTCGAGCGCTGGGGCAAGCTCGACATCCTCGTGGCGAATGCCGGCATTCTCGGCGTGATCTCGCCGATCGGACATGTCGAGGCCAAGGTTTTCGAAAAGGTCATGGCGATCAACGTCACTTCGACCTGGCGCCTCATCCGCTCGGTCGAGCCGTTGCTCTTGAAGTCGGATGCCGGCCGCGCCGTCGTCCTGTCGTCGAGCGCCGCGCACAAGTGCAAGCCCTTCTGGGGCCCCTACTCCGCCTCCAAGGCCGCCGTCGAGGCGCTGGCACGCACCTGGGCCGCCGAGACGCAGCGCACGGCGCTACGCATCACCTCCTTCGACCCCGGCGGCACCCGCACCGCCATGCGCGCCCAGGCGATCCCGGGCGAAGACCCGATGACGGTGCAGCACCCGTCGGAAGTGGCGAAGGCCATCCTGCCGTTGGTGGCTCGGGACTTTGCGGAGACGGGCAAGCTATTCGACATGCGCCAGGGGCGGTTGCTGGATTATCGTTTACCGGAGTGATCGGGCTGGTTCTTGTGGTCAGGCCGTTTCAACCAACCACGTCGCGCGTGCCGTGTGGATCCTCGGGTCAAGCCCGAGGATGACGGAGGGTGGGGTGACGGTCGGAAGGTGAACCACGAGCGTGTGTTGGCGGATAAGCCATTGGCGTTTGCGAGCGCGGGAGCCGTTGATGTTTATTGGCTGAGCGGCACGTATCTAGAGATTGCCCGCCAACCTCTCCTCCGTCATCCTCGGGCTTGACCCGAGGATCCACGCCACACCCGAAAACAGCGCCTTTCGCCTATTCCCCCACCACCGTCTTCACCACCACCGACAACCCCGGAGCCAGGTGCTTCGCCAGCTCCTGCCCCTCGTCGATCGCGATGCGCACCGGCACGCGCTGGGCGACCTTGGTGAAGTTACCGGTGGCGTTGTCCGGCTTTATGACGCTGAATTCCGAGCCGGCGGCGGGAGAGAAGCGCTCGACGTGGCCCGTCAGCGTGGCATGCTTCAGCGCATCGACGCTGACCTCGACCTTCTGGCCGGGCTGGATATAGGCGAGTTGGGTTTCCTTGAAATTGGCGATGACCCAGGTGTCGTGCGGCACGACGGCCATGAGCTGCGTGCCGGCGGCGACATACTGGCCGAGCTTGACGCCCACCTCGCCCACCACGCCGTCGCGCGGCGCCGTGATGCTGGTGTTGGACAGGTCGATCTTGGCAAGCTCCACCGAGGCCTCGGCGCCCGCCACGGCGGCCCGCAGCGAATCCCGGCTTACGATGATCGTCTGAAGGTCCTGCTTGGAGACTTCCAGATTCGCCTCGGCCTGCGAGACGGAGGCGTTCGCCTGGTCGAGCGTGGTGCGGCTCTGCTCGCGGTCGCTCTGGGTGGCGATGCCTTTGTTGGACAGTTCCTCGATGCGGTTCCAGTTTTCCTCCGCCCGGCGCTTGGCGAAGCGCGCGCTGTCAAGGGCGGCGTCGCTGGCGCCGATGCGCGCCTTGGCGGCGTTTTCCTGCTGAACGGAATTGGCAAGCGCCGCCTTCTGGGTGGCAAGCGTCGCATTGGCCTGCTCGACCTTCTGGCGGTAGATGCGGTCGTCGAGGCGGGCGAGCACGGCGCCGGCCTTGACGGTCTCGTAGTCCTTGACCGGCACATCCGTGACATAGCCGCTCAATTGCGGGCTGATCAGCGTCACGTAGCCGCGCACATAGGCATTGTCCGTCGTCTGGACCTCGCTCGAAAAGGGCGGCAGGTGCCAGGCGTAGAGCACGGCGACGAGGCCGGCGATGCCGAGAAGCACGGCGAGTGCTGTGGCTGTGTGGCGGATGTAAGTCTTCATGTCGGTCAACCTTCAACGGCCGCTTGCTCGCGGTTGCGCGCAATGGCCTCTCTGATACGAACGGTAAGCAGGTGGATGGCAAGGGCGGCCGCAGCCCCCACGGCCAAGAGCGCGATGACGAAGAACGCATCGTTGTGGGCGAGCACATTGGCCTCGCGCGTCACCTGCTGGCTGAGCAGCGCCACGCCTTCCGCCTTCAGCACCGCGCTATCGACGATCGTGCGGCCATAGGCGGCGGAAAGCTGCGAGACGCGGGCGGCGACCAGCGGATCGGCCAGCGTCATCGCCTGGGCGAGGATGTTCGAGTGGAATTTCTCGCGCAGCGTGATGAAGGAGCCGAAGAGCGCGGAGCCGGCAAGGCCGCCGAGGCTCTGCGTCACCAGGAAGACGACGATGAAGCTCAGGATATATTGCGGCCCCTTGCGCAGCGCCAGCGTGAAGCCGGAGGCGATGGCGGGCGGCAGGAACAGGCTGCCGCCCGCCGCGATCATCGCCTGGCTCCAGTACATCTGCTCGGGCCGCGTCAGGTTCGTCGCATGGCTGTCCAGATAGGCACCGACGCCGATCAACATCAGGGCGACCATGTGCAGGCCCGGCTCCCGGCCGGGTTTCAGGACGGCCGCGCAGACGAGGCCGCCGGCGATGGTGGCGAGCGTCACCGTGGTATAGAGGCCTATAAGCTGGTCGTTCAGGAGCCCGGTGATCTGGAAGAAGTTTCCGGCGACCGCCGTCTGTTCGGCGAGCATCAGCCGGAAGAGGATCAGCACGCCGGCGAAATGCAGGATCTCGCGGCTGAACAGCCAGCGCAGGTCGATGAGCGGCGTCTTGCGGTTGAGCTCGATCACCGCGGCGATGGTGAGTGCGACGACCATCACCACCAGCAGTTCGCCGATCCACTGCGCCTCCAGCCACCAGTAAGTGCGCCCGGTGACGAGCACGACGGCGCCCGCGCCAAACCCGATGGCGATGAACAGGTAGCTGACGATATCGAGCTTCTCGATGACCTTCACCCGCGGCGGCGCGGTCAGCGGCAGGAGGTAGATGGCGGCGAAGGACAGCATGGCCAGCGCCACCTCGAACTGCAAGAGCGCCCGCACCCCGCCGAGATCGATGAGTGCCGGCGAAATCAGCCGGGTCAGCGGTGCGGCCAGCCCGATATTGGTGAGCGCCAGCGAGATGCCGACCGTCAGCTTGCGCGCCGGCGAGAAGGCTTCCAGCATGTAGAGGAAGCCGAGCGAGGACAGCGGCGCAGCCGCGATGCCGGCGAAAAAGCGCAGCACGATGGCGGATTGCAAATCCGTGATGAAGATGTGCAGCACGGAGACAACAAGGAAGACGGCGATGCCGAGCTCGGCGAAGGGCCGCAGGCCGTATTGGTTGCGGATCTTGATCAGCGCCAGCGACAGCGAGGCGTTGGGCGCCATATAGGCCGCGATCAGCCAGACCGCTTCCGTGCTCGTGGCGCCGAGCGGCCCCTGGAGCTGGGGGATGTTGGCGGCGACGAGGTTCAGGCCGAAACCCTGGGTCATGGCCAGCAGCGTCGAGGCGGCCATGTAGGCGGCCGCACGCGGCGGGGCCATGGGTGCTGGCGCCGGCGGCGGGGCTGGCGCCGCCTCGACGAGTTGCTCCTCGACTGACTCCTGCGGCTCGTCCTCGGTCCCGCGCGCCTCGGTGGCGGGAACGCTGCTCATGCCTCGACGCTTTCCCGACAGCTCTTGGCGATGTTTTCCGACATGGCGGCAAAGACCTTGACGGTTGTCGACATCTCGCTGGCGGAAATGCTCTTCAGCACGTCGGCGCGAAGCGAGCGGGCAAGATCCAGCACCTCTTCAGCAACCTTGGCGCCGTGGGGCGTCATGGCGATCTGCTTGGCGCGGCGGTCGCCCTCGACCGACTGGCGTTCGATGAAACCCTGCTTTTCCATGCCGTCGAGCAGGCGCACCAGCGTCGGCGTCTCGATGTCGAGCTCGTCGGCCAGTTCACGCTGGTTGAGGTTCACACCGCGGCCGAGGATGAGGAGCGCACGGGCGCGCGGCAGCGTCAGCCCCCTCTCCTTCACCCGGGCGTCGAACAGGGCACGCATCTTGCGCTGCACGCGGGACAGGTCGTCGAGGAGGCGTTCGCGAGGATCGGTAGCGTTCATCTTGCTAGTCCAACTACTATTAGCTTGCTATCTATTTGTTTGCTAGTTAGTCGACTTGCAACAAAAAATCAAGCCCTGTCCACAAGCTGTAGACAGGGCTTTCATCGGGTTCACGCGGATGTGATGACGAGGGTTTAGTGGCCGTCCGTTTCTTCCGGGAATTCGCTGGCGCCATGGGTGGTGGGCGCCGACCAGCCGCCGTATTTGCGCTTCCACGAGCGCGCGCCGAAGGGCAAGGTCGCCAGATAGCCGACGACGGTCACCACCATGGTTTCCCAGGTGAAGCTCATGAGGGTCGCGACATAGAGCACGACGAGCAGGATCGCCGGCAGCACGAGATCGCGGCGGATGCGGCTGCCCTCCGACTTGCCCGACCAGACCGGCAGGCGGCTCACCAGCAGGAAGCCGATCAGCACGGTATAACCGGACGCAAGAAAACCGAAGAGCGGGCTCGGCGCAATGCCGAGGAAGCCGAGATAGACCGGCAGCAGCACCAGCATGGCGCCCGCCGGCGCCGGCACGCCGACGAAATATTCCGTCTGCCACTTCGCCTTGGTCTCGCGCTCGGCCATGACGTTGAAGCGCGCAAGGCGCAGGCCCGCGGCGATGGCGTAGATCAGCGCGGCGATCCAGCCGAAGGAACGCGCCTGGTCGAGGATGAAGACGTAGAGCACGAGGGCCGGCGCCACGCCGAAATTGACGATGTCGGCCAGCGAATCCATCTGGCCGCCGAATTTCGAGGTGGCCTTCAGGAGGCGGGCGATGCGCCCGTCGATGCCATCGAGGAAAGCGGCGAGCAGCACCATGCCGACGGCGAGTTCGTAGCGGTTCTCGAAGGCGAGCCGGATGCCCGTCAGGCCGGCGCAGATGGCGAGAACCGTAATGACGTTCGGGATGATGATGCGCAGCGGAATTTCGCGCAGGCGCGGGCCGCGGGCCTCGTCGTTCGGGCCATTCGGCTCATAGGGCGGAAAGGGTGTGTCCATCTCTTTTCGCTTCGTTCTCTCTCGTCTGCGGGCGGCTGTCACAGTGCTAGATAAGCCACAACTGCCAATGGTCAATCGCGCGGTCTCAACCGCGGCGGCTGATCACCGGCCCCTTTGCCGAACCGAATTCCGCCAGCACTGTCTCGCCGGCGATGGCCATCTGGCCGACGCTGACGCGCGGCTCGGCGCCTGCCGGCAGGAAGACGTCGAGGCGCGAGCCGAAGCGGATGAGGCCGAAACGTTCGCCGGCCTCCAGGCTGTCGTTCATCACGGTCCAGCACAGGATGCGCCGCGCTACGAGGCCGGCGATCTGCACCACGCCGATCTGGCCGTGCGCCGTTTCGATGACGAGGCCGTTGCGCTCGTTCTCCTGGCTCGCCTTGTCGAGGTCGGCATTGAGGAATTTACCGGCGCGATAGGCGACGCGCGAGACGCGGCCGCGCATGGGCGCGCGGTTCACATGGCAGTTGAAGACGTTCATGAAGACGGAGATTCGCATCATCGGCTGGTCGCCGAGCTCCAGCTCGGAGGGCGGCGTCACCATGGCGACCGCCGAGACGCGGCCGTCCGCCGGGCTGATGACGAGGTCGTCGTCCTGCGGCGTCATGCGCTCGGGGTCGCGGAAGAAATAGGCGCACCAGGCGGTCAGGATGAAGCCGATCCACATCAGCGGCTCCCAGGCGGCACCCAGCAGCAGCGAGGCGACGAAGAAGCCGGCCACGAACTTCCAGCCCTCCCGGTGGATCGGGACCAGGGTGCTGCGTATCGTATCGACCAAACTCATCTTCCGACATCTCCTGCTGTTTTCACGCCATGGACCTAGCGTGAAACGAGGGCGGGAGCAATGCGGCGTGGCGAATAGCCCCCAGCCGCTCCGCGCCTGCCTCACGTCAATCCCGCTGGGGTTTCAAAGGTTCCGTGGCGGCAAACGCCGTTTCGATGCGCTTCAGCAACCGCTCGGCGGCGGCGCGCGTGCGAAATTCGCGCGTCTCGAAACGCCGGCCATCCGCGGCGCTCAGGATGACGGCCCAGGTCGAATCCCCTTCCATCGCCTCCACCTCGACCACCTCCAGATGCATGTCGTCGTTCTCGCCGAAGGTATCGCGCCGAAGCTTCAGGAACGGCCGCTTGCGCTCAATGGTGATGCGGCCCGGCCCGACGATCCACAGCCCGGCCGCGCCATTCAGCCCGGCCCAGGCCACCGGCCCGCCGACCGACCAGGCACCCAGAATGAGAAAGAAGAAGAAGGGGCTGGTGATGTTGGGTGGCCAGACGCCGGGATGCAGCTCCCAGGTCGCGACCGTGACGACGAAAAGGCCGGCGAGGACAAGAAACAGGCGCAGCGCGAAGGGCACCGGAACGGGGTGCCGGAACAGGCCGTCTTCGCCGATCGTGTCCATCATCGACCTCCGCAATCCATCATGCGCCTCACCTTCTAACTTGGTGTTGACAAGCTTTGATCAACAGGGGCAAAATTTTCGCGTTGCTGTAGGGCGCATCGGCAAGGGCCGAAGGGGCAATGCCCACCTGCGAACCGAAACCGTAGCTGCGCCCATGCCCAACCTCGAAAACCTCAAGAAGCAGGCCAAGCAATATCTGCGCTGGCATCGCGAAGGGCACTATCCGGTGGCCGCGGCCATCCGCGCCGCCCTGCCCCGCTTCCGGCCCCTCACCGATCGTGAGGTGCTGGATGCGCCGTTCTCGCTTGCCGATGCGCAGGAGCTTATCGCCCGCCAGAATGGGTTTGAAGGATGGCAGGCGCTCAGGACAGGAGCCCTCGCCATGAGCGACACGACCGGAAAGAAACCCGAACAGCCATTCCTCAGCGGTGCGGAGCCGGTGCTTTACGTCGCCGATTTTCCCGCCTCGCTTGCCTTCTTCACGGAAAAACTCGGCTTTGCCGTCGATTTCACCTATGGCGACCCGCCCTTCTACGGCGTGGTCCAGCGCGACCGGGCGCGGCTCTGCCTGCGCTTCGTCGACGAGCCCGTCTTCGTCGGGGACATCCGCCGCCGGGAGGAGCTGCTGTCGGCCTCGATCACGCTCGACAGTGCGGCCGCGATCAAGCAGCTTTTCCTCGACTACCAGGCGGCCGGCGTCACCTTCCACCTGCCGCTGAAGACACAGCCCTGGGGTGCGCGCAACTTCATCCTGCTCGATCCGGACGGCAACCTGATCCTGTTTGCCGGCCCGGGAGATTGATGGGTCAGCTCGCCGCGGGATGGCGCACGACGATGCCGAGATCGTCGCTCTCGCGCACCTGCTTCAAGCGTTCCTCAGCCTGCACCGCCTCGCGCTGGCGGTTCCACATGGAGGCGTAAAGGCCGTCGTCGCGCTGCATCAGTTCGCCATGGGTGCCGCGCTCGGCGATCACGCCGTCCTTCAGCACGATGATCTCGTCGGCCGAAATGACGGTGGAAAGGCGGTGCGCGATGACGAGCGTGGTGCGGTTCTTCGACACGACGTCGAGTGCCGCCTGGATTTCCTGTTCCGTGCGGGTATCGAGCGCCGAGGTCGCCTCGTCGAGGATGAGGATCGGCGGGCTTTTCAGGATGGTGCGGGCAATCGCCACGCGCTGCTTCTCGCCACCCGAAAGCTTCAGCCCGCGCTCGCCGACCATCGCCCTAAACCCTTCCGGCAGGTGGCGGATGAAGGGGCCGATCTGCGCGGCCTCGGCGGCGGCGGAAACCTCCACGTCGCTGGCGCCCGGCCGGCCGTAGCGGATGTTGTAGGCGATGGTGTCGTTGAACAGCACCGTATCCTGCGGCACCATGCCGATCACCGAGCGCAGGCTTTTTTGCGTGACGTCTCGCACATCCTGCCCGTCGACGGTGATCGTGCCCTGCTGCACGTCGTAGAAGCGGTAGAGCAGCCGGGAGAGCGTCGACTTGCCGGCACCCGAGGGACCAACGACGGCCACAGTCTTACCTGCCGGCACATCGAAGGAAATGCCCTTGAGGATCGGGCGCGCCGGGTCATAGGCGAAGAACACGTCCTTGAAGGAGATCGCGCCCTCGGTCACGACGAGGTCGATGGCGCCCGGCTTGTCCTGCACCTCCTGTTCGACTTCCAGCAGGTCGAACATCTGCTCGATATCCGTCAGGCCCTGGCGGATTTCGCGGTAGACGAAACCGATGAAGTTGAGCGGGATGGCGAGCTGGATCAGCATCGCATTGATGAAGACGAAGTCGCCGACCGTCTGTTCGCCGCGCTGCACGGCCATCGCCGACAGCGCCATCATGACCGCCATGCCGACGCCGAAGATCAGCGCCTGGCCGAAGTTAAGCCAGCCGAGCGAGGTCCAGACCTGGGTGGCCGCCTTCTCGTAGCGCTCCATCGACTGGTCGAAGCGGCGCGCCTCCATCTCCTCGTTGCCGAAATATTTGACCGTCTCGAAGTTCAGGAGCGAGTCGATCGCCTTGGTGTTGGCTTCCGTGTCGCTGTCGTTCATCGAGCGGCGGATGGAAATGCGCCAGTCGCTCGCCCGCACGGTGAACCAGATGTAGAGACAGACGGTGATGGCGGTGACGACCAGGTAATCGAAGCCGTAGCCCCACCAGAAGATGGCGGCGGTCAGAAGGAATTCGATGAAGGTCGGGATGCTGTTGAGGATCGTGAAGCGCACGATCGTCTCGATACCCTTGGTGCCGCGCTCGATGACGCGCGACAGGCCGCCGGTGCGCCGCTCCAGATGGAAGCGCAGCGAGAGGCGATGCAGGTGCACGAAGGTGCGATAGGCGAGCTGGCGCACGGCATATTGCCCGACGCTGGCAAACAGCGCGTCGCGCAGCTGGTTGAGGCCGGCTTGCAGGATGCGCGCACCATTATAGGCGAGCACCAGCATGACGGCGCCGAGCAGGAATGTCGGCAGCAGGTTGACCGCGTCCGCCTTGCCGTTCAGCGCATCGGTCGCCCATTTGAAGAAATAGGGCACGAGCAGCAGCACGACCTTGGACAAGAGCAGGAAGACCGACGCCCAGACGACGCGCATCTTCAGGTCCGGCCGGTCGGACGGCCACATATAGGGCCAGAGGTTCACCAGCGTGTGGAAAGGATTGCTGCTGTCGGCCGAAACCGTCTTCTTCGTCGTAGTTGCCACGCTGGCCTCCGCCGGACCGCCGTGATGATCCGGGAATCGCTCGAATGAAAATGCGGCGCCCCGTGGAGCGCCGCATCGTGCAGATAGGTCCTTGCCGGCTGCTTCGCAACAGTCCGCGGGAAATCAATTCCCCCGCACGCGCTTGCGATGCAGTTCCTCGGCCTCGGCGTCGCTCTCCGCCGTCTTGTCCGGCACGCCGAACACCTGGCCGGGGATGATGCGGTCCGGATTGGTGATCTGGTCCTCGTTGGCGAGGTAGATCGTCGTGTAGCGGACGCCCTTGCCGTAGATGCGGCGGGAAATCTGCCACAGCGTATCGCCGCGCCGGATGATGACCGAGGTCTTGCTCGCCTGCAGCGGCGCCTGCTCCACCGTTTCCGGCTCCTCGGCCACCGCCTGCTCGCTGCCCGTTGCCGTGCCGCCAGCGGTGGTACCGCTCTCGGTCGAAGCGGCCGTGCCGCTCGCCGTCGTGGTGTCCTCCGCCGGGGTGGTGGTTTCGGCAACCGGTGCGCCGCCGACGCCTTCGCTGCCGGAGGCCACGGCATTGGCCGCTGCCGTCAGCGACGGCATGCCTTCGAGTGCTGCGAGCGCCTGCTGGTAGGCTTCCTTGCCGGCGCCGGCCGGAACAGCGGCGAGGCGGTCGAGCGCCGTCGAGGCCCAGCCCTTCAGCCGCTCGATGGCCGCGGTGACGTCTGCGGCCGTGCCGGCGGGCGGGGCGAAGCCGGTGATGCTCTTCAGTGCGGTTTCAAGCGCCGAACGGGCGGTCTGGATTTCCGCCGTGGTCGCGTTGCGGCCGTCGGAGAACAGGCTCACGAACTGCTGCTGGAGGGCGGTCGCCTGGTCCGCGAGCGCCTCGATCGAGCGGTCCGCCGCGGCAGAGGCCGCACCGAC
Source organism: Shinella sp. BE166 (assembly GCF_051201095.1). Lineage (NCBI taxonomy): Bacteria > Pseudomonadati > Pseudomonadota > Alphaproteobacteria > Hyphomicrobiales > Rhizobiaceae > Shinella > Shinella sp. BE166. Next base: position 186,244 of record NZ_JBPEHL010000002.1, on the reverse strand, counting down.
CACCGCCTCGGCCTTCTCGATTGCCGGTGCCAACGCTTCGGCGACAGCGGTCTCGATGGAGCCGAGCGCTGCGCCGACCGCAGCCGCATCCTTCGGAAGCGACTGGAGGCTGGCAAGGGCGGAGGCTGCCGCGGCGGAGGCCCTGGCGGCCATGTCGCGGGCGGCCTCGCCTTCCTCAGCACCGGGCCGGAATTCGGCCAGCGAGCGCAGTGCGATCTCGGTCGCCGAGCGTGCAGCCGCCAGTTCCTCGGCCGTGGGCACGCGGCCGTTGGCATAGAGGCCCTTCAGGAGCGCGATCGCCTTGTCAGCCTCGCTGCGCAGCTTGTCGAAGGTGCCGCCGCCGATGAGGCCGAGCGCCGGGCCGGTATCGCCCGTGGCGCTGTCCTGCGCCACCACGGCAACCTGCTCGCCTTCCGGCCGGTCGAACGGAACGGAGGCGCGGAACTCCACCTTGCCGCCGTCGGGGCTCATCACGTCGGCGCGCACGGTGTGGCGGCCGACAGACAGGTCGATCGTGCCGTCTGCAACGTAACGGCCGGCCTCGTCGGCCTTCGCCTCGCCGACGAGCTTGTCGTCGGCATAGATGCGCACCAGCGCACCGGGCTTTGCCGTGCCGGCGATGAACATGCGCTCGCCTTCCAGCTCGACCGCCGAAACGCGGGCCTGTGCCTTGGACGTGGCTTCCGTCGCGGTGACGCCCGCAGCGCCTTCAGCCGTGGCGGCGCTTTCCGTCGCGGCACTCTGCGTGTCGGCCCCCTGCGTGTCGGCGCTGGCGGTTGCGGTCTCGCCCGATGCGGCGGCGGTGCCTTCGTCGGTCGCCTTGGCCGTCTCGGTGGCAGGCTTTTCGACGGCCGTCGTTCCGGCGTCGGTCGCCGTGGCGGTCTCGCCGGCCGGCTGGTCAAGCGTCTTTTCCGCCGTCGCCGTGGCATCGGCCGCCGCTTTTTCGGCCGCTTCCGGCACCGTGATCAGGCGGCTCGCCTCACCGGGCTTGGAGACCATGGCGAGAAGCTCGCCGGCGGTGTCCTTGGGTACGGAGACGGTCGCGACCTCTTCCGAGGTCTTCGTCGCGCCCTTGTCGTCCTTGGTGTTGAGGGTGAGCTGGTAGTCGCCGGCCGCAAGCGGCTGGTCGAAGACGGCGGCGAAATCGCCGGACGGGCCGATATCGGCCGTCGCGACCACCGTCTCGCCGTTCTTGATTTCCAGCTTGGTATTGGGCTGGCCGCGGCCGGCGATCACCGTGGAGCCATCCGGCTCGACACGCAGCAGATCGAAGGCGGGCGTGACCCAGGCGGCGGTCGCATCGGCCGGCGTCGTCTCGGCCTTGGCGACCTCCTGCGTCGCGGTCTCGGTGGATGCCGCCTCGCCGGTCGTGGCGTCCGCTGCCGGCTTCTCGGCTTCCGCGGTGGCATCGCTTCCAGTGGCGGGTTCGGTCGTCGTCGCTGTGCCGGTCTCGGTCTTCGGACGGGCCTGTTTTCCGTCCGCCGTCGTGGTCTCGCCGCCCCCTTCCGTCACCTTGTTGGTGAGGTTGGCGACGGGCGTTTCCGCCGGCGTTTCCTTGTTCATGTTGGGCAGCACGAGGAAAACCATGAGCAGCGTTGCCACCGCCAGCACGATCAAGGCCACCAGACCGGTCTTGTTGTTCATCATCAACTCTCTTTCTATCCCGGTTTCGCGGGCGTCCCCTCCTGAAATTGCTACCGATTCCCAAGGTTTTGCACAAGGTTCCCGAGACGTTCCAGGCCCTTGGCCCCGTGCTTTTTCCGTCATTATCCTTGACGAGGCTCCTGCCGGGTGGCTGAATCCCGTCATGAGTGAACAAACCCTGCCGATTCGATCCGTCTGCGTCTACTGCGGCTCCCAGCCAGGCCGTGATTCTGCCTATATCGCTGCAGGCCGGCGGCTGGGTCAGGCCATGGCCGAAAACCATCTCCGCCTCGTCTACGGCGGCGGCACGAAAGGCATCATGGGGGCGGTCGCCAGCGGCGTGCTCTCGCATGGCGGCCGCGTCACCGGCATCATACCTCAATTCCTCGTCGATATGGAGGCCACGCGCCATTCGCTGGGGCAATTGAGCGAATTGATCATCACGCCCGACATGCACGAGCGAAAGCACAAGATGTTCGACCGCGCCGACGCCTTCGTGGCGCTGCCGGGCGGCATCGGCACGCTGGAGGAAATCGTCGAGGTGATGACCTGGGCGCAGCTCGGCCGCCATCGCAAGCCGATGGTCTTCGCCAATATCGGCGGCTTCTGGGATCCGATGCTGAAGCTCATCCGTCACATGGCGGACGAAGGCTTCATCCACACCGCCCATCTCGTGCAGCCGATGGTCATCGACGAACCGGAAGAGATCGTCTCCGCCCTCGTCGAGCACTGGGCCGGCCAGGTGGACCGCGACGGCGAAGCGGACATCATCGCGCGGCTTTGAGGCGTATCAGCCGAAAACCTCTCCTCCGTCATGGTCGGGCCTGACCCGACCATCCACGCCCTACGTGCCGCATGGATCCTCGGGTCGAGCCCGAGGATGACGTCGCGGGTGGGCGAGGTTCATTCCGCCGGCTTGAGTTCCGTGGCGGCGATGCGGCGTGCCCGCGCCGTGCGCAGCATGGAGCCGGAATAGATGACCAGCGCCACCCAGATCAGGATGAAGGCGATCAGCTTGGCCGTGCCAAAGGGCTCGCCGAAGACGAAGACGGCGATGATGAAGATCATCGTCGGCGCGATGTACTGCATGATGCCGATGGTCGAGAGGCGCAGCAGCTTCGCTCCGTTGGCATAGATCATCAGCGGAATGGCGGTGACGATGCCGCAGGCGAGCAGCCACAGCACGTCCGCCATGCCGGTATCGCCGAAATGCCCCTCGCCCGAGGCTTCGAGCCAGACGATGTAGCCGAGCGCCGGCACGCTGAGCAGCAGCACTTCCAGGAAGAAGCCCTGGTTCGGGCCGATGGGCAGCGTCTTGCGGAAGAAGGCGTAGAAGCCCCAGGACAGGCAGAGGCCGATCGACACCCAGGGCAGGCCGCCGGCATCGAAGGCGAGCACGCCGACGGCGACGGCGGCAAGCGCGATCGCCACCATCTGTGCCCGGTCGGGCATTTCCTTCAGGAGGACCGCGCCGAGGAAGATCGAGAAGAGCGGGTTGATATAGTAGCCGAGCGCCGTCTCGATCGCCCGGCCCGCGCCGATCGCCCAGACGTAGATGCCCCAGTTGATGGTGATCAGCACCGCCGTCAGCGTCGCCATGCCGAGCATGCGCGGCGAGCGCAGCGCCGCCTTGATATCACCCGTGCGCCCGAGCCAGACCAGCACGAGGCCGGCAAGCGGCACCGACCAGACGATGCGGTGCGCCACCACCTCGGAGGCGGGGATATGCGCCACGGCCTTCATGAAGAAGGGCAGGAAGCCCCAGAGCAGGTAGGCCGTCAGGGCGAAGGCAAAACCGCGCGGCGAATCGCCGGTTTGGGGGCCGCTGGTGGAATTCGCGTCGGCCATGGTGTCATTTCCCGTCGATTTATGGATTTTCCGACGTCGTACTCCAACCAACGCAAATGCACCAATTCATTCCGGTGAAGGGATGATGAGCGGCGCTGAACCTATCCCTTTATTCTGCAGCCACCCGGCCGGCCTCGCCGCGGTTCTTCAGGAGCTTGTAGACGATCGAATCCATCAGCGCCTGGAAGGAGGCGTCGATGATGTTGTCGGAGACGCCGACCGTCCACCAGCGCGCGCCGCTGCCGTCGGTCGATTCGATCAGCACGCGCGTGATCGCCTCGGTGCCGCCATTGAGGATGCGCACCTTGTAGTCCGCCAGTTCCAGATCGGCGATCTCGGCCTGGTATTTGCCGAGGTCCTTGCGCAGCGCCAGGTCCAGCGCGTTGACCGGGCCGTGGCCCTCGGCCACCGACATCATCGTCTCGCCATCGACGATGACCCGCACCACCGCTTCCGACACGGTCTTGAGCTGGCCGTTGGCATCATAGCGTCGCTCGACCATCACGCGAAAACTCTCGACGTGGAAGAAATCCGGCACCGTGCCGAGCGTGCGGTAGGCGAGCAGCGCGAAGCTCGCATCGGCGCCTTCGTAGGCATATCCGGTCGCCTCGCGTTCCTTGACGATCTGGATGAGGCGGTCGAGTTTCGGATCGTCCTTGCCGACCGTGATGCCGCGCAGTTTCAGCGCGTTGATGAAGTTCGCCTTGCCGCCCTGGTCCGACACCATCACCTTGCGCAGGTTGCCCACGCTTTCCGGCGTAACGTGCTCGTAGGTGCGCGGGTCCTTGAGCAGCGCCGAGGCGTGGATGCCGGCCTTGGTGGCGAAGGCGGAGGCGCCGACATAGGGGGCCTGATGGTCGGGCGAGCGGTTCAGCAGTTCATCGAACGTGTGGGCCAGCTTGGTGAGGCCGGTGAGCTTTTCCGCGTCGATGCCGATCTCGAAGCGCCCGGTATAGGCTTCCTTCAGCGCCAGCGTCGGGATCAGCGTCACCAGATTGGCATTGCCGCAGCGCTCGCCGATGCCGTTCAGCGTGCCCTGGATCTGGCGCACGCCCGCCTCGACGGCGGCGAGCGAATTGGCGACGGCCTGGCCGGTATCATTGTGGGCGTGGATGCCGAGGTTTTCGCCCGGCACGCCGGCAGCGACCACCGCCTTGACGATCGCCTGGATTTCCGACGGCTGCGCGCCGCCATTGGTGTCACAGAGCACGACCCAGCGCGCGCCGGCGGCAAAGGCCGTGGTGGCGCAAGCCAGCGCATAATCCGGGTTGGCCTTGTAGCCGTCGAAGAAATGCTCGCAATCGACCATGGATTCGCGGCCGGAGGCGACGACCGCCTTCACCGATTCCGAGATGCTTTCGAGGTTCTCCTCGTTCGAACAGCCGAGCGCCACGCGCACATGATAGTCCCAGCTCTTGGCGACAAGACAGATCGCGTCGCTCTTCGAGCCCAGCAATGCGGCAAGTCCCGGATCGTTGGAGGCGGAAACGCCGGCGCGCTTCGTCATGCCGAAGGCGACGAACTTGGCGCGGCCGGTGCGTTTCTTCGCGAAGAAAGCCGTATCCGTGGGGTTGGCGCCCGGATAGCCGCCCTCGACATAGTCCAGGCCGAACGCGTCCAGCATGCCGGCAATCGCAATCTTATCCTCGACGGAAAAGTCGATGCCGGGCGTCTGCTGGCCATCGCGCAGCGTGGTGTCGAAGAGGTGGATACGGTCTTTTTTCATCGGTTCCCTCCCTGGGAACGGTCTTGTCTTACTGCTTGCCCGCGAACTTGTCGGTCGCGTAGATCAGCCGGTCGAGGATGCCCGGCTCGGAATAGGCGTGCCCTGCCCCTTCCACAATGTAGAATTCCGCTTCCGGCCAGGCCTTGTGCAGCCCCCAGGCATATTTCGCCGGGCATGGCATGTCGTAGCGGCCGTGCACGATGAGACCCGGAATGCCCTTCAGCTTGTGGGCATCACGCAAGAGCTGCCCTTCCTCCAGCCAGCCGGCATTGACGAAGAAATGGTTCTCGATGCGGGCGAAGGCGTGGGCGTATTCTTCCTCGGCGAAGGGATCGCTGGTCGCGGGCTCCGGCAAAAGCGTGATGGTCTCGCCTTCCCAAAGGCTCCAGGCCTTGGCGGCGGCGATGCGGGTCGCCTTGTCGTCGCTGGTAAGGCGGCGATGGTAGGCGTGCATCATCTCGTGGCGCTCTTCCGGCGGGATGGGCGCGATGAAGCGCTCCCACTTGTCCGGGAACATTTCCGAGACGCCGAACTGGTAGTACCAGTCGAGTTCGCCCTTGGTCAGCGTGTAGATGCCGCGCACGACGAGTTCGGAGACGCGCTCCGGGTATTTTTCCGCATAGGCGAGCGCCAGCGTCGAGCCCCAGGAGCCACCGAAGACCAGCCATTTTTCCGCGCCCGCCATCTCGCGCAGCCGCTCGATATCGGCAACGAGGTGCCAGGTCGTGTTGGCCTCCAGTTCCGCATGCGGCGTGGACTTGCCGCAGCCGCGCTGGTCGAACAGCGTCACGTCGTAGAGCGCCGGGTCGAACAAGCGGCGGTGGTTCGGGCCGATCGTGCCGCCGGGGCCGCCATGCAGGAAGACGGCGGGCTTGGCGCCGGGCGTGCCGACGCGCTCCCAATAGATGCTGTGCCCGTCGCCGACGTCGAGATGGCCGGAGGCGTAGGGTTCGATTTCGGGGTAGAGGGTGCGCAAGGTCTCGCTCATAATTTCAATCCGTGGGCAGGCCAGTTTTCGGTGTCGTGATCGGGGTGCTGGAAGGAGATGATGCTCTCCTGCTGGCTGTAATAGTCCGGGTCTTCATGGACCGGCTGGTCGAAGATCGTCGTGACCCAGGGGTTGCGCGATCCGTAGTTGACCTGGATCTGCGGCGCGAGGTCGCTTCGGTCGTCGAAGGCGCCGATGGCGATTTCCAGCCCGCCGGGATGCTTGTAGGTCAGCGGCGTGCCGCATTGCTTGCAGAAGCCGCGGGCGATGTTGATGGAGGACTGGAAGTAGCTCGGCTCGTCGCGCGTCCATTCCGTCTCGCCCTTTACGGTGACGAGCGGGCCGAAAAAGCCGCCGAACTGCTTCTGGCACATGCGGCAATGGCAGATCGACGGGCGGCCGAGTTCGCCCCTGATGCGGAAGCGGACGGCGCCGCACTGGCAGCCTCCGGTACGAACGGTCTCTGTCATGTCTAGTCCTCCGGCGGCCAATGATCGGTGTCGTAGTCGGGATGCTGGCGGTTCGAGTCGCGAATTTTTGCGTGACGCGCCTCGCCACCCTCCCCCTCGTTGCTCTCGCTTTCGGCAAGCTTGGGCAATTGCGCAAACCAGACGAGCCGCGATTCGAAGCCGGACTGGGCGATCGGCCGCACGTCGTCCGGGTCGTCGAGCGAACCGAGCGTGACGTTGATATGCGCGGATGCGAGGCCGTCATAGAACAGTGGCGTGCCGCAATCCCGGCAGAAGCCGCGGCGCACGATCTCGGACGACTGGAACCATCCGGGCTCGCCGCGCGTCACCGAAAAGCGCGCGCGCGGCGCATTGGCGAGCGGCAGGAAATAGTTGCCCGCCGCCTTCTGGCACATGCGGCAATGACACAGATGCGGATCGCCGAGCGTGCCCTCCACGCGGTAACGCACCGCGCCGCACTGACAGCCGCCGGTATAGATGCGCGAGATGCTCATCGTTTCCGCTCCGGCGGCCAATCGTCGGTGTCGTGGTCGGGGTGCTGGTAGGAGACGAGATCGGCCAGAAACGACGCCGCGTCCTGGTCCGCCATCGTATCCTCGCCCGGCAGGTCGTGGATACTATCGACATAGGGCAGCTTCGCCTCGATGCCCCATTGGATGCGCGGCGCGATCCCGGCCGGATCGTCGAAGGCGGCGATGGTGAGCGCCACCCCGTCCGGCGCCTCATAGGTCAGCGGCGTGCCGCAATCGCCGCAGAAGCCGCGATAACCATGGTTCGAGGATTGGAACCGCTTGGGCTCGCCCCGCGTCCAGGTGAGCTTTGCCTCGCGCACGGAAACGAGCGGCAGATAGAAATTCCCGCTCGCCTTCTGGCACATGCGGCAATGGCAGACCGACGCATCACCCAAAGCGCCCTCGACATGGAAACGCACGGCGCCACACTGGCAGCCGCCGGTGTAGAAGGGGGTGCTCATGGCGCGGCCTCCAGCCAGTTTTCGACCTTCAGGCCTTCCACGCGGGAAAATTCGCGGATGTTGGCGGTGACGAGTGTCAAGTCGAGCGAGAGGGCATGGGCGGCGATCAGCATGTCGTAAGGGCCGATCGGGGTTCCCTTGCGTTCGAGCTCATAGCGTATCTCAGCAAAACGCTCGCTCGCGTCCGATTCCAGTGGCACGGCCGGAACGGCCAATAGAAATGTCTCCACGCGATTGCGAAGAGCTTCCGAGCCCTTCTTTTTGACGCCAAAGCGCAATTCGCAGACGGTGACAGCGCTGAGACACAGGCGGCCTTTGCCCGCAACCCTGCTTCGTACCACGGCAGCGCCTTCCGGATTGCGCACCATATCCGACACGATATTGGTATCGAGCATGTAGCGGTGATCGCTCACAAGTCGACATCCCTTGGCGGCAGCAACCCTTCATCGATATCCGGGAAGTCTTCCTCCAGCGGCTCGAGCGTGGCAAGCCATTCGAACAGGTCGAGCTTCTTGAGCTTCGGCTCGATGATAAGTCGGTCGCCCTCCTTGCGCATCACCGCCTCATTGCCGGGAAGTTCAAACTCCACGGGAATGCGGACCGCCTGGTTGCGGCCATTGCGGAAAAGCTTGACGTCGCGTTCCGGCGACGGTTCGGGCAATTCTTTCGGTCTCGCATTCATGGCGGCCTCCATCGATTACGACATATGCCTAAGCATATGCCTTTGCCTCTTCTAGCACAACATCACCGCTTCACCTCCCAAGTCGTCACCCGCTCGCCCGTTTCCGGGTCCTTGCCGTCCTTGAGCTGGACACCCTTGGCGGCGAGGTCGTCGCGGATCTTGTCGGCTTCGGTAAAATTCTTCGCCTTCAGCATTTCGAGGCGGAGCTGGATGATCGTGTCGATGCTGTCCTCCAGCGCCTTGGAGACCTCCGCCTTCCTCGGTACGACGCCGAGGAGTTCGGCGCTGGCGGCGAAGACGGGGAGCATCAGCGGGTCGCCGTTGGCGCATTGGGCGAGCGCGTGCAGCGCCTGGATGGCGGCAACCGTGTTCAGGTCGTCGCGCAAGGGGGCGAGCACGCTTTCGTCGACGCGGCCTTCCGCGGCTTTGCCCTCGGCCGGCCATTTGGCGAGGAGGCGCTCGGCCTCCTCCAGGCGCTTGACGCTGAAGTCGATCGGCTCTCGATAATGCGTCATCAGCATGGCGAGGCGCAGCACCTCGCCCGGCCATTTGCGGCCGCCGAATTTCTCTTCCTCCAGCAGTTCCGAGATCGTGTAGAAATTGCCCTCGGACTTCGACATCTTGCGGCCCTCGACCTGCAGGAAGCCGTTGTGCATCCAGACATTCGACATGACCTTGGTGCCATGCGCGCAACGCGACTGGGCGATCTCGTTTTCGTGGTGCGGGAAGATGAGATCGAGGCCGCCGCCGTGGATGTCGAAGGTCTCGCCCAGATAGGCGGCCGACATGGCGGAGCACTCGATATGCCAGCCCGGACGGCCGCGGCCCCAGGGGCTTTCCCAGCCGGGCTCTTCCAGCGAGGAAAGCTTCCACAGCACGAAATCGCCGGGGTTCTTCTTGTGCAGGTCGACGGCGACGCGGGCGCCAGCCTGCTGTTCGTCGAGGTTGCGCTTCGAAAGATCGCCGTAGTCGGCCATGGAGCGCGTGTCGAACAGCACTTCGCCGTTCGCTTCATAGGCATGGCCGCGTTCGATGAGACGTTGAATCAACGTAATCATGTCCACCTTGCCATCGTCGCGCGGCTGCACGAATTCGGTGGCGCGCGGCTCGTGCGTCGGCTGCATCGCGCCAAGGGCGGCGATGTCGGAATGGAACTGGTTTGCCGTCTTCTCCGTCACGCGACGGATCGCCTCGTTCAGCGGGAGCGTGCCGTTCTCGATCTCGCTCCCGAAATCGCGCAGCGCCCGGGCGTTGATCTTGTCGTCGACGTCCGTGATGTTGCGGGCATAGGTGACGTGGCTTTCGCCATAGACATGGCGCAGCAGACGGAACAGCACGTCGAAGACGATGACAGGCCGCGCATTGCCGATATGGGCGAAGTCATAGACCGTCGGGCCGCAGACATACATGCGCACATTGTCGGGATCGATGGGCTGGAAGGGCTCCTTCGACCGCGTGAGCGTGTTGTACAGCGTCAGGACCGGCGTGTCGGCCATAAGAATCTCCCCAAAAGGCGTAAACCCGGCTGGCCGGGTCGTTGTCATCCGGGGATTTTGAGGGACGAAAACGGCCGGGCCAGCGCGTGCGCTAGCGAATAATGCTCCGGCGAATGCAGAGTACCGTTTTCATGGCCTGCTTTATCGCGCCGTCGCGGCGTCCGGTCAAGCGGCCCCAAAGCGAAAATCGCGCCGCCGGCGCCCTGTTCCCGCGGTGACACGATCGTGCGCTCCCCCATGCGAGAAAGGAGACACAAGACCGGCGAAGGCCGCCGGCAAACGAAGGGACAGCATAATGACTATCCGAAAGACTGGGACCACCCAGAAGACCGGCACCCGCCCCGCGAGCGATCTCGCCACCCGATACAATCCGATCGGCATTCGCGCCGTCGCCGCCGCAGCCTTGCAGGTCAAGGTAAAGCACTTTCCCGGAAAATGAATGTAAGTGGCGGTTATAATTGTTGATCGCAGAAACCCGCAATTTGGGGTCTTCGCCTCTAAGCGATCAAAGTTTGAGCAGAATTTGGCCGAATGGGTCGCGTAAATGCATAGCTCATTGGGGGTAGCAACCGGGGACATCATACGGGGCTACCTGCTCACTTCAGGAGAATGACAATGTCGACCGTAAGGAAGCAACCGCTGCAGAAGACCGCAGCAAACGAAAATCTTCAGGAGCGCTACAAGCCGCTCGGCCTGCGTGCCGTCGTCGCGGCCACGCAGTGCAAGCCTGAGACGAAGTCCGAGGACAAGCGCAAGAAGCGCGACATTCCGGCCGTGCTTCAGCCGCTCTACGACTGAGCCGCTTCGAGGCAATTTGCCGGGAATGATTTCAGAACAGCGAAAGCTGATCGGACAGCGGGGGCGCTTGTGCGCCCTTTTTCTTTTCCGGTAGCGCCTCGTCCGCGCGCTCTTCCACCGGCTCCAGAATATCCGGTCCCATATTGGCAACCTTGCCCACCTTGTCGGATACCGGGATCGCCTCGAAGAAGCCCTCGTCGATCGGCTTCATCAGATCGACCACGTCGCGCGGCTCCTGCGTCTTGCAGTCCAGCCAGCGCGAAAAATCCTCCGGGCGGATGACCACCGGCATGCGGTCGTGAACGCGGCTGATGTCGTTGTTGGCCGCCGTCGTCAGGATCGCGCCGGTATCGACCTCCGAACCATCCGCCGAAGACCAGGTCTCCATGAGGCCGGCAAAGGCGACGATCTCGCCCTTTTTCGGGCGGATCCAGTAGGCCTGCGCCTTGGCGCCCTTCTCCTCCGGCCGGCGCCATTCGAAGAAGCCGGAGGCCGGCACGAGAATGCGGCGGTGGCGCATGGCGGCCTTGAAGGATGCCTTGCCGATCGCCGTTTCGGCGCGCGCATTGATCAGCAGCGGAAAGTCGCGCGGGTCCTTCACCCAGCCGGGCATGAAACCCCAGCGCACCAGCATGGCCTTGCGCTCCGGCAGGTTGCTGCCGGGCTCCTGCCTCTCGCCCGCAATCACGATCAGGATCGGCTGCGTCGGCGCGATGTTGTAGCGCTCGGGCGTATCCTCGATGTTCAGGACATTGAGGAATTCGCGCATAAGATCGGCTTTGGCCAGCAATGCAAATCGTCCACACATGGCGTCGTCATCGCACTTTGCCTATAAGGGGTCAATCGAGCGCAACCGAACCGGATCGCGATGAAGAAGTCGAAGAAACCACAGCCCGCCTCCTCCGCCATCATCGAGCGCGACGGGCGTTATCTGCTCGTGCTGCGCAGCAATCCGCCGTCCGCCGACATGTATGCCTTTCCCGGCGGGCGGGGCGAGGATCGCGAGACGCCGGCCGAGACGGCGCTGCGCGAACTCTTCGAGGAAACCGGCATTCGCGGCGAAAAGCCGCTGCTTTTCGCCACCTACGACCTGCCCGGCCGCCTGGACGCGCCTGACAGTCCCTCCTTCTTCCTCTCCGTGTTCAAGGTGCGGGCAGACGAGGACGCCATCGCCGTCGCCTCAGACGATGCCGCAAGCGTCGGCTGGTATTCGGCAGAGGAAATCGCAAACCTGCCGGCGCCCGACAGCGTGCGCGAATGCATCGCGCGGCTGGAAGCCGAACGGGCGAGACGCAGCGCATGACGGTGATTCGCCTTGCCCTTCTCGCAAGTCTCCTCCTCGCAGGTCCCGCCTTCGCCCAGCAGGCGAGCGGCGACAAGGCGGCCGAGACGCCGGACGCCGCCGTGGTGGAGGAAAAATCGGCACCCTATGACGAGCGGCTGGAGCGGCTCTCCGAGATCATCGGCGCGGTGCACTATCTGCGCAATCTCTGCACGGACAAGGCAGAGGACGGCTGGCGGGCGTCGATGCAGCGGCTGATCGAGATGGAAGCGGGCAATGAACCGAAGCGGCAGGAAAAGCTGACGGCTGCATTCAACCGTGGATACCGCTCTTTTGCGGCCATCTATACCGCTTGCACCGACTCGGCGGTTGTCGCAGAACAGAGATACCGTAACGAAGGTGCAACACTTGCCACAGAAATTACCGCGCGATTCGGAAATTAGCGGTTAATTAACCTCTTTCTTCACGAGCCAGTGCCGTTTTGGGAAAAGGCTGCTAAGGTCGTTAACAGTCGAGTAAGAACTGAAATGCCTCGCATGGACCGATTGATGGAACCTACTCTCAACGATATCGACGAGATGATCGTGCACGAGAAGATGCAGGCCGCTCTGGAATACCAGAACGAGGCCTGGGCCGACGGCATGGCTGATGGCATCGAACCGGAAATCATCGCCGATGCCGCGATCGCACTCGCCATGCGCGAGACGATCCGCATCCATGGCGAACGGGGCGCGGAAGCGATGCTCGAATCGCTGCGCGAGCGTATGCTGGCTGGAGAATTCTCCCCCGAGCGCATCCTGCAATAGGCTGGAAAGACAAGTCATGCAGACGTCGCCTGACGGCAAAATGCTGTTTCGCAGCAGCCTTATCGCCTTGTCGGTGCTTTTCGCGACAACCGCGCTGGTGGCGCCGGTGCGCCCCGCCTTTGCGCTCAGCGAATTGAAGAACGAACAGGGCCAGGTGCAGCAGAAGCCGGCCGAGGGCGGCGAAACGCCGACCGTCGAGGAAGAGGAGCCGCAGGAGGAGGAGCAGCAGACCACCCCCCTCGAACTGCCGCTGCCCGACCCGCTGATTCGCCGCGGCGACACCGTGACCGAGCCGACCGAAGACGCGCCCGTCACCGACGACAAGTCCGACGACGAGCCGCAGGCGCCCGTCGAGGTGCTCTACGATATCGGCAAGGCGCCCGAAGCGGTGCGCCGCATGCGCGAACTGATTGTGGAGGCCGCCGCCTCCGGCGATATCGAGCGCCTGCGCCCGCTGCTCGGCAAGGGCGTCACCGAGACGCAGGTCTCCATCGTCGAGACAGACGAAGGCCCGGTCGAAACGCTGAAGGGCCAGTCCGGCGACAGCGAGGGCATCGAGGTGCTCGCCATCCTGCTCGACGTGCTGGCGACCGGCTTCGTGCATGTCGGAAAGGGCACGCCGGACGAAATGTATGTCTGGCCCTATTTCGCCGAAAAGCCGCTTGCGACGCTGACGCCACCGGAAAAGGTGGAGCTTCTGCGCATCGTGACCGCCGGCGACTTTGCCGACATGCAGGAATTCGGCAGCTATAATTTCTACCGCATCGGGATTACGCCGGACGGCCAGTGGAAATTCTTCATAACGGGCGATTGAGCTGCTTTAGCCACGCATGATCCGGGTGGGCCGCCTCGATGCCGGCCGCCAGCCAGCGCCGTTGCGCCGCGTCGAGTTTCGGCAGGGCCTTTTCGAAATCGGCCTCGTCCTTGTCGCGCCGGTATTTTGCCTTGAAGAGCAGGATCGCCTCCGGCGCAAGATAGGGAATGCCCTCGGCGCTCACCCGCACCACTTCTTCGCGCGGCCGGCGGATCGACGGGTCACGCTTGTAGATCCAGGTCTCCGGCGTGCCTTCCTCCAGCATCATATCGACACGCCAACAGCGCGCCGCCACATCCTCGCACCACACCTGCGCGATCTCGGCGGGCGGCGCTTCGTCCGGTGCAAGCGGCTCGACATGGCCGTCGCCAACCGCATGGAAGCGCAGGCCTGACTGGGCATCGCGGAAGAGTGTGAAATCGCCGCGCAGCACGGTGAATTCGAGATCCTCGTGCGGACGCGTCTCGAAGCCATGCCAGAGATCGAGCGCCCAGCCGCCGACGACGCACCACGGCTGAGCGATGCCGGCAAGCCGGCGGGCAAGCTCGCGCGGATGCCAGGCGGACCACGTATCATGGGGAAGTGTCGGCTGAGCGTTCATCGGTGCCTCGTCATCATTCGAGCGCCCTTCTGGCCCAACGCGGGCACGCGGACAAGACAGCACGACCTTGCGAAAGCCGCCCGGGCGTTCTACTTCTGTTTCAACAGGTGCGATGGTGCACCGCCCGCGGCCCGCATGTTGCCGGCGCGCGAAAAACTGGATCGAATCATGCCTTCCGTCACGCTTTCCGGCCGCGCCTTTCTCCGCCTTTCCGGCAAGGATGCCGAGACCTTCCTGCAATCGCTGATCACCACCAACCTGCCGGACCTGCCGGCCGGCGAAATCCGCCCCGGCGCGCTGCTGACGCCGCAGGGCAAGATCCTGTTCGACTTCCTCATCCGCCGCGACGGCGTCGAGGCCTTCCTGATCGAGACGACGGAAGACCAACGCGATTCGCTGCTCAAGCGGCTCACCATGTACAAGCTGCGCGCCGCAGTCGATCTCGCGATTATCGAAGGCGACGCGGTGACGATCGCCTGGGACGCTCCCGAGGCCGATGCGGCGCGCGACGCGCGCTTCGCCAAGGCCGGCCTCGCCGTCTCCCGCCGCCCCGGCGCCGGCGGCAGCGACGACCCGGCGCTCTACGATGCGCTGCGCGTCGGCGCCGGCATCCCGGAAGCCGGCCGTGACTACACGCTTTCCGACGCCTTCCCGCACGACATCATCCTCGATCTCACCGGCGGGCTTTCCTTCCGCAAGGGATGTTACGTCGGGCAGGAGGTGGTCTCGCGCATGCAGCACCGCGGCACCGCACGCCGCCGCCCGGTCATCGTCACGGGCGAGGCCGCCCTTCCCGCGACCGGCACCGAGCTTCTCGCCGGCGGCAAGCCGATCGGCGCGCTCGGCAGCGTCTCCGGCGCCCTCGGCCTTGCCATCGTGCGCATCGACCGCGCGGCCGACGCGATCAACAGCGGCACGCCGATCACCGCCGACGGCGCCCCCGTCACCGTCGAGCTCGCCCCATGGACCGGCCTCGCCTTCCCCCAGGACGCCTCCGAGGTGCCGGCGCAATGAGCGGAGCGACGCGCGCGAAGACGGAGCCGCGCGCCTGGCAGCGCATGCTGTCCGGCCGCCGTCTCGACCTGCTCAATCCCTCGCCGCTCGATATCGAGCTTTCCGACATCGCCCATGGCCTTGCCCGCGTCGCGCGCTGGAACGGCCAGACGAACGGCGACCATGCCTTTTCGGTGGCGCAGCATTCGCTCGTCGTCGAGGCGATCTTTCGCCAGCAGAACCGCTGCGATGCGCACGAATGCCTGATGGCCCTGCTGCACGACGCGCCGGAATATGTGATCGGCGACATGATCTCGCCTTTCAAGGCGGTGGTCGGCGGCGGCTACAAGACGGTGGAAAAGCGGCTGGAGGCCGCAGTGCACCTGCGCTTCGGCCTGCCGCCGGCAACCCCCGCCGGCCTGAAAGCCAAGATCAAGAAGGCCGACCAGGTCGCCGCCTTCTTCGAGGCGACAGAGCTTGCCGGCTTCTCGCATGCCGAGGCGATCAAGTTCTTCGGCGCGCCGCGCGGTATCACGCTGGAGATGATCGAGATCGCGCCGCTTCCCGCCATCGACGCGCAGCAGCGTTTTGCCGACCGGTTCACGGCGCTTGAAGGGGAGCGCGGCGCGGCCGCCGCGGCGGTGTGAGCATGGGCACGATCGTCGTCGCCCCGCTGGGAAAGATCGCGGAACTCGCCGTGCGCCACCGCTGTCGCGAGATGCTGAGCCTCGTTGCGCCGAAACAGGGTTTTCACCGGCCCGCCGTCATAGACGCCGCGCGCCACATGATCATCGGCGTCAACGACATCGCCTTTGCCGGCACCGGAAAGCTCGTCGCGCCCGGCGAGGAGCATGTCGCCGCGATCATCGGCTTTGCCCGCGGCTGGGACCGGCAGGCGCCCTTGCTGGTGCATTGCATGATGGGCGTCTCCCGCTCGCCCGCCGCCGCCCTCCTCGCGGCCCTGGCCGTGGAACCGGACCAGGACGAACACGACCTGGCGAAACGCCTGCGCCGCGCCTCCGTGCAGGCAACGCCGAATGCCCGGCTGATCGAGATCGGCGACCATGTGCTGTCGCGGGGCGGCCGGCTGGTCGCCGCCGTCAATGCGATCGGCCGCGGCGCGGACTATGTCGGCGACAGCCCCTTCGTCTTTTCCGCCATGCCGGAAACGGTGCAGCCATGACGGAGCACCCTGCCCGCCCGCCGGTCGAAATCGGCCTCAATGCCGCAGTCGTCGCGATTTCCGAGCGCAACCCCTGCATCCTGGCGATCGGCGGCGAGGGTGCGCGGGCACGCGACGCGCTGCCCTTCGGCCCCTTCGACCCGCAGCAGCACCGCACCTTCGAGACGAGCCTGCGCGCCAGCGTGGAAGCGCAGACGGCGCTGAAACTCGGCTATATCGAGCAGCTCTACACCTTCGGTGATCGCGGCCGCCAGAAACTGCCGGACGAAGCAGGCACGCACATGGTCTCTGTCGGCTATCTCGCGCTCACCCGCACCGATGCCGAGGCGAACGAGCAACTGGCGGAAGCGGGCGCGGCCTGGCGCGACTGGTACACCTACCTCCCCTGGGAGGACTGGCGGCAGGGCCGGCCGGCGCTGATCGACCAGCTCATCCTGCCGGCGCTGAAGGCCTGGGCGGCCGAGGTGGTGCAAGCGGAGCGCACCACGCCGCGCACCCGCATCCGCCTCGCCTTCGGCCTCGACGATTTCCCCTGGGACGAGGAGCGCGTGCTGGAGCGCTACGAGCTGCTTTATGAGGCGGGTCTCGCCGAAGAGGCGGTGACGGATGGCCGCGCCCGGCCCGGCCAAGTCTCGCCCGGCGTCGCGATGCGGCACGATCATCGCCGAATCCTCGCGACCGCCATGGCGCGGCTGCGCGGCAAGCTCAAATATCGCCCGGTGATCTTCGAGCTGATGGCGCCGGAATTCACGCTGACTGAATTGCAGGCGACGGTGGAGGCGATCTCCGGCCGTCATCTGCACAAGCAGAATTTCCGCCGCCTCGTGGAGGGCGCCGAACTCGTCGAACCGACGGGAAGCTCGACCTCCGCCACCGGCGGGCGCCCCGCCGCCCTGTTCCGCTTCCGCCGCCGCATTCTGGAAGAACGCCCGGCGCCTGGCCTCAAGGTCGGCATGCGCTAGCCGGAACTTATCGGCCATCGTGCCATTCCCCTCAACGATATCAACGACCGGGGAAAGGTTTCATGGAACAACAGGCAACAGACATCATCGTTGCGACGCGGGCCGCGCTGGCGCAGGCAAGCGCGCTCGCCGTGCAATATTCCTTCTCGATTATGGGCGCGCTGGTGCTGCTGGTGCTCGGCTGGTTTCTCTCGCGAATCCTGCATCGCTGGGCGCTGACCGGGCTTTCGCATGTGCGCGGCATCGATGCGACGCTCGCGCATTTCTTCGCGAACATCCTGCGCTATGCCGTGCTGATCCTGGTCTTCGTGACGGTGCTCGGCCAGTTCGGCGTGCAGACCGCCTCGATCATCGCCGCCCTCGGCGCCGCCGGCCTGGCCATCGGTCTGGCCCTCCAGGGCACGCTGCAGAATATCGCCGCCGGCATCATGCTGCTCGTTCTCAGGCCTTTCCGGGTCGGCGAATATATCGAGACGAAGGACGTTTCCGGCACGATCACCGAGGTCGGGCTCTTTGCCACCGAACTCAAGACCAGCGACGGCCTCTATCGCCTGGCGCCGAATTCCACGCTGTGGAACACGCCCGTCACCAATTTCAGCCGCGAGCGTACCCGCAAGCATGATCTCAAGGTGAAAGTGGCAAACGACCGCGACATCGACGACGAGATCGACCGCCTGCTGACGATCGCCCGGCAGGATTCGACGATCGAATCCGTGCCGGCGCCGCAGGTCTTCGTCGATAGTCTGGAGGAAAGTTCGGCCATTCTGACGCTGCGCTACTGGGTCTCGACGCCGCAATGGTTCAAGACGACGCGGGAGATGAACCGCCGCGTGCGCATCGCCTTCGGCCAGAAGCTGGCCGGGCCGGAGCCTGATGCGGCCCCGGCCGAATAGGCTCTTATTCGATCACGGCGCAGGCGAGACGATCGCCCGCGCCGCCGGTCGGGTCGGTGCGGTAGTCGTCCGAGCCGGCATGCACGATCAGAGCGCGGCCGCGAATGCCGCGTTCGGCATCGTCGAGCCGCACCATGGTGGAATAGACCTGCGCGCGCAGCACGCCGTCATCCGCCACATACTGGTTCGGCAGGTCGCCGGCATGCGGGCCATTGGCCGCCGCAAAACCATGTTCCTTGCCGTCCGGATTGAAATGGCCGCCAGCGGAGTCATGGCCGCCGGCATGGTCGCAGGTGCCGGTTTCATGGATATGCAGCGCCACCCATTTGCGCGGCTCCAGGCCCGAGACTTCCACCTCGAAGAGGACGCCGTCGTTTCCGGCGGTGATCTGCGCCCGGCCGGTTTCCTTGCCGGAGCGATCGACGAAATTGGCCTGCGCCGTATCCTTGGCCTGTTGCGCGAAAACGGGGCTGGCGAGTCCTGCAAGCGTGCCCGCCGCCGCCGCGAGTGCCATGATCTTCAACATGATGCGTCCTTCCGATTGTGATTGCTCATGAAACCGGAACGCATCGCCGTCGGGGGTGTTCCAGGCTAGCCGCTCACGACAACGTCAAGGCCGATGTCGAGCGTCGGCGCAGCCATGGTGATCTTGGAGGTCGAAATATAGTCGACGCCGGTCTCGGCGATGGCGCGGATCGTCTTGAGGTTGACGTTGCCGGAGGCTTCGAGTTTCACGCGGCGCGGATCGGTCGCATAGGTCGCATCCGTCAGGCCGGCGCAATCGCGGTTGATCTCGACGGCGCGGCGCAGCAGTTCCGGCCCCATATTGTCGAGCAGGATGACATCGGGCTGCGCCTCCAGCGCCTCCTCCAACTCCTCCAGCGTCGTCACCTCCACCTCGACCTTCACCAGATGACCGGCGAAGGCGCGCGCCGCGCGGATGGCGCCCGCCACCCCGCCGGCAACTGCAATATGATTGTCCTTGATGAGGATCGCGTCATCCAGCCCGTAGCGATGCGAAGAACCGCCGCCCATGCGCACCGCATATTTTTCCAGCGCCCTGAGCCCCGGAATAGTCTTGCGCGTGCAGCAGACCTTTGCCGCCGTATGGGCAATCTCGTCGGCAAACCGCGCGGTGTGGGTCGCGACGCCGCACAGATGCATGAGGAAATTGAGCGCCACCCGCTCGGCCGAAAGAACCGCGCGCGCCGGCCCGGACACTTTCGCGATCACCGTGCCGGGCGCGAGCTTGTCGCCATCCTTCACGAAGGCCTCGAAGCGGATCGCCGGGTCCGTCAGCCGGAACGCTGCGCGGGCAAGCTCAAGCCCGGCGACGACGCCGTCCTCGCGCGCATTCAGCTCCGCCGCCGCCGCCATCTCCGGCGCGATCGTCGCCTGGCTGGTGATGTCGCCTGCCCGCCCGAGATCCTCCGACAAGGCCGCGCGCACCTGTTCCTCCACCATCAGGGGCGAGAGGACGGGGAGATAGGGGGTGGTCATGGCTGTTGATCCTTTTCAGGGCTATTGGCGTCGACGAGCCGCTTCAGCGGCTCCATGCGTTCATGCAGGACGCGGAGTATGACGATATCCTGCGCGCCCTCCGCTCCGGCCACAAGATGGTAATAGAGAACATGCGAGGCGGCATGACGCCGGCCGGCGGCGCGCGAGAGATGCAGGGAGCGCACGCCGGGGCGCAGTTCGTCGCGGTCGCGCGAGGCAGGCCGGCCGGGGTCCTCCGCCAGAAGGTCGAGGGCGTGCTCGATCAGCGAGGCGTAGCGCATCGCCTGCTCGGCGCCGAACGTCGCCACGGTGTAGCGGGCGATTTCGGCGAGATCCCGTTCGGCCTCCCGAGTCAGCCGGACACGGCTCATCGCTCGGCGACGGCCGCGGAAAAGATGTGGCTGACGGATCGCTCGGCAAATTCGCCACGCTCGGATTGCGCCAGTCCGGCATCGACCGCCTTGCGCAGCATCGCGAGTTTTGCCGCCTCGCTTTCCTGCTCCTGGCGCATCAGGCGCAGCGCGTCGCGCACGACCTCGCTTGCCGAGACATAGGAGCCGCTTGCGACGGCATCCTCGATGAAGTCGGTGAATTCCGGTGTCAGGCTTACGTTCAGTGTCGGCATGGCGCGATCCTCTCGCCCGATTCTAGCGCTGGAAAGGCAATTGTCAATTTTTGCCAATCCTCACGCCGCCGCCGTTTCCGCCACGTCCGCCACTACCTTTTCCGCTTCCGAAAGCGTGAGGAAGGTGCGGTGTTTCCAGTTGGCCTTCTGCTCGGGGAAATCGGAGCGGTAGTGGCCGCCGCGGCTTTCTTCGCGCAGATACGCGCCGGTGGCGATGAGCTTTGCCGTGGTGACGATGTTGTGGAAGCGCATGCGGCTGTTTTCGCGTTCCAGCGCGGCAATCTCGCGGATTGCGGCCTTTAGGCCGTCGCGGGTGCGGATGACGCCGACGTGGTCGCTCATGATGCGGCGCAGCCGCGTCAAGGCCGGGCTGTCCTCGATGGTCACGAGGTCGTCGCTCTCGCCGGCATTCTTGCCCCAGTCGTTGGTCTTCGGCTCCGGCAGCATGCCCTTGATGTTTTCCGCGATGCGAGCGGCGAACACGACGGCTTCGAGCAAGGAGTTCGAGGCCAGGCGGTTGGCGCCGTGCACACCGGTGGAGGTGACCTCGCCGGCGGCCCACAGGCCGTCGATCGAGGTGCGGCCTTCCGCATCCGTCAGCACGCCGCCCATGTGGTAATGCACGGCAGGCACGACAGGGATCGGCTGCGTCACCGGGTCGATGCCGGCGGCCTTGCAGGAGGCGTAGACCGTCGGGAACATGTCGGGGAAATGGGCGCCCACCGCCTTGGTACAATCGAGGAAAGCGCCGCGGCCGGCCTGCACTTCGGCGAAGACACCGCGCGAGACGATGTCGCGGGGTGCGAGTTCCGCGTCCTCGTGGATATCCAGCATGAAGCGGTGGCCGGTGGAATTGATGAGATGCGCGCCGTCGCCGCGCAAGGCTTCGGTGGCGAGCGGTGCGGGATCGCGGCCGATATTGATGGCAGTCGGGTGGAACTGCACGAATTCCGGATCGGCGATGATGGCGCCGGCGCGCGCGGCCATGCCGACGCCCTGACCGCAGGCCTGCCACGGATTGGTGGTGACGGCAAAAAGATGGCCGACGCCGCCCGAGCACAGCACCACGGCGCGGGCCGGGAAATGCACGCGGTTCTTCGCCTGGCCGGCATCCGGCCGCGCGACAACGCCGGAAATGAAGCGGCCTTCGCGCACCAACTCCTCGACGACATAACCTTCGAGAACGCGGATCGACGGCGTTTTCCTTACGGCGGCGATGAGCGCTTCCATGATGGCCTTGCCGGCCATGTCGCCCTTGACGCGCACGATGCGGCGCTCGGAATGGGCGGCCTCGCGCGACAGCAGCAGCTTGCCTTCTAGGTCACGGTCGAAGGGCACGCCGTATTCCAGCAGGTCGTGGATGCGTGCAGGGCCTTTGGAGACCATGAAGCGCGCCATCTTCTCGTCGACGATGCCGGCGCCGGCCTCCAGCGTGTCGGCGACGTGTTTGTCGAAAGTGTCGCCGGGGCTCATCGCCGCCGCGATGCCGCCCTGCGCCCAGGCAGACGACGCGCCCTGGCCGATGGGGGCGGCCGCGAGGATCGTGACGGGTCGCGGCGCGAGTTTCAGCGCGCAGAAGAGGCCGGCAAGGCCGCCGCCGACGATGACGATATCGTCGATACCGTTCCAAGATTGCGGGCGAAAACTATCAATGGGCATGTCTCACTCCTCCGACGCGCCGCTAGCCGAGGGGCATTGCCCCTTCCCTCGAGGCTGGAGGGCGGCCTACTGCTTCAGGTTCACCATCCGCTCGACGGCGAGGCGGGCGCGATCGGCAATCGCCGGATCGACCAGCACCTCGTCCGTCATGGTCACCAGGCTGTCGAGGATCTTCGGCAGCGTGATGCGCTTCATGTGCGGACAGAGATTGCACGGCTTGACGAAATCGACGCCCGGCAGCTCCGCCTGGATGTTGGAGGCCATCGAGCATTCGGTGACGAGCAGCACGCGCGAGGGACGGTTGTCCTTGACGTAGTTGATCATGCCCGAGGTGGAGCCGGCGAAATCGCAGACGGCGATGACGTCCGGATGGCATTCCGGGTGCCCGATGATCTCGATGCCGGGATGGGACTCCTTGTAGGACAGCAGCTCCGCCGCCGTGAAGCGCTCATGCACCTCGCAATGGCCCTTCCAGGTCAGGATCTTCTTGTTGGTCTGCTTGGCGACGTTCATCGCGAGATACTCGTCGGGAATGCAGAGCACGGTGTCGCTCTCCAGGCTCTCCACGACGGCGAGCACGTTCGACGAGGTGCAGCAGATGTCCGTCTCCGCCTTCACGTCGGCCGACGTGTTGACGTAGGTCACAACCGGCACGCCCGGATAACGCTGCTTCAGGAGGCGCACGTCCTCGCCGGTGATCGATTCCGACAGCGAGCAGCCGGCGCGCGAATCCGGGATGAGCACGGTTTTTTCCGGGTTCAGCAGTTTCGACGTTTCCGCCATGAAGTGCACGCCGCACTGGATGATGATCTCGGCATCCACCTTGGTGGCGTCGCGGGCGAGCTGCAGCGAATCGCCCACGATATCGGCGACGCAGTGGAAGATTTCCGGCGTCTGGTAATTGTGCGCGAGGATGACGGCGCCGCGCTCCTTCTTCAGCCGATTAATAGCGGCGACATAGGGCGCATAGACCGGCCATTCGAAGGCGGGGATGAACTGCTTCACCTTCTCGTAGAGGTGCTCGGTCTCGCGCGCGATCTCGGGCGTGAAGGAAAGGTCGGGCTTTTCGAGCACGCCGAAGCGCTCCGCGGCGGTGAGCGGACGCGCTGCGCCGGCGGCTGCCGCATGCTGGGCCAGAACGGTCATGGAACCCTCCTTTTCCTCCGCCCCTTTCGGCGGAATGCTATTTTGCTCACTTTGAGCATAATAGCTTCAAAACAAAACCGGCATGGGCCGGTGATTCAGATTTAGAAACTTTTGTGACGGTTTGCAAGGAGCGCCGCCTGAAATCATTTCGGGCGGCGCAAGCATTTGGCATCAGGCGATCGCCGGGCGCAGGACGGCCTTTTCCTGGATCGGCCAGTGCACGATCGCCGCGAAGATGCCGAGCGCCACGCCGAGCCACCACACCGGATCATAGGTGCCGAACTGGTCGTAGAGATAGCCGCCCATCCACACGCCGAGGAACGAGCCGACCTGGTGCGACAGGAAGACGATGCCGCCCAGCAGGCCGAGATGCTTCGTGCCGAACATGATGGCGACGAGCGCATTGGTCGGCGGCACGGTGGAGAGCCAGAGCAGGCCCATGAGGATGGCGAAGATGATGACCGAGGCCGGCGATTTCGGCAGCAGGATGAAGGCCGACACCACCACGGAGCGGGCGATGTAGATATAGGCGAGGAAATACGGCTTCGAATACCGCTGGCCGATGACGCCGGCGGCGAGCGAGCCGATGATGTTGAAGAAGCCGATCAGCGCCAGCGCGATCACCGCATAACGCGCATCGATACCCAGATCGCCGAGATAGGCCGGGAAATGCGCGGTGATGAACGCCACCTGGTAGCCGCAGACGAAGAAGCCGGCGACGAGCAGCAGGTAGCTGCGGTGGCCGAGCGCTTCCTTCAGCGCCTCGCCGATCGTCTGCTTGTAATCGCTCGCGGCCGTGATGCCGGAGGAGGAATTGCCGCGCAGCGGAATGGCGATCAGCGGCACGAGGAGCATCAATATGCCGAGATAGACGAGGCTGTCCGACCAGCCATAGGCGCTGATCAGCCCTTGCGACAGCGGGGCGAACAGGAACATGCCGGCAGAGCCCGCCGCCGTGCAGATGCCGAAGGCCATGGAGCGCTGCTCCGGCGTGACATTGCGGGCAAAGGCGGAAAGCAGAATGCCGAAGGAGCCGGACCCGACGCCGAGCCCCACCAGCACGCCGCCGCCGATATGCAGCCAGAGTGGCGAGGTGCCGAGCGACATGAGGAACAGGCCGAGCGCATAAAGAAGGCCCGACATCAGCAGCACGCGCCAGGTGCCGAACTTGTCGGCGATGGCGCCGAAGAACGGCTGGCTGACGCCCCAGGCAAGGTTCTGGAACGCCATGGCAAGCCCGAAGGTCGTGCGGTCCCAGCCGGTATCCTGCAGCATGGGAAGCTGGAAAAAGCCCATCGCCGAGCGCGGGCCGAAGGTGAGCACGGCGATCAGCGAACCGGCGATGATGATGAGCCAGGGCATGGGCCGGCTCGCGGCGCGGGCCGCAACGATGGATGGGGCGGACATGGGCATCTCCGAAATCTGAGAGGGAAACCTATCGCCGGGCATGCATTAACAAAAGCGAATTTAATTGACCGAGCGATCAGCCGGATTGATGAAACAAACCGGTCCCGCCGTCGGCCGGATGTGCTTGACGCCGCTGCATTTTAGGCGCATGTGCCACGCAGGCGTCACAGGACGCCAACCAAACCCGGATAAGATCAATGGACCCCGACAGTCGACTATCGAGAGCGATCGCGCGACCATTCCGGTAAGAGGCTTCGGCTTCGCTCCGGATGGCGAGAATGCCCTCCAAGGAGCGAAACATGCTGCAGATCTATGCCCGCAAGGCTGACCGCTTTTGCCTGCGCGAAATTTCCAACCCCGCCATCGAGCAGGCGATCAACCCTGCCCTCTGGTATGACCTTCTGAACCCGACGACCGAGGAAGTGACGGACGTCGAGGCGGCCTTGCACATCACCATGCCGACGCGCGAGGAGATGGAGGACATCGAGCTGTCCGCCCGCCTCTATCAGGAGGACGGGGCCGCCTTCATGACCATGACGGCGCTCACCAATCTCGACGGCGACGAGCCGGCCAAGATGCCGGTGACCTTCATCCTGCGCGGGCCGACGCTGGTGACGGTGCGCCATGCCGAGGCAAAACCCTTCGTCACCTTCTGCAACCGGGCGCTGCGCGGCAACGGCCACAGCTACGAGACCGGCGAGGACGTCATGCTCGGCGTCATCGAGGCGGTGATCGACCGCATGGCGGATGTGCTGGAGCGGCTCGGCAACGAGATCGACGGTATTTCGCGCGAGGTGTTCCGCAGCAAGAAAGGCCCCTCCCGCAAGAAGACGCGCGACCTCGAAGCGCTGATCGAGCAGCTCGGCCGCAAGGGCGATTTCCTGAGCGGCGTGCGCGAAAGCCTCGTCAGCATCTCGCGCCTCGTCGCCTACCACGCGGCGCTGGAAAGCCCGTCACGCCGGCCCTCGAAGGAAATCCGCCAGCTCGTCAAGCTCGTGCAGCGCGATGCCGCCTCGCTCGGCGACCATGCCGCCTTCCTGTCGGGCAAGATCAACTTCCTGCTCGACGCGACGCTCGGCCTGATCAATCTGGAGCAGAATCAGATCATCAAGATCTTCACCGTCGCCTCGGTCGTCTTCCTGCCGCCGACACTGGTCGCCTCGGCCTATGGCATGAATTTCGAACTGATGCCGGAGCTGCAATGGACGCTCGGCTACCCCTTCGCGATCGGCCTGATGATTTTTTCGGCCCTGATGCCGTTTTTGTATTTCAAGCGGCGCGGGTGGGTTTGAGAACATCTCAAGGGCCGATTACAGCCAGTTTTCGGCCCTTAGGCCCGGCATGCGGGCAAACTCCCGGAGATTGTTGGTGACGACGATCAACCCCTCGCTGCGGGCGTGGCCGCCGATCTGCATGTCGTGGGGGCCGCAGGGCGTGCCCGCCCGCTCCAGCTCCGCACGGACCTGCCCATAATGCGCCGCCGCCTTGTCGCCAAAGGCCAGGACGTCCAGCCGCGCCACGAAATGCTCGATCGCCATCAGGTTTTCCGCACGCCGCGCCGATTTCTCCGCGCCGTAGTGCAACTCGCCGAGCGTGATGCTTGATATGCAGAGCTGCTCGGCCAGCGCGTTGAATTTTTCGCGCACGGCCGGCGGATAGGTCTTCATCACATAGATGCAGATATTGGTGTCGAGCATATAGGTCAGCATCAGAAAGACTCGCGCGCTTCGGCGGCCGGCTGCTCCCTTTCGTTCATGAAATCGTCGCTGACCCGCGGCCCGTTCGCGAAGAGATCGTCCCATCTCTGGCCCTGCGGGACGATGACGCGGCTGCGGCCGATCTTCAGAACATCGACCTGATGCACATGCTCCGGAAAGGCGAGTGCCTTGGGAAGGCGAACAGCCTGGCTGCGATTGCTGGTGAAAACGGTCGAACTGGCCATGCTTCGCCCCTTTGTGATATCCCGTTGGGATATACATAAGGCGCAGAGCCGAAAAATGCAAGAATGGGCGTCCGCCGCAGGCTAGGCCCGAATCTTCATCGGCCACCGCTCAGCGCGCGTCTTCGTCACGCGCACCTCGTCGCCGAGGCGGATTTCGCCTTCGCCGCGCGGCACCGCGTTCCAGCCGAAGAGCACGCCGGGCACGCGGCGGTCGGCGGACATGCGTTTTTCGGCGAGCCCCTGGATGGGATTTCCGCCGATGCGTTCGCCGGTCATCTGGTCCTGCGTGGTCATGATGCAGCGGGCGCAGGGTTTGACGAAATCGAGGACGATGCCGTTGATCTCGATCGCCTCCCAGAAATCCTCGGCCCAGGGGTCGTCGCAGGTGACGAGGATGTTGGTGCGGAAGCGGTCCATGCCGACGGGCTCCTGGCCCTTGGCGGCAAGTGTGCGGTTGAGATCGGCAAGCGAGCCCGTCGTCGTGACGAGAACGGGGAAACCGTCGGCAAAACCGACGGGCGCCGGGCTGCCGGCCCAGTCCTCGCCCTCGGCGCGCACGGCCAGCGCATCCATGTGCACGAGTTTGACGGGACGCGCGAACCAGTCGGAAAGCGTCTCGTTGACGGCCTCGTCGGCGACGGCGGCGTTGACCGGGCTGTCCCAGATGGTCACGTCGATGCGGTCTTCCGGCTCGAAGCTCGCGAAGAGCTGGCGGCCTTCCATTTCGAGGTGGAGGCTTTCGCCGACCGCCGTCGCCTCGACACGGGCGAGCGCCTGCAACTCGCGCTGGGTGATGAAGCGGCCGTCCGGCTCGACGATCATGAAGCGGCGGTCGCCCGCAAGCCCATCGAGGCGCACGGTCGCGCTTTCGACGGGGATGGCCCGGCCGCTCTTCAGCGGGTGAATGTTCAGACCTTCAATCTTCATGGCGGCGTCGTTTCCTGAGGTTTTGAGTCAACGCTTTGGCGAACCGATTCAATCCGGTGTCACAAAAGCATGTTTTTCTTCAGATTTCATCCAGAAGCATGTCGCGGATCGTGCGCAGGCGCGCCGTGCGCTCGCCGGCCATGCGCGCGCCTGCCGCCGTCTGGAAACCGTTCGCCAGCTTGAAGAGCTTGACCTCGAAATGATCGATGGCGAAGGCCTTGTCGTCCAGCGGGCGGTGTTCGGCGAGCGGGTCCAGGGGATCGTAGAGGCCGCTGCCCATGCGCCCGGCAATGTAGAAGCAGCGCGCCGCACCCACCATGCCGATCGCATCGAGCCGGTCGGCATCCTGCACTATCTTCGCCTCCAGCGTTTCCGGCGCGATATTGGCGGAAAAGCTGTGCGTGAGGATGGCGTGGCCGACCGCCGCCACGTCGCCGGCATCCCAGCCCTCGGCGGCAAGCAGGGCGGAGGCCTTTTCGGCGGCAAGGCGGGATGCCTGCGTGCGCAGCGGCGAGTTCTTCTCCACGGCCACGCAATCGTGCAGCAGCACTGCGGCCGCCAGAAGCCGCAGGTCGCCGCCCTCCTCCGCCTGGATGCGCCGTGCGTTCTTCCACACGCGGATCAAGTGCGCGGCATCGTGCGAGCCGTCATCGGCGACGAAGGCCTGCGGCAGCAGGCGCTCGGCGAGGTCGCCGAGGGGTGAAAAGGCGGCGGCGAGGCAGGTGAAGGACATGGGCGATCCGGTTTCGATTGCCCGAGACCTAGCCTGTCACGCCTCGACGTTCAATTCCGCCTTTTCGCTGGTCCCGGACTTTCCGGAGAGGATTTTCTGGTAGAACAGCCCGATGCCGATCAGCACCGCGCCGAGCCCGATGAAGGAGAGCGCGCGCAGGATGCCTTCAAGGTTGGCCATGTCGATCAGGAAGACCTTGACCACGGCGATCAGCACGAGGCCGGCCGAGGCGAGGCGTATGCTCTTCGAATCGAACTTCGAGCCGACGACGAGGAGTGCCACGCCGAGGAGCAGCCAGACGACGGAATAGGTGTAGGTCTCCGGCTGGAGGAAACCCTTCCAGTCCGCAATGCCCTCGCCATGCCAGTAGCGGCGCACCGAGAGCGTGACCCAGGCGAAGGCGAGCGCCACGCCGGCCAGCGCCAGCATGATGACATAGGGCATCGGCCGCCGGCCGCGCGCATACCAGGCAAGGCCGCCATAGGCGATGCCGGGCAGCAGGTAGCCCACGAGCAGCAGGTCGACGAACGGCCATTTGCCGAGCAGTTCCCCGGTGAAATAGGGGTTGAGGCCGATGAAATGGGCGCTCGCGATGGAGAGCACCGAGAGCACGCCGACGGCCATGGAGCCATAACGGAAGACCGGGCTTGGCGACTTGAGATCGAGCGACATCATGATCGCCGAAGCGCCGATGACCAAGAGCGTGTAGGTCGCCTGCTCGCCAAGCGTCGGCACGGAACTGTCGAGCACGCCGCCGTTCATGCCATGGCGCACGAGGATTGCGGCGGTCAGAAGCAGGAAGAGGCTCGCCAGCGCCTGGAGGAGGTTACGGATGCGCTCGCCCGGCCAGCGGCGCAGCTCGAAGGCGGAGAGTGCGAGAAGTGCCGCCGGAATACCATAGCCGGCGAGAAGCTGGTTGAAGACCGGCGTCTTCGAAAGGTTTGCAGCACCCACGATGGTCGGTTCCCAGGCGATGCGGCCGACGACGACCGCGGCGGCACCCGCCATCAGCCATGGCAGCACGGGCCAAGCACGGGCGCGTGTCGCGAAGACGGCCGCGGTGCCGAGAGCCGCCACGCCGAGCGTCGTGAAAAGGCCGTCCGTCAGGGCGTGCAGCGCCAGAACGAGGAAAGCGAAGCCGCCGGCGGCAAGCGTCCATTGCGGGATGAACAGGCCGCCCTCCTCCGTCCGCTCACGGGAGAAGGTTTCCGCCGCGGCGAAGAAGACGAGGCCGAGCAGCACGGCGAGGAGGCCGTGTTTCGCATCGAACGAGAGATTGCCGAAATTGAGGAAGCTGACGGCGAGCACCGCGAAGGGTACGGCGGGCGCCAGCAGGCTCCAGAGCGCCCCGAAATGGGGCGAGCCCGCGATACGCAGGCGCACCGCCGCGAGACCGACGGCGGCATAGGCCACCGCGAGGACCAGCAGCAGGTTGACGGGTGCAGCACCCAGGACCGGGATAGGCGTGGTGCCTTCCAGCGTCGGGGGTGCCAGCGCGCCGAACGTATCGATCAGCGCGCCGCCCGGCAGCGCGACCATGGTGGTGACGCCGACGACGGCACCGATTGCGGAGAAGATGGCGGGATAGATCGCCCAGCCGCGCAGGGCACCGAGCACCGCCAGCGCCATCACCAGGATGACGAAGCCGTAATCCGCATGGGTGATCGTCGGCACCCGGCTTGCGAGCACCAGCGCCGGGAAGACGACGGCGAGCGCGCCGGTCAGCGACACCGCGACGGCGGGCGGGGCGAGCAGTTTGTCGAACGGATCGGCGGGCGTGGCACCGGCT
Source organism: Shinella sp. BE166 (assembly GCF_051201095.1). Classification (NCBI taxonomy): domain Bacteria; kingdom Pseudomonadati; phylum Pseudomonadota; class Alphaproteobacteria; order Hyphomicrobiales; family Rhizobiaceae; genus Shinella; species Shinella sp. BE166. The sequence goes on along the minus strand of NZ_JBPEHL010000002.1, from coordinate 156,357 downwards.
GGCGCCGGCGTGTCGTCGAGCGCGATAGCGCCCGGCCAGATTAGGCCATGGCCGAAGACGACCACCAGCAGGGCTGCGAGCACCGGCACGACATCGACAGTTTCGGCCCCGGCCAGGTAGAGCAAGGCCCAGAGCGCCATGCCGCCATTGGCGAGCGCCGGCACGACCTGCCAGCCGCGGATGCGCGAGGCGGCGAAGGTGGCGAGCCAGGCGACGGAGAGGAAGCCGAAGAGGCTCCAGGCACTCGGCTCGTCGGTCGAGACCAGTGCGGGCGTCAGCATGGAGGCGAGCAGGCCGAGGCCGGCCAGCGCCTGGCCGTGCAGCAGCGACAGGCCGATCGTCGCGAAGGAGACGGCGGCAAGCAGCACGAAGGCCGCGACCGGGCCGACATAGCCGTAGAACTCGTAGGAGACATAGGTGACGGCGAAAAGCGTGATGGCGCCGGCCGCCGTCAGCACGCCGGGGATCATGGCGTTCTGGAAGGCATTGGCGATGAGCGGCTGGGTGCGGCGGCGCACGAACTCGCCGATCGCCATCAGCACGAGGCCGAAGACCGCGGCAAGCGACAGGCGTACCGCCGGGCTGAGCAGCCCCGCCTCGATCGAATATTTGACCATGAAGATGCCGCCGAGCGCCAGCGCGATGCCGCCCACCCAGACGGCCCAGCGCGCACCGATGCGGCTTTCGAAGCTCTCCTTCGGCTTGACCGCGGCCGCGACGGGCGGCGCGGCAACGGCTTCCTCCGCCGTCTCGCTGGCGGCTGCCGCGTCAGCCGGCGCGCCGCCGAAGATGGCGCGGCCTTTTTCGACTTCGTCCGCCGTGACGGGCTTCGGGCCGGCCCAAGGGCCTGCGAACGGGGTCTCTGCCGGTTCTTCCGTCGGCGCCTCGCGCGCGGCTTCCGCCACATCCACGGAGGCCGCCTCGCCCGTCCCTTCCGCTGCCGGCACCGCCACCCCGCCGGCCTTCAGCGACTCGACCTCGCGCTTCAACCGCATCACCTCGTCGCCGATCTTCTGGGCGGAGTTGCGGGAGGCGTTGAGGGTGTAGAGCGCCAGGCCGATGGCGACCAAGGATAGGATTTCCAGCATTGCAACTCCAGCACGGCACACTTCAGGGTGGCGACACTACCCGGTTTTTTCCAAACGCCAAACGGGGTTACGTTTCAGCGCGTTGATCTCTTCGCCGTCAGCGCGTCAAATTCTCGATCGGGAAGATGGCGCAGGTTTCCGTGCCATGGGCGAGCAGCTTGCCCTTGCCGTCGCGCAGCCACGCTTCGGAGGTGGCGATGGTGCGGCCGCGGTGGATGATTTTTCCCTCGCAGAACACTTCGCCCATGCCGGGCAGCACGGGGCGCACGAGGTTCAGCTTGAACTCGATCGTCGTATAAGCTTCGCCCGGCTTGATGACCGAGAAGACGGCGCAGCCCAGTGCGGAATCCATCACCGTCGCCGTCCAGCCGCCATGCACGGTGCCGAGCGGGTTGAGGTGATCGGCCGACGGCATGCCGGAGAAGACGACGCGGCCTTCCTCCACTTCGGTCATGCTGAAGGCGAGCGTCTTGGCCATGGGCGGCGCCGGCAGGTCGCCGGCGAGCATGGCCTGCAACACCTTCAAGCCACCGTCGCGTTTCACCACGTCGAAAGGCAGCGTGCCGACGCTGCCGACCGTCAGCCCCGGATAGATCTCGACCGTCATGCACTGGCCTCTTTCGGTTGTTCGTGTTTCGGCGTCAGCGCCTTCAGCGCCGCCTGCACGAAGCCCTCGCGGGCGTCGGCAAGCTCCAGCCCGCGCGGTTCGCAGACATGCCGGTTGAGGAAATAGGCCGTCAGGCGGAAGCCGTCGGCAAGCGCCGTCACATCGGCCGCATGCCGGCTCTCGTCGCCGAGAAAGGCGGGCAGCGCCAGCATCTTGGCCGCCCAGGGCGCACCCGCGTCCCGCGAGACGGCGCGGCCGGATTTCGGCGAGACGTAGCAGAGCTCGTCGCGCGTGCCGGTCGCCGCGCATTCGAGCAGATCGAGACCGAAGCCGAGGTCGTTCAGGACGGCCAATTCGAAGCGCACGAAAAGCTCGCCGGCATCAGCCGGTTCGTGCAGGTGATCGAGGATGACGGAGAGCGCCTCGTAGAGATGGGGATGCGGATCGCGCTCCGGCAGGAAGCGCAGCAGCGCCGCCATGGCCTGCACGCCATAGACGGCGGTCGCCGTCTCCATCAGCCGCCCGGCGCGCAGTTCCAGCGGCTCGATGCGGAACTCGCCGAGATGTTCGTCGAGCCGCGCCCGCCAGGTCACCTCGACGGAATTGCCCGGCTGGAGCACCGGCTGCATGGTCCGCGACCGCCCGCCGCGCACCATGCCGAGATGGCGCCCGCGCTCACGCGTCATCACCTCGACGATCACCGACGTCTCGCCATGGCGCCGAACGCCCAGAACGATGGCCTCATCACTCCATTGCATGCGCCAAGCCTTACGCCCTCGACCGGTTGGGGGCAAGCGGGAGCCCGCGGTTGCCCCTCACCCTAACCCTCTCCCCGCAAGCGGGGAGAGGGGACGTGCCCGGAGAGACGTCTATGGCTTGGGAAAACAGAGCGGCATATCTCCTTCTCCCCGCTTGCGGGAAGAAGGTGGCCGGCAGGCCGGATGAGGGGCGGCTCTTTCTGCGGCGGAACGACGCGTGGCCTCGACGCCACACCTAAGCCATTGCCACAGTTTCGCTTTCTTCTCGCCCTGCCGATGCCGGCTTTGGCTTCAAAGAACCGCGGCAAGGCCTGCAGGCCAGCTTCGGAATCAAAAAGACAGGTGCCCAACTCATGTGTGTGTCCCCCCTCCGCGCCCTCGCCCTCCTGGCCCTTGCCGCCACGCTCGCCGGCTGCGCCACCACCGCCAAGCCGGTGAAAAAGGGGCCGGACCCGCTGCATGTGGCGATGTACGGGCCGCAGCCGGAGGAACGTTTCCCGCTGCCGGGCATGGATATCAGCCGGGTGAACCCGAAATATTTCCGCCAGCTCGTCGCCTATCAGACGGCGGAGCCGGCCGGCACCATCGTCATCGATACGCAGGACCGCTTCCTCTACCTCGTGCAGGATGGCGGCATGGCGCTGCGCTACGGCATCGGCGTCGGCAAGGCCGGCCTGGAATTCGAGGGCGGCGCGCGCATCGGCCGCAAGGCGGAATGGCCACGCTGGACGCCGACGCAGAACATGATCGCGCGCGAGCCGGAACGGAACCTGAAATGGGCGGGCGGCATGGAGCCGGGCCTCACCAATCCGCTCGGTCCGCGCGCGCTTTATCTTCACAAGGACGGCAAGGACACGCTCTTCCGCATCCACGGCACGTCCGAGCCGTGGTCGATCGGCAAGGCGGTGTCGAGCGGCTGCATCCGGCTGTTCAACCAGGATATCATCGACCTCTATGGCCGCGTGCCGACCGGAAGCCGCGTCGTGGTGCTCCAGCATCACTCGCCTGTGGACGAGGCCATGCCGATGGCGGCCGCCGACGGTTTGACGCCGCCGGCCGCGATATAAGAATTACCAGGCGTCGGGCTCGCGAACCATGTGCACGACATTGGCCGGGTTCATGACCCAGCCGCCGCGAAAGCCCTCACCCAGATCCTCGATGGCGTCGCATCGCACGGCGCCGTTCTTCTCCAGATGGCCGAGCGCCACCTTGTGGTCCGGCGTGAAGAGTTCGAGCCAGACTTCCGCCTGGCTGAAGGTCGGCGCTTCGTCGATCCACAGCCGGTTCGGGCCGAGATGGAAGCCCGTAGCGGGTGCCTTGTCGTCGAAAGGTTCGAGGCCGACGACATCGCGGTAGAAGGCGATCGTCGCCTCGTATTGATGCGACGGCACCTTCATGGCGATGTTGATGCCGCCCTTGATGTTTGCAGTCATGGTCTTCTCCTCAGGTGTAATCCTGCTGCTCGGAAGCGACGACGCCCTTGAGCTCGCTCGGGTAATAACCCTCGCGCAGGTTGATGCCGTATTCGACATAGGCCTTCATGCAGGCGAGCATCTGCGACCAGCCCTCGCAATTCATGTAGGACGATTTCTGGCCGCGCTCGTTCTCGCGCCAGCCCGTCTCGGCGATGGTCACCATCGTGCCGCCGTCGTCGAGCGCCTTGAAGCGCATCTCGACGCGCGTCTTGTAGGGGGCCTCCCCCTCGTCCACCATGGCATCCCAGCGGAAGACGATGAGCGCGTTCTCCTCGACCTTGTCGACGATGACGGGAGCCATGCCCCACCAGGTGACCGTCGTGCCTTCGACGAGCGGCGCGCTCGCGCCGCCGATGGTGGTGAAATAGCCGCTCAGCTTTTGCGGGTTGACCACGGCGTCGAAGACGTCGGCGACCGGCTTTCCGATCCGCCCGTTCACGCGAAATTCCAGCGTCATGCCGTCCTCCTTCGGGGCGAAAGCGCCCTCCTCTGCTTGTCTCAGGTCAAAATATGTTATAAAAACATAACATGTCAAGCGAATCGAAAGAGGATGCCGTTTTCAAGGCGCTCGCCAACGGCAAACGGCGGCAGATGCTGGATGCGATCAAACACGCGCCGCTGACGACGGGCGCGCTGTGCGAAAAGTTTCCGGAAATGGACCGGTGCACGGTCATGCAGCACCTGAAGGTGCTGGAAGAGGCGGATCTCGTGCTGCCGCGCCGCGAGGGCCGCGAGCGCTGGAATCACCTCAATGCCCTGCCGATCCAGGCGATTCACGACCGCTGGATCAGCCAATATGCCGGCCACGCGATGAACGTGCTGTCGGCCTTGAAGAGCGAACTGGAGGGCTGAGGCGCCGCCGTTTGACAGCGCCTGCCTAAAAATCAAACTTCGACGGCGATGCGGCCGATCTCGGCGATGAGGGCGTTGCGCTCGTCGCCGGAGATGCCGGGGATTTCGCAAAACGCGCTGACGACGATGGCGCCGCGGTCCGGCGACCAGGCGACGGCCACGTCGTTGGCATTGCCGGCCTTGTCGCCGTTCGTGCCGGTCTTGTCTCCGGTCGTCCAGTCGGCCGGGAAGCCGGCGCGCAGCCGTGTGTCGCCCGTCTTGTTCATGACGAGCCAAGCGGCGAGCTGCGCCTTCGAGCGCGGCGAAAGGACGTCGCCGAAGATCAGCTTGCGCAGCGTCTCGACCATGGCGACCGGGGTCGTCGTGTCGCGCTCGTCGTCCGGCGTTTCGCGATAGTTGAGCGTCGGCTCCGTGCGATCGAGGCGGGTGATGTCGTCGCCGAACCCGCGCAGGAACTGCGTCACCGCCTTCGGCCCGCCGGAACCGGCCAGCAAGATGTTTGCAGCCGCATTGTCGCTGAGCGTGATGGTCGCCTCGCAGAGCTCCGCAACGGAGATGCTGCCGCCGACGCGCTTTTCCACCACCGGCGCATAGTCCACAAGGTCCGCCTTCTTGACGGTGATGCGCCGGTCGAGAGTCTCTTCTTCGCGATCGACGCGGGCCAGGATATGCCCGGCCAGCAGCGCCTTGAAGGTGCTGCACATCAGGAAGCGCTCGTCCGTGCGATGGCCGAGCCGCGCGCCCGTCGCGAGATTAAGTATGGCAACGCCGATGCGGCCGCCATGGCGCGCTTCCAGCGCGGCAAGCCGCTTTTCCAGGCTGTCGCCGGTCGCGGCGCCGGCTGTACCCGCCAGCGCGGACACTGCGGGAACGGCAAAGAGAGCGCCGGCAATCGCCTGCCGGCGTGAAAGGATGATCGTCATGTTTCTGTCCTGTCTGTCGGCGCCGGGAGCGTGGTTACGCCCGCCCGGCCCGTTTGAGCCCGCCCATGCCGCGACTATGCGAAAGCGGGCGGGTCAAAACAAACGACGATTTCTGCCGGCAGCCATTAGGAAAATTTGGGCTTATTTCCGCTTCATCGCTTCGGCAAGCGCTGCGCCGAATGCACCCTGTGACGGTGCCTGCTGCTTCGGCGCCGCCTGGGCGAATTTCGGCTTCATCTGCGCATTTTTATCGTTGCGGGACGCGTTGTCGCGTGGTGCTGGCTCGCCGCCCTCCTTGCGCATGGTCAGGCCGATGCGCTTGCGCGGCACGTCCACCTCGGTGACGCGCACCTTCACCACGTCGCCCGCCTTCACCACCTCGTGCGGATCCTTGACGAAGCGATCCGCCAGTTGCGAGACGTGCACGAGGCCGTCCTGGTGCACACCGATATCGACGAAGGCGCCGAAGGCGGCGACGTTGGTCACGGTGCCTTCCAGCAGCATGCCGGGCTTCAGGTCCTTGATGTCGTCGATGCCATCGGCAAAGGTCGCGGTCTTGAATTCCGGGCGCGGGTCGCGGCCGGGCTTTTCCAGTTCCGCCAGAATGTCCTTCACGGTGGGCAGGCCGAAGCGCTCATCGACGAAGACTTTCGGGTCGAGCTGCTTGAGGGCGGCACTGTCGCCCATCAGCGTGCGCACGTCCCGCCCGCAGGCGGCGACGATCTTTTTCGCGACGCCATAGGCTTCCGGGTGCACGGAGGAGGCATCGAGCGGCTCCTTGCCGTTCGGGATGCGGAGGAACCCGGCCGCCTGTTCGAAGGTGCGGGCACCGAGGCGCGGGACCTTCATCAGCTCCTTGCGGCTTCCGAACGGGCCGTTGGCGTCACGATGCGCGACGATCGCCTCCGCCGACGACTTGCCGAGACCGGAAACGCGGGCGAGCAGCGGGGCCGACGCCGTGTTGAGATCGACGCCGACGGCGTTCACCGCGTCTTCCACCACGGCATCGAGCGAGCGCGACAGCTTGCCCTGGTCGACATCGTGCTGGTATTGGCCGACGCCGATCGATTTCGGCTCGATCTTCACGAGTTCGGCGAGCGGATCCTGCAAACGCCGCGCGATGGAGACGGCACCGCGCAGCGAGACGTCGAGATTGGGGAATTCGGCCGCCGCCGTTTCCGAGGCGGAATAGACCGAGGCGCCGGCTTCCGAGACGATGACCTTGGTGGGTTTTGGCGCCGACAATTGCGCCAACAGGTCGGCGACGAGTTTTTCGGTCTCGCGGCTGCCGGTGCCGTTGCCGATCGAGATCAGCTCCACCTTGTGCTTGCGGATGAGCGAGGCGATTTCGGCCTGGGTGCCGCGCACGTCGTTTTTCGGCGGGAACGGATAGACGGTCGTCGTCTCCACCACCTTGCCGGTATTGTCGACGACGGCCACCTTCACACCCGTGCGGATGCCCGGGTCAAGGCCCATCGTGGCGCGGGTGCCGGCGGGGGCGGCAAGGAGCAGGTCCTTGAGATTGCGGGCGAAAACGCGGATCGCCTCTTCTTCCGAGCGCTCGCGCATTTCGCGCATCAGGTCGAGCGACAGCGACATGGAGAGTTTCACGCGCCAGGTCCAGCCGATGACTTCGGCTAGCCACTTGTCGCCCGGCTTCGTGCCGATGGCATAGAAGGAGGCGATGATGCGCTCGACGGGTTTGACCGGTTCGGTGTTGTCCTGGTCGACGACGATATCGACCGACAAAAACTCCTCGTTCCAGCCGCGCAGCATGGCGAGCGCGCGATGGCCCGGCACCGTCGCCCAGCGTTCGGTATGGTCGAAATAATCGGAAAACTTCGCGCCGGCCTCCTGCTTGCCCTCGACGACGCGGGCGCGCAGGAACGCGTTGCTCTTCATATATTCGCGCAGCCGCTTCAGCAGGTCGGCATTTTCGGTCAGTTGCTCGGCGACGATGTCGCGCGCGCCTTCCAGCGCCGTCTTGACGTCCGGCACCTCGGCCGAGAGGAATTTCGCCGCCAGTTCCGCCGGCACCAGCGCGCGGTCTGCCAGAATCTGTTCGGCGAGCGGACCGAGGCCTCGTTCGCGGGCGATTTCCGCCTTGGTGCGGCGCTTCGGCTTGTAGGGCAGGTAGATGTCTTCGAGTTCGGCCTTGGTGGTGACGGCGGCGATCTTGGCGGTCAGCTCGTCCGTCAGCTTGCCCTGCCCCGAGATCGATTCGAGGATCGAGGCGCGGCGGGCTTCCAGTTCGCGGAGATAGGTCAGGCGCTCGGCGAGCGTGCGCAGCTGCGTGTCGTCGAGGCCGCCGGTCACTTCCTTGCGGTAGCGCGCGATGAAGGGCACGGTGGCCCCCTCGTCGAGCAGCCCCACGGCGGCGGAAACCTGCGCGGAGGTCGCCTTGATCTCGGCGGCGATCAGGTTCGCGATCTTGAGCGGTGTCGGGGCCATGGGAAACTCCTCTGGGTGGCGCGGGCGGCGACCATAGTGCGCCGGCCCCCGGCAGGCCACCGAAAGGCCCCGGACCGGCGGCCACGTCCACAATATATATCACGGAAGGCGGCGCATGGCAGAACTGTGCCAGGGTTGAACGACCGGCAACATAGGCTTACTGGTTGTAACCCTTCATAAAGTCTTGCCGACTATCCTGCCCGCACGCAACTGCAACGGGGCCATCGGCATGCGCGCAACAGTTCTTGCAGCAGTTTCACTGGCGGCCCTGGCCGCGGCAGGGCCCGCGCATGCGGCGTCGCTCAACCTGCTCATCTGGGAATCCTATATCGACGAGCAGATCCTCGCCGACTGGGCGGCCGAGACGGGTATCGAGGTGCGCCAGACCTTCTACGACAGCGGGGACGCGCGCGACGAAATCCTCGCCGACCCGAACAGCAATGTCGACGTGGTCGTGACCAACGAGAACGGCGCCAAGCTCTATGGCAACCGCGGCGTCATCATGGCGCTCGACGCGGAAAACGTGCCGGCGCTGAAGGATTACGCACAAGACTGGTCGAAGCGCTGCGGCGGCTACGGCGTGCCCTATCTCTGGGGCACGATGGGCATTCTCTACCGCTCCGACAAGATCACCACGCCGCCGACCTCCTGGGCGGACATCATGCGCCCGGCCGAAAGCCTGCGCGGCCATATCGCCATGTATGACGACCACAACGAGGCCTTCGTCGGCCCGCTGGTGCTGCTCGGCAAATCGGTGAACGCCAACGACAACGAAACGCTGAAGGCGGCTTACGAGCTGATGAAGGCACAGGCCCCCTTCGTGCTCACCTACGACTATGTCATCACCTCGATCCAGAGCGCCGACAAGGGCCCGAACATCCACATGGCGCTCGGCTATAGCGGCGACCAGTACACGCTGAACGACAAGGTCTCCTCGCCCGGCCTCTGGCGCTACGTCGTGCCGAAGGAAGGCACGCTCTCCTGGCTCGACTGCATCTCCGTCAGCGCCCGCTCGAACAACAAGGACCTCGCGCTGAAGCTGGTCGACTATATCAGCAATGCCAAGAACGGCGCGCGCAACGCCGTCAAGCTCAACATGCCGACCGCAAGCACGGCCGCACTCGCCCTGCTGCCGGAAGACATGCGATCCAATCCCGAAATCTATGCGGCACCGGAAATCCTGGCGAAGAGCCAGCTTCAGGAGGAACTGACCGTTCAATCGGTCCAGGCCCGCCGCCGCATCATCAGCAGTCTGGCCCAGAATCAGTGACGCTCGGAAAACGCGCCCTCTCCCTCATCTTCCCGGTCGTGCTGGCAGGTTACGTGCTCGCCGGCGCACTGATCTATTACGTGCAGGGTTCGTCGATCCTCGCGCTCGAGCGCGCGCGCCTGTGGCAGCAGATGGGCCTGCTCACCGCCGTCTTCCAGAACGAGGTGACGCAGAACCGCAGCTTCATCTATTCGCTGGTCGAAGGCGGCGCCGTGCGCCTCTTCGTCAACGAGCCGGATGCCGCATATCGCAACACTGCGCTCGGCGTGCGGCTGCAGCAGAGCATCACCTCGCTCACCGACGACCGCAAGCGCTTCATCTCGGTCGCGATCATCCGTCCGCCGCTGACGGTAGATTATTATTTCGAGGATAGCGACGACCCGTTCGCCGAAATCACGCCGCAGCAGATCGCGCATGCGCAGCAGGTCATCGACAGCCCCCGGCTCTCCTCCTGGTCCTACCTCAACACGGCCGGCCTGGAACCGCTGATCGTGCATTCGGAATTCATCGACCCGCTGACCTTCAACCGCCCGGTCGCCAGCGCCAAAAGCAGCGCGATCCTGGTGCAGACGGCGGTCCGGCCAAAGCTCTTCCTCGACATGAAGCGGGCGCTGGAAAAGGAATATGGCGCGACGATCGACATCGGGCAGCACCAGCTTCTGGCGCAGGGCTCGCTTTCGGCGACCGCCACGCTCAGCCCCTCGCTCTTCGCGCGCCTGACGCCGGACCCGTCCTATCTTGAAAACCGGCTCTGGACGCTGAAATCGCTTCTGGCGCTCGGCGCCATAGCACTCAGCCTCTGCACGATCATCCTCGTGCTCGGCCTGGTGCGCCGCTATATCACCAACCCGATCGCCAGCCTCGACCGCCAGCTCACCGACGTCATGACCGGCAACCGCAGCGCGCTGCCCGAGATGAACGAACCCGGCGAAATCGGCCGCCTTTCGGCAAACGTCAAGCGGCTGCACGACCATTCGATGAAATCCTTCGATCTCGTGCGCAACGCCTCCTGGACCGACACGCTGACCGGCATTTCCAACCGGGAATATTTCAACATCCGCTCGACGCAGATCCTCGAAGAGGCGGAGGCCGAAGATATCGGCTGTACCCTGCTCTTCATCGACGTGGACAATTTCAAGTTCGTCAACGACAAACACGGCCACAAGATCGGCGACGAGCTTCTGAAGACGCTGGCCGACCGCATCTCCGACATCGTGGAGCGCGTCGTTGGCGAGCGCGGCCTGCCGAACGGCCTGTTCGCCCGGCTTTCCGGCGACGAATTCGCCATCATGCTGCGCTGCCAGCCGGGCAGCGGCACGATCACGGAAATCTCCAACGCCATCCTGGCGCTGTTCGGCGAAGGTTTCGAAGTGCTGGACAAGGCCTATCCGGTCACGGCCAGCATCGGCATCGCGGTCTATCCGGAAGATGCCCGCACCCTGCCGGAACTGGTGGCGCATGCCGACGCGGCGATGTACCAGGCGAAATCCCAGGGCAAGAACGGCTCGGCCCGTTATTCCCGCTCGCTGCACGAAAAGCGCAACCGCCAGCGCCGTATCGAGGAGGAACTGCGCGTCCTCGAACCGGACCGGGAATTCCACCTCGTCTACATGCCGATCGTCGACGGCCATGGCAAGGTGACGGGATGCGAGGCGCTCCTGCGCTGGACCTCGCCGGTGCTCGGCCGCGTTACGCCGGACGAATTCATTCCGATTGCCGAGACGACCGGCCTGTTCAGCAAGATCGACTGGTGGGTTATCGACCGGGCGATGTCGGAACACAGCCATATCCGCAAGCTTTTCGGCCCCGAGACGATCCTCTGCATCAATATCTCGTCGGCCGAACTCTATACCAAGTCGATCAGCGACCATTTCTGCGAATGCGCCGACCGCCACGGCGTCGATGCACGCATGATCGAGATCGAGCTCACCGAAACCTTCGCGGTGAAACTCGGCGACCAGTCCCGCCGCAACATCGAGATCCTTCGCGCCCGCGGCTTCCGCATCTCGATCGACGATTTCGGCGCCGGCTATACCTCGGTGCAGCAGATCATCGAGTACCCGGCCGAGACCATCAAGCTCGACCGCGAGCTGGTCGAGAGCCTGACGCGCTCCGCCGCACTGCCGACGCTGCGCGCCCTCGTCGCGCTCTGCCATGCGCAGGACATGTCGGTGATCGCCGAGGGCGTCGACACGACGGAGAAGATGGCGCTGCTCGCCGCCGCCGGCTGCGACCTCTACCAGGGCTATCTCATCAGCCGCCCCCTGACGCTGGAAGAGATAGGCATCTGGGCGATGCAGCGGCTCGTCGAAAAGGCCCGCGAGGCCGCGCAGACCCCGGAGCGGCGCGCCAGCGCCTGACCATTTTCCGCGACTTGCAGTGCCTCCAGCGAGCCCCTATCCCTGTGACGGGGCCGCTGGAGGAACTTCATGACAAACACGCCGATCTTCTTGCTGGGCCTCGCGCTTCTCGTCTGGTCCTTCAACAGTTCGCTGATCGCCAGCGCACCGGAGGGCGAGACGAAGCTTCTGGCGCATCGCGGCGTCCACCAGACCTATGGCCGTGAAGAGCTCGACAACGACACCTGCACGGCGACGCTGATCGATCCGCCGACACACGATTATCTGGAAAATACGGTTGCCGGCATGCAGGCCGCCGTTGCGGCGGGTGCCGCGGTCGTCGAGATCGACGTGCACCTGACGCCCGACAAGAAATTCGCGGTCTTCCACGACTGGACGCTCGATTGCCGCACGAACGGCCAGGGCGTGACCGAGGAGACCGACAGCGCAGTGCTGAAGACGCTCGACATCGGCTACGGCTATACGGCGGATGGCGGCAAGACCTATCCGTTCCGCGGCAAGGGCGTCGGGCAGATGCCGATGCTGGAGGATATCTTCGCCGCCAATCCGGCAGGCCCGTTGCTGATCAATTTCAAGAGCCGGCGGGCGGAGGAAGGCGAGGCGCTCGCGGCATTGCTGAACGCCAACCCGGCCTGGCGCGAAAAAGTCTTCGGCGTCTATGGCGGGGGCGAGCCGACGGATGCGGCGCTTGCCGCCCTGCCCGGCCTCAAGGGGTATACCCGCACGTCGGCCAAGGATTGCCTGCTGCACTACCTCGCCAGCGGCTGGATCGGCTATGTGCCGGAGGCCTGCCGCAACACGCTGGTGCCGGTGCCGAGCAACTATGCCTGGCTGCTCTGGGGCTGGCCGAACCGCTTCATGACCCGCATGCGCGACGCTGGCAGCGACGTCATCCTCGTCGGCCCCTATTCCGGCGGCGGTGGCTCGGCCGGCATCGACACGGCCGAACAGGTGCAAGACCTGCCGGAACAATTCCCCGGCTATATCTGGACGAACCGCATCCTGGAGATCGGCCCCGCCATCAAGGCGCGGCCGTAACCGTCACGACGTCGGGAAATCGAGGCCCATCTCGCGGAAGCGGGCCGGGTCGTCGCCCCAGTTCTCGCGCACCTTCACGAAGAGGAAGAGGTGCACGGGCTGTTCGAGGATTTCCGACAGTTCCTTGCGGGACGCCATCGAGATCGCCTTGATCGCATCGCCGTTCTTGCCGAGCGCGATCTTCTTCTGGCTGTCGCGCTCGACATAGATGACCTGCTCGATGCGCACCGAGCCGTCCTTGCGCTCTTCCCAGTTTTCCGTCTCGACATGCGAGGAATAGGGAAGCTCCTGGTGCAGGCGCAGGAAGAGTTTTTCACGGGTGATCTCGGCTGCGAGCTGGCGCATCGGCAGGTCGGAGATCTGGTCTTCCGGATAGTACCACGGGCCTTCCGGCAGGGCGGCGGCGAGGTAGTCCATGACGTCGTCGCAGCCCGAGCCGGTCAGCGCCGACACCATGAAGGTGCGCTCGAAGGACACGACCTCGTTCACCGCGGCCGTGAGCTTCAGGAGGTCCTCCGGGTTCACCCGGTCGACCTTGTTCAGCACGAGGATTTTTGGCTGGTGGACCTCTTTCAGACCCTCCAGGATCTTCTCCGCATCACCCTTCAGGCCCCGCTCGCTGTCGATCAGGAACATGATGAAGTCGGCATCCTTGGCGCCGCCCCAGGCGGTCGTCACCATGGCGCGGTCGAGCCGGCGGCGCGGCTTGAAGATGCCGGGCGTGTCCATGAAGACGATCTGCGCATTGTTGTGGATCGCGATGCCGCGCACGATGGCGCGCGTCGTCTGCACCTTGTGGCTGACGATCGACACCTTGGCGCCGACGAGGCGGTTGACCAGCGTGGACTTGCCGGCATTGGTCGCACCGATCAGGGCGACGAAGCCCGAATGGGTCGGGCCCTCGCCGTTCGTGCTGCTCTCGGCGGGGTTTGTGTTTTCTTCGGTCATATTTTCCGTCAATCCGCGGTTTGGCTCTTCGGCCAGACGCCTTCGCGTTCCAAAATCTTCGTCGCGGCCGCCTGTTCGGCGGCCCGTTTCGAGCGGTCGATGCCGGTTTCCGGCTTCACGCCCTTGACCTCCACCGTCACGGTGAAGCGGGGATCATGATCCGGGCCGGAGCGCTCGTCCACCCGGTAGTGCGGCGTCACGCCGAACCTGGCATGCGCCCATTCCTGCAATTCGGTCTTGGCGTCGCGCCGCGCGCCTTCGGCGCGTTCCGCCCTGCCCTGCCAGTTGCGCAGGATGAAACCCCGCGCCGCTTCCAGCCCGCCGTCGAGGTAGATCGCGGCGATCAGCGACTCTACCACATCGGCGCGCACATTCAGCATGGCTTTTCCGGTGAGTTTTTTCACATCCGCCCCGGTGCGGATGAAGCGATGCAGTTCGAGATCGTCGGAGACCGCGGCACAGCTTTCGGCGCTGACCAGCTGGTTCAGGCGCACGGAAAGCTCGCCCTCCTTCGCATCGCGGAAGGTGCGAAACAGCATCTCGGCGATGCACAGCCCGAGTACGCGGTCGCCCAGGAACTCCAGCCGCTCGTAATTGCTGCCCTTGCCCGACTGGGCGCTGGCATGGGTGATCGCGCGGTCGAGACGGTCCTTGTCGGTGAAAACGTAGCCGATCAAGTCTTCGAGAACCTTGCGGTTCGCGTCGTTCAGCGGGATGGCGCCCTTCATTCAACAACCTTGAAGAGGCGGTCCCAGCGCAGATTCGTCGGCCACTTCCAGATTTCGCTGAAGGACGTGTCGTTGCCGAGCGAGAAGAAGATCAGGCTCGCGCGGCCGATCAGGTTCTCCGCCGGAACGAAGCCGACGTCGAAGCGGCTGTCGGCCGAGTTGTCGCGGTTGTCGCCCATCATGAAATAATGGCCTTCCGGCACGATGAATTCGCGCGTGTTGTCGCCGACGGTGCCGGGGCGCGTATCCAGGGTGTCGTAGGTCGTGCCCGTGTCGAGCGTCTCGCGGAACACCGGCACGTCCTCGCCGGTATCGTACTGGTCGTCGGCGCGGAAGAAGCCGTCCTGCTCGCGCTTCACCGCCACGCCGTTGATGTAGAGCTCGCTGTCGCGCACCTGGACGCGGTCGCCCGGCAGGCCGACGAGGCGCTTGATATAGTCGATGTCCGGGTTCGGCGGGAAGCGGAAGACGACGATGTCGCCGCGCGCCGGTTCGCTCGCGAAGATGCGGCCGGAGAACAGGTTCGGCGAGAACGGCAGCGAATATTTCGAATAGCCGTAGGAGAACTTGTTGACGAAGAGATAGTCGCCGACGAGCAACGTCGGCATCATCGAGCCCGACGGGATGGTGAAGGGCTGGAAAAGCACCGTGCGGATCACCACGGCAAGCAGCAGCGCCTGAATGATGACCTTGACGTTTTCCCACAGGCCGCTCTGGGCCTTCTCAGTCTTCTCTGCCACGCCGGATCTGTCCTTATCTGCAAACATGGGGCCCTCTATAGAGGAAAGGTTGCGTGTTGGAAATCGTGTCGGTCAAAAAGACGCGGGGTGCCGGTTATCCGGGCGCGAACTGCTGGCAAAGCCCGCCAACCCCTCCTCCGTCATGGTCGGGCTTGACCCGACCATCCACTGCCGCGGGTGCCGCGTGGATCCTCGGGTCAAGCCCGAGGATGACGTCAGTGGGTGGGGCAAGGTTCGTCAGCAAACCACACCCTATCCGGGCGTTCCGGCCGGCAGCGCCTCGATGATCACGAAAGCTTGTGCCAGCGGAAAGTCATCCGTGATGGTGATGTGGATGCGCGGCTCGTGGCCCTCGGGCATCATCGCATTCAGCCGTTCGAGCGCGCCGCCGGTGAGCTTCATCGTCGGCTTGCCGCCCGGCAGGTTGACCACGCCCATGTCCTTCCAGAACACGCCCTGCGCCAGGCCCGTACCAAGCGCCTTTGAACAGGCCTCCTTGGCGGCAAAGCGCTTGGCATAGGAGGCCGCGCGGTTCTTGCGGCGGTCGGATTTCGTCCGCTCGATCTCGGTGAAGCAGCGCTGGGTGAAGCGCTCGCCGAACCGCTCCAGCGACTTCTCCACCCGGCGGATGTCGATGAGGTCGCTGCCGATGCCGATGATCATAGGGGTTTTTCTCCGCGGGAAAGGACGGGATGGGCGGATACCAGGCCGGCGCGCTCCAGGAGCCGCGCGTGGCGCCGCGCCTTGAAGGAGCGCACGGCAAAACGCGTCGCGCCATAGGCAAGCGCTGCTGCCGTGATGCCGAGAAGGCCCGCACCGGCCAGCATCGGCTTCAGCACGGGCTGCCACAGCTCGGAAAGCTGGAGATGCTCCAGCCGATGGAACAGTTCGGCCGCCGTGACCGCTTCGGCGGACTGGATGCCGAGCAGTACCTCGCCGAGCCGGAAGGTCGCGAGCGCGATCAAGGGAATGGTAACTGGGTTGGCGATGGTCGTCGCGAGGGCCGCCGCCAACAGGTTGCCGGCGAAAAGATAGGCCAGCGCCAGCGCCAGAATGACGTGAAAGCCGAGAAGCGGCGTAAACGCGGAGAAAGTGCCGGCCGCAACCCCCGCGGCAACCGCGTGCGGCGACGCGGACAGACGCAGGATTCGCTTGGCGAGGTAGCGCGCGGGACGCGTCAACCCCTTGCGCGGCCAGAAGAATTCGCGCAATCGGTCGGGCCAGGTGGCCTTCTTTCGGCGTCTGAACAACATTGCCCAGACATAACCGATCCGTTAGTGGCATTTCAATGGCGCCTGGATGACACCGCGTAGACGCCAGCGGTCACGGTGGCGCAAGCAGGCTGCGCCACATGATCCGGTCAGATATTAGTAGTTCTTGCGGAAGAGGCCGCGGTCGATCTGACGCTGGCGGTATTCCAGGTCGATCCGGTCGATTGCGCCGTTGAGATAGGCGGTTTCGCGCTCTTCGCTCGAAGGGATGCGCAGGGCGCGGGTAAAGTTCTTGAACTGCTTCAGCATGGTAAACCTCGTATCGGTTGACCTCCCGAGACAGAAGATAGTTTATCGCGCCAAAGTTACCAGCGACACTATTCCATTGCAGCCATGCGAACGGCGCATAACGGCTGGTCAAAACTTGGGCAAACCTGCCTCAAACGAGGCAGGTTGCCACAAATTTGCATAGAAACCGTCATGTAAAGACCCGGCTGATCGTCGAGACGCACTGAAGTTCCTTGAGCTGGCCCATCAGCTGGTTGAGCTGGCGGAGATCCCAGACCTCCAGGTCGATATGGACCTCGGTAAAGTCGGCCGCCACCCGCGTCATCGACATGGAGCGGATGTTGACGTCGCTGGTGGCGATCGTCTGGGTGACTTCGGCGAGCGTGCCCGGCTCGTTCAGCGCATTGATCATGATGCGCGCCATGAAGCGGGTGTTGTTGGCCTCGTCGAGGTCCCAGCGCACGTCAATCCAGCGCTCCGGCTCGTCGTCGAACTTTTGCAGCGCCGGTGACTGGATCGGGTAGATGGTTATGCCCTTGTCCTTCTCCATGATGCCGACGATGCGATCGCCCGGCACGGCGCCGCCGGCGGAGAAATGCACCTCGGCATTGCCGGAAAGGCCGCGGATCGGCAGCGCCTCGGGGCCGGTCTCGGTCGCAGCCTCCGCCAGCGCCGCCTTGGTCTTGCCGGGCAGCTTGAAGACCATGCCGGCAGCGCTGCGCATATTGAACCAGCCGTCGCCGGAGCTCGGCTTCACCGTCACGCGCTCGTCCTGGTAATCCGGGAAGACCGCACGCAGCACGTCGAGCGAGGACAGTTCGCCACGCCCGACGGCGGCGATGGCGTCCTCGACGTCCTTGTGGCCGAGCCGGTGCAGCACCGGCTTCAGCCCGTCGCGCGAGAAGGATTTTCCCGCACGGTCGAAGGTGCGCTCCAGAATGCGGTAGCCGAGGCCGGAATATTGCTTGCGCACGGCGGCGCGCGTGGCGCGGCGGATGGCGGCGCGCGCCTTGCCGGTGACGACGATCTCTTCCCAGGCCGGCGGCGGCACCTGGATGCCGGAGCGGATGATTTCCACCTCGTCACCGTTGTTGAGGCGGGTGACGAGCGGCATGATGCGGCCGTTGATCTTGGCGCCGACGCAGGTGTCGCCGATATTGGTGTGCACCGCATAGGCGAAATCGATGGGTGTGGCGCCGCGCGGCAGCGTGATGAGCTGGCCCTTCGGCGTGAAGGTGAAGACCTGGTCCTGGAAGAGTTCGAGCTTGGTGTGCTCGAGGAATTCTTCCGGATTGTCGCCTTCCGCCAGCGATTCGATCGTCCGGCGTAGCATGGCGTAGGCGTTGGAGCGCGGCGAGCGGGTCTTCTCCTCGCCGTTCGTGCTGTCCTTGTCCTTGTAGAGCGAATGGGCGGCGATGCCGTATTCGGCGATCTCGTGCATGCGCTTGGTGCGGATCTGCAGCTCGATGCGCTGGCGCGACGGGCCGACGATGGTCGTGTGGATCGACTGGTAGTCGTTCTGCTTCGGCGTCGAGATATAATCCTTGAACCGGCCCGGCACGACCCGCCAGCGCGTGTGCACGATGCCGAGGGCGGCGTAACAGCCGGGAATGTCGTCGACGAGGATGCGGAAGGCGTAGACGTCGGAAAGCTGCTCGAAGGACAGCGACTTCGACTGCATCTTGCGGAACACCGAATAGGGCGTCTTCTGCCGGCCCTTGACCAGCGCATCCGAGAGACCGTTGGTGACGAGCAGCTCGCGCAATTCGTCCTCGATCTTGCGGATCAGGCCCTCGTTGCGCTGGGAGAGTTCCTCCAGCTTGCGCGTGACGGTCTCGAAGGCTTCCGGGTTGATGTGGCGGAAGGAGAGATTTTCCAGCTCCTCGCGCATGTCCTGCATGCCCATGCGGCCGGCGAGCGGCGCATAGATATCCATCGTCTCTTCGGAAATGCGGGCGCGCTTTTCCGGCGTCATGTGGTCCAGCGTGCGCATGTTGTGCAGCCGGTCGGCGAGTTTGACGAGAAGCACGCGCACGTCGTCGGAGATCGCCAGCAGCAGCTTGCGCAGGTTTTCCGCCTGCTTGGCCTTCTTGGAGACGAGGTCGAGCTTCTTGATCTTGGTGAGGCCTTCGACCAGCGCGCCGATATCCTCGCCGAACAGTTCGTCGATTTCCGCGCGGGTCGCGCTGGTATCCTCGATCGTGTCGTGCAGGAGCGCGACTGCGATCGTCGATTCGTCGAGGCGCATGTCGGTCAGGATGGCGGCGACTTCGAGGGGATGCGAAATGTAGGGATCACCGCTCGCGCGCTTCTGCTGGCCATGTTTCTGCATCGCATAAACATAGGCCTTGTTCAGCAGCGCCTCGTTGGCTTCCGGCTTGTACTTCTGAACCCGTTCGACGAGTTCATATTGACGCATCATTCTCGGTCGGCTCCTTCCCGGTCCAGCGCCGGGCAAAAAAAAGTGCGCCCCGACCTTAAGAGGGGCGCACCGACATTCGCAATATCAACGGCTTCGGTAAAGTGACCGAAATCAGTAGTCGTCGCTCTTTTCCGGCGGCACGAGGCCTTCGATGCCGGCCAGCAGCTCTTCTTCCGACATGCGGTCGAAGGCGATGGTTTCCGGCTGGTCCTCGTCCTCGTCGGCGCTGGCCGTCGTGGTTTCGGTGTCGGCGGCAAGGCTTGCCGGATCGGGCTCGGGCTCGTCCACTTCGACATGCTTCTGCAGCGAGTGGATCAGGTCTTCCTTGAGGTCGTCCGGCGAAAGGCGCTCGTCGGCGATTTCGCGCAGCGCCACGACGGGGTTCTTGTCGTTGTCGCGGTCGATGGTGATGGCGGCGCCCTGCGAAATGAGGCGGGCGCGATGGCTTGCAAGGAGAACCAGCTCGAAGCGGTTGTCTACCTTGTCAATGCAATCTTCAACGGTGACACGGGCCATTGCCTGTCCTTTGTGATCGAGAATTTCAGGGGTTTGCATGCCCGATACAGCCAATGGACGGAAAATTCAAGTTTTTCCTTATCCCGCCCCGTTTTGGCGTGTCGTAAGGCAGCCCATGTAACTTGTGATTGATGCCTCACCTAACGGTAGGTGAAAAGCCCAAATATCCGACAAATAGGGTAAGGCGCGGGAACTATTTTCCAATTCGACACGTCTCGATTTTACTGAAACGATACCGCACGGAAAAATGACAGCCGCAACCTAGATTTGCTTGGAAAGCAAGCCGCACTGCCCTAAATGAAGATTATATGAAAAAGAGTTAATTCAACCGGGTAGTGCATCCGGACAGGCTGATACTTGGCCTGGGCTCAATCGTTTACCCCAACGTCTACTTAAAGGATTGCCCAATATGTTCGACCCCCGCGAGAAAATCGCCCTCTTCATCGACGGTGCAAATCTCTATGCGGCGTCCAGAACTCTCGGCTTCGACATCGATTACAGAAAACTTCTGAAGGCCTTCCAGAAACGCGGCTACCTGCTGCGCGCCTATTACTACACGGCGCTGATCGAAGACCAGGAATATTCCTCCATCCGCCCGCTGATCGACTGGCTCGACTATAACGGCTACAAGGTCGTCACCAAGCCCGCCAAGGAATTCACCGACTCGCTCGGCCGCCGCAAGATCAAGGGCAACATGGACATCGAGCTCGCCATCGATGCGATGGAGCAGTCCGAGACGGTGGACCACCTCGTCATCTTCTCCGGCGACGGCGATTTCACCACGCTCGTCGAGGCGTTGCAGCGCCGGGGCCGCAAGGTCTCCGTCGTCTCCACCATGCAGACCCAGCCGCCGATGATCGCCGACGACCTGCGCCGCCAGGCCGACTATTTCATCGACCTCGGATCGCTGAGAGCCGAGATCGGCCGCGACCCCTCCGAGCGCCCGCAGCGCAATGTGGAACCCGCGGAAAACGTCGTCGAATAAGCTGACGCTCAGGAACGGAACAGAAAACCCCGGCCGCACGCGACCGGGGTTTTCTTTTTGGACCTGCGGAAACCCCCGAAAACCGGGGGTTTCAAGGCTTCGTTAAACATTGAATCAAATAGGCCCACCGGCCATTAAGCTTCCTCAAGACTCCCCTGATATTCCCAATACCGGACAGTCATTTCGCATTGGAACATCGGGGCAATGGTGGACGCAGTATCGCTTTCGGCAAACAGCTATCGGGCAGTCTCGACCGCGCTCGAGACCCGTCCGGCCGTCGCAGCCCTTGCCGCGCTCGCCGCGCCGCAGCCGGTCACCCAGGTTTCGACGCCCTCGGAGGCAGCCGAAGACATCGGCGATCTCAGCTTTCTCTATGCGCCGAGCGGCCTGCCGGGCATTTCCGCCCTGCCCGCCTATGCCGTGCCGCCTGCCCAGGCGACGACCGACGAGCGCGTCAGCAACGGCCGCAACCCGACCGCGCGCCTTGCGATCGAAAGCACCGACCTCAACAGCCTGATGTCGTCGTTCCTGACGCCGCGCACGCCAAGCGCCAACCCGGCCGCCTCGCCGGACGTGCCGCCGGAGGTCAACAACGAACAGCTCGCCCGCACAGCGCGCCAGTCCGTCATTGCGCAGCTCTACAGCCAGTTCTAAGCAATTCCGGCAAAAGTGTATCTAAGGGAAAACGAAGGACGCCTTAGCCGCGATCGCGCAGAAGGCGGCCCTTCTGGCGATTCCAGTCGCGTTCCTTCTCCGTCTCGCGCTTGTCGTGCAGCTTCTTGCCCTTGGCGAGCGCGAGTTCGAGTTTCGCCCGGCCGACATCGTTGAAGTAGACCTTCAGCGGCACAAGCGTCATGCCTTCCCGGTTGATCGCGATGCGCAGGCGATTGATCTCGCGCTTGGAGAGCAGGAGCTTGCGGCGCCGGCGCGTCTCGTGGTTGAAGCGGTTCGCCTGGAGATATTCCGGCAGGTAGGAATTGATCAGCCAGATCTCGCCGCCCTCGTCCGACGCGTAGGATTCCGCGATGTTCGCCTTGCCTTCGCGCAGCGATTTGACCTCCGTGCCGGTCAGCACGATGCCGGCCTCGTAGGTATCGATGATCTCGTAGTTGAAGCGGGCCTTGCGGTTCTCCGCCACGATCTTCTTGATCGTCGATGGCTTCCTGGGCGTCGTTTTGGGCGTTACTGGACGGGGTTTTGTTATCATATCAATTCAATAGGCCGGCATGGCGAAGCGCTGCGTCGATCGCTGCCTCCGTCGCCGGCTCCAGGGTCGGGATGAGCGGCGAGCGCACGAAGCGGCTCAGGCCGCGGGTGCGGTTCAGCGCATATTTCGCGCCGCAAAGACCCGGCTCGATGAAGATCGCCTTGTGCAGCGGCATCAGCTTGTCCTGGTATTCGAGCGCCGCGGCATAATCGCCGGCCAGCGTCGCCTCCTGGAATTCGGCACAGAGCCGCGGCGCGACATTGGCCGTCACCGAGATACAGCCGACGCCGCCATGGGCGTTGAAGCCGAGCGCGGTGGCGTCTTCGCCGGAAAGCTGGACGAAACCCTTGCCGCAGGTGATGCGCTGCTCGGAAACGCGCTCGATCTTGCCCGTCGCATCCTTGACGCCGACGATCGACGGATGCGCCTTATGCAGTGCACCCATCGTCTCCGGCGACATGTCGACCACCGAGCGGCCGGGAATGTTGTAGATGATGATCGGCAGCTTCACGCTTTGGGCAATCGCCGCGTAATGGGCGAAAAGGCCCTTCTGCGTTGGCTTGTTGTAATAGGGCGTGACCACGAGGACCGCATCCGAGCCCGCCTTTTCGGCGTGCTGGGCAAGGTCGATCGCTTCCTTGGTGTTGTTCGAGCCGGCACCGGCGATGACCGGCACGCGGCCGGCAGCCACCTTGATGCAGAGTTCCACCACCCGTTTGTGCTCGTCATGCGACAGCGTCGGCGATTCGCCGGTGGTGCCGACCGGCACGAGGCCGTGGCTGCCTTCGCTGATCTGCCATTCGACATGCGCGGCAAAGGCGTCTTCGTCGACGGCGCCGGCATCGGTGAACGGGGTGACGAGAGCGGGAATGGATCCCTTGAACATCGAGAACTCCTGAGACCAGAGCCGCCCGGAGGCTTACATGCTTTGGCCGTATTCCGTGGTTAAAAACTGCCGCACAATAATCATGTGACAGTCATGCGGCAAGCGGCGCGAGGGGCGTTTTTCATGCATGATCAAGGCGAAAGGATGCGCAACGAAGAATATTCGTGCCGCGTGATCCGTCGCCTGCATGTCAGCCGCCTTCACGGCTTAGTGAGCGCGGCCGGTAAGGCTTCGTTAAGGCAATAAAGGGTTAATGATTGTCAAAGATCAGGCGGGAAGAGACGCTTCTGATGTGCCGCCTGTCAGGCATCCGGGATGTGACATGATCTCGAGAAACAGTTTTGCCCTTTGCGCCTTGCTTCTTGCCGGAGTAACAGGCCTTGCGCTGCGCTCCTCGCCCGTCGAGGCGGACAACACCACGACCTCGTCGATAAAGCCGCTCGGCTTTGCCGCCGACATGCCGTCGAAGGACATCATCACCAACGCCATTCCGCGCGCCGACAGCGTGCAGGCGGTGAGCGCGGAATTGCGCGAAGGGCTCGACGCGCTTTCTAACCGCGATGCGGCCGCCGCCATCGTTGCACGCAACCGCCTTTCCTCCGACAGTCTCGACCGGCATATCCTGACGTGGGCGATCGCTGTCTCCGGCCAGCGCGGCGTGCCCTCCTGGGAAATCGCCAACGCCCAGCGCGAATTGAAGGGCTGGCCGGGGCTGAAGGCGCTGCGCGCCAATTCCGAGCGCGCGCTTGCCCGCGAAAATCCGGCGAGCGCCGATGTGCTCGCCGCCTTCGGCACGACGCGGCCGGAAACGCCGGAAGGCGCCCTCGTGCTCTGCCGCGCGCTCGTCGCGACGGGTGATGCGGCGCGCGCCGCGGACATCCTGCGGTCCTTCTGGCAGAAGGAGCCGCTTTCCAAGGAGCTGGAAAGCAAGGCGCTCGAAGAATTCGGCACGCTGCTGACCGCCACCGACCACAAGATGCGCATGGAAATGCTGCTCTATCGCGACCGCACCGACCAAGCGCAGCGCTTTGGCGATCTCGGCAAGGCTCAATCGCTCTATCGCGCCTGGGCGGCCGTCATCCGCAAGAACAAAACGGCCGGCACGCTGATCAAGGCCGTCGATGCCGGCTGGCAGAAGGACCCGGCCTATACGTTCCTGCGCATTCGGCACCTGCGCAACCAGGAAGAATATCGCGCGGCGGCAAAACTCTTCGCCGCCATGCCGGAGGACCCGGCGCGCCTGATCAATCCCGGCGCCTGGTGGAACGAGCAGCGTATCGTCAGCCGCGGCCTTGCCGATCTGGGCGACTACAAGGATGCCTACCGTGTCGCCGCACGCCACGGGGCGGACGATCCGACGGACATCGTCGAGGCGGAATTCCACGCCGGCTGGTATGCGCTGCGCGATCTCGGTGATGCGAAGACCGCCGCGAGCCATTTCCAGCGCATCCTGCAAGCCTCGGATCGCCCGCTTTCCGTATCGCGTGCCTGGTACTGGCTGGGACGGGCGGCGGAAAAGGGCAACCCGGCCGAGGCGAAGGACTATTTTGCCAAGGCGGCGAATTTTCCCGGCACCTTCTATGGCCAGCTCGCCGGCGCAAGGCTCGGCCGCACGGCGCTGAACGTCGCCTATCCGACGCCGACCACGGAAGAGCGCACGCGTTTCCAGCAGCGCGAAGCCGTGCAGGCGATTGCCCGCTTGCAGGCGGCCGGCCACGGATGGCGCGGCGAAAGCCTTTATCGCGCGCTGGCCGGCGAGTTGATGAGCCCGGGCGAGCTCGCGCTTCTGGCGGCACAGGCGGAAAAGGGCAGCAACCACCAGCTTTCCCTGCAGATCGGCAAGATTGCCTTCGGGCGCGGCATCGATGTCGCCGCACTCGCCTTTCCGATTGGCGTCATTCCGGACGGCGCCAACATTTCAGGCTCCGGCAAGGCGCTCGCCTATGCGATCGCGCGCCAGGAAAGCGCCTTCAACCCGGCCGCCGTCTCGCCCGCCAATGCGCAGGGCCTCCTACAACTGATGCCCGGCACCGCGCAGGGTGTAGCGAAACGTTATGGTCTGGCCTATTCCAAGGAGCGGCTGACGACGGACGCCGCCTATAACGCGACGCTCGGCGCCCATTATCTCGGCGAGCAGATTAGCGATTTCGGCGGCTCCTATGTGCTCACCTTCATCGCCTACAATGCCGGCCCGCGCCGCGTGCCGCAGTGGATCGCACGTTATGGCGACCCACGCGGAAAGCCGATCGACGAGGTCGTCGACTGGATCGAGCGCATCCCCTTCTCCGAAACACGCGGCTATGTGCAGCGGGTCATGGAGAATTACCAGGTCTACAAGACCCGGCTCGGCCAGAAGGCCGATATCGTGCACGACCTGAGCGTCGGCCGGTAAGCGAGCGGCGGGCCGCGTCTTGCCCTCGGCAAGCGGTCCCTCTAGGCTAGCCTTCTCGGATGTCCGGCAGGACACCTTCCCCCTCGGTCAGGCGGATGCAGCTACATGAATGAATTCGAAAGCCGTTTCTTCCCAGCTGAAGACGGATTGATGCTTCATGCGCGCGACTACGCGGCAAAAGCAGAGACCCGGCGCGTGCCGCTCGTCTGCCTGCCCGGCCTCAGCCGCAACGTGCGGGATTTCCACCAGCTTGCTCTGCTCGTCTCGCAGGATCCCGTCGCACCCCGCCGGGTGATCGCGCTCGACTATCGCGGCCGCGGCCTTTCCGGCTATGACGAGACCGCTGCAAACTACAATGTCGCCATCGAATGCCGGGATGTCATCACCGTCTGCACAGCGCTCGGCCTGGAGCACTGCCTTTTCGCAGGCACGTCACGCGGCGGGCTGATCCTGCATATCATGGCCGCGGTGAAGCCGGACCTCATTGCCGGTGCTGTTCTCAACGATATCGGCCCGGAAATCGAGGCGGACGGTCTCAGGGAAATTCGCGACTATCTCTCCGGGCGCTCCGTTCTGGAGAATCTTGATGCAGCCGCCGACCTGCTCCGCGATATCCATGGCGCGTCTTTCTCTGCCCTTTCCCCCGCCGATTGGCGCGACATGGCAGAGGCGATCTACGCGGAAAAGGAAGGCCGGCTCGTTCCCGACTATGATCCGAAGTTGACGGACCAGTTGCAGGCCATCGATTTCTCAAAACCCCTGCCGACGCTCTGGCCGCAATTCGAGCTTCTGGCGAAAAAGCCGCTGCTTGTCGTGCGCGGGGAACATTCCCGTCTCTTCACCGAACAGTCGCTCGCCCGGATGGCCGCTCAGGCCGAAACGGTCAAAACCGTGGTCGCACCGGGTCAGGGCCACGCCCCTCACCTGCACTACGCCGCCGTCTTCCCATCGGTCCACGCGTTCCTCGCCGGATTCTGACGGGTCAACAAGACTGTAATTCCAAGTCTCATCGTGCACCGCCAGCTAACGCTGGAAAAGGTCGTGCGCGTCCAGCCGATACCATGCCGAAAACGAAAAAGACCCGGCTCGAAAGCCGGGTCTCCCATCACTGACAGAAGTCAGATCAGATTAGAACGAACGCTGCAGACGGACGAAGCCCGACCACTGGTCGCCACCGGCGCCCTTGTTGCCAACGCCGTTGTCAACATCCGTGTACTGGAGGCTGATCTTGGTGGTCAGGTCCGTGACGATCGTGTAGTCGAGCGTCAGGCCAGCGCGCCAAGCGTCGCGGCTACCGCGGTAGTCGCCGGAGGCGTCGTAATCAAGCGTGCCCCAGTACTGGAAGCCGGGGGTGATTGCCAGCTTTTCAGAGAGGTTAGCCTTGTACGATGCAGCAACCGACCACTCGGAAGCATCCCAGTAACGGCTTGCGCCCGAAGACCAGACAGCAGCAGCCTGCAGGGTGCCCGGACCGACGTCAGCGGAAACGAGGCCGCGGATGGCGCCGTTTTCAGCGTCGAAGTCGTACGAACCGAGCAAGTCAGCGCTTACGGCGCCGAACGAACCGGTGACAACACCCGAGATGCCGAGGCCGTCTTCGAATTCAACAAAGCCGTTCTTGGCGTTGCTGAAGGATTCGAGAGCAACGGTAGCAGCGAAAGCGCCGCCTTCGTACTTGTAGGATACAGCATTCAGCAGCGTGTCGCCGCCGATGATGTTGAAGATCGTGCCGTCGAGAACGTCGGTCTCGCCGTTGATGCCCTTATCCCATTCCGTGTAGAAGTAACCAGCCTTGAAGCCGCCGAGCTGGATCCATGCGCCGTCAAGGAAGACGTCCTGGTGGGAGTCAGCCTGAAGGTCGATGTGACCGGTCAGCGTGCCGAGCTCGGTGTCGCTCTTGGCGTCAAGCGAGAGGTAACCACGGGTACGAGCGCGGTAGCCCCAGTCGTCGCCGTTCGGGCCAGCCGAATCTTCAGCGAAGTCTACCTGGAAACGGACGTAGCCGCTGATCTGCAGGCAGGTTTCGGTACCCGGGATGTAGAAGTAACCCGTGCCGAATGCGTCGCAAACGCGAACGTATTCCATCGGCTCCGGCTCGGCAGCAACGATAGCGTCGGCAGCCTGGGCGCCGGATACTGCTGCGAGTGCAGCAGCGGAGCCGATAAGAAGGCTCTTGATGTTCATTTCTGACCTCCAGTCAAAAAGTTTCAAACGGGTCTGGGTTTTTTGCTGAAGGACAGCGTTCCCTGCCCCATCCCCAAGTTCAGGAAGCGGACGATCAACCGCCCCTGCTTCCGAACCTGAAAATACAAGACGCGCTTCCGTAAGCAATCTCCAAACTGAAAGGAGGCGGGGTTTGTGTCAGCCTTCGCCACGCGCTGTTGCGCAAAGGACACAAAATGGCGGACCGGATCGCTAAAAGTTTATGGATCCTTAACAAAAATCCTTATGAAGCGGGCACTTAGCCTAGCTCGCCGGCTGTATAACCCTGCCTTAGACCGGGCGAAATAAGGGCAAAGGCCGCGCTTTGAGGTGGCGGAGACGCATTTTCCCGCGTCCGCTTGTTTATCACAGTTAGACCGGCATGACCGAAAGCAGGAATCGGTAGCGGTGGTTTTCGCGGTCGATTCGGGTGATTCACGCAACGGAATTTTGAGTCGGCGATCAAAGGGTCTTCAGCGCACATGAAGAAACCGACCACCTCAGCAGCAAGCAGCCTCCCGCTCTTCCTTATATATAACGCTGACAACGCCCACCGTCCGCAGCGCCATCGTCGGCGGGCAGGTGATCGTCATCCCATAGAATGAAGGATTCTCTATTCTTGATTTTGGCCAGCGACTTTGTCGCGAAGGACAATGCTTGCCACCGGACACACAATTGTCAGCCGCGGCGCCTGCCGTTTGGTTACCGAGCCCTGGAATAAATCATAATGGCGAAGCCCACGCCCATGCCGATATAGCAAATCCATGTCAGAACCTCCTGCCAGCGCTTAGGGGTCAAACGGTGGACTTCCTCGTCGCCTGGCCCGCCGTTGCGCGTCTGAAGCCCGAACAGGCCGAGCGTGCGGTGGGTGGCCTCGTGGTCGATCCTCGTATCCTTTATCGTTCCGCCGATGATGCGCCCCAGCAGATAGCGCTTCATGCCGGCGATGAACGCCCCCAGAAAGAACGTGTTGAGCGTGAAAGAGAACGCAAGCAGGATGGCGAGCCCGATGAAGAACAAAGTCCAGTCGTTCATGTGCTCGCTCGCCCCCGGCTTACCATCGTTGTAGGGACACGGCCGATCTCACCGATGTATTCGAATGGCGCCGGACTTTTTAACGCGGTCTTTTAAGGTGTGGCGGCGATCCCAGGCACTACCGGTGCAACTTGGAAGACGGGCGCACCGATTGGAAACGCATAGTTGGCTGCAACTCTACCCTATCACTGTTGGACCACATGCCACGCCTCATGAGGCAAGTGTCGCTCTTGCCCAGGCGCGATAAAGATATTGCTTCCCTGGGCGTACGCGTGCGCTTGGAGCTGAGCAGGCTGGCTGGCTCCCGAAAGAGTGTCCGTGAGGCCAGCGGCGGATCCGGGCTTTGTAGAGGGGACGCTCAAAAGTGCGGCGGCTGCGACCTGCTCCGGCGACGGGGGGCCTGCGTAGCGAATGGTGCGAATTGTGCCGTCTTTGTACTTGCAGGCTTTGATATAGCCCGCCGCTTTGTCCGCAACGTGCCTGTCGGCCGCATAAATGTCGATGGAGTCTAAACTTGAAGCGGTGCGGAGCTGCGCTTCAAGTTGGTTTTCGATCGCGTAGTTGCTGGTGCTACGGTCCACAACGATGATGATCATATCAAATCCCCTATCCTCGTTGTCGAGATCCAACCACCGAAGGATTAGGATAATGGAAATGGAAGCGTTTGCCGTTAAGTGCTGAAGCCGGTTATGCTCGGGCGGGCAATGACTTGAGGCGATTCCGGAGACATCGTCGTGTCCTGAGGAGGCTCAGGAATGACTTCTGGCGCGGCGGGATATCGCGGACGATCTACCCTATACCCGAAGGCCTCGATCTCGGCGTCTGAGAAGCGCCCTTGATTGCGAAGCTCTTTCATCGTCATCGCGATCAGTTCGCTATCGCTGGCGTGGCGGCCGTCCTGTCCGAGAAGATTCGCGCCATTAAGGGGTATAACGGCCAGCAGCTCGTGGCCACCGCCACCGGCTTTATAGACTCGGACGACAATTTCTCTCATGCCTGTCTCCATATAGGTGAGTAGCATTAGAGACGGCACGTTCTGGCCAACCAATCTATTCTGCTTCGAATGGACAATTTGGGACGGGGTAAAGGCAGCGGCGCATAGCCCGAAACGAATCAGGCGCTGTGTGGCGGAAATTCGACCAGAACGAGGAAACACAGGCCTGCGCGGCGGCGCTAGCCATGCAAATGCGAACAACAGGTATATGAAGTTGGGAAGCGCCTTAGCCATCCGTAATCAGATAGCAAAATCCATACGCTAAGGAGAATGACTGGCGGAGAAGAAGGGATTCGAACCCTCGATACCGTTTCCGGTATACTCCCTTAGCAGGGGAGCGCCTTCGACCACTCGGCCACCTCTCCGCTCGCGGTCCTGATAGGGCCAAAGCCCTCACGGATCAAGAGCTTTTTCGATTTTTCACGCAATCGGGCGCTTTATACATATGGCGGCTTCCCGCGGGCCGGAACGGCTTGGAATCGGCATGACCGGCCCTCACCCTCACAAATTTTCCCCCGGCGGCCTCGAAAATGCCTTCTGTCTCCCCACTTTGTTCAAGAGCGGTTCAGCTTGCCGGCGCTAAAAGTCGGACAACAGCAGATGAATGAGAAAGGAACGAGGACATGGCGTTTGTATATAAGGGCACGAACGGCGATGATTACGTCGTCCAGAACTCGCGCACCGAGGTTGAAATCTACACCTATGGCGGCGATGACGAGATTGTTCTGAATCGGACCGACAGCCGTGGCGGCCTCAACTATGTGGAAGCCGGCAGCGGCGACGACCTGGTGCGCAACAGCTTCGAAGGCGGCAACGACATCTTCCTCGGCTCCGGCAACGACATCTACAAACACAGCGGCGCGGCCAAGGCGAGCGGTGAATATGACGTCGTCAGCGGCGGCGATGGCAATGACCGGTTCGAAGTGAAGACGCTCGCCAGCGACTACAAGGGCGACGCCGGCAACGACACCTTCTATTCCGTCGGCTACCGCAATTCGTTCAATGGCGGCTCCGGCACCGACACGGTCAACTATTCGCTGCAGGATTCGAGCAGCGAAGAAGGCCGCGGCATCTATGTCGACCTCGATGAGGGTTTTGCCCGCGCCGTCAGCGGCCGCAACGAGGAGCTCCGGAGCATCGAGAATGCGACCGGCACCAACTCTAACGACACGCTGATCGGCACCGGCGGCAACAACATTCTGCGCGGCGGCAACGGCAACGACCAGCTCGAAGGCCTTGGCGGCAATGACCGGCTCTATGGCGGTGCCGGCAAGGACGTCATCTACGGCGACAGCGGCAATGACGACCTCTATGGCGACAGCGGCAACGACCGTCTCTACGGCGGCTCGGGCAATGATGACCTGGTCGGCGGTTCCGGCAACGACCTGCTGGTCGGTGACAGCGGCAACGACTTTCTCGTTGGCGGCTCCGGCGCCGATACGTTCCGCTTCCTGCGCACCTCCGACAGCAAGGTCGGCTCGCAGCGCGACGTCATCGACGACTTCAAGCCGGACAGCCAGGACGACGTGATCGACCTGCGTGACATCGACGCCAGGACCGACAGAAGCGGCAACAACTCCTTCACCTTCATCGGCAAGGACGCGTTTTCCGGCACGTCGGGCGAATTGCGCTACTCCGGCACGATCATCTCCGGCGACGTCAATGGCGATGGCCGGGCGGATTTCGAGATTGACGCGGGCCTGACGCGCTACTATTCGAACGACTTCCTGCTCTAAGCTCCGCCCCCGGCACAGGGGGCGCTCCCGAGCTTGTCATGCCGCACGCGCCAGCAACGCGTGCGGCATTTCTCATTTCAGGGCCTTACTTTAGCGGCACCGGCAAGGCGCGCAGCGCATCGTTCAGCCAGGTCCAGATCCTGTCCGGTTCGACCGAATCATCCTCCCCACGCAGAATCGCCAGCAGCTGGCGGTAGCGGCCCATGCGGCTGGATTGTTTTTCGTATTGGGCGAACTGCCAATCGAGGAAGGTGCGATCCGGCTCGCGGCCCATCGCACGCGCCGAATCGTCGAGCCAGGGAGCGGCGATGACCTGTGCTTCCGCCGCTTGCGGCGATATCCCTTTCGCGATGGCCGCCTGGGCGGCCTCATAGGTTCTCAGCGCGGCGTCGCGGTAGGCGGCCGGGTCGAAGGCGCCGGTCCAGAAGGCGGCCATCTCCGTCTTGAGCTCGCGGGCGAAATCCTCGTCCTCCAGCATGTCGGCGAGTTCCGTCCAAGCGGCGATCTGGTCCGGCGTGGGGTCGTCCGGCAGGTCGGGAACGCTCGTCTCGATCATCCGGTGGCGCCAGTCTTCGTCCATCGCGGCCCCTTCGGCGATCCGTTCGACGAAACGTTCGACGAGGGCATGCATGTCTTTGTTGCTTCGGTTTGCCATCGTCCAAAACCTCCTCAGGTCAGCATCGGCAGGGTTCGGGAGGCGAAGCGTTGCACGCAGCACGGCGGCCATCCGGCGCCTTGCCGCTATTTCCGTTTCGAGAATCGCAAGCCGGGCCTGCAATACCTCGGCAAGACTCAGCCGGCGGCCGATCAGCTTGCCGATAGCGGCAAGGCCGACGCCCGCCTCGCGCAGCGCGCGGATGAGGTCCAGTCTCGCCGCATCCGTCTCGCTGTAGATGCGGTAGTTTCCCGCCGAGCGGTCGCTCGGCAGCAGGCCCTTGTCGGAATAATAGCGGATGCGTCGGACGGATTGCCCCGAAAGCCGCGCCAATTCGCCGATCGTGTAAAACTTCGCTCCCATGGCATCCCCACTACGGCCTCCACCCGGTGGAGGGTCAAGGACCGATTCGCGCGGATTTTCGCCGGCCAAACGAAAACCGCCAGCGACGGTGGTCGCTGGCGGTTTCTTGCGGATGCTGATCCGTGTCAGGTGCGGGCGGCGAGACGGTCGATGGCGTTCTGCGTCGATGCGCCGAAATCGCCGTCGATCGGGCCGTTGTAGTAGCCGCGCTGCTTGAGGATCGACTGGAACTCCTTGCGGAACTGCGGCGTGAAGTTTGCCGGAGAACCCTTGAGCTCCTGGAGCTTGCCCTGGTCGCCGCCTTCGACGCTGGCAGCGGCCCAGCGGGCGGCTTCCTTGGCGTTGGCGCGCGTGCCGAGACCGTGGTCGAAGAGACGCGAGAGGTTGCCCATGGCGTAGGTGTTGCCACCGTTTGCGGCCTTCTCGTACCAGTCGCGGGCCTGGGCATAGTCCTGCGTCACGCCGTTGCCGACGTCGTAGAGCCAGCCGATCGAGGCCATCGAATAGTAGTCGTTGAAGCCGGCTGCCTTCTCGTACCACTTGCGGGCTTCGACATAGTCCACCGCGACGCCGAGGCCGGACTGGTAGGCATAGCCGACGGAGGACATCGCATTGACGTCGCCGCCTTCCGCGCCCTTCATGTACCAGTCGAGCGAGACGGTATAGTCGCGCGTCGTGCCAAGGCCTTCACGGTAGAACCAGCCCATCGTGGCCTGCGCATTGGCATAACCCTGTTCGGCGCCCTTGCGATACCACTTGATGGCCTCGTCATAGTCCTTGCGCGTGCCGTTATAGCCTTCGCGGTAGAGCCAGCCGAGGGAGGCCTGGGCATAGGGGTTGCCGGCGTTCGAGGCCTGCTCGAACATGCGGGTGCCCTTTGCCATGTCGACCGGGCCATCCGTGCCGTAGATCGAATACCAGGCAAGGTTGGTTAGGGCGTAGAGGTTCCCCTCGTCGGCTGCCTTCTGGTAGTGCTCACGCGCCTTGGAGAAGTTCTTTGCGGCGTCGTGGGCACGGCCCAGCATGTTGCGGATCGAGTTGTCCGACGGATTGGCATTGAGCGCCGCTTCGCAGACCGGGATCGCGCGGCCATAGTCGATCTGCGCGAAGAGCTTTCCGAGGAAGCCCGGGCGCAGGTTCGGTTCGCCGGCAAGTTCGTAGCACTGGTCGGCATCCGAACCGGAGAGCGTGACCGTCGACTGGCTGTTGTCGGTGGTGGTGGTCGTCGTCGACGACAGCGACGCGCTGTCGTTGCGGCCGGCGGCCAGCTTGTCGATCGCGGCGAGCGTTGCCGCGCCGAATTCGCCATCGGAAGAACCGCTGTAATAACCGCGTTCCCTCAGAAGGTTCTGCATTTCCTTGCGGAAGGCGACGGTGAAGTTGCCGGGGGTTTCCTTGAGCTCCTTCAGCTTGGCCTGATCGCCGCTTTCGACGCTGCCGGCTGCCCAACGGACGGCTTCCTTGGCGTCTGCCGGCGTGCCGAGACCCTGGTCGTAGAGGCGCGACAGGTTGCCCATGGCGTAGGCGCTGCCGGCGTTTGCGGCCTTTTCGTACCAGTAGCGGGCTTCGACATAGTCCTGCTTCACGCCGTTGCCGACGTCATAGAGCCAGGCGAGCGAGGCCATCGAGTAGGAATCGCCGATATTGGCGGCCTTCTCGTACCAGACCTTCGCTTCCGCATAGTCCTGCGCCGTGCCGAGGCCGTTCTGGTAGGCCCAGCCGAGCGAGGACATGGCGTTGGCGTCGCCGGCGTCTGCTGCCTTGCGATACCAGGTCAGCGACTGAACGTAGTCCTGCGAGACGCCGAGGCCCTCGCGGTAGAAC
Source organism: Shinella sp. BE166 (assembly GCF_051201095.1). Lineage (NCBI taxonomy): Bacteria > Pseudomonadati > Pseudomonadota > Alphaproteobacteria > Hyphomicrobiales > Rhizobiaceae > Shinella > Shinella sp. BE166. The sequence goes on along the minus strand of NZ_JBPEHL010000002.1, from coordinate 122,403 downwards.
CAGCCCATGGTCGCCATGGCATTGGCATAACCCTGGTTGGCCGACTGCTGATACCACTTCACCGCTTCGTTATAGTCCTGGCGCGTGCCGCCATAACCTTCGCGGTAGAGCCAGCCGAGCGATGCCTGGGCGTAGGAGTTGCCGGCGATCGAGGCCTTCTCGAACATCGACAGGCCCTTCGGCACGTCGATCGGGCCATCCGTGCCGTAGACCGAGAACCAGGCAAGGTTGGTGAGCGCATACATGTTGCCGAGGTCGATCGCCTTTTCGTAATTGCGACGGGCTTCGACATAGTTGCGGTCGGAATCGTGCGCGCGGCCGAGCAGGTTGACCAGCATGCCGTCGGACGGGTTCTCGTTGACGGCCTGCGCGCAGGCGGAAAGCGCCCGTTTGGCGTCGATCTTCAGGAAGTTGACCCCCATGAAGCCCGGAAGCGACTGCGGTTCGCCGGCGAGCAGGAAGCAATCCCGCGAGGCCGGCGTCTCCTTGGAGGTGGAGAGCTCGACGCTGAGGCCCTTCTTCGGCTCAAGGGCGGCAATCAGCTGTTCGGCGCTGCTGCGATGCGTGCTGTCGGGATAACGCTCGATGAAGCGCTGGAGCGCGGCCGCATCGGTCGATTCCTTCAGAGCGTCCCAGGCTATGCTCGCGGCATCCTGGCCGTCGTTCTGCGTCGCCTCCTGGAGGCTGGCGAGCTTCTTTTCCGCCAGCATCTTGTAGACCGGATCCTTGCCGTGCTTCGCGATGAAGGCGGCGATCAGGTCCTCGTCGGCGAGGTCGCGGATGTTCTGCCAGTCGGCAGCCGCTTCGGACTGGCCGTTCGGCGAGACCTCCTGCGTGTTGCCGCTGTTGGTGACGTTGATGTTGACTTCCTTGATGTTCAGGAAGATCTGCGCGCCACCGAGGGAGCCGTAGACGAAGGGCTCCTGCTCGCGATTTGTGGCTTCCACCACCTCGTCGCGCACCTTGCCGAGCGCGATGCGCACGTCGAGGCCGGGCTCCGTCAGATATTTCGAGAGTGCCGTGGCAAACGGGCTGTTCTTGCCCTCGCCATCGAGCGCCACCGTGCCCGCCTTCGAGGCGAAGGCGATCAGCGTATCGGCCGATTCGGGTTCGACGCGGGCGAGGCCGCGGGTCACGGCACGGGTGCCGATCGAACGCGTCATCGACTGCGAGAACGGATTGTTGCGGCAAGCATCGAGGATGAAGAGCTTCAGCTTCTTGGCGCCTTCGAGCGAGCGCTGCACGCGATCGATCGCCACGCTCTCGTCCTCGACGTCACGGTCGCTCTTCAGCGCCGCATCGACGGGGATGAGGTAGTTGACCCCGTTCATCTCCATGGCATGGCCGGAATAATAGACCACTGCCATATCCGCATCGGCAGACTCATCCTCAAACTCGCGCAGCGCCTTCACCATGGCGCCGCGGTCGAGATCGAGCACAGTCTTGACGGAATCGAAACCCGCTGCCTCGAACGAGGCGCGCATAAGCTCCACATCGTTCGCGGGGTTGTTGAGCTGAGCCGTCTCTTCGTATTTCTGATTGCCTATCAGCAGTGCAACGCGTTTCGCCTCTGCGGCGCCCACATTGAACACGACGACAGCAATCGAGACGAAGAGGACCGGCGCCCAGCGTCTCTGCATTTGCTTTAACATGCCCATCCCTCCGGCATTATTGCCGAGAGTATTACGTATGGCCCTCGCCGTTTCAATGAGGAGGCGACCGGATTTTTTTGGCCCGGTCGCCAGAAATTCATTCTGTGGCAATTTCCACCCAGCGGGCCTCGCGGAAAGATTGTGCCATGGCGTGCACGGATTTCTCGATGCGCAGGCCATGGTTGAAATCGATGGAATGCGACGCCATGCCCGCAATCGCAGCGATCAGTTCGCGGCATTCGATGACTTTCAGGTCGTTGAAGCCGAGGCCGTGTCCGGGGGCTGGAATGAACCGGTCATAGGGCTTGTGGTGCGGCGCCGTCAGGACTGTGGAAAAGCCCTGCTCGCTCGCCCTGCCCTCGGTCGTGTAGAGTTGGAATTCGTTCATGCGCTCCTGGTCGAAAAGGATCGTGCCCTTCGAGCCATAGACCTGCAGCGCGATGCGGCCCTTGCGGCCCCAGGCGGAGCGGTTGGCCATCAGCACGCCGGAAATGCCGCCGGGAAGGCGCATCAGGACGCTGGCGATATCGTGGTTCTCGACCGCGCGGCGGCCGCCGTCCTTCAGCGGGCGGTCGGCATAGGGTTTTGCCAGCGACGCGATCACCGCCTCGACATGGCCGAACAGGCTCCACAGCAGCGAGAGCGGGTGCACGGCGAAATCGTCGAGCGCGCCATAGCCGGAGGACGCCTCGCTCTTCCAGTAGAAGGCGGCTTCCGGATCGGCCATGAAGTCCTCGTCCATCTCGACGCGCACATGGTTCACCGTGCCGATGACGCCCTCGTCCAGCAGGGAGCGGATGTGCCGCATCACCGGGTTCTGGATGTAATTGTAGCCCATGACGGCAACCTTGCCGGAGGAGCGCTGGGCGGCGAGCATGCGCTCGGCATCGGCAAAGGCCGGCGCCATCGGCTTTTCGCACCAGACATGTTTTCCCGCTTCCAGTGCCGCGATCGCCATGTCGGCGTGGAACTGGTTCGGCGTCGTGACGGAGATCACGTCAACCTCCGGATCGGCCAGCAGGTCGCGCCAGTTGGCGGTCGATTTGGCAAAGCCGAATTCGCGGGCACGGCTTGCCGCAAGATCGGCATTGGCTTCGGCGAGGTGCACGAGGCGCGGCCGGTCGACATCGCCGAAGACCGTGCTGACATTGTTCCAGGCGAGCGCATGGCACTTGCCCATGTAACCCGTACCGATCAGTCCTATACCGAGGGCCTTCATGACGTCTCCTCCATCCGCTATATCGTTTGACACTATGTTTAGCCGGAAAGATTTGGAACGAAAACTATCTTTTCCGAGAATATGGAATATTTATTTCATTCGTAGCAGAATGGCCGCCTGAGGAGACAGATCCATGAGCAACAGCGAAGCGGCCCTGACGCGCGTACCCCGCGATTTCGACAGCCTGCGCAGCGTCATCATCGAACGCAAGGCGACCATGCCGAAACGGCTGGCGCAGGTGGCGGCCTATGCGCTGTCCAACCCGGACGACATGGCCTTCGGCACCGCGGCGAGCATTGCGACGGCGGCCGACGTGCAACCCTCCACGCTGGTGCGCCTTGCCCATCACCTCGGGTATGAAGGCTTTTCCGACCTCCAGAACGTTTTTCGCGCCCGGTTGCGCGATCGCACGCTGTCCTACGAGGAGCGGCTGCTGTCGCTGGAGGCCGCGCCTACCGCCAACACGGACACCGAACTGCTCTCCGGCTTCCTGACCGCGGCAAGCCAGTCCGTCGCGCGGCTGGCGAGCACCATCGACGGCGAGATCTTTTCCAAATCCGTCGAGCTGCTGGCACAGGCCGAGACCATCTATCTCGTCGCCAAGCGGCGCTCCTATCCGCTGACCGCCCACATCGCCTATGCCTTCGGCAAGCTCGGTATCCGCCACCAGATCCTCGCTTCGCCCAATGGCATCGATCCGGAAATCGCGCAGTTCGCCACCGCCAAGGACGCGGTGATCGCGGCAAGTTTCGCCCCCTACGCCGCCGACAGCCTTGCGCAGGCGCAGGAACTGGCGAGCCGCGGCGTGCCGATCGTCGCCATTACCGACTCGGTGTTTTCGCCGCTCGCCACCTCCGCCACCCATTGGTTCGAGGTCTCGGAGGCCGATTTTGCCGGCTTCCGTTCGCTTTCCGCCTCCATGGCGCTGGCAATGGCGCTTCCCGTCGCGATTGCCGAAAAACGCCGCAGCCAGCGACGAAGCACCAAACGAAATGGTGCGGAATGGAAACGGAATGAATATTCCGAATTGACAGAATAATGGAATTCATGTTTCATTTTCCCGACATACCGCCGCAGTGAGATGGCGGCGCCGCGAGACCGGGAGGAAGACATGCCGCACCTTGACCAGGACAGGACGCTCGACGTCATTACGATCGGCCGCTCGTCCGTCGATCTGTACGGCCAGCAGCTCGGCACGCGCCTGGAAGACACCGCCTCGTTCGCCAAGTCCGTCGGCGGCTGCCCGGCGAATATCGCGATCGGCACCGCCCGCCTCGGGCTCAAATCCGCGCTCATCACCCGCGTTGGCGACGAGCAGATGGGCCGTTTCATCCGCGAACAGTCCGCCCGTGAAGGGGTGAATGTCGAGGGCATCCGGACCGACAAGGACCGCCTCACCGCGCTCGTTCTGCTCGCCATCGAATCCGAAGGCGTCTCGCCGATGATCTTCGTGCGCACCGACTGTGCCGACATGGCGCTCGACGAGGGCGACGTGGACGAGGCCTTCGTGCGCTCTTCGCGCGCCGTGCTGGTTTCCGGCACGCATTTTTCCCGGCCCAACACGGAGGCCGCGCAACGCAAGGCGATCCGCATCGCCAAGGAATCGCGCGGCAAGGTCATTTTCGATATCGACTATCGCCCGAACCTCTGGGGCCTTGCCGGCCATGCGGAAGGTTTCGAGCGCTATGTGAAGTCCGACCGCGTCTCCGCCATTCTGAAATCCGTGCTGCCGGATTGCGACCTGATCGTCGGCACCGAAGAGGAGATCATGATCGCATCGGGCGCCGACGATGTGCTGTCCTCGTTGAAAGCCATCCGTGCCGTTTCCCCGGCCACCATCGTGCTGAAACGCGGCGCCATGGGCTGCATCGTCTATGACGGGCCGATTTCGGACGACCTGGAAGACGGCGTGGTCGGTGATGGCTTCCCGATCGAGGTTTATAATGTGCTGGGCGCGGGCGACGCCTTCATGTCCGGCTTCCTGCGCGGCTGGCTGAAGGGCGAGGACCACAAGACCTCCGCCACCTGGGCCAATGCCTGCGGCGCCTTCGCCGTCTCCCGCCTGCTCTGCTCGCCGGAATATCCGAGCTGGGAAGAGCTCACCTTCTTCCTGAAGAATGGCAGCAAGCATCGGGCGCTGCGCAAGGACGAGGCGATCAACCACATCCATTGGGCGACCAACCGCAAGCAGGGCGATATCCCCCTCCTCATGGCGCTCGCCTGCGACCACCGCATGCAGCTCGTCGACGTCGCCGATGAACTGAAGGTGCCGCACGAAAAAATTTCCGAGTTCAAGCGGCTGACCGTCAAGGCCGCCGCGCGCGTCGCCGATGGCCGGCCGGGTTACGGCATGCTGATCGACGAACGCTTCGGTCGCGATGCCTTCTTCGATGCCGCGACGCAGAATTTCTCTTGGCTCGGCCGCCCGGTCGAGCTACCGGGCTCCAAGCCGCTGCGCTTCGAGTTCAGCCAGGATATCGGCTCGCAGCTCGTCGAATGGCCGCTCGACCATTGCATCAAGTGCCTGTGTTTCTACCATCCGGACGATCCGGCGGCCCTCAAGAAGGAGCAGCAGGAGAAGCTGCGCACGCTTTTCGAGGCCGCGCGCCGCGTCGGGCGCGAACTGTTGATCGAGATCATCGCCGGCAAGAACGGGCCGCTCAAGGATGACACCGTGTCGACGGCGCTTCAGGAACTCTACGATCTCGGTATCAAGCCGGACTGGTGGAAGCTGGAGCCGCAGGCGTCTGCCGGCGCATGGCGGAACATCGAGGCGGTGATCGCCAAAAATGATGCTTATTGCCGTGGTATCGTGCTGCTCGGCCTGGAAGCGCCGACCGAGGACCTGGTCAAGGCCTTCGAGGCGACGAAAGTGGCACCGTCCGTGAAGGGTTTTGCCGTCGGCCGCACGATCTTCGTCGATGCCGCCCGCGCCTGGATGAGCGGCAAGATGGATGACGAGGCAGCGATCGCCCAGATGGCTGGCCGCTTCCGCGAGCTGACCGACGCCTGGCTTCGCACGCGCGGTCTGTGAATAAAGAATACGGGAGGAATATCATGTCAAAGACGATCCGGCTGACGATGGCGCAGGCCGTCGCGCATTTCCTGAAGGCACAGATGACGGTCGTCGACGGCAAGAAACAGCCGATCTTCGCGGGCGTCTGGGGCATTTTCGGCCACGGCAACGTCGCGGGCATGGGGGAAGCGCTCTACCAGGTGCGCAATGAATTGCCGACGCTGCGCGCCCATAACGAACAGGGCATGGCGCACGCCGCCGTCGCTTTCGCGAAAGCCAGCTTCCGCCAGCGCTTCATGGCCTGCACGACCTCGATCGGTCCCGGCGCGCTGAACATGATCACCGCCGCAGGCGTCGCGCATGTCAACCGCCTGCCCGTGCTGTTCCTGCCCGGCGACGTCTTCGCCAACCGCATTCCCGACCCTGTTCTCCAGCAGATCGAGAATTTCGGCGACGGCACCGTCTCGGTGAACGATGCCTTCCGCTGCGTCTCGCGCTATTTCGACCGCATCACGCGGCCCGAGCAGATCATCCCGGCGCTGAAGCGCACCATGCAGGTGCTGACCGACCCGGTCGATTGCGGCCCGGTGACGCTGTCGCTCTGCCAGGACGTGCAGGCGGAGGCCTACGACTATCCGGCCAACCTGTTCGAAGAAAAGGTCTGGACGCACCGCCGCCCTCGCCCCGACACGGACGAGCTCGCCACGGCCATCGCCACGCTGCGCAAGGCGGAGCGGCCGCTGATCATTGCCGGCGGCGGCGTGCTGTATTCGCAGGCGACGGCCGAATTGAAGGCCTTTGCCGGCATGCATGGCATTCCGGTCGCCGTCACCCAGGCCGGCAAATCGGCGCTACCGGACGATCATCCGCTCTGCATGGGCTCGATTGGCGTCACCGGCACGTCTGCCGCCAATGCCTTTGCCGAGGAGGCGGATGTCATCCTCGCCGTCGGCACCCGCATGCAGGATTTCACCACCGGCTCCTGGGCGTTGTTCAAGGGCGACGGCGTCAAGATGATCGGGCTCAACACCGTCGCCTTCGATGCCGCCAAGCACGACAGCCAGCCGCTCGTCGCCGATGCGCGCGAGGGGCTGACGCTGCTCTCCGAAGCGCTCGGCGGCTGGAAGGCCTCCGCCTCGGTGGAGGCGGCCGCCAAGAGCCGCAAGCAGGAATGGATGGCGGCCGTGAAGAAGGCGACCGCCGCCACCAATGCGGACCTGCCCTCCGATGCGCAGGTCATCGGCGCGGTGCAGCGCTCGATCGGCGGCGACAATTCGGTTCTCGTCTGCGCCGCCGGCGGTCTGCCAGGCGAGTTGCACAAGCTGTGGCAGGCGCACAAGCCGGGCGGCTACCACATGGAATACGGCTTTTCCTGCATGGGCTACGAGATTGCCGGCGGCCTCGGCGTCAAGCTCGCGCGGCCGGAGGCGGATGTCGTCGTCATGGTCGGCGACGGCTCCTACATGATGATGAATTCCGAACTCTCGACCTCCATCATGCTCGGCCAGAAGCTGACGATCGTTGTGCTCGACAATCGCGGCTATGGCTGCATCAACCGGCTGCAGATGGCAACCGGCGGCGCCAACTTCAACAACCTCCTGAAGGACTCGATGATCGAGATGATGCCCGACATCGATTTCCGCGCGCATGCCGAGAGCATGGGGGCGGTCGCCGTGAAGGTCTCGTCCATCGCCGACCTCGAAACGGCCATCCAGAGTAGCAAGGGCAACGACCGCACCTCGGTGATCGTCATCGACACGGACCCGCTCATCACGACGCAGGAAGGTGGCCATTGGTGGGATGTGGCGGTGCCTGAAGTCAGCCCTCGCACGGAGGTCAACAAGGCGCGCGAAGCCTATGAGAAGGCGCGCGCGGCACAGACCGTCGGCTAGGACAGAACCCCTCCTCCCCCTCCGTCATCCTCGGGCTTGACCCGAGGATCCATGCCGCGGGATGTGGATCCTCGGGTCAAGCCCGAGGATGACGGAGGAGAAGAAGGCAGAAACAATGACAAGGGAGGCCGCTGCCTCCGCCCAAGGAGATTTTGAGATGAAAGCCAAACTCGGCATGTCGCCCATCGCCTGGTGGAACGACGACCTTCCGGAACTCAGCGACGACGTGTCCCTGGAGGAGTGCCTGCGCCAATCGCGCAGCGCAGGCTTCACCGGCATGGAAAAGGGCCGCCGCTTTCCCGAAGATCCCGCCGTCATGCTGCCCATCCTGCGCGCGGCCGACGTGACGCTGTGCGGCGGCTGGTTCTCCGGCACGCTGGTCGACGAGGAGCTGGCCGCCAACAAGGACCGCATCGCGCCAATGATCGCGCTGTTCAAGGCGGTCAACGCGCCCTGTATCGTCTATGGCGAAGTCGGCCGGTCCATCCAGGGCGACCGCTCCAAGCCGCTCGCCACCAAGCCGCGCCTTTCCGATGACGAGATGAAGGCCTATGGCCGCCGTCTCACGGAATTCGGCGAATGGTGCGCTGAACAGGGCATGCCGCTCTCCTATCACCACCACATGGCCGCCGTGGTGGAGACCGAGCCGGAACTCGACGCCTTCATGCGCGCATCCGGCGAAGGCATTCCGCTGCTGCTCGATGCCGGGCACCTGGCCTTTGCCGGCGGCGACGTGCTGCGCGCCATCGACAACCACCACACCCGCATCAACCACGTCCACGTAAAGGATATCCGCCAGGGCGTGGTCGATGGGCTCGATCGCAGCAAACAGTCCTTCCTCGACGCGGTGGCGCTCGGCGCCTTCACCGTGCCGGGCGACGGCTCGCTCGATTTCGGCGCGATCGTCCAGCGGCTGGCGGACCATGGCTATGAAGGCTGGTTCGTCGTGGAAGCCGAACAGGACCCGCGCAAGGCACCGCCGCAGAAAATGGCCGAGGTCGGCTATGCGGAACTGATGCGCGTGATGACCGCCGCGGGTTATACCGTGGAGACGGAAGGTTTTCCGAAAGGATAAGGAACAAGCCCATGCCGAACCTGCTCGTAAAACCGGAAGGCGCGCATGGCCGCGTCAGCCATGTGACGCCGGAAAGCGCCGGCTGGACCTATGTCGGCTTCGATATGCACCACATGCGGCCGGGCGAGATTCTCTCGGCCGAGACGGGGAGCCGCGAGGTCTGCCTCGTCTGGATTTCCGGCAAGGGCAAGGCGACGGCCAGCGGCCGGGATTTCGGCGTGCTGGGCGAGCGCATGAGCCCGTTCGAGGGCGCGCCGCATGCACTTTATATACCGGCCGGTTCCAACTGGTCGGTGACGGCGGAGACCGATCTGGAACTCGCCGTCTGCTCGGCCCCGGGCGGCGGCGATTTCAAGGCCAAGGCCATTCCGCCGGGAACGCATCCGAAGGTCAGCCGCGGCAAGGGCTCGAATGTCCGCCACGTCTACAACATTATGCCGGAAAACGACGATTCGGCGCATTCGCTGCTCGTCGTGGAAGTCATCACGCCGAGCGGCAACACCTCGTCCTACCCCTCGCACAAACACGACCAGGACGACCTGCCGAACGAAAGCTTTCTGGAAGAGACCTACTACCACCGCCTCAACCCGCCGCAGGGTTTCGCCTTCCAGCGGGTCTATACGGACGACCGCTCGCTCGACGAGGCGATGGCGGTGGAGGATCGCGACGTGACGCTGGTGCCAAAGGGCTACCACCCCTGCGCCACCATCCACGGCTATGATCTCTATTACCTCAACGTGATGGCGGGGCCGAAGCGGGTGTGGAAGTTCCACAACGCCAAAGAGCATGAGTGGCTGCTCGCCTGAGCGGCCACTAGCGCTTCCATTTGCGCGTCAGCCCCCATTCCTTGGCGATGTCCAACGTCGAGGAGAAGCCGGCTTCCAGCATGAAGGGCTCGGCGGAGGTGGCGTAACCGCCGCCCTCGCCGCGCGCGACCGGCGTGCCGTGGCCCATGCCGTCGATCTCATGCAGGGTGACGAGCGGCTTGCCGTCCTTGTCCGGCCAGATGCGCGTGCGGCGGCCTTTCATGCGCTTTTCGACGAAGGCTTCCTTGGGCAGGCGGTAGAGATCGCGCCATTGCTCGACCAGCGCATATCCGTTCGACAGCGCCACCGTCTCGTCCGCCGTGCCGTGCCAGATGGAAATGACCGGCTTGCGGGCGATGCTTGGCGAAACCGTGCGCACCAGATCGCTCCATTCGTCGGCCGTGCGATCCGGCGCCTCGGCCATGGCGTCGAAGGCACGGGTGGCGTCGCGTGCGGCACCGAAGGGCAGGCCGGCGATGATCGCGCCGCCGGCAAAGACCTCCGGGTAGTTGGCGAGCATGGCGGCGGTCATGGCGCCGCCGGCGGAAAGGCCGGTGATGAAGGTGCGCTCCGGGTCGCTTGCCGCCCGCTCGGCGGCATGTGCCAGCATCTGGCGGATCGACATCAGCTCGCCGCGGTCGCGCGTCACTTCGCTCGGCCGGAACCAGGTGAAACAGAGACCCGGATTGTTCGCCTCGCGCTGCTGGGCGTAGACGACGGCAAAGCCGCGCTCCTCGGCAAGCGAGGCCCAGCCGGCGGCGCGGTCATAACTCTCGGCGCTCTGCTGGCAGCCGTGCAGCACCAGCACGAGCGGGCGCCCGGCGGGCAGGCCGTCCGGAATATGCTCGAACATGCGCAGGCCGCCGGGATTGCTGCCGAAACCCACCACTTCGGTGAGCGTGGAAGATCCTGCCGGCCGCCGTCGGGCTGCGGGTGCCTTGCGTTCCGGTTCGCGGGAAAACGGCCAGAACAGATCGCTCAGCCGGGCTTCGGTCGGCACCAGCCGCTCGACCGATCGCTTGAAACGGTCTCGCATGCTTGGCCTCCTCGTGGGGGAATTGCTCATTGTCAGATTACTTGCTCATGCGAAGGGGCAGGATCAAGGCGGAAATGGAGAAATACATGGAAAGCTCATTCTCCAGGCTCATGAGGGCATTCATAAATAGCCAAAGCGTCGGCCTGCCCATTTCGTTCCCGGCCTTTCGGAGACGGACCACCTGATGTAGCACTTCTGCAACGACAAAACCGCGACAGGATGGAAGCACATGAGCGAGCACCACAGCGCCACTCCGGAACAGGCCCGCGCCAAGATGGCGCCCTTCGACTGGGCCGACCCCTTCCTGCTCGAAGACCAGCTGACCGACGAAGAGCGCATGATCCGCGATACGGCACGCGCCTATTGCCAGGACAAGCTCGCCTCGCGCGTCACCGAGGCGAACCGCCACGAGATCTTCCACCGCGAGATCATGAGCGAGATGGGCGAACTCGGCCTGCTCGGCCCGACCGTGCCGGAGGAATATGGCGGCGTAGGTGCCAACTACGTTTCCTACGGCCTCGTCGCCCGCGAAGTCGAGCGTGTCGATTCCGGTTATCGCTCCGCGATGTCCGTGCAGTCCTCGCTCGTCATGCACCCGATCTTCGCCTATGGCACGGAAGAGACCCGCCAGAAGTATCTGCCGAAGCTCGCTTCCGGCGAATGGGTCGGCTGTTTCGGCCTGACGGAGCCGGACCATGGCTCGGACCCCTCCTCCATGATCACCCGCGCCAAGAAGGTCGACGGCGGTTACCTCGTCTCCGGCGCCAAGAACTGGATCACCAATTCGCCGATCGCCGATGTCGCCGTCATCTGGGCGAAGTCCGATGCGCATGACAACAAGATCAAGGGCTTCGTGCTGGAACGCGGCATGAAGGGTTTCGAGACGCCGAAGATCGAGGGCAAGTTCTCGCTGCGCGCCTCCGTCACCGGCATGATCATGATGCAGGACGTCTTCGTTCCCGATGAAAACCTGCTGCCGGAAGTTTCGGGCCTTGCCGGTCCGTTCGGCTGCCTCAACCGCGCCCGCTACGGCATCGCCTGGGGCGCCATGGGTGCGGCCGAATTCTGCTGGCACGCCGCGCGCCAGTACACGCTCGACCGCAAGCAGTTCGGCAAGCCGCTCGCTGCCACCCAGCTCATCCAGAAGAAGCTCGCCGACATGGAGACCGAAATCTCGCTCGGCCTGCAGGGCGCGCTCCGCCTCGGCCGCCTGTTCGACGAACACCGGGCACCCGCCGAACTCATCTCGCTGATGAAGCGCAACAATTGCGGCAAGGCGCTCGACATCGCCCGCGTGTCGCGCGACATGCACGGCGGCAACGGCGTTTCCGACGAATATGGCGTCATCCGCCACGTCATGAACCTCGAAGCGGTCAACACCTACGAGGGCACGCACGACATCCACGCGCTGATCCTCGGCCGCGCCCAGACGGGCCTCCAGGCTTTCCAGTAAGACCGCCTCCCCACCAACGTCATCCTCGGGCTTGACCCGAGGATCCACGCAGCGTCGTGGCATGGATGGTCGGGTCAAGCCCGACCATGACGGAGGAGAGGTTTCAAGACAGGATCGAAATTCCCGCGGCTGCTCGTTCAAATACGAGCGGCCGCGTTCACGTTTTATCCATCCCGTTTCGGTACAGTTGAAACCCGGAAACAGAAGCGGGAGGGCGCCATGCCCCTCGACAGCATGCACGAGCAGCTTCACCTGCGTCACCCCAAGCGCAGCTTCGTCCAGTATCGCATCGACAAGCCCGGTTTCATCACCCCGATCGGCCACCATCTCAGCACGGCGATGCGCTACACCTGCCTCATCCGCAGCATTTCCAGCGCCGGCGCGGTACTTTCCATCAACAAGGCGCTGGAGCTGCCGGAGAATTTCTACCTGGAGATCCACGCCATCCGCGACGAGATCCCCTGCACGGAATTCAAGCGCGACGGCGAGGAACTGGTGGTGCGCTTCAACATGTTCCTCGATACCGATTTCCTCGATCTCGTGCTCGGCCGCCACACGGAAAAGCATGACGCCTGAGGGCGGCAGGCGCCAAAAAACCGGACGATTAAACTTTTAAGTTTTTGTTTTAACGAAACAAAATACTCGCCTGCGACACTCCTGCCATCTCTGTCGGACATGACGTCCACCCCCTTTGGGAGAAAAGCGGCAATGAGTGACGACGACAAGAAGCGCTCCAGCGGGGGCCTTTACGAGCGGAAGTGGGAGCGTTTCGCGGTCAACCGGCAGGGCATGCTGATGACCGTCGGCTTCGACCTGATGGCGCCGAAGACGCGTAGCTGCAAGCTCGTGGACATTTCGGTCGGCGGTGCGAGCTTTACCGTGAACACCACGATCGGCCTGCCGCTGCACTACTATCTCTCCATCGTCGGCGTCACGTCACGCATCGGCTGCGCAGAGGTCTACCGCAACGACAACCGCATCGGCGTGCAGTTCATCAAGGAGATCGACGAGGAACTGCTGCGCCTGATCGTGCGCTCCGACTATTTCACCGGCGGCATCACCGGCAAGTCGAAGCAACCGGAGCGGCGCTACATGGTTGGCGTCGAGAAGAAGAGCGGCGTCGGCTCGGCCATCGGCTGATTGGGTCGGCCCTCGGCTGATCGTTTCGTCTTCACGCATTATTGGCTAGGGTGCCCGCGGGAGAATCGATTCCGGCGGGCATTTTTTGTGAGACCGGCCGGCAGCGGAAATCCCGACCGTTCCATCGATCCCAGGCGCTCTTCATGTCCGCATTTTCCCGCTTCACCGCCCTCGCCCAGACCTTGCCCTCCACGGTTCCCTTCGTCGGACCGGAAGCCATCGAACGCAACCGCGGCCTTGCCGTGCGCGCCCGTATCGGCGCGAACGAAAGCGGCTTCGGCCCCGCCCCCTCCGTGCTGGAGGCAATGCGGAAAGCGGCCGAAACGACCTGGATGTATAGCGATCCGGAGAATTTCGAGCTGCGCGAGGCGCTTGCCCTGCACCATGGCATTTCGCGCGACAATATCGCGGTCGGCGGCGGCATCGACGGCTTGCTCGGCGAGATCGTGCGGCTGGTCATCGAGCCAGGCGCGGCGGTGGTGACGTCGCTCGGCGGCTATCCCACCTTCAATTATCATGTGAACGGTTTTGGTGGCCGGCTCGTCACCGTGCCCTATGTCGCCGACCGGGAGGATCTCGACAGCCTGCTTGCCGCCGTGCGCCGGGAAAATGCGCCGCTCGTCTATTTCGCCAATCCGGACAATCCGATGGGAAGCTGGTGGGATGCCGACAATGTCGTCTCCTTCGCGCGCGCGCTGCCGGAAACGACCCTGCTCATCCTCGACGAGGCTTATGGCGAGACGGCGCCGGCGGGCACCATTCCGTCGATCGATGCGCTGATCGGCCAGCCGAACGTGCTGCGCATGCGCACCTTCTCGAAGGCCTACGGCCTTGCCGGCGCGCGGATCGGCTATGCGATCGGCACGCTCGGCAATGCGCAGGCCTTCGACAAGATCCGAAATCATTTCGGCATGGCCCGGGTTTCGGTCCAGGCGGCGCTCGCCGCGCTTGAAGACCAGGCCTATCTGACGGACGTCATCGCCCGCATTGCCGCATCCCGCGAGCGCATCTCGCAGATCGCGTTTTCCAACGGCTTGTCTCCGCTCGCCTCCGCCACCAATTTCGTCACCATCGATTGCGGCCGCGACGGCACCCACGCCCGCGCGATCGTCGATGGGTTGATGGAACATGGCGTCTTCATCCGCATGCCGGGCGTCGCCCCCCTCAACCGATGCATCCGCATCAGCGTCGGGCCGCAGGACGATATGGCGTTGCTCGAGGAAGCTTTGCCGGTTGTTTTGAAGCGAATAGCGAATAGCGAATAGCGAGTTGGGGAAAGGTGCCGCTTCGACGGTCTTCTTTTACTTTTCCCTATTCGCTATTCCCTACTCGCTATTCGCTCCTCATTCAGTGAACCGTCATCCACTCGCGGGCGGCGCGCAGCGCCAAAGCGAGGTCGGTCTTGCTCATCGTCGCTGCGAGGTCGGCGCGCAGTTCTGCGGCGCGTTCACAACCTTTGATCGCAGCGATGTTGAGCCACTTGTGGGCCTGCACCACGTCGATGTCGCAGCCGCGACCCGTGGCATACATCAGGCCCATGTCGCAGAAGGTTTCAGCGCGGCTCTCGCCGCCCGTCATGGCGGCCGTTTCGGTATTCTGAAAGTCAAAGCGTGCCATTTCGATTGTCCCTGTCTAACTGGTTTACTGCTTGTAGTGTCCTGTTTTACCTGCCCTTTCGGGCCTCCTCGGGCGCCTGCCGTCTTGTGCGGCCTTGGTCTTCCTTCAGAGTTTTGCCGGCCGGTTTTTCCGTGCTCGTCTTATGGCTCCACTATGCCGGCGGGGCTTCAAAATGCGCTTAAAATGCATGCTTAATTTGAGACAAACAAAGTCCAAACGCTTGGTAAATTTGGGTTTTCGTTAAACATCGGAACCGCTGGAAACCGGCGCATTCGTCTAAAAATTTACGGATTGTTCAACCGGCGATTTCAACCTTTTGATAACCACGCAAAACGGTCGGGTTTTTGGAGCAGGCAATTTTCGCCGGTTTCCGGCCCCGGAATCCGGCTCCCGACCATATTTACCTTTACGTCCGCGTAAGATATCTTCCGGCTCTCGTTCTGGAGGAGGAAGAGAATGAAATTGAAGACATGGATCGCCGCCGCCCTGTTCGTTGTTCCGGGGGCCGCACTTGCGGCCGAGCCGATCGAAGGCAACTGGAAGACCACCAGCGGCGAGACCGCGGCAATTGCCAAGTGCGGCGGCAGTTTCTGCATCACGCTGAAGACCGGCAAACATGCCGGCAAGCGCATCGGCAAGCTGGACGGTTCCGGCGCCGACTATACTGGCTCGATCACCGACCCGGCGGCGGACAAGACCTATAGCGGCTCCGGTGCCGTCAGCGGCAATTCGCTGAAGATGAAGGGCTGCGTGCTGAAGGTGCTGTGCAAGTCGCAGACCTGGTCCAGGCTCTGAACGAAGACGCTTGAAACCAAAAGCCGGCGCGTGCAAGCGCCGGCTTTTTTGTTTTCGGAAAGGTGCATTCACAGTCTTCCTGAACAGGAGATGAACCGACCTCTCAGGGAGCGTTCAGTCCCGCGGTGCAAAAAGGGTCACACCGAAACATTTGAATGAGGGACACACCAATGGACATCCTCGCACGCCGCCTCACGATCATCACCCTGCTGATGGCCATTTTCGCGATCATGCTCGCCGCCGCCGTCGAGACCGACTACCGCCGCAGCACGCACAACACCACCGGCAAGCTGGTGGCCTGCTCTGCCCCGCAGATGTGCCGCGCCTCGCTCTGATCCCGACTTCTTCGACGCCTGGAAACCCGCAATGATCCCCGCCCTCCTCCATACTTCAGCCACCGCGCTGCGCATCCTTGCCCTCTCGGCGATGATGATCGCTCCGGTCGGTGCGCTTGCCTGGAGCAATGCGGGCGGTCTCGGCATCGAAAAGCAGGGCGCAGGCCTCGTGCTTTTCGTGACACTCCAGCGCCAGTCGATGAGCTGAGACTGCACTTCCCGCCCCATGAATCCGTGCTAAACCGAGCAGGCTTTCGCCAATAGCCCGGAGCACCGGATGAAATCGCTTCTCGTCTTTTCCGTCGCCGCATTTGCCGAAATCGCCGGCTGCTTCGCCTTCTGGGCCTGGTGGCGGCTCGACAAATCCGTGCTCTGGCTCGTGCCCGGCATGGCCTCGCTTGCGCTTTTCGGCTGGCTTCTCACCCAGGTCGACAGCGCCTTTGCCGGCCGCGCCTACGCTGCCTATGGCGGGGTCTATATCGCGGCCTCCCTCCTCTGGCTGTGGTTTGCCGAGGGCATGCGGCCCGACCGCTTCGATGTTGCGGGCGCGGCCCTTGCGCTTGTCGGCGCCGGGATCATTCTCGCGGCACCGCGATAGGGCCTGTGGGCGTCTCCAAGTTGTCGTTTGCTTGTAAAAAACAACGCACTATAATCGCGCATGAGCAAACGAATCTTCTCGCAAAAACCCCTTTCCTTCGCCACGCCGGACCCATATGAGCCCCGATCCTTCGGCGATCCGGTGGCCGCGGTCGATGCCCTGCAGGCGCTTTACGACCGCAACACGACCTTCCTGACCGACGCCTTCGTGGCGCTCGGCAAGGCCGGCACGCCGGACAAGCGGTTCCGCGCCTGCTACCCGCAGGTCTCAATCGAGACGACCAGCTTCGGCCATGTCGATTCCCGCCTCTCCTACGGCTATGTCGCCTCCCCCGGCGTCTACACGACGACGATCACCCGGCCAAAGCTCTTCCGGCATTATCTCAAGGAACAGCTCGGCCTGTTGATGCGCAACCACGGCATCAGCGTCATCGTGTCGGAATCGACGACGCCGATCCCGCTGCACTTTGCCTTCGGCGAGGGCGCCTATGTGGAAGCGGAGATCGCGGAGGGCATCGAGCTGCCGCTGCGCGACCTTTTTGACGCGCCCGATCTTACCACCACGGATGACGAGATCGCCAACGGCGCCTATGAGCCGGGCCCCGGCGAGCCCTCGCCGCTCGGGCCGTTCACCGCGCAGCGCATCGATTATTCGCTCGCCCGCCTCAGCCATTACACGGCGACGAACGCCCAGCATTTCCAGAATTTCGTGCTCTTCACGAACTACCAGTTCTATGTCGACGAATTCTGCGCCTGGGCGCGCCAGCAGATGGCCGAGGGCGGCAATGGTTACACGGCCTTCGTCGAACCCGGCAACATCATCACGCCCGCCGGCGCCGACAAGCCGGAGACCGACATCACGCTCGCCCGCCTGCCGCAGATGCCGGCCTATCACATCAAGAAGAAGGGCCATGGCGGCATCACGCTGGTCAATATCGGCGTCGGCCCCTCGAACGCCAAGACGATCACCGACCATATCGCCGTGCTGCGCCCGCATGCCTGGCTGATGCTCGGCCATTGCGCGGGCCTGCGCAACAGCCAGACGCTCGGCGACTACGTGCTCGCCCACGCCTATGTGCGCGAGGACCATGTGCTGGACGACGACCTGCCCGTCTGGGTGCCGATCCCGGCGCTGGCCGAAGTGCAGGTGGCGTTGGAAAGCGCCGTCGAAGAGGTGACGGGCCTCGAAGGCTACGACCTCAAGCGCATCATGCGCACCGGCACCGTGGCGACGATCGACAACCGCAACTGGGAACTGCGCGACCAGCGCGGCCCCGTAAAACGCCTCTCCCAGTCCCGCGCCATCGCGCTCGACATGGAATCCGCCACCATCGCCGCCAACGGTTTCCGCTTCCGCGTGCCCTACGGCACCCTGCTCTGCGTGTCCGACAAGCCGCTGCACGGCGAATTGAAGCTGCCCGGCATGGCGACGGCGTTTTACCGGACGCAGGTGAACCAGCATCTGCGGATCGGGATCCGGGCGCTGGAAAAGCTCGCGGGCATGCCGACGGAGAAGCTGCATTCACGCAAGCTCAGGAGCTTCTTCGAGACGGCGTTTCAGTGATGTTGTGAGCGATTGCGTCTTGGTGTATAATCGTTCGTCTTTATACACACGAGGTTACCATGCGCACGAACATCGATCTTGATGACGACTTGATCGCCAAGGCGATGGAGCTATCCGGCTTGCCGACGAAAAAAGCGACCGTCGAGCTCGCGCTTCGCCAATTCGTGGAAAACGGCTACCGCCGGCAGGCGTTGGACGAGTTGTGGGGAATTGGATGGGAAGGCGACCTCGACGCGATGCGTGAAAGCTGGGGGCCGCCCGATCATCTTCGTGAAGACGCCGCGGAATGATCCTTGTCGATAGCTCGGTCTGGATTGCGTCCTTCCGCGGCGCCTTAACCAGGGAAACGGCGCGCCTGAAAGCAATCACGGATCCTTCCGAGATCATCCTCGGCGACATTGTGATGCTGGAAATTCTGCAAGGCGCGGTAAGCGATTCGAACGCCGCAAACATTCAGAAGCGGCTGGCGATGTTCGGCGTGGTTGCGTTGCTTTCCCCCGAGATCGCGGTCAAGGCGGCAACCAACTTCAGAAAGCTGCGTTCAAAAGGCATCACCATCCGCAAGACCGCCGACCTCATCATCGGCACCTATTGCATGGAGCATGGCCATAGCCTGCTCCATGCCGACAGGGATTTTAATCCGATGGCCGAGCATCTCGGCCTTCGGATCGCTTAAGACCTTCTCAGGCCGTCATCACCTTCCACGCATGTTCCAGGCCCTTGCGCGTGATGTCGATCATCTGGTCGACTTCCGCATGGCTGATGACGAGCGGCGGGGAGAACAGCATGCGGTCGCCGGTGGCGCGCAGCACCAGGCCGTTTTCCAGGCAATGGTTGCGCACGGTGACGCCGGCCTTTTCCTTGTCCTCGAAGCGCTTGCGGCTCGATTTGTCCTCGGCAAGCTGGACGGCGGCCATCAAGCCGACCTGCTGCACCTCGCCGACGATCGGCAGATCTTCCAGCGATTTCAGGCCGGCGGCGAGATAGGGGCCGATGTCGTCGTGCACGCGCTCGACGAGCTTTTCATCCTCGATGATGCGCAGGTTTTCGAGTGCGGCGGCGGCGCAGACGGGGTGGCCGGAATAGGTGAAGCCGTGGTTGAAATCACCGACCTCTTCCACCAGAACATTGCCGACGCGGTCGGAGACCATGACGCCGCCAATCGGCAGGTAGCCGGAGGACAGGCCCTTGGCGATGGGCGCCAGATCCGGCTCGACGCCGAAATGCTGGTGGCCGAACCAGTGGCCGGTGCGGCCGAAGCCGCAGATCACTTCGTCGGCGACGAGCAGGATATTGCGCGCCTTGCAGATGCGGGCGATTTCCGGCCAGTAGGTGGCCGGCGGCACGATGACGCCGCCCGCGCCCTGGATCGGCTCGGCGACGAAGGCGGCGACATTGTCTTCGCCGAGTTCGTCGATCTTTTCTTCGAGCTGGCGGGCCATCTTCAGGCCGAACTCGTCCGACGAGAGGTCGCCGCCCTCGGCATACCAGAAGGGCTGGTCGATGTGGTGGATGCCGGCGATCGGGAGATCCCCCTGCTCATGCATCCACTTCATGCCGCCGAGCGAGGCGCCGGCGACGGTGGAGCCGTGATAGCCGTTCTTGCGGGCGATGATCGCCTTCTTGGTCGGCTTGCCGACGGCGCCCCAATAAACGCGGGCCATGCGGAACCAGGTGTCGTTTGCTTCCGAGCCGGAGCCAGTGAAGAACACGCGGTTGATGTTCGGACCGGCATGCGAGGTGATCTTCTGCGCGAGCAGCACGGCCGGCGGCGTCGTCGTGCCGAAGAACGTGTTGTAATAGGGCAGCTCGTTCATCTGGCGCACGACGGCGTCGGAAATCTCCTTGCGGCCATAGCCGATATTCACGCACCAGAGGCCGGCGAAACCGTCGAGATAACGCTTGCCGTGGTTGTCGAAGATGTAGCAACCCTCGCCGCGCTCGATGATGCGCGTGCCGGTCGCGTTCAGTTTCTTCATGTCCGAGAAGGGATGAAGGTGATGGGCGGCATCGAGGGCACCGAGGTTGGATACGGCTGCTGCACTGCTGTTCGACATTTGAATACATCCTTAGGGGTAGGTCCCGCCTTATTGAACGGCGGGACAGAATGAGTTACGAAAATGCCCATACAACAGGCATTTGGCAAGAGATCGAGCGAAAGCAAAATTTCCTGTCGAAGCCTCCCGCCAAACCAAAGCAGGCACCATGACAAACGACACCAAGGCAGCCGGTTCGCCGCCCGCCAACTCGCCCATCAATTCCCCGGCCCGCATCGAAATCCTCCTCGTCGGCATGAATGGCGACCTGCGCGGCAAGCAGGTTCCGCTCGAAGGCGAGAAGAAAATCTGGGACGGTTCGGTGCGCCTGCCCTCCTCCACCCAGTCGCTCGATATCTGGGGCGACGACAATGACGATATCACGGGCCTCTCCCTTTCCGTCGGCGATCCCGATGGCGTGTGCATTCCCGACCGCCGCTCGCTTGCCGCCATGCCCTGGGCGCCGGAAGGCTCGCGCCAGGTGCTCGCCACCATGCATGAATTCGACGGCACCGCCTCCTTCATGGACCCGCGCGCCATTCTTGCGCGCATGGTGAAGCGTTTTGAAGACCGTGGTTTGACACCGGTCGTCGCGACGGAACTCGAATTCTACCTGGTCGAGGACGATTTTCGCGCGACCGGCAAGCCGCGCCCGCCGGCAGCGCTGATGTACCGCGACGAGCCGAACGGTTTCCAGCTTTACGACATGCGCGCCACCGACGCGCTCGACGACTACCTCCAGACCGTGCGCGCCTGGGCAAGGGACATGGAGCTGCCGGCGGATGCCACCACGGCGGAATTCGGCCCCGGCCAGTTCGAGATCAACCTGCTGCATCGCCCGGATGCGCTGGCTGCCGCCGACGACTGCATCTACCTGAAGCGCATTGCCGAACAGGCGGCGCGCCGCTTCGGGCTCAAATCCACCTGCATGGCAAAGCCGTACGCTGAGCATGCCGGCTCGGGTCTGCACGTGCATTGCAGCGTCATCGACAAGGACGGCAAGAACATCCTGGACGCCAAGGGCGGCGATCCGGCGAAGCTGCGGTCAGTCTGCGCCGGCATGCTGCAGACGATGCGCGATGCGCAGCTCGTCTTCGCACCTTTCGCCAATTCCTACCGCCGCTTCCAGCCCGGCTCCTTTGCGCCGGTGGACCTCACCTGGGGCTTCGGCCACCGCGGCACCGCCATCCGCATTCCGGACAAGGACGGCCCGGCGGCGCGTGTCGAGCACCGCGTTGCGGGGGCGGACGTCAATCCATACCTGCTGCTGACCGCCATCCTCGGCGGCATCCTGCTTGGCCTCGACGAAGAGCTCGATCCAGGCCCGGTGACGGAGCCCGGCAAGGACGCGCCGGATGCCAAGCGCCTAACGCACGACTTCCTGACGGCCGTGGAAGAGTTTTCCGCCTCGCCCTTCATCAAGGACGCCTTTGGCGCGGAATACCAGAAGCTCTATGGCGATACGAAGCGCAAGGAAGCGATCGTCTACCTGCGCACGGTCTCGGATTTCGATTACCAGACGTATCTGCCGCGGATTTAACCCTGGCTGTAGGGCATGGCGTCGCCGCAACTCCCTTCTCCCCTCGGGGAGAAGGTGGCCCAAAGGGTCGGATGAGGGGGCTATGTGAGCGGAGACGTTGGTTTTCCTTGCCTTCGGCGTCCCCCTCATCCGCCTGCCGGCACCTTCTCCCCGCCGGGGAGAAGGGGACAAGCGGCAAATGGATCATTCCAATACAATGGTCCACGCTCAAGCCGCAGCCGGCTCCGTCGTCGCCACCTTGTTGACCGCCACCTTCGGCACCATCACCTTCAACTCACCCGGATGCAGCCGGATCGAGACTTCGCGGTCCATCGGCAGCAGTTCGCCGTCGATGACGCAGTTGATCGCGCGGTCGACCTTGGGGAAATGCAGGTCGACTTCCGTGCCGGTCATTTCGGTGACGTCGGCATTTTCGCGCAACTTGCCGCGCAGGATGTCGAAGGCGAGTTTGGCGACGCCGGCGGGCTTCAGCGGCTTGGTGGTGTAAAAGCCGAGATGGCCGCCGGTGAGGTCGTCGGCATAGAGCAGGCCGTTCTGGCCGAAACGATTGTTCGAAACGTTGATGGCGGAGACCCTGCGGCTCTCCTCGACGCCATCGACATTGAACTCCACCTCGAATTCCGGCGGGTCGAGGATCACGCCGAAGGCGGCGCGGGTGTTGGCCGCGATCTTGCCGAGGCGCGAGCTGTAGGTCATGGCGTTGCGCAGCCGCACCATGCGGGCATGCAGGCCGGCGGAAAACTGGTGCACGAAGGCGCGGTCGTCCGCCGTGCCGATGTCGGCGGCGGCAATGTCGCCATCCGCCAGCGCATCGATCGCCTGCCAGATGTCGAGCGGAATGTTCAGCGAGCGGGCAAACAGGTTCATCGTGCCGGCCGGGACGATGCCGAGCGGCATCTTGCTCTGCCAGGCAAGGCCGGCAGCCGCCGAAACCGTGCCGTCGCCGCCGCCGGCGAGCATCGCATCGAGATCCGTGCGATCCGAACAGCGCCGCAGCGCCATCTCGATATCGGCCCCCTCGACGATATCGCAATCGAGATGGTGCCCCGCATCCGAGAAGACCTTTTCCGCGTGGCGGGCATAGGCCTCCATGTCGGTGGTGCGAAACGTGCCCCCGTCCTTGTTGAATATCGCCTGCACTCTCATTCGCATACTCCGCATCTCGGCCGAGAAACGCCCAAGGGTGATTTTCGATCCATTAGATAGTCGAGAAAGCGGCGATTAACAGGCGATCGTGCAACAGAGTGCAATAAATCGTGAGCGGCGGCCCCTCCGGCCAAATGCGGGAGGGTGAAAATTCGCAGTAGGCAGCGCGGCTTGGTCTGATATATTGCGAACTGGTCGCCTGCGTCGGGAGTACGCCTGCCGGCTGGACGATACCTTCCCCATCGTGGCCTTTCGGGCCGGACCATACCGCATCAGCAGCCAGGAGGAGTGGCCGCCCTTGCAGGGTCTGTCGCCGATTTGCCGCGCCTGAGCAATTCCTGCGGAGCGACCCGTGTCCGAACATCCCCTGCCCCTTGCCGCCCTCTCCTCCGGGCAGCCGCCGCTTTCCAGCCTCACCGTCACCCTGATCATCCTGGCGCTCGCCGTCGGCAGTTTCGGCATCGGCACCGGCGAATTCGCCATCATGGGCCTTCTGCCGGATGTCGCCGGCACGTTCGGCGTCACGACCGCCGAGGCGGGCTACGTCATCAGCGCCTATGCGCTTGGCGTCGTCGTCGGCGCACCGGTCATCGCGGTCATCGGCGCGCGCTTCCGCCGTCGTGACCTGCTGCTGGTTCTGATGGGGCTCTTCGCCGCCGGCAATCTTGCCAGCGCCGTCGCGCCGACCTTCGAGAGCTTCATGCTGTTCCGCTTCCTCTCCGGCCTGCCACACGGCGCCTATTTCGGCGTGGCAGCGCTCGTCGCCGCCTCCATGGTGCCGGTCAACAAGCGCACGCAGGCGGTCGGCAAGGTCATGCTCGGCCTCACGCTCGCAACGCTGATCGGCACGCCGCTCGCCGCCTATTTCGGCCAGCTGCTCGACTGGCAGTACATGTTCGTCGCCGTCGGCATTACCGGGCTTTTGACGGTCGCGCTGATTGCCCTCTTCCTGCCGCGCGACAAGCGGCCGAAGGGCATCAACGCGCTGACGGAACTCGGCGCCCTGAAGCGCAAGCAGGTCTGGCTGACGCTCGGCATCGCCGCCACCGGCTTCTGCGGCATGTTCGCGGTCTTCACCTATATCTCACCCATTGTCACCGAGGTCGCAGGCCTCAACGTCAACATGGTGCCGGTCATCATGGCGATCTTCGGCTGCGGCATGATCGTCGGCAACATCTTCGGCGCCAAGCTCGCCGATATTTCGCTGATGCGCACCATCGGCTGCTCGCTGGCGCTTTATTTCTTCGTGTTGATCGCCCTCTCGCTGACGGCCGAAAATCCGATCCTGCTCGGCGTCTGCTGTTTCCTCATCGGTTGCAGCTTCGTCGTCGGCCCGGCGCTCCAGACGCGCCTGATGGACGTCGCGGGTGACGCGCAGACGCTCGCCGCCGCCCTCAACCACTCGGCCTTCAACGTCGCCAATGCGCTCGGCGCGCTGCTCGGTGGCCTGGCGATCAGCGGCGGTTACGGCTACGGCTCGATGGGTTTTGTCGGCGCCGCCACCGCCGTCATCGGCTTCGGCGTCTTCCTCGTCTCGCTGACGCTGGAAAAGATCGATCGCGAAGTAACCCCGGTCTGCCCGGCGGAGTGATTCGGCTAGATTGAAACCACCAGGCGGCGCCCCATCGGGCGCCGTTTTCGTTTGTGCAGGCCTGTTACCAAGGTGACAAAACCGCGCCTGAACTCTGCTAGATATGGGTCATCGCAGCCCGCAGATTCCCCTGCAAGCCCATGAATTCCATCGGAGCCACAGAATGTCCGCCCTCATCGAAAACATCACCGGCAGCCGAGTCTTCGGCTTCCTCGCCCGCACGATCCTCACCTCAATGTTCTGGCTCTCCGGCATCGCGAAACTCGCCGATTTCAACGCCGGCGTTGCCGAGATGGCGCATTTCGGCCTGGAGCCGGCGACGGGTTTCAACATCGCCGTCGCCATCACCCAGCTTGTCGGCTCGGCGCTGATCATCGCCAACCGCTGGACCTGGCTCGGTGCCGGCATGCTCGCCGTCTTCACGGCGCTGACCATCCCGATCGCGCATAATTTCTGGACCATGCAGGAGCCGATACGCACGATCGAATTCTACGTGGTGATGGAGCACATCACCGTCATCGGCGCGCTCATGGTCGTCGCCTGGAAATCCGCGAAAGCGCCTGTCGCCTCTGCGCATTGACGACAGGTCGGACGTCGCCCCTCTCTCCGGGGGTGACGTCCCCGGACGGCCCCGCCTCTCCGGCCGTCCCAACCGCCCCGACGCCTCTCGTCGGGGCGGTTTTCCGCGTCAGAGCGACGGCAGCTTCAGGGGGCCGCCGGTCTTGATGCTGCGGATCGCGAAATTGGAGCGGATGTCGGTGACGCCGGGCATGGCGAGCAGCGTCTCGGTCAGGAGCCGCTCGTAGGCCGAGAGGTCCTCGACCACCACCTCCGCCAGGAAATCGGCATTGCCGGAAATCAGGAAGCAGGACACCACTTCGGGAATGGCGAGCAGCGCCTCCTGCTGGGCCATGGCGTTTTCCTTGCTGTGCCGTCCCACCTTGATCTCGACGAAGACGGTGAGGCCGAGGCCGACCTCCTTGCGGTCGATATCGGCGCGGTAGCCGCGCAGCACGCCGGATTTTTCCAGATTGCGGATGCGGCGCAGGCATGGCGACGGCGAAAGGTTCACCCGCTCGGCGATTTCGACGTTGGTCGCGCGCGCATCCTCCTGAAGCACCTTCAGGATGGCGATATCGAATTTATCGAGATTTGGCATTTTCCAAAACTTTCTTGGCCTATTTTGGCATGATCCTGCGCATTGTACCTTCCAAGAGGCATAAGTCGCAAGGACATGCTTCGACCTCCGGCGCTAGAGTCTCACCATGAATTGCGCCAACGCCGGGAAGGAACGTCGCCATGGCCATGATCTCGCTTTCGTCC
The DNA here is from genome assembly GCF_051201095.1 of Shinella sp. BE166. Taxonomy (NCBI): domain Bacteria; kingdom Pseudomonadati; phylum Pseudomonadota; class Alphaproteobacteria; order Hyphomicrobiales; family Rhizobiaceae; genus Shinella; species Shinella sp. BE166. The sequence continues at coordinate 96,570 of NZ_JBPEHL010000002.1, read as the reverse complement.
GAAGGGAAATCCAATCCGCAGGTCGCCGGTTATGCCGGCGCGGTCGTCACGGTGCTGATCTGGGCGACCTGGGTGCTGGCGACGCGCCACACCGCGGCAACGCCGCTCGGCACCGTCGATATCGGCCTCATTCGCTACGGCGTGCCGGCCATCCTGCTGGCACCGATCTGGCTGAAGACCGGGCTGCTGCCGAAGGGCGTGCCGCTGAAACTCGTCGTCGTCATGGTGGCGGGGGCCGGCGCGCTGTTCTTCCAGGTCACGGCGGCGGCCCTGCATGTGACGCCCGCCGCACCCGGCGGCATCCTGCTCGGCGGCTCCATGCCGCTGGCGACCGCCGTCATCGGCATCGTGCTCTTCGGCGAGCGACCGGATCGCATGCGCCTTGCCGGCCTTGCCGCCATCGTTGCCGGCGTCGTCATCCTGCTCGCCGCCAGCCTGCAGAAGAGCGGCATGACGATGACCGGCTTCCTGCTGCTGCCGCTCGGCGCCGTGCTCTGGGCCGGCTTCACCCATGCCTTCCGCCGCTCGGGCCTGAGCGCGCTGGAGGGTGCCGCGCTCATCGCCATCTGGTCGTTCCTGATCCATCTCGCGCTCGCCGCCATCTACGGCACGCATCTCGGCCAGGCCTCGCTCTCCGACCTCGCGCTCCAGGTCACCAGCCAGGGCATCCTCTCCGGCCTCATCGCCACCTTCGCCTATGGCACCGCCATTCGCGCGCTCGGCGGCAGTCAGGCCGCCGCCTTCACCGCCATCACGCCGGTGCTGGCGACGCTCGGCGGCGCGGTCTTCCTCGGCGAAAGCTTTGGTGCGGCGGAAATAACCGCGGCGCTGGTGGTCGGCGCGGGCGTGGTGCTTTCGACCGGCTTGTTCTCGCGCAAGCACTGAGGCCAAAGAATACGTGTCCTTGGCGTGACACCTCCTCCGTCATGGTCGGGCCTGACCCGACCATCCATGCCCCGGGCGCCAGTGGATCCTCGGCTCAAGGCCGAGGATGACGGAGAGTGTGGGATAGGCCTCTATGGCAAAAACAAAGGGCGTCCGCGCGAATCAGCCGTGGATGATCTCGCGGTGTTTTTGCAGGCGCTTGCCGAAGGCCTGGCTGACGCGGTCGAAGATGATCGCGATGCCGACGATGGCGAGGCCGTTGAAGATGCCGAGGGTGAAGTACTGGTTGGAGATCGCCTTCAGCACCGGCTGGCCGAGGCCCTGCACGCCGATCATCGAGGCGATGACCACCATGGCGAGCGCCATCATGATCGTCTGGTTGATGCCGGCCATGATGGTGGGTAGCGCCAGCGGCATCTGCACGTTCTTCAGCTTCTGCCAGTTCGAGGAGCCGAAGGCGTCGGCGGCCTCCAGCACGTCCTTGTCGACCAGGCGGATGCCGAGATTGGTCAGGCGGATCATCGGCGGGATGGCGTAGATGACCACCGCGATGAGGCCCGGCACCTTGCCGATGCCGAGCAGCATGACGACCGGGATGAGGTAGACGAAGCTCGGCATGGTTTGCATGACGTCGAGGATCGGGTTGACCACGTTCTGCACCCGATTGGAGCGCGACATCAGGATGCCGATCGGTATGCCGATGACGATGGAGAGTACCGTGCAGACGAAGATCATCGAGATGGTCTTCATCGTGTCGTCCCACATGTCGAAATAGCCGATGAGGAGCAGCGTGCCGACGGCGCCGGCAACGATCTTCCAGTTGCGGCTGGCGAACCAGGCGACGAGCGCGATCAGGAGAAGGATGATCGGCCAGGGCGTGCGCGTCATGAAGCGCTCGGACCAGATGAGAAAGTGTTGCAGCGGCTCGAAGATCGATTCGATGCCGTCGCCATAGGCGCGGGTGAAGCCGCGAAAACCCTCATCGATCAGCTTCTTGAGGTCGCGAAGGGTGTCCGCGTCCATCGTGGGAAATTTCGTGAACCATTCCATATCGAACCCCTTCCGGCTTTGACCAATCTGTGCCGGTCTTTAAGCCAACCCTGATGCATGTCGCCGGGATGTGCGCATCGATTTGCGCCAACGGCATGCGCTAAAACGAAGGGCGGCGCGCCCGAGGACGCGCCGCCCGATGGCGTGATCAGAGAGCAGCCTTGATCTTTTCGGCGGCGTCCGGCGAGACCCAGTCCTTCCAGAGGGCTTCGTTCTCTTCCAGGAAGTGCTTGGCGCCATCGTCGCCGCTCGCCTGGTTGTCGGTCATCCAGGCCATCAGCTTGTTGACCGTGTCGTTGCTCCACGAACGCTTGTTCAGGTAGCCCATGACATCGGCGCCGGCGCGCTCGGAGAAGGTCTTCGTCACCAGCGTCTGGACCTTGTCCTTCGGCCAGTCGTTCTTCTTCGGGTCTGCGCAATCGGCGACCGTGTTGCAGCGCTTCCACTCGGCGGCGTCGTAGGGAACGCCGTGTTCGAGCTTCACCATCTCGTACTTGCCGAGAAGGGCCGTCGGCGCCCAGTAATAGCCGACCCAGCCTTCCTTGCGCTCGTAGGCCTTGGCGATCGAGCCGTCGAGGCCGGCAGCCGAACCCGTGTCGACCAGCGTGAAGTTCGCGCCTTCGCCGCCATAGGCCTTGTAGAGCTGGCCGGTCACGACCGTACCGCCCCAGCCCTGCGGGCCGTTGTGCACGGAACCCTTGGCCTTGTCTTCCGGATCCGGGAACAGTTCCGGATGCTTCAGCGCGTCCTCGATCGTCTTGATCTCCGGGTTGGCGTCGACGATGTATTTCGGCACCCACCAGCCCTGCACGGCGCCATCGGACAGCGCGGTCGCCGCGCCGATCAGCTTGCCTTCCTCGATGCCGCGGTTGACGACGTCCGGCAGCAGGTCGACCCAGCCTTCCGGCGCCAGGTCCGGCTCGCCCTTCTCGATCATCGAGGTGATGGTCGGCACGGTGTCGCCGACGATGACTTCGGCGTTGCAGCCGTAACCTTCGGTGAGGATGAACTTGTCGAGTGCGGCGAGAACCTCGGCGCTCTGCCAGTTCATGCTGGCGATTGTCACGTCGCCGCATTCGGCGCGCGCCGCACCCGTCATGGCAAGCAGGCCAGCGACGAGGCAGGTGGAAGCAAGAAGATGTTTCATATCCGTTCCCTCATTTTCGGCGGTGTCATTGTGCCGACAAGGGCCCGCTGCACCGCCGGCGCCGGGCCCGTGATCTTCTGCGGGCTATCGTGGACAGGCCGGCCGAAAGCCCTGCATGTTCACGATACCGCATCCTCGACTTTTGCAGCTACGCGGTCGAATGCCGGTACGAATGCGTCTGCCATTGACCTCTATGCGTCATGGAGGGGTCAATTCTTCGAGACCCGCCCGACTTTGTCCGGGTCGGGGATCACGCGGGCAATGGTATGATACAATTCAGCTTTTTCAAACCGCAAAACGAAAAGGCCGGCATGTGCCGGCCTGCTCCAGTTGCGACATGGGGCAAGATCAGGCCTCGCGGCGACCCTGGATCACATGCACGCGGCCGCCGACCGCCACGCGCTGGTAAAGATCGATCACGTCATGGTTGAGCATGCGCACGCAACCGCTCGACATGGCCTGGCCGATCGACCATGGCTGGTTGGTGCCATGGATGCGGAACATGGTGTCGTTGCCGCCCTGGTAGAGGTAGATGGCGCGCGCGCCGAGCGGGTTGTTGAGGCCGCCGGGCACGCCGCCGGCATATTTGCGGTTCTTGCCGGGATCGCGGCGGATCATGTTCGGCGTCGGCGTCCAGGTCGGCCATTCCGCCTTGCGGCCAATGATGGCGCCACCGGCAAGCGAATAGCCCTGGCGTCCGACGCCGATGCCGTAGCGCATCGCGCGGCCATTACCGAGCACGTAATAGAGCCGGCGTTCCGGCGTATCGACGACGATGGTGCCGGCCGCATGACGGGTGTCATAGGCGACTTCCTGGCGGCGGAGTTCCGGCTTGATCTTGTCGAGCGGCATCGCCTTCAGCGGGTGCTGCTCGTCCAGCCGGTCGCCGTAATTGGCGCGGTCGCTGGTGCCGTTCGTCGCGCAGCCGGCGAGCAATGCGGATGCGCCGAGCAAAAATCCGCGGCGGGAAATCGACATGGTTAAAGCCCCTTGAATATATGATCCTCGGGGCTGAGAATTATGCGGTTATGGTTAATCGACGGTTAAGCGGCGCGCTGCGGTTGCAGGCGATGTTAAGGTGCGTGGCAAGAAAAGGGCAGGCGCTCCATTGGCGCTTAAGCAGTCAATCCCCTACTCGCGCGAGATATTCATCGCGTGAAAAATCGGCAAAACCCTCGGAGGGAAAGCGGTCTTCGCGAGGATGAGCCGTTGAGCGTATGCCGAAGAAGCCATCTGACAGAACATCACGGCTCCTGGTGAGGACGGCGTCAGACATACCGGCTTCTACTTGCTTTTCAAATGCGTCCTCCCCTACCGTCGACATGCACCAAACAAGACGGACCTTCGTGGTGCAGATGTCGATAACAGGGTAGGAGCTAACAGGCTCGCACACACCGATGGAGATATGTTCGCTCGATTGCCATATCGGTCTGCGCAGAAAATCGGACAAGCGCATTCCCCCGGCAAAACCATCCGCAGAAACGGCAATCTTTCCAGCACGAAAATATGAGGCGCCATTTGGTGGCAGTGCCGCCAGCTTTATCGATACGACTTCATATGGCTGCGCTGGATTGAAAAGCACTTCCAGATAACGGCCATATCCCCACAGGAGAGGAACGTGCGCATCATCGCTCCCTCCTTCCATCCACCAAGTGGGAGGTCCCAAGAGATTGGAGACCGCCATCATGCTGAGGCCAAGCTTGAGAGGCCCCAACTCCCCGGTCCGGAGTAGACCAAGCAGGGAGGCCCGTTGGCTTTTGGCTCGCGTCCGCATCACATATTGGGATAGACCGGCCCCTCACCGCCCTGCGGCGGCACCCAGTTGATGTTCTGGTTGGGGTCCTTGATGTCGCAGGTCTTGCAGTGCACGCAGTTCTGCGCGTTGATGACGAACACGTCCTTGCCGTCCTTCTCCACCCATTCATAGACCCCGGCGGGACAGTAGCGGGTGGACGGGCCGGCATAGACGTCGAGCTCGGAGGTCTTCTGCAGTTCCGGGTTCTTCACCTGCAGGTGGACCGGCTGGTCTTCCTCGTGGTTGGTGTTCGACAGGAACACCGAGGAGAGACGGTCGAAGGTGAGGACACCGTCGGGCTTCGGATAGTCGATGCGCTTGTGTTTTGCCGCCGGTTCGAGCGACTGCGCGTCCGTCTTTCCGTGTTTCAGCGTGCCGAAGATCGAACCGCCGAACAGCGTGTTCGTCCACATGTCGAGGCCGCCGAGTGCGACGCCGAGCGCCGTGCCGAGCTTCGACCACAGCGGCTTGACGTTCCTGACCTTGCGCAGGTCCGAGCCGATGGCGCTGTCGCGCCAGCCCTGCTCGATCTCGATCGGCTCGTCATTGGCGCGGCCATGGGCGATGGCATCCGCAAGCTTTTCGGCGGCGAGGATACCCGACAGCACCGCATTGTGGCTGCCCTTGATGCGCGGCACGTTGACGAAGCCGGCCGAGCAGCCGATCAGCGCGCCGCCGGGGAAGGACAGCTTCGGCACCGACTGGTAGCCGCCCTCGGTGATGGCGCGTGCGCCATAGGAGAGCCGCTTGCCGCCCTCGAAGGTGCCGCGAATGGCCGGATGCGTCTTGAAGCGCTGGAATTCCTCGAAGGGGAAGAGATAGGGGTTCTTGTAGTTGAGGTGCACCACGAAGCCGACGGCGACGAGGTTGTCTTCCAGGTGATAGAGGAAGGACCCGCCGCCGGTCTTCATGCCGAGCGGCCAGCCGAAAGAGTGCTGCACTAGGCCGGGCCTATGGTTCTCCGGCTTGACCTGCCAGAGTTCCTTCAGGCCGATGCCGAATTTCTGGGGTTCACGATCCTTCTGGAGATCGAATTTGGAAATGAGCTGCTTGGCGAGCGAGCCGCGCACGCCTTCGCCGATCAGCGTATATTTGCCGAGCAGCTCCATGCCGCGGGTAAAGTTCGGGCCGGGCTCGCCATTGCGCTCGATGCCCATGTCGCCGGTGGCCACACCGATCACCGCGCCCTGGTCATTGTAGAGCACTTCGGTGGCGGCAAAGCCGGGATAAATCTCGACGCCGAGCTCTTCCGCCTTCGTCGCCAGCCACCGACAGACATTGCCGAGCGAGACGATGTAATTGCCGTGGTTGTTCATCAGCGGCGGCATGGCGAAGTTCGGCAAGCGCACGGAGCCGGCCGGGCCGAGCAGCAGGAAATGGTCGTCCGTCACTTCGGTCTTGAAGGGATGGCTGTCATCGGCGCGCCAATCGGGCAGCAGGCGGTCGATGCCGATCGGATCGACGACGGCGCCGGAAAGAATATGCGCGCCGACTTCAGAGCCCTTTTCGAGCACGACGACGGTGAGGTCAGGATTGACCTGCTTCAGCCGGATCGCGGCCGCCAGGCCCGCCGGGCCTGCGCCGACGATCACCACGTCGAATTCCATGCTCTCGCGTTCGGGGAGTTCCATTTCTTCGCTCATCCGTCTTCTCCACCCCGCAACCCATCAAAAGCCACGGTATTCCCTCGGGTCGGCCTCATGTCGGCACCTGTCATGGCAAATGACGCAAGCCTTGTCGAGCCGTTCTGCGACAGACTTTCCCTGCATTTGCGCATGACCTCATGACAGGGCCGGAAGTTTATTGACTTTAACGTAAACGTCAATCGATTGTCGCTCCCGCATCCCCTTGCTCGCTTGATTCCGGATCACCATCCGACTAGGCATTTGCGGCCAGCCACCAGGCCAGAGGGACCCTTGCCATGACCGAGATTATCCGATCGCTGCAACGCGACTTGAACGATTTCGGCGAGGATCTTCACCTTGTCGGAAGCGAGCGGCTGGCAAACCGGCATCCCGGCGAACATCGCGACAATTTTGGTGCCGGCGCCCTGGCGGAACCGGCAACGCCCGAGGCCGCAGCCGCGGTGGTGCGCTGGTGCCTCGAAAACGACGTTCCGATCGTGCCGCAGGGCGGCCGAACCGGTCTTGTCGGCGGCGGCATCAGCGGGCCGGGCGAACTGATTCTCTCCACCGCGCGGCTCAACCGCATCGAGGCGATCGATCCCCTCGCCCGCACCGTGACCGTCGGCGCCGGCGTCACCTTGCAGGCGCTTCAGGAGGCGACAGCGGAGGTGGGCCTCATTCCCGGCATCGACCTTGCGGCGCGCGGCAGCGCCACGATCGGCGGCATGATCGCCACCAATGCCGGCGGCATCCTCGCCTTCCGCAACGGCGTCATGCGCCACCAAGTGCTTGGCATTGAGGCCGTCATGCCGGACGGCACCCTGTTCAGCGACCTGACGCGCGTGCTGAAGGTGAGCGCCGGGCCGGATATCAAGCAGCTCCTCATCGGCTCGGAAGGTGCCTACGGCTTCGTCACCCGCGCCGTGCTGAAGCTCGAAAGCTTCAACCCGATGCGCGCCACGGCGCTCGTCGGCCTGCGTGATGCGAATTCCGCGCTTGCCCTCATCGCGCATTTCCGCGCCCAGCCCGCCTTGCAGCTCGAAGGCGCCGAGTTGATGTGGAAGCGCTACCTGCGCGACAGCGCGGGCGACAAGGGTTTCGATCTCGGCTGGCTGGAGGACGAGACGCCGGCAATCCTGCTGATGGAGGTTTCCGCCGAAAGCGAAGAGCAGGCGCGCGAGGCGCTGGAAGAGGGTCTTGCGGGCCTCTGGGAGGAGCACGGACTGACAAGCGGCATCGTCGCCGCCTCGCTCGACCAGGCGCGCCGCTTCTGGGCGCTGCGCGAGGACGGCGACTTCATGTACCGGCATTTTCCCGCCGCCCCCTCCTACGATGTCTCCGTGCCGCCCGGCTCGCTCGACGATTATGTCGCGGGCCTGCGGGCGCGACTGAGGGCCATCGACCCCGGCTTCGACGCCTACGTCTACGGCCATATCGCCGACGGCAACCTGCACCTTTCCGTCATCGGCGAGGGCGTCGCGGCTCCGGCGCTGAAGGCGCCGATCGAGGACGCGGTCTATACCGGCGTTGCGGAATTCGGCGGCAGTTTTTCCGCAGAACACGGGGTGGGAACAGAGAAGCGCCGTGCCTATCTGACCTACGGCAACCCCGCCCGCCGCGCGGTGGCGCAGGCGATCAAGGCGGCGCTCGACCCGAAAAACCTGTTCAATCCGGGCAAGGTGCCCTACCGCGCCGACTGAGCCCCAGCACTAGGAGACATCGCCATGGACCTCGGCATCGCCGGCAAACGCGCCCTCATCCTCGCTTCCTCCCGCGGCCTCGGCAAAGGCATCGCGGTGGCGCTCGCCCGCGAGGGTGCACATGTGCTGCTCTGCGGCCGCAGCGCCGAGACGCTCCAGGCCAATTGCGACGCGATCAATGCGGAAGGTTTTGGCCGCGCAGACTGGGTGCAGGCGGATCTGAGCGACGAGGGCTTTGTCGAGACCATCGTGAAGGGCGTTGCCGACAAGCTCGGCGGTGTCGATATCCTCATCAACAATTCCGGCGGACCGACGCCGGGCTCGACCGAAGACATGAGCGAGGAAATGCTCGCCACCTACTTCAATTCCATGGTGCTGAGGATCATCACCCTCACCAACCGGCTGCTGCCCGGCATGAAGCAGCAAGGCTGGGGCCGCATCCTGACGGTCGCCTCCTCCGGCGTGATCGAGCCGATCTCCGGCCTCGCGCTGTCCAACACGCTACGCCCCGCGCTTGCCGGCTGGTCGAAGACGCTGGCGAGCGAAGTCGCGCAATACGGCATCACCAGCAACATGCTGCTACCCGGCAGCATCATGACCGACCGGCTGAAGAGCCTGGACGCCGCGGCCGCCGAACGCAGCGGCAAGAGCGTGGACGATGTGCGCGCGGCCTCGGAAAAGGCCATTCCCGCCCGGCGCTACGGCACGGTGGAGGAGTTCGCCGCCACCGCCGCCTTCCTGTGCAGCGCGCCGGCAAGCTACGTCACCGGCAGCCTCGTGCGCTGCGACGGCGGAGCGGCGCGCTCGGTCTAGGACCAATCGCCATTCAGTTCAGGCCGTGCCGAAAATGGTGAGTTTCCGTGATCCGGAGCGCAGCGTACTTTCGGTACGTGAGCACCGGAAGCGCGGAAGATCGCCATTTGCAGGCCGGCATGGACTGAATGGCGATTGGTCCTAGGCGCTTGCCATCGGCGCCGGCCTGTGCCATCTGGCGCCCTCTCCCAATTCCGGGCGCGCGCTGACGCGCCCTTTTCGCGCGCGGGCTTCACACCTCGCTTCAAGACAATTCGACGATCATAGGGGCACGGCGATGGCACGGGCACTCGGGCTTGATTTCGGCACCACGAACACGGTCATGGCGCTTTCGACGGGCGGCAGCGACACGCAGTCCATGACCTTCACCAGCAGCGTCGGCATCACCGACACGATGCGCACGGCGCTCTCCTTCATGAAGGACCCGGTGGTCGGCGCGCAGGCGCTGAAGGTCGAGGCGGGCCAGGCGGCGATCCGCCAGTTCATCGACAATCCCGGCGATTGCCGCTTCCTGCAATCGATCAAGACTTTTGCGGCGAGCGCGCTGTTCCAGGGCACGCTGATCTTCGCGCGCCGGCATGCCTTCGACGACTTGATGGAAATCTTCCTGCGCCGGCTGAAAACCTATGCGGGCGACGAATGGCCGGGGGACGTGTCGCGTGTGATTGCCGGGCGGCCGGTACAGTTCGCCGGCGCAAGCCCCGACCCGGCGCTGGCGCTCGAACGCTACAATGCGGCGCTGACGCGGCTCGGCTTTCCGGAAATCCACTATGTCTACGAGCCCGTCGCGGCCGCCTATTATTTCGCGCAGACGCTGAAGAGCGATGCGACGGTGCTGGTCGCCGACTTCGGCGGCGGCACGACGGACTATTCGCTGATCCGCTTCGAGCGCAAGGCTGGCCAGTTGTCGGCAACGCCGATCGGCCATTCGGGCGTCGGCATTGCGGGCGACCATTTCGATTCGCGCATGATCAGCCATCTCGTGGCGCCGGAAATCGGCAAGGGCACCTATTTCAAGAGCTTCGACAAGCTGCTGGAAGTGCCCTCCGGCTACTACGCCAACTTCGCCCGCTGGAACCAGCTGTCGATCTTCAAGACGACGCGGGAGTTCACCGATCTCAAGTCACTGGTCCGCTCGGCGATCGAGCCGGAAAAGCTGGAGCTCTTCATCGACCTTGTCGAGCATGACGAGGGCTATCCGCTCTACCAGGCGATTTCGGCGACCAAGATGGCGCTTTCCGGCGCGGACGAGGCGGAATTCCATTTCCCGCCGCTCGGCAGCGCCGGCCACAAGACGGTCAGGCGCACCGATTTCGAAGAGTGGATCGCGCCGGACCTCGCCCGCATCGAAGGCGCGCTCGACGAGGTGCTGGAGAAGACCAACACGGCGCCTGATGCCATCGACAAGGTGTTTTTGACCGGCGGCACCTCCTTCGTGCCGGCTGTACGGCGCATCTTCACGCGCCGCTTTGATGAAACCAAGATCGAGAGCGGCGGCGAACTGCTGTCCATCGCCCATGGCCTGGCGCTGATCGGCGAAAGCGACGACGTCGGCGAATGGGCGGCGTGAGCGCGGCGCTTTCCTCGCCGGGTTCGCTTCGCTAAGGTGCAGGGCATGAACACCGCGCGCGACCTCAACCCCGACCAGCTTCGATCGCTCCTGCATTTCTATGCGGATGCGGGCGTGGAATGGCTGCTGGAAGAAGAGGCGGTCGACCGTATCGCCGAGTTCGAGGCGATGCGCGCGGCGCGCGGCGTAGTCCCGCAGCGGGAGGCAGCGCCTGTGCCCCAAGCGCCGGCCCGACAGGCGCCCACCCGGCAGGAGCAGCCGCGCGCTGCGGCCGCCGCTCCCCTGCCGAATGTCGCGATCCCGGACGGCCAGGCGGTGGCGGAAGCGGAGCTTGCCGCCAGCAGCGCGCGCTCGCTCGACGAACTGCGCACCGCGATGGAGGCCTTTAACGGCTGCAACCTCAAGACCAGCGCCCGCTGCCTCGTCTTCGCTGAGGGCAAGGCCAAACCCGCCGTCATGGTGATCGGCGCCATGCCGAATGCCGAGGACGACCGCGACGGTCTGCCCTTCTCCGGCCGGCAGGGCGCGATGCTCGACCGCATGCTCGGCGGCATCGGGCTTGCGCGCGCCGATCTGCTCATCACCAATGTCGTGCCCTGGCGGCCGCCGGGCAACCGGCCGCCGTCGCAGCGCGAGGCGGATATCTGCCGCCCCTTCATCGAGCGGCAGATCGCACTTGCCGAGCCGAATCACCTGCTCGTACTCGGCAATTTTGCCGCGCGATTCCTGTTCCGATCGAACGATACGATCCACCAATTGCGCGGCGAATGGCGGGAGATCACGATTTCCGGCCAGAAAATTCCGGCTTTTGCGACTTTGCACCCGCAGGATCTGGCGACGGCGCCGATCAGCAAGCGCCTTGCCTGGCAGGATCTGCTCGCTTTTCGTGCAGGGCTCAGCGGCTAGGCGACCGGCCTCCCTCAGTCTTTTCAATGGCTTGGCGCTCGACGCTTGCGCGTCGTCCCACAATGAGTCGCTATTCTGCCTCAGGCATGAACAAATTGTTTCAGCAGCCATGCGAATTGCACATATCTGCCGGGCAGAATGTCGCATTGCAAAACTCATGTTGCGGCGCAATATAAGAGTACGGGAGGACAGGATTTAAGGAACAGACCCATGACCGCCGCCCGCTTTCGGCCCATCCATTCGAGCTTCGAGACGCTCCGCCACTCCGGTCTTCGCGCCGGCCATGGTTTCGGCGGCATCGCTGCCCCGGCCAACGAGCAGCTCACGGCCACCGGCTTCGCCCGCATCAACCGCCCCGTTCAGCTCTTCTCCGAGTTCATCCAGCGCTGATACGCGGGTGCTGCGCCACACGGCGCCGCCCGATGCAACCCGAACCCAGGAGCAGACCATGGCCGCCTTTCGCAAATTGATGTCCGATATTGCCGACATCCGCGCCGCCGTGAATGCCGCCCGGGAATATTCCGTGCTGGCCTCGCTGCCGCGCGATGCGGCGCAGCGCCGCGACCCACTCAAGGCCTTCCTGCCAAACTGACGGCCGGCCGTGGCTTTGAAAGCCGCGGGCACTGTGGTAATGTTTCCCTCGTGAGGAGGTGAGACGACTTTCCTCCGGTGGAGACCGGGCCGAAGCCCGATCTCCGTTTTCTTAGCTGATGGCCAGGGTGAAGCGCCAACCTCTGAACCTGATCGTCAGCGTAAGCCGGATTTTCAATCGTCTCACCTCTTTTCATTGCGCCGAGGCTTTCGCCTCGACAATTCCCTTTAGCACAACCGTGCCGGGAATTCGCTCACCTCCTGAACCCTCCCGACAATCTTCCTGTTTTTTACGTCAGCCGCTGTCGCAGTGGACAGCGCAACGCGTCCGCAATAGAGCGACACTCGCACACTGAACGCGCCGCGCGGCGCCACTCCTGCGGAGCCCCCATGCTGGCGAGCCTCGTCTCCATTCTCAGCCTGATGCTGTCCACCCTGCTGATGATGGTGGCCTTCGGGCTGCAAAGTTATGTCGTGCCGGTGCGCGCGGTCGCGGAGGGATGGTCGACGCAGACGATCTCGATGATCGCCACCGGCTACACGATCGGTTTCACGCTCTCCTGCATCGTCACGCCGAAATTCGTGCTGCTTGTCGGCCATGTGCGCGTTTTCGTGGCGCTGATCACACTGCTCGCCATCGGCATCCTGCTCTGCGCCCTCGTCGTCGACTGGCGCGCCTGGATGCTGTTTCGTGCCATGTCGGGTTTTGCCATTTCCGGCAGCTATCTCATCATCGAGAGCTGGCTGAACGAGCGCGTGACCAATGAGAACCGCGGCTCAATCTTTTCCGTCTATCTGATCACCACCATGGTCGGCACGATCGGCGGGCAATATCTGGTGCCGCTCGGCGACCCGTCCAACACCTCGCTCTTCATTCTCTGCGGCATCATCTTCTCCGTCGCGCTGCTGCCGACGGCGCTCACCTCTTCGCCGCTGCCGGCACCGCCGACGCAGGCGCGGTTCGACGTGGCAAAACTCTACCGGCGCTCGCCCGTCGCCGTCGTCGGCGCGTTTCTTGCCGGCGCGCTCTCGGGCGCGTGGCTGAACCTTGGCGGCGTGTTCACACAGCGCATCGGCCTTTCGACGGCCGAGGGCGCCACGCTGCTCGCCTGCGTGCTGCTCGGCAGCGCCATCGCGCAGATCCCGATCGGCCGCGCCTCGGACCGCATGGACCGCCGCCTCGTCATGGTCGCCTGCGGCCTCGTCGGCACGCTGTCCTGCCTTGCCATGGCTTTCGTCGCCGGCGGGTCGCCGGTACTGCTCTACATCGTCGCCGCCTTCGTCGGATCGGTCATTTTCCCGATCTATGCGCTGAACGTCGCGCACGCGAACGACCGCGCGCAGCCGGACGAATATGTCGAGGTCTCTTCCGGCATGATGATCGTCTATGGTGTCGGCACGATTTCCGGACCGCTGATGGTCGGGCCGATTATGGACCGCTTCGGGCCTGGCTCCCTCTTCGTCGTGCTGGCGGTCTATTTCCTGCTCTATTGCGCCTATGCCGCCTGGCGCATCAGCCGGCGCGAGGCGAATGACGGTCTGGTCGCCAAGACGGATTTCCAGGCGATGACCGCGCAGCCGCTGGGTGCGGATGCCGCAGCGGGCGCTCTCCAGCCGGATGCGGTGACGGAGGAGCGCCTGGAGGACACGACCACGCCGGACTGGCGTCAGCCCTGAGGGGTCTGGTGCTTCAGCGCCGCGCGGCGCTTCAGGTCGAGCTGGTGCTCGCGCAGGATCACGAAGATGCCGGCGACGACGACGATGGCGGTGCCCGTCAGCATCGTGCCGGTCGGCACGTCGCCGAACAGGAAATAGCCGATGATCAGGCCGAGCACGATCGAGGTATATTCGAACGGCGCAATGGTGGAGACATCCGCATAACGATAGCTCTGCGTCAGCATGATCTGCGCGATCCCGCCGCAGAAGCCGGCAAGCGCCATCAGGCCGAGCGCCTGCCAGCTCAGCTCGGCCCAGCCGAATGGCAGCGTGCCGAGCGAGAAGATCGACGCGAACAGCGAGAAATAGAGCACGATGGTCGGCGTTCGTTCGGTCTGCACGAGCTTTCGCACCAGAACCATGGCAATGGAGCCGAGCACAGCGAAGGCCAGCATGGCGAGCGCGCCCATCGCCTCCGACGAGCCGAAGCCGCCATCGCGAAACAGCGTCAGGCGCGGCCAGCTGATGATGGCCACACCCACCAGCCCTACGAGAACGGCTGACCAGCGATAGATGCCGACCTTCTCCTTGAGGAAGACGGCGGCGATGACCACGGTGACGAGCGGCAGCGCATAACCGAGCGCGATCGATTCCGGCAGCGGCAGGTGCACGAGGCCGTAGAAGCCGAAGCCCATGGAGAGGATGCCGATGATGCCGCGCTTGAAATGACCGAAAATGTCGTTGGTGCGAAACGCTCCACGCAACTGGCCCTGCGCTGCCAGGAAGACGATGATCGGCACCATGGCGAAGGCGGAGCGCAGGAAGGTGATCTGCCCGGCCGGAAGATCCTTGCCGGCCGCCTTGATGAGCGTGGACATGCAGAGGAAGATCACCACGGAGGTAACCTTGAGGAAAATGCCCCGCATGGGGTTCGGGTATGGCATGTCCATAGGGAACTCGTCACGACCGGCTGGCCGTGGCATCAGGCGTTGAGAGAGACCGGAGAACCGATACAGAGGATTGCAAGTCTAGCGGGATTGGCCGCCGGATGGGATCAATTCTGGTGATGCGTCGCGGATATTTTTGATCGGAACCCAGCGATCCGGCGCAAGCCGGACCTTCTGTGCCAACAAGGCACAAAATTGTGAATGGGGGTCGGCTGGAAATGAGATGTTAAGCGAATAAGCATATCTATCCATGGAACTGGGGGCAGACCGTCCTTGTAGTCCGTAGCGTTGTACAGAACGATTCGGGCCGGACGGCAAAAATGCAGGACATATCCATGCGGACAGAGAACGGCCGGATCATTCATCTGGCAGATTATCGCCAGACCGACTTTGTTCTCGAGCGCGTCGATTTGACCTTCGAACTGGATCCGACGGAGACCAAGGTCGAGGCGCGGCTGATCTTCCATCGCCGCGAAGGCGCCGATCTTGCGGCACCGCTGGTTCTCGACGGCGACGAGCTCGTCATGACCGGCCTGCTGTTCGACCAGATGGAGCTGGATGCCGCGCGCTACGACGCGACGCCGGATAGCCTGACCATCCGCGACCTGCCGGCGACGGAACCCTTCGAGATCACCATCACCACGATGATCAATCCGGAGGCCAACACCCAGCTGATGGGCCTCTACCGCACGAACGGCGTCTACTGCACCCAGTGCGAGGCGGAAGGTTTCCGCCGCATCACCTATTTCCCCGACCGGCCGGACGTGCTGGCGGTCTATACGGTCAACATCATCGCCGACAAGGCGAGCTGCCCGCTGCTCTTGTCTAACGGCAACTTTTTGGGCGGTGCCGGTTACGGCGAAGGCAAACATTTCGCCGCCTGGTTCGATCCGCATCCCAAGCCTTCGTACCTATTCGCGCTGGTCGCCGGCGATCTCGGCGTCGTGGAAGACACGTTCACCACGCTGTCCGGCCGTGAGGTGACGCTGAAGATCTATGTCGAGCATGGCAAGGAGCCGCGCGCGGCCTATGCCATGGACGCGCTGAAGCGCTCGATGAAGTGGGACGAGGAGGTGTTCGGCCGCGAATACGACCTCGACATCTTCATGATCGTCGCCGTCTCCGACTTCAACATGGGCGCCATGGAGAACAAGGGGCTCAACGTCTTCAACGACAAATACGTGCTTGCCGACCCGGAAATCGCGACCGACCAAGACTATGCGAATATCGAGGCGATCATCGCGCACGAATATTTCCACAACTGGACCGGCAACCGCGTCACCTGCCGCGACTGGTTCCAGCTGTGCCTGAAGGAAGGCCTGACGGTCTATCGCGACCACGAATTCTCCGCCGACCAGCGTTCGCGCGCGGTCAAGCGCATCGCGGAAGTGAGGCACCTGAAGTCGGAGCAGTTCCCCGAGGATGCCGGCCCCCTCGCCCATCCGGTGCGCCCGACGAAATACCGCGAAATCAACAACTTCTATACGACGACCGTCTACGAAAAGGGCTCCGAGGTGACGCGCATGATCGCGACCATCGTCGGCCGGGACGGCTTCAAGAAGGGCATGGACCTCTATTTCGAACGTCATGACGGCGATGCCGCGACGATCGAGGATTTCGTCAAATGCTTCGAGGAGGCGAACGGCGTCGACCTCACGCAGTTCTCGCTCTGGTACCATCAGGCCGGCACGCCGCTGGTCAGCATCTCGTCGAGCTACGACCAGGGCAAGGGCGAATTCACGCTGTCGCTGGAACAGATGATCCCGCCGACGCCGGGCCAGAGCACGAAGGAGCCGATGCACATTCCGCTGCGCTTCGGCCTGATCTCCGCCGATGGCTCGGAGGTGACGCCCGCCACCAGCGGCGCCGAGGTGACCGGCGACGTGCTGCACCTCAAGGAACGCCGCCAAACGGTGACCTTCTCCGGCGTTACCTCGCGTCCGGTCGTTTCGCTCAACCGCAGTTTTTCGGCGCCGATCAACCTGCATTTCGAGCAGGCGCCCGCCGACCTCGCCCATATCGCGCGCCATGACAGCGATCTCTTCGCCCGCTGGCAGGCGCTGAACGACCTGGCGCTTCCGAACCTCGTGGACGCGGCACGCAAGGCGCGCGCCGGCACGTCGGTCGAGACGAACCCGGTTCTTGCCGACACGTTGATTGCCATTGCTGGCGACGAGACGCTGGAGCCCGCCTTCCGGGCGCAGGCGCTCGCGCTACCGTCCGAATCCGACATCGCGCGCGAGCTCGGCAGCAACAATGATCCGGACGCCATCCGCTCCGGCCGCGAGGCCGTGCTCGCCTTCGTGGCGAACCGCGATCCCGCCGTCTTCGCCGACCTCTTCGAGCGCCACCGCATCGAAGGTGCCTTCATGCCGGATGCGGAAGGCGCCGGCCACCGGGCGCTGCGCAATGCCGCTCTCGCCTATCTCGCCGTCGCCGACGGCACGCCGGCCCGCGCCGTGGAAGCTTTCGCGGCGGCCGACAACATGACGGACCTCAGCGCAGCCCTTACCGTGCTCGCCCACCGCTTCCCGGATGCGTCGGAGACGGCGGCAGCGCTCGAAACCTTCCGCGCGCGCTTTGCCGACAACGCTCTGGTCATCGACAAGTGGTTCTCCATCCAGTCGACCATTCCGGGCGATGGTGCGCTGGAGCGCGTCAAGGCGCTGATGGAAAGCCCGCTTTTCAACAAGACGAACCCGAACCGCATGCGCGCGCTTGTCGGCACCTTCGCCTTCTCCAACCCCACCGGCTTCAACCGGGCGGACGGCGCCGGCTACCGGTTCCTCGCCGAGCAGATCCTGGAAATCGACCCGAAGAACCCGCAGCTCGCCGCCCGCATTCTCACCTCCATGCGCTCCTGGCGCGCGCTGGAGGAAGTGCGCTCCGACCACGCCCGCAACGCGCTGCGCAGCATTGCCGCAGGCGAAAAGCTGTCGTCAGACGTCTCGGACATCGTGGAGCGCATGCTGAAGGGTTAATCTCCTCGGTTAATTGGCCGGCGGGCAGACGCGGATGCGGTGACCATCCGGATCGAGCGCGACGAAGGTGCGGCCGAAGACCGCATTGAACGGCGGCTGCTCGATCGCGACATCGGCCGCGCGCCATTCGTCGTGAAGCCGGTCGATGGACGCATTGTCCTCCGCGACGATGGCGATTTCGCTGCGGTGTCCGGTGCCCGAGGAAACGAATTCCGAGGAACTGGTTGACCACAGGCCGAGGCCAAGGCCGTTCTCGAACCGGAATGCGACAAAGCCCGGGGACTGCGCCACCGGCGCATGGGCAAACAGCTTTTCGTAAAACAGGCCGCTTGCTGCTGCGTCTTCGACGTAGAGGATGAGGAGATTGGGAGCCGTCATGGGGATCGTCCTTTGTTTGCGTTGACGGGATAATCTTTAGGCGACACCGCTGCCAAAAACTGGCAGTATGTTGCCATGGCCCGATCCGAAAGACTGCTCGCTCTCCTCCAGGTCCTAAGACGCCACCGCCATGCGGTGAGCGGTGCCACGCTTGCCGGAGAACTCGGCATCAGCATCCGGACGCTCTACCGCGACATCGCCTCGCTCCAGGCGCAGGGTGCCGATATCGAGGGAGAACCCGGTGTCGGCTACATCCTGCGCCCCGGCTTCATGCTCCCGCCCCTGATGTTCTCGCAGGGCGAACTGGAAGCCTTGATGCTCGGTTTCCGCTGGGTGCAAAAATTCGCCGACGCCCCCGTGACGAAGGCCGCGACGGACGCGCTTGCCAAGATTTCCGCGGTGCTGCCGGCGGAATTGCGCGAGGAGCTGGAGAATACGGCGCTGCTGGTCGGGCCGCGGCGCATCGTCGACAGCGAAATCGTCGATCTTGCCCTGATCCGCACGGCGATCCGGCGGGAGCGGAAGCTGCGGCTCTCCTATGCCGACAGTGTCGGCGCGCTTTCGGAGCGGACCATCTGGCCGGTGGCGCTCGGCTATTTCGAGGACACGCGGATGCTGGTTGCCTGGTGCGAATCGCGGCAGGGCTACCGGCATTTTCGCACGGAGCGGATGCTGGCGCTCGCCATGCTGGAGGAGCGCTTTCCGCGCAGGCGCGCGGCGATGCTGAAGGAATGGCGGGAGACGGAGGCCGGTCCGCGCCGGACAATCGCCGCCGAACCCGGCACGGACACTCCTTCGGCAAATGCAAAATCCCAACCATAAGAAATGGTTAAAAAACTTTAACCCTTTCCTCTGGACAAGCGGAATCACAATTGATTCATTAGGGTAGATTCGGGCGAGCGGCGCGCCGAATCACGAAAAGGTACAAGGTTTAAGACTATGGCGGACGCGCAACGAGGACGCGCAGCCGGCGGGTGGACTCGTCTCAAATTTCCGGGAATGGCGGCCTGGGAAGATGAACTGACGGGGCAGGCGAAGATATTCGCCGGACCTGCCGCACGGCATCTGACACGGGCCGAGCCCGTGCTGAAGCGGTCGATACCGATCCTGATCATCGCCTTCCTGTTCGTGGTGGCCATCTCGCGCATGGTCGGCATCCTGGTCGAGCACGACCGGATGGACACGAGCGTACGCGACACGACCTCGCTGACGGCCCTGGCCGTCGGCGCCGTCTTCTCCGGCCGCATGGCCGACAGCCTCGCAAAGTCCGACCGCATGGCGGTCGAGGCGGCGCTCACCCTCAACCTGCCGCAGGATCGCATGCAGCCGGGCGGGCTGGTGCTGTTCGTCGAAGAGAAGGGCCATGTCTTCGGCGCCTCGCTTGCGGCGGCGCAGTATGTGGGTCAGTCGCTCGCGCGCTTCTCGCCCGAGCTTGCGGCGAGCCAGTATTTCGGCGAGCAGGCCGGCGTCTTCCGCGCCCGCATCGGCGGCGACGAATATTACGCCTCGCTCGTGCAGATGCCCAAGAAGGGCGGCTTCATCATCGTCGCCAATCCGCTGGGGCAGCTCGCGGTGTTCTGGCGCGACGAGGTGGCGCTGAACGTCACGCTGTTCTCCGGCATTTCGGCGATCCTGCTCGTCATCCTCTACGCCTATTACATCCAGGCGAAGCGCGCCCGCGATGCGGATGCGATCTTCGCGGAATCCAACCTGCGCGTCGAGACTGCGCTTGCCCGCGGCCGCTGCGGCCTGTGGGATTTCGACCTCACCAGCCGACGGCTGTTCTGGTCGCGCTCCATGTATGAAATGCTCGGCATGCCGGCGCGCGACAGCGTGCTGTCCTTCGGCGATGCTGCGCGCCTGATGCATCCCGACGACGACGGCATTTACCAGGTCGCGCGTGCGGTCGCCCGTGGCGAGGCCAAGCAGGTCGATCAGGTGTTTCGCATGCGTCATGCCGAGGGGCATTACGTTTGGCTGCGCGCCCGCGCCCAGCTCATCCGCATGGCCTCCGGCCGCATGCACATGATCGGCATCGCCATGGACGTGACCGAGCAGCATCGCCTCGCCCAGCGTTATCAGGAAGCCGACCAGCGGCTGGCCGACGCCATCGAATGCACGTCCGAAGCCTTCGTTCTGTGGGACAAGAGCGACCGGCTCGTCATGTGCAATGCGCATTACCAGCAGGCCTACGGCCTTCCCGACGACGTGCTGGTGCCCGGCACCGAGCGCGCGGCGGTGCATGCTGCTGCCGCCCGCCCGGTCATCGAGCGGCGCATCGCCGATGCGGATGGCACCGGCGCCTCGCAGACCAGCGAAGTGCAGCTTGCCGACGAGCGTTGGCTGCAGATCAACGAGCGGCGCACGCGCGACGGCGGCCTCGTCTCCGTCGGCACCGATATTACCATGATGAAGCGCCACCAGGTGCGCCTGCGCGAATCCGAGCGCCGGCTGATGGCGACCATCGGCGACCTTTCGGCCTCCCGCGCCAAGCTGGAGCGGCAGAAGTCGGAGCTCTCCGTCGCCAACGCCAATTACCAGGCGGAAAAGGAACGCGCCGAGGCGGCGAACCGCGCCAAATCCGAATTCCTCGCCAACATGTCGCATGAGCTGCGCACGCCGCTCAACGCCATCCTCGGCTTTTCCGAAATCCTGCAAAACCAGATGTTCGGCCCGATCGGCTCGGACAAGTACCGCGAATATTCCCGCGACATCCACGAAAGCGGCAAACACCTCCTGAACGTCATCAGCGATATCCTCGACATGTCGAAGATCGAGGCCGGCCATATGCGCGTGAGCTGCGAGACGATCGACCTGGCGCCCTTGATCGAGGAGACCCTGCGCCTCACCATGTTGCAGGCGGAGAAGAAGCAGATCCAGGTGCGCCAGGCCTATCCGGACAACCTGCTGACGGTCGCCGATCGGCGCGCCATGAAACAGATCCTGCTGAACCTCCTGTCGAACGCCATGAAGTTCACCAATGCCGGCGGCGAGGTGGAAGTGCGGGCGCGCCGGGTGGATGGCGCGGTGACGCTCACCATCGCGGATACCGGCATCGGCATCCCGAAATCCGCGCTCCAGAAGATCGGCCAGCCCTTCGAGCAGGTGCAGAGCCAGTACGCCAAGAGCAAGGGCGGCTCCGGCCTCGGCCTCGCCATCTCCCGCTCCCTTGCCCACCTGCATGGCGGCGCCATGCGCATCCGCTCGCTGGAAGGCAAGGGCACGATCATCTCCGTGCGCATCCCCGACCGGGAACGCCTGGCGGCGCTGCATCTCGTGGCGGCTTGAAGACCGCGGCGGTCAGCCCTTGACCGTCGCCTGGAAGATCTTGCGCACCGCCTTGGACAGCCGGCGGATTTCGGCTTCCAGCGTGCGCAGGTCCGGGCAGTCGCCGGCGCGGCAGACGAGGTCGATGAGGCCGGCGGGGGCTTCCTTGGGGTCGAAGCCGCCGTCGATGCAGAGACGCACGATCTGCGAGATCTCCGTATAGAGTGTCAGCGCCTTTTGCACCGTGTCGAGGTCGTTGGGGTCCATCATTTCGGCACCTAGCAGCGCCAGCGCATCGGCCGTCGGCAGCACCTTGTCCGGCTGGGTCGCGCCCTTCGCCGGCGCGACGAGCGCCAGGAACTGGGCGATGAACTCGATGTCGATCAGCCCGCCCGCGATGAGCTTCAAGTCCCAGATGTCCTTCGGCGGCTTTTCCTGGTCGATGAGCGTGCGCATTTCGGCGACGTCCTTGGCGATCTTTCCGACCTCGCGCTTGCGCCCGAGCACGGAGGCGAAAATCGCCTGCGCCTCCGCCGCAAGGCTCTCGTCGCCTGAGAGCACGCGGGCGCGGGTCAGCGCCATGTGCTCCCAGGTCCAGGCCTCCTCCATCTGGTATTTGGCAAAGGAGGTGATGCGGGTCGCGACCGGGCCTTTGTTGCCGGAGGGGCGCAGCCGCATGTCGACCTCATAGAGCACGCCTTCTGCCGTCGGGGCAGAGAGCGCCGCGATCAGCCGCTGTGTGATGCGGGTAAAATATTTGATGTTGTCGAGCGGCTTGGCGCCGTCCGATTCGAAGGCGTCGCCGTCGTGGTCGTAGAGCAGGATGAGGTCGATGTCGGAGCCGGCGGTCAGCTCGAAACTGCCGAGCTTGCCCATGCCGACCAGCGCCACGCGCCCGCCGGGGAATTTGCCATGCGCCGCCTCGATTTCCTCCAGCACGGCCTTCAGCGCGGCGGCGACGATGAGGTCCGCGACATGGGTCAAGGCGCGGGCGGCCTGCCTGCCGGTGATCGCCCCGGTCAGGAGCCGGATGCCAATCAGGAAGCGCTGTTCGGCGGCGATGATGCGCAGGCGGTCGAGGATTTCCTCATAGTGCCGGGCGCCGGAGACGAAACCATCGATGCGCTCGGACAGGTAGGCGCGCGTCGGCAGTTCGGCGAGCAGGCTCGGGTCGAGCATGCCGTCGAAGACATGGGGTTTTGCCGCGATCACCTCGGCAAGCCGTGGCGCCGACGACATGATGTTGACGATGAGGGAAAGCAGCGCCGGATTGTTGCCGAGCAGCGAGAAGAGCTGGATGCCCGCGGGCAGGCCGGAGATGAAACTGTCGAAGCGCAGCAGCGCCTCGTCCGCCCGCTTGCTCTCGCCGAAGACGCTGAGCAGCTGCGGCGTCAGCTCCGTCAGCCGCTCGCGCGCCTCGACGGACTGGGTGGCGCGGTATCGGCCGTAGTGCCAGGTGCGGATGGTGCGGGAAATGTCGGCGGGGCGCTCGAAGCCGAGACGCTTCAGCGTCTCCAGCGTATCCGGATCGTCCTTCTGGCCGGTGAAGACGAGATTGCCGGTCTCCGACGAGAGTTTCGCCTCCTGCTCGAACAGCGCCGCATAACGCCGCTCGACGGTCTTCAGCACCGAAACGAGTTTTGCGGAAAAGCCGGCCGTGTCCTCGAACCCCAGCATGAAGGCGATGCGCTTCAGCTCGGCTTCCGTTTCCGGCAGGAGATGCGTCTGCTCGTCGCGGACCATCTGGATGCGATGCTCGACATCGCGCAGGAACCAGTAGGCTTCGGTCAGTTCCCCGGCCGTCGCCTCGTCGATCCAGTTGGCCTTCGCCAGTTCCGAAAGCATCGGCTCGGTGGCGCGCAGCCTGAGCGCCGGCACGCGGCCGCCGGCGATCAGCTGCTGGGTCTGCACGAAAAACTCGATCTCGCGGATGCCGCCGCGGCCGAGCTTGACGTTGTGGCCCTTCACCGCGATCTCGCCATGGCCCTTGTGCACATGGATCTGCCGCTTGATCGAATGGATGTCGGCAATCGCCGCGTAGTCGAGATATTTGCGGAAGACGAAGGGCACGAGGTCCTTGAGGAAGGCCTCGCCGGCCTTGATGTCGCCGGCGATCGGCCGCGCCTTGATGAAGGCGGCGCGCTCCCAGTTCTGCCCCCTGCCCTCGTAATAGAGCATGGCCGAATCGACCGAGATGGCAAGCGGCGTCGCGCCCGGATCGGGCCGGAGGCGCAGGTCGGTGCGGAAGACGTAACCGTCGCCGGTGCGCTCCTGCATGATGCGGATCAGCCGGCGCACGAGGCGGGAAAAGGTCTCGACGGCTTCGTTCGCATCGACCGCGATCTGCGCCATCGGATCGAAGAAGATGACGAGGTCGATATCGGAGGAATAGTTGAGTTCCGAGGCACCGAGCTTGCCCATGCCGAGCACGATGAGGCCCGATCTTTCGCTCGGATGCGCGGGATCGGGCAGCTTCAGCTTGCCGCTGTCATGCGCCGACAGGAGGAGATGGTCGATGGCGGCGGAGGTTGCCGCGGTCGCAAGGTCGGTCAGCAGCGCAGTCGTCCGGCGCGCGTCGAAAATGCGGGCAAGGTCGGCGAGCGCGGTGAGGAAGGCGACCTCGCGCTTGGCGACGCGCAGCCGGGTCATCAGCACGGCTTCCGTCACCTCGCCGGCCGGCTGCCAGGCGTTTCGCGCACGATCGATCGCGGCGTCGATGGCGGGCAGGATCGGATCTTCG
The DNA here is from genome assembly GCF_051201095.1 of Shinella sp. BE166. NCBI lineage: Bacteria > Pseudomonadati > Pseudomonadota > Alphaproteobacteria > Hyphomicrobiales > Rhizobiaceae > Shinella > Shinella sp. BE166. Next base: position 72,519 of record NZ_JBPEHL010000002.1, on the reverse strand, counting down.
AGCGCGCGGACGAGCAGGCCGGGGTCGATGCGCGCGGTGTCGCGCAGATAGGGCGAGAGGGAAAAGGCCGCGATGATGAAGTCCTTGAGCGGCCCGTCCTCACCGAGGAGCTTGGCGATGGCGGCGTGGTCCCTGCCCCAATCCTTGAGATCGGAGAGCACCGACTTGACCTCCGCCTGGCTCAAAGGCCGAATCGGGCTGGTCGAAAGATCGGAAAACCGCGTCGTTTCCGTTGCGCTCATGATGTCTCCTCAGCAAGAGCTTTTGCTCGCTCGTTGCCGAAGAGCTGTATCAGTCCATAACGACGGGGAAAACCATGCGGACCGTCAGCCCCCGATTGTTTTCCCGCTCTGGATGGGTGGAATCGAGCTCCAGCCTACCGTGATGCATCTCCATGACGGCGACGGCGAGCGACAGGCCGAGGCCGGTGCCGGGCTTCGAGCGGCTGGCATCGAGGCGCACGAAGCGCTTCACCACATCGTCGCGCTTCTCCTCCGGCACGCCAGGGCCACTGTCGGAAACCGAGAGCACGACGTCGCCCTCCCGCAGCGCAAGCGAAATGCGGATTTCCGGCTCGCCGCCGCTGCCCTCGGCATATTTCACCGCATTGTCGATGAGGTTGCCGAGCGCCTGGCCGACGAGTTCGCGATTGCCCTTGATCTCGATACCGTCGGCAATCTCCGTCACGAGCTTCAACCCGCAATCCTCGGCCACCGGCTCGTAGAGTTCGGCGCTGTCGTGCGCGATGCCGCTGATGTCGATGGCGCTCATTTCCGCCGGCGCCTGGCCGGCCTCGACGCGGGAGATCATCAAGAGCGCATTGAAGGTGCGGATGAGCTGGTCGGATTCGGTGATCATCTCCTCCAGCGCCGTGCGGTGATCGGTCTTCTCGCCGCCGGCAAGCGCCGCCTCCGCCTTGTTGCGCAGCCGCGTCAGCGGCGTCTTCAGGTCGTGCGCGATATTGTCGGAAACCTGCTTCAGGCCCTCGTTCAGCTTCTCGATGCGGCCGAGCATGGTGTTGAGCGATTCGGACAGGCGGTCAAACTCGTCGCCGGAACCGCTCGTCGGCAAGCGCTGCGAGAGGTCGCCCGCCATGATGCGCTGGCTGGCGCCGGACATGCGGTCCATGCGCTTCAGCGCATTGCGGCCGATGAGATACCAGATGGCGAGCGCGCCGACGCCCATGACGCCGAGCGCCACCATCAGCGCCTGGCGCACAAGGTTGCGGAAATTCTCCGGCTCGCCGAGGTCGCGGCCGACGAGCACGCGAAGCCCGTTGGACAGCACGCTCACCTGCGCATAGGCCATGGGGCGGTTGTTGCCGCGCGCCTCCTCCTGATAGCGCTGATAGCGGAACGGCGTCTCCGTCCAGCCCTCGGTGTCCAGCACGCCCGGTTGCAGCGAAGCCACGTTGCCGGCCAGCACCTCGCCCGTCGGGCTGGCGATGACGTAGAGATTGGCGCCCGGCTGGCGGGAGCGCCGCTCCAGCGTGCGCAGCAGGCCGTTCATGCCATTGTTGTCGAAGACGCGCTCGATCTGTTCGGTCTCCTGCGCCACCGCCTCGCGCATCTGCTGCTGCAGCAGGTTTTCCGACATGGAGGAGACGTAGAAGACGAGGAAGGCCGCGCAGGTGGCAAACAGCAGCAGATATACCGCGGAAAGGCGCACCGCCGTGGTTCGGTAGAGAGCGGTCAGCCGGCCGAGCATCCGATGCATGAGGTCAGCCCGCCGCCTCGTCCTTCATCATGTATCCGGCGCCGCGCACCGTGCGCAGCAACGGCTGGTCGAAATCCTTCTCGATCTTCGAGCGCAGCCGCGAGACATGAACGTCGATGACATTGGTCTGCGGGTCGAAATGATAGTCCCAGACATTTTCCAGCAGCATGGTGCGCGTCACCACCTGGCCGGCATTCTTCATCAGATATTCGAGCAAACGGAATTCGCGCGGCTGGAGCAGGATCTCCTTGCCGGCGCGCTTGACGGTGTGGGAGAGCCGGTCGAGCTCCAGGTCGCCGACGCGGTACACCATGTCCTGCTCCGGCGTGCCCTTGCGGCGGCCGAGCACTTCGACACGGGCGAGAAGCTCGCTGAAGGCATAGGGTTTCGGCAGGTAATCGTCGCCGCCGGCGCGAAGCCCGGTCACCCGGTCGTCGACCTGGCCAAGCGCCGAGAGGATCAGCACGGGCGTGTGGATGTTGCGGCGGCGCAGCTCGGAGATGACCGAAAGGCCGTCACGGCGCGGCAGCATACGGTCGATGACCAGCACGTCATAGCCGTTTTCGGTGGCGAGGAAGAGGCCGCTCTCGCCGTCGCTCGCATGGTCGAGCACGATGCCCGCCTCGCGGAAGGCCTTCGAGAGATAGGCGGCCGCCTCCAGATCGTCTTCCACAATCAATATCTTCATCGTCCGGACCTTACAGCATGTTCAGCGGGACTTGGCTAGACGCGCGAAACCCCGATGCGGCAGCGCCGCGAAACCTTGCGATTTCGCGGCGCCGTGGATCGCGTTGACGGAGCCGTTCAGCCCTGGTCGATCGGCAGCGCCAGGAAGCGGCTGCCGTCATTGGTCTCGACCTGGAACAGCGCCTTGGAGCGGCCATCCTTGCGGGCGTTGTTGATGACCTTCACCACGTCGTCGGCAGACTTCACGGCCTGGTTGTTGACGGAGGTGATGCGGTCGCCTTCCTTCAGGCCGCGGTCGCTGGCGTCGGAGTCCGGGTCGACGGCGGAGACCGTCAGGCCCTTGTCGTCCGGGGTGACCGTGATGCCGAGATCGGCAAGCGCCTGCTCGCTGGCAGGGGCTTCCGGTTCGGCTTCCTCGGTGGTGCCGGTCGCGGCCTGGATCTGCTCGCCGGCAAGCGTGCCGATCTCGACCGAGACGTTCTGCGCCTTGCCATCACGCCAGACCGAAACGTCGACCTTGGTACCGGGCGACATGTCGGCGACACGGCGGGCGAGGTCACGCGGGTCCTTGACCGGCTCGCCGTCGAGCGCCGTGATCACGTCGCCCTTCTGGATGCCGGCCTTGGCGCCGGGCGAGTCCGTCTGCGGCTCGACGACGAGGGCACCGGCGGCGTCCGCGAGGCCGAGCGAGTCGGCGATGTCGCGGCTCACCGGCTGGATCTGCACGCCGAGCCAGCCGCGGTCGACCTTGCCGTCCTTCATCAGGTCGGCGACGACGCCCTTGGCGACCGAAGCCGGAATGGCGAAGGCGATGCCGACATTGCCGCCCGACGGCGAGAAGATCGCGGTGTTGATGCCGACGACCTGGCCGTTGAGGTTGAAGGTCGGGCCGCCCGAATTGCCGCGGTTCACGGCGGCGTCTACCTGGAGGTAGTCGTCATAGGGGCCAGAGCCGATATCGCGGCCGCGGGCCGAGATGATGCCGGCCGTTACCGTGCCGCCGAGGCCGAACGGGTTGCCGACAGCGACGACCCAGTCGCCGACGCGGATCTGGCTGTCATCGGCGAAGCTCACATAGGTGAACTTGCGCTTGTCCTTGTCGTCGACCTTCAGCACGGCGAGGTCAGTGCGGCTGTCCTTGCCGATCAGCTTGGCATCGAGTTCGGTGCCGTCGTTCATGACGACGGTGAAGGCCGAACCGTCATTGACGACGTGGTTGTTGGTGACGATATAGCCGTCTTCGGAGATGAAGAAGCCGGAACCCTGCGAGGTCGGGCGCAGGTGCGGCTTGCGGTCACGACGATCGCCGAAGCGGCGATCCGGGCCGCGGTCGCCGCGGAAGCCGTCCTGGCCGCCGAACTCGCGGAAGAAGCGCTTCAGCGGGTGGTTGTCCGGCAGCTCGTCGAGATCGCGACCGCCGAAATTGAAGCTAAAGTTGTTGCCGCCCTCATCGGAAGCCGGCTTGATATCTGACTGGACGCGAACGGAAACCACGGCCGGCGAGACGGCCTGGACGACGTCGGCGAAGCTCGCGACCTGCGGCGCCTGCACGGAAACAGCCTCGGCAAAACTCTCGGTAACGCGGGCGGGAATGCCGGTCGCGAGCATCACGGCCGCAAGTCCGGCGACGGTGGTCGTCTTCAGTACGGTCTTGAGGTTGGGACGGAATGCTGAAATCTTGGACATTCTTTGCACCTTTTCTCTCACTTCATGGCCGCGTTCGGCAGCCGATGGAGAAGAGATAGGCTCGCGCACATTACGGCGCACTATCCGCAGCATGAATTTTTCGTAATGTTGGAGAATTCCGGGTCAAAGCAATTCCAGCAAAAGTGCGGAACGCGGTTTTGCGTCCGGAATTGCGCGAAAAAAAGAGGTAGGGCGTTTTCGCGATTCGAAGAAAAGCGGAAATGCTCTAGTCGCGCTTAAGTGCGCGTTCGAGCTCGGCCTTTTCCGCCTCGGAAAGCGGCGTGCCCGTCGGCTTGCCGCCGCGCTTGCGCACGAACAGCACCATCGCCGCCGCCCCCGCGATGAACAGCACGATCGGCGCGCCCCAGAGCAGCAGCGTTTCGCCACGCAGGCGCGGGTTCAAAAGCACGAATTCGCCATAGCGCGAAACGACATAGTTGATCACCGCCTCGTCGCTGTCGCCGTCCTTCAGCCGCTCGCGCACGAGGAGGCGCAGGTCGCGGGCGAGCTCGGCATTCGAATCGTCGATCGACTGGTTCTGGCAGACCATGCAGCGCAGCTGAGAAGACAACGCACGCGCACGCGCCTCCAGCGCCGGATCGGGAAGCACCTCGTCCGGATTGACGGCAAAAGCTGGGAATGCCGCAAGCAGGAACGCTGCGGCAAGCAGCAGGCGGCGCATCATTCCGCCGCCTCCAGCGCCGGCTTCACCTTGCGCACCTTCTGCGGCGCACCGACGCGCAGGCGCCGGTCGCAGAGCGAAACGACGCCGCCCACCATCATGATCAGCGCGCCGAGCCAGATGCACAGGATCATCGGCTTCCACCAGACGCGCACGACGATGCCGCCGTCCGCCATCGCATCGCCGAGCGACACATAGAGCTGGCTGAAGCCGAAGGTGCGGATGCCCGCCTCCGTCGTCGGCATGCGGCGCGCGGTATAGAGGCGCTTGGAGGACCAGACGTCGGTCACCGTCACGCCGCCGCGCGCCACCGTGAAGTGGCCCGATTCTTCGGAATAGTTCGGCCCCTGCCCGCGGCGCATGCCGTCGAAGGTCAGCACATAGCCGCCCGCCTCGACCTGCATGCCGGGCTTCATCTCCACGACATGTTCGGTCTCGAAGGCCGTCACCGCGATGACGCCGATCACCATGACGCCGACACCCATATGGGCGAGTGCGGCCCCGAAGGCCGAGCCCGGCAGGCCGATGAAACGGCGGAAGGCGACATTGCGCGCCACCTTGCCGAGACCGGCGCGCAGCCAAAGATCGGTGATCGCCCCGGCGATCATGTAGAAGCCGATGGCAAGCCCGAAATAGGCCAGTACCGGCCCGCCATTCTGCGCATAGACCACCGCCGCCGCCAGCAGCAGCCCGACGCCGACCGCCGCAAACAGCCGTTGGCCTGCCGCAAGCACATCACCGCGCTTCCACGCGAGCAGCGGCCCGAACGGCACCGCCAGCAGCAGCGGCAGCATCAAGAGGCCGAAGGTCAGGTTGAAGAAGGGTGGGCCGACGGAGATTTTCTCGCCCGTCAGCGCTTCCAGCACCAGCGGATAGAGCGTGCCGGTCAAAACGGTTGCCGCCGCGGTCGTGAGGATCAGGTTGTTGAGGACAAGCGCGCCCTCGCGCGAAATCGGCGCGAAAAGCCCGCCGGCCTTCAACGTCGCGGCCCGGAAGGCGAAAAGCGACAGCGCGCCGCCAATGAAGAAGACGAGGATCGCCAGGATGAAAACGCCGCGCGTCGGGTCCGTCGCGAAAGCATGCACCGAGGTGAGCACGCCGGAGCGCACGAGGAAGGTGCCGAGCAGCGACATGGAGAAGGTAAGGATGGCGAGCAGCACCGTCCAGATCTTCAGCGCCTCGCGCTTTTCCATGACGAGCGCGGAGTGCAGCAGCGCGGTGCCGGCAAGCCAGGGAATGAACGATGCATTCTCCACCGGATCCCAGAACCACCAGCCGCCCCAGCCGAGTTCATAATAGGCCCAGTAGGAGCCCATCGCGATGCCCGCCGTCAGGAAGCTCCAGGCGGCGAGCGTCCACGGCCGCACCCAGCGCGCCCAGGCGGCATCGATCCGCCCGTCGATCAGCGCCGCGATGGCGAAGGAGAAACAGACGGAGAAGCCGACATAACCGAGATAGAGCAGCGGCGGATGGATCGCGAGGCCGATATCCTGCAGCACCGGATTCAGGTCCTTCCCCTCGGCCGGCGCGGGGGAAAGCCGCAGAAAAGGATTGGACGTCAGAAGAATGAACAGCGCGAAAGCAGTCGAAATCAGGCCCTGCACCGCCAAGACATTGGCGCGCAGCCGCTCCGGCAGGTTGGCGCCGAAGGTGGCGACCAGCGCGCTGAAGAAGACGAGGATGAGCAGCCAGAGCAGCATCGAGCCCTCATGGTTCCCCCACACACCGGAGATCTTGTAGATCATCGGCTTCAGCGAATGCGAATTCTCCCAGACATTCGCCACCGAAAAATCGGAGACGACATAGGCGAAGGTCAGCACCGAGAAGGAGAAGAGCACCAGCAGGAAACCGGCAAGGGCCGCGGCGGGCGCCACCGCCATCAGCGAACGGTCGCCCCGGATGGTGCCGATCAGCGGCAGAACCGACTGGACGATCACCGTCGCCAGCGCCAGAACCAGGGCATAGTGTCCAAGCTCGATGATCATTTGATCGTTTCCTTGCCGGAGAGTTCCACGCCCTGCGCCTTCAGGCGGTCCGCCACGTCCTTGGGCATATAGGTCTCGTCATGCTTGGCGAGCACCGTATCGGCGACGAACAGCCCGTTCGCGCCGAAGGCGCCTTCCGCCACCACGCCCTGCCCCTCGCGAAACAGGTCGGGCAGGATGCCGGTATAGGTCACCGGCACCGTGGAGAGCGTGTCCGTCACCGTGAAGGTGATGGTCGAGCCCTCGCCGCGCTTCACCGTGCCGTTCTCGACGAGGCCGCCGAGCCGGATGCGCGTGCCGGGCGGCACATTGGCCTTGGCGAGATCGCCCGGCACATAGAAATAGGCGATCGACTGGCTGAAGGCGAACATGACGAGCAGCACCGCCGCGACCAGGAAGGCCACCCCGCCGCCGATCACCGCCAAGCGTTTCTGTTTGCGTGTCATTGTCCGCCGCCCTCAGCCGAAATCGATAGGTCCTTGGCCAGCGCCAGAAGCTGTTTGCCGTTCTCGCTCGCCGCCGGGAAGGTTTTCAGCGCCGTCTGTAGAGCAGCCTCGGCCTTCGGCCTTTGATCCAGCACAACATAGGAACGGATGATGCGCATCCATCCTTCGAAATTGTCGGGATTTTCCTGAAGTTTCGACGCAAGGCTTTCGACCATGCCGGCAATCATCTGCTGCCGGTCGCCCGTCGCCATGCCCTCCGCCGCCGCGACGTCGTCCGCCGTCGGATTGCCAAGCTGGTTTTCCCCCAGGGATGCGATATGCCGGTTGACCAGCGGCAGCCAGGGCGCATCCGCCGGCGCTTCCTTCGCCAGAGCCTCGAAGGCGGCGCGGGCTTCCGGCTTCTTGCCTTCCTGCTCCAGCGCCAGCGCGAGGTAATATTTTGCGCGCGGATTGTCCGCCTTCAGCTTCAGCGATTGTTCGAGCTGCACGCGCGCCTCGGCGGTCACAATGCCGTTCGCAAGCGCAATCAGCGTTTCCGCGTGACCGTCCAGCCGCTCCGGGCTGGCGCCAAGCAGGCGGATCGACTGGGAGAAGGCGTTCGCCGCATCCTCCATGCGCCCGCCGCGATAGTAGATCGGCGCCAGCAGGTCCCACCCCGCCCCATCCTGCGGGTTGCGCGCCAGATGGTTTTCGGCGCGCGCGATCAGCATGTTGATGTCGTTGCCGGGGTTTGCCAGGCGCTCTGCGAGCGGCTGGGCCGGAAGATCCGGCCGCCCGCCCGCGATGTAAAGACAGAGCCCGATGGCCGGTAGCATCACGATCACGAAGACCTGCGCCATCAGGTTGCGGCGCTCGGCCGGGCTTGCCCGGTCCTTCGCTTCGGCCTTGCTGGCGGCGATCAGCCGACGCGCCACTTCCGCCCGCGCAAGCTCCGCCTCGGTCGCGCCGATCAGGCCCGTCGCCTGGTCGCGCTTCAATTCTTCCAGCTGGTCGCGATAGACTTCCACGTCATGGCTGTCGTCGCCCGCAGCCGCCACGGGGCGGCGCAGCAGGGGAAGGAGCAGGACGGCGGCGACCGCGGCCGTCAGGATGGCGACAAGAATCCAGAAAAGCATGACAGATCAAATACTGGAACGCGCCGGCGTTTCCAATTCCCCAGGGAACAATGACGCAAATTTGAGGCGTTTCGCCGCAACCGTCAAAGCGTTATCAGGAAAGCGGCGTCCAGGCCCCGTCCGCATTGCGGCAGGCCGCCCCGCGCGTCGCGGTGTCGCGGCCGTCGACGGTCAGCGTGTGGCTGTACTGCCGGCAGTTCTGCGAGCCGACCTGGTAGGGCGCTGCCGCCACCACCGATCCGCTGACGCCCTTGCCCTGCCAGACGACCGGCTGTCCGCCGGGTGCGGCTTCAAGCGCGCGGTATTCAGCTTCGAGCGCCCGCTGCATGTCGGCCTTGGAAAGTCCGGCTGCGGCATTGCGGCTGACGAGCCCGCCCTGCAGCGCGGTGATGTACACGCCCGCGCCCGCCGGCACCGTGCCGCCGGTCTGCGTCTTGCCACCCGATGTGGTCGTGCATCCCGAAACCGTCGCTGCTGCCAGAAGGAAAGGGAAAAAGGCGCCGCGCAAACCCGTCTTCATCCGCTGGAACCGTCTCTCTTCACGCATGGGGCGGCACGCCGCCCGGCAATTCGTCCATCCCGCGATCCTCATATTCGCGAGCCCCTCCCTTGTTGCATTGTCCGCCGTCTCAGGCAACATCCTTTGTGACAGCCGGCAACACCAGGCGCGCCAGCAAACCGCCGCCGGAACCCCGCGAAAGCCCGAAGGTTCCCTGGTACTCCGACGCAATCTCGCTGACGATCGAAAGGCCGAGCCCGGTGCCCGGCTTGCTTTCGTCGAGCCGCTTGCCGCGCTTCATCGCCTCGCGGATCTCGCCCGGCTCCAGCCCCGGCCCGTCATCCTCGACCTCGATGACGATCCAGCTCTTGCGCGCGTCGTCGCTGCCACGCACCTCCGCCGGCGCGACGAAGGCCCGGATCTCCACGGTGGTGCGGGCATAACGCGCGGCGTTTTCGAGCAGGTTGCCGACGGTTTCCTCGACGTCCTGCTGCTCCATCGCCAGCACCAGATTGGGCGGATCGACGCCGAGCGGAAACTGCTTGTCGACATTGAGACGCCGCATCACGCGCACCAGCCGTTCCAGCACCGGCAGCGTCTCGGTGCGGGCGAGCACGGATTCACGCTGTGCGGCAATGCGCGCCCGGTTGAGATAGGATTGCACCTGGCTCTGCATGGCTTCCGCCTGCGTGCGCACGAGATCGCCCTGCGGGGCCGCCAGCAGGCGCGCTTCGTTGAGCAGCACGGCAATCGGCGTCTTCAGCGAATGGGCTAGGTTGCCGACCTGCATGCGCGCCCGCTCGACGATACGCCGGTTGCTGTCGATCAGCGCATTCACTTCGCTCGCCAAGGGCAGGATTTCACGGGGAAAATCACCGTCGAGCTGTTCGCTCTCGCCGGCCCGGATCTTCTCAAGCGCCTTGCGCGCCCGGTCGAGCGGTTTGAGGCCGATGAGGATCGCCGCCGCGTTGAGGAGCAGGCTGCCGAAACCGAAACCGGCAAGCGCCAGGTAGAGGCTGCCGGAAAAGTCGTCGATATCGGCCTCCAGCACATCGCGGTTGCCGACGACGCGAAAGCGTGCCGTGCGCCCCTCGCCGTCCAGCACCACTTCCGTCTCCCCCACTTCCACCTCGTTCCCGAAGGAATCGATGGTCGTGTAAAAACGCTCGTAGCGCGTATCGAAGGGAATGCTGTCCGTATCGGGGATCGGGATGCTGCCGATTCCGAGCGAGGAAGAGGTCAACGTCTCCGTCGCCAGCGCGCCACCGATCGGCTCAACGATCCAGTACCAGCCCGATTGCGGCTGGAAGAAGCGAAGGTCGCCGAGCTGCGGCGCGCCGGAAAGCCGGGTATTCTCGTCCGTCGAAACGGAATTGATGACGTTGTAGAGCTGCGCGCGCAAAAGATCGCGAAAACTCTTCTCCGCGCTCTGGCGGTAGAGCGTCGAGATGACGACGGCAATGACGATGAGGGCGACCGCCGCCCAGAGCGAGGCGAGAAGCAGAACGCGGAAGGTGAGCGAGCGGGAGCGCCTGGCGTTATTTGCCATTGGCGGGGGCTTGCATCCGGTAGCCGAGGCCGCGCACGGTCTCGATCAGGTCGACGCCGATCTTCTTGCGCAGGCGCCCGACGAAAACCTCGATCGTGTTGGAATCACGATCGAAATCCTGGTCGTACATGTGCTCGACCAGCTCCGTGCGAGACACCACCTCGCCCATATGGTGCATGAGGTAGGAGAGCAGCCGGTATTCATGCGAGGTCAGCTTCAGCGTCTCGCCGTTGACCGTCGCCTTGGAGCCCTTGGTGTCGAGCCGCACCGGCCCGCAGACGATGTCCGGGCTCGCATGCCCCGCGGCACGACGAATGAGCGCCCGAATTCGGGCCAAAACTTCCTCTACATGGAAGGGTTTAGCCACATAGTCGTCGGCGCCCGCATCGATGCCAGAGACCTTGTCGCTCCAGCGGTCGCGGGCGGTGAGGATGAGGACGGGCATGGTTTTCCCGTCGGCACGCCATTTTTCGAGGACGGTGATGCCGTCCATCTCCGGCAGGCCGATATCGAGGATGATGGCGTCATAGGGCTCGGTATCGCCGAGATAGTGGCCTTCCTCGCCATCGAAGGCTTGGTCCACCACGTAGCCGGATTCCTTCAGGGCTTCGCTGAGCTGCCGGCTCAGGTTGACGTCGTCCTCGACCACCAGGATGCGCATTCGGCCTCTTTCCTATCTCATTCCATCGCGAAAGGCTTTTGGAGGCCTTACATCGGTACGCGCACGGTCACCTTGCGCGGGCGGGCATTGCCCTTGCCGGGCACGAGCACCGTCACCACGCAGGTGTCGCCCTTCGGCTGCGCCGAGAGAAGCTCGCCTCCGGTCTGCTCCACCACCTGCGCCGCCGCGGCGCTGCAATCGCCGGCCACCGCGACGACATCCCGCGCGGTTCCCGTCTCGACGGGCCCCGGAAGGAGCAGGCTGGCCGCAAGCGCGGTTATGAGAAGTGGCGATGCCATGAACATACTTTCAGGTGCGGATCATTGTGATGCAAGCAATAAACGATCCTCGCTGAATGGCAAATGAATGCCCTGTGGACGATCCGGCCGCCATCACCGCACCCGCCGGCGCGCCGAAATCCGCCCGTAGAGCGCGATCAGGCCACCGATCGTGCCCACCGCCGACACCACGAGATCGGCCAATTCCCCCTCGTCGCCCGCCGTCACCTCAAGGCCCGCGGCGTTGGCCAGCGACGCGATTATCGCGATCAGCGCACCCCAGACGGTACGCGACTGATACCAGGCCTTCAGATCGTCGTTCATCGCTTTTTCCTTTCGTTCAAAGGGTGATGGTGGCGCGCGCCGGAAGGCCGAGCGGCACCGCGCGCCCAAGCTGGCGCACGCGAATGCTCAGGGTCGTCTGCGGCGCGCCGAAATCGGTAAGTTCCGTGACGGCGGCGTAGGTGAAGGCAGGACCCGCGGTCTCGACGCGGCGCACCACTGTCTCGCCGGAGAGGATATCGAGGCGATAGGCCTCGCTCGGCTCGTCGAGCGGTATCTCGGCGGCAAGCCAGGTATCCGAATCGATCCGCCCGCGCCGGACCCAGGACAGCCGCACCACGCCGTCCGCCCCGCGCCGACCGCGAAGATGCACAGGCGCCAGCGGCGTCAGTGCCCGCTCGCCCCCGGCAAAGGCAAAAGGCCCCGCCTGCCCGCCCGAACCACCGACCGCCTCGACAAGCCAGTTGGAAAGCCGCCCCACCTCCTCGACATCCAGCCCAAGCGGCCGGACCGCATCGTCCAGCACCACGACCACGGCCCCGGCCGCATGGCCGGAGGCCATGGCGTCATCGGTGCCATGAAGTGCGCGCAACAGGCCGGTCAAACGCCAGCGCCCCGGCGCAATCTCACTCGCCCCGGTAAAACCGATGATTTCCCAAGCCCCGTTCCCGCCGCGAACCGCAATGCGGTTGGCGCCGTTCAACATGGCAAGCGTCTCCGCCGAGGCCAGCCCGCCGCCCGCAAGATCCAGCACCACCACTCGGTCCGGATCGAACCGCCCGACGACGCCCACGGCGAGCGGATCGACCAGCCGCCCGATCCGCGCCGGCCGCTCCAGCCGCACACGGCTGCGAAACCCTTCGCTGCCCTCGGAACTCGACACGACCATGGAGCGCCAGGGCTGCGCATAGGCGGCAACGCGCGCAAAATCCTGCGCCGTCCCGGAGCCGAGGATCGGCAAATCGAGGAACACGACCTCCGGCGTAAACGCATCCCCCGGCCCCGCCCCGCTCGACGGGCGGCTTGCGCCCTCGATGAGCAGCGGCGCCGGGCTTTCCCCCGCCGCGATCGCCCGCGCCTCCACCTCACGCACCAGCCCATCGGTAATACCCGTGATGAGAAAGCGTCCGTCCGGCCCGTCGGCGAGCCGCACGATATCGCCCGGCGTCACGGCAAGCGCCGTCGGCGGCAGGCGAAATGTCACCCGCCGCTGCCCCGCCCGCTGGTCGCGCAGCGCCGTCTCGACGCTTGCCGCAGCAGCTCCCGCATGCAGCACCGCCGGCAGCGCCAGCCGCAGCACGCGATCGTTTCCGCCCGCCATGCGGCGCGAGCGCGCCGTCACCCGCGAATAGCTGCCCGCCCCATCGAAATGGTCGAGGATCGCCTCGCCCGCAAAATCGCTGATATGCCCGCGGCTCTCCTCGAACAGCGCCTCATCGGGCCGCTCGGCAAGGATCTCGATCTCCGCCGGCAGCAGCGCCGATTTCAGCCTTGAACGGAACACGAGCTTGCCGTTCGCCTCCAGCGCATCGATCTGGAAGGCCTCCATCAGCGGCTCGATCAGCCCGCGCGCCGACGTCTGGTCCGCCTGCACGAAGCCCGAGAGATCGCCCGCGACACCCGAGACGTCGAAATCCGTAAATCCGTGATCCTTCAGCACGGCGGCAATCACATCCGCAATCGTGCCCGCCCCCAGCCGCGCGTTCAGCCAGTGCCCGCGCTGCCAGTTGAGCCCGTCCGACCACAGCGCCGTATCCTCCGGAAAGGCCGGATAGGGCCGCGCGTCCCAGGTCCAGATGAAGATATGGTCGGGATCGACCATGCCCGCCTCCGGCCCGCTGCCCTGCCACCAGCCATGGTGCGCATCGAGGAAGCGGCGCTGCACCGCATCGTTGCGCGCGCCGCCGGAATGATAGGGCAGCGCGTTCTCCGAGCTTTTCGGGTCGACGAAGACATTCGGCTGGTTCGCCCCCTTGTCGGTGGCCGGGCAGCCGAGTTCGGTGAACCAGATCGGCTTGGAGCGCGGCACCCAGGCCGTATGGCCCGGCAGTTCCGCGCCGCCGGGGCTGCGCTCGTAATGCCGGTTGCCCCACCAGTTTTCGAGGTCCTTGTAGCGGAACACCCAGGGCTTTCCCGCCATGCCGTCCGAAATCGGCGCCCGCTCGCGCGCCCGGCGCGCGTCCATATCGGGGTAGTACCAGTCGAACCCCTCGCCGGAAGCGATCATCGCCCGCATCGCCGCCATGTCCTCAGAATGGCGAAACCCGTCCGGATTGCCGGCCAGCGTATCGGCATCCTGCCAATCGGAAAGCGGCATGTAATTGTCGATGCCGACAGCATCGATGGCCGACGAGGCCCAGAGCGGATCGAGATGATACCGCACCTCGCCGCTGCCATCGCCCGGCTGGTGCCCGAAATATTCGCTCCAGTCCGCCGCATAGGTGATCTTCGTGCCACTACCGACGATCGCCCGCACATCGCTCGCCAGGTCGACCAGCGCCTCGACGAAGGGAAAATCCCCGCTGCCATCGCGCAGCCAGCTTAGGCCCCGCATTTCCGAGCCGATCAGGAACCCGTCCACCCCGCCGGCCGCTTCCGCCAGCAGTGCATAGTGCAGCACCAGCCGCCGAAACCCCTCGTCGCCGAGCGGCCCGGTGATCTCCTCGCCCGAAACGGCAAAGTCGCCGGCATCGGCATTGCCCACAAAGGCCTCGACCTGCGCGCGCGCCGACGCCGTCTTGTTGGTGGACGGCGGATGGCAGGTGATGCGCCCGCGCCAGGGATAGGGCGCCTGCTGCGCCTCGCCATAGGGATCGGGCAGGTCGTTGTCGATCGGCACGTCCATCATCAGGAACGGATAGAGATAGACCTCGATGCCGCGCGCCTTCAGGTCCCGGATCGCCGCGATCACGCTCGCATCCGACGGCGTGCCGCCATAGGCCGGCCGGTCGTTGACGCGCGTGACGACGTAGGCATCCTCACGCGCAATGCCGGAAACCACCCAAGGCCGGCTCTCGTCCTGCCGCGTGGAAACCTCCACGCCCGGCACGATGCGGCACTGCCCGGCCCTCAGTTCCGTGCCGAACCACGCGACCACCAGCCCGACCCGCTCAAGGTTGGGGCAAAGCGCCTGCAACTCGTCGATCGACGCCACCCAGTCGGTCGCCGCGACCAGCGTGTTGCGGTTGATGTTGCGCCCCTTGCCGGACGCGATCTTCTCCGTCACCAGCCGCGGATCGTAGCCATGCTCGCTCGACCCCGGAATGACCGTCACCGCCCGGATCTTGCTTTCCAGCGAGCCCACCGGCCGCAGCACCTCGAACTGCAGGATCGGAATGCGGTTGCCGAACATATCGAGCGGCAGCCGCTCGAAGACGACATAGGCGAGCCCCCGATAGGCCGGCGTGTTGCCCACCCCCTGCTTGGCCTCGATCAACGGATCGGGCGCCTGGTTTGCCGTGCCGCGATGCACGCGCATCTCGATGCCCGTCAGGTCGATCTCCCGCCCGTCCGCAAACACACGCCGGATGCCGGCAATCGGCCCCTCGCACACCCCAACGGCGAAATTCGCAAAGTAACTATAGGTCTCGACCCGCGGCCCCGTCGCCTTGCCCCCGGTGCGCTCGACGGAAACCTCTTCCTCGAACCGCGTCGCCCAGAGCAGCGTGCCGCCGACACGCGCCGTGCCATAGACGCGGCTCATCGCCGTGCCCTCTTCAGCGCCCGGCACGCGCCCGTCGTTCAGCCGCGCGCCGGAAATCGTCGTCATGCCGTTGATCAGCGACCGGTCGACCGCCGATCCCGCAAGCGCGCCCACTGCCCGCCCAAGGATTGCCCCGAACGGGCCGAAAATCCCGCCAAGCGCGGCCCCCGCCGCCTGGAAAAGAAGTGTCGCCATGGCTCAGCCAATCTCTGGAAAGCGGAAGACGCCGGCAATGCGCCGCCGCCAGGAAGGCACGAGCGGCGAAGAGATCACCGCCCCCTGCTCGTAGGCATGGATGAAACGCTCGTCGGGCGCCGCGATGCCGGCATGTTTCGCCGCCACCCCCGCCCGCCAGCGAAAGATGAGAAGATCCCCCGGCCGAAGCGCCGAAACCGGAAGCACGCCGCCACAATGTCGCGCCGCCGCGGCAAGCAGCCGCTCCTCCCCCGCCCGCTCCGCCCAGTCCGCCGCATAAGGCCCCGGCACCTCCGGCTCCGCCCCATAAAGCTCCCGCCACACGCCGCGAACCAGCCCCAGGCAATCGCACCCGACACCTTTCAGCGATCCCTGATGGCGATACGGCGTGCCGATAAAGCCCCGCGCCACGGCAACGACGCGTTCTGCGAAAGCCTCACTCATAAAGCGGCCTCCCGTCATGCACAGTTTCGCCATCCGCATAGCCATAGGTGAAGTCGCTGCCCGGCATATGCGGAAAGCCGCGAAAATTCAGCGCATTGGCGAACTTCGCCTTGCAGGTGGAAAAGCGCTTATCGCACCCCGCCGTCACCAACATCGTATCGCCGACCGCGACGCCCGCCGGCACCGGCTGCCAGAAGGTCAGCTCCCCGCCCGCCTTTCGCTGGTCCTCGATATCCGCCGTCAGCCCCTCGGCCGCGCCGCTGGTAAACGTCAGCACGCCATAGCGAAAGAACCGGTCGGCAAAGCCCGAAAGCCCGCTCACCCGCACCCGCATGTCATCCAGCACCGCGATCACAGTCGCGGTCGCCCGGAATGCCGAGGTCGAAACATCCTTGCCGCAGCGGCTGTCGCCCAGCACCGCATCGCAGCGATGCCCGTAGATGCGCCCATGCACCTGATCCAGCCGATGCGTCAGCCGCCGCAGTTCCACGCGAAAAAGCCCGCCCTCGCGCCGCACCTCGCCCAGCTCCGCCGTGCGCAGCAGCAACCGCTGCGACGGATCCTGCCAGTTGACCGTATAGACCTCGACCTTCGCCCCGTCATACCGCCCCGCAGAAAGGTCCTCCGCGCGAACCGCGTCGGCCGAAAACCCGCCCGAAACATCGCCGCCCTCGGCCGAAAGCCCGTTGCCGTCCTCCGCCTCGCTCGCCTCGAAACCGCTCGCCGCCAGATAGTCCAGTCCGCCGAACGAAAGATCGCGGTCGTGATCGGTAAAGCCCATCACCACGCCGTCGCGGCGCGTCACCCGCCAGGCATGGCAGAGCGTCGTCACCTCCCCGTCGAGATGGGCCTGAAGCCCGCTCGGGATCGTCCTCATGGCTTGATCTCCAGAAGCGGAATGGAAGGAATGCGCCCGGCATTGAACTGCGCGAGATCGATATCGATGCGGTCCGTATCGAACCGCACCGGCACGTCGAATTCGTAGCCGGCCCGGATGACGCCAGAAGCCGGAATTTTCCCAGGCTTGAAGGTCACGACCCCCGTCGCGGAATTCACCGTATAATCGCCCGCCGGCCGAACACCGCCCGCAACGGAAACCACCACCGTGCCCGCCACCGGCTTGTCGATGGTCCGCACCGTCTCGCCACCGGCGTCCGCATAGCGCTTCACCAGCTGAAACGCCGCCGTCGCCCCATCGCCGGTGCCGATTTGCTGGTCGCTCGCGCCAATCGTTCCACCCGGCGCACAGGACTTATGATCCACCGGATCATGAAACCGAAACCCGTAAAACTGCCCCGCCCGCGCCTCGAAGAAGGCGAGCACCGCATAAAGATCCTCGACCGAGCGCACGCCCGATCCCGCATCATAACGCCGCCGCGCATCCTGCCAGCGCCGGTTGCGGTTCTCCCGCCCGTTGGACAGGCTGACGATATCCGTCCGCCGCACCGGCCCGCCGCTGGTACCCAGCGCCACCCGCAACGGAAACCGCACCTCATGAAATCCTGCCATGTCTCTATCCTCGCCTGCGGGGCCTGCCCCTCATTTTCACTCACAAACTCCGCTGCCCCCGCCCCACCGCACGCGTCAGCATCGCCGCGATCTGCCCTTCCGACTTGCGGAAACTCGCCGCATCCTGTGCCGTCACGTTGAAGACGATCCGCGCGCCACCGCCGCCCTCGGTCGCAACACCCAGCGCCCCGTCCGGCCCGCGCTTCAGCGGCAGGATCGCCTCCGCCCCCGCCTCGCCCATCAGCCCCAGGCCGCCGCCGCTGCCGAAATAGGTGGGCGCGGCCACCACGCCGCCCTTGGCAAAGGGCGTTGCCCCGCCAAGCAGGCCGGAAAGCCCGGAGGACAACAGCCCCTCCAGCGGCTTCAGGCCGACGGAAAGCGCGATATCGCTCATGCGCAGCGCCAGTCCGCGCAGCACGCTTTCCAGCCCCTTGCCGTCCACGACCGCGCCCTTCAGCGCGCTGGTCAGCGCCGATCCGAAGGAGCGCGAGCGTGCCTCCAGGTCTTCGAAGATCGTCGAAAGCTCACCGGCATCGTCCAGCGTGCCGGAGAGAGGATTGTCGTCCGCCATGGTTCACTCCTTGTTGTCGGGAAAGGCCTGCATCAGCGCCGCAAGCGCCTGGCGCCCCGGCACCGCCGGCAAGGGCCGCAGCACGCCCAGCGCAAAGCCGAGCTCGCGCGGCGTCATCGCCCAAAAGTCCCTTGCGGAAAGCCGCATGCGGCAGAGCCCGGCATGAAGCACCGCCTCCCAGGGGAAGGCGGCCCTCTCGCCGCTCACGCCGGATGCGGCCCGGGAGGGTTTTCGGCACCTGCTCCAAATGTCGCCTGCAGCAGTTCGGCGGCAATACGCGCAAAACCCGCAAGCCCGTCCGCCACCGCCATCGACGCCACATCCTCGTCGCTGAAGAGATTGCCACCGCCGCGCAGCCCGGCTGCGATGATGCGGATCAGGTCATCCGCCTTCAGCCGGCCGGAGGAAAAACGCTCGGCCAGCCCCGTCAGGCTGTCGACGGCAAAGGCCGTCTCCAGCTCGGCCAGCGCCCCCAGCGTCAGGCACAGCACCCGCCGCTCGCCGTTGAAAACGGCCTCGATCTCGCCGCGATGCCGGTTCGCCCGCGCGCCCATCAGAGCGCCCCGAAGGTCAGCACACCGGCCGATTCCAGCGCGATTTCGAAGACGATCTCGCCATCATGCGCCCCGGAATATTCCAGCGCCGCGATCTGGAACGGCCCCTCGACGGTCCCGAAGTCCGGAATGACCACCTGCCAGTGGACGATCGTGCTGCCGAAGAACAGCGAGCGCACCGTCGCATCCGACGTCTGGTCCTTGAAAATCCCGCTGCCGGAGACGGCGGCGCGCTGCACGCCGGCACCGCCCAGAAGCTCGCGCCAGCGCCCCGCCGATTCCGCGTCCGTCACGTCGACGAGCTGCGCATTGAACGACAAACGTTTGGAGCGCAGCCCCGCAACCGTCGCAAAACCCGCGCCGTTATCGATCTTGAGCAGCAGGTCCCGCCCCTTCTGTGCCACCATGGCAAGGTTCCTCTTCGAAAAATGGGGTTAAGCGTCCGGTTCCGTCACCGCCCGGAAGCGCATTTCCGCACGGTGAAAGCGGGATTTGCCGTCGCGCCTGAGCCGCGTGTCGCGATGAAACAGCAAGACGAGGTGATGCCCGGTAAGCGTGAGCGCCGCATCGTCGAGCGCCGCGCGCGCCGCCGCCGCGATCGCCTGCACCTGCCGGTGCCCCGCCGCTTCCGACCAGGCCTCGAGCGTCACCGTGTGCTCCTCGCCCGTCTCGCTCGCCGTCGAATGGTCCGCGCTGTCGATGCCGGCGATCACCACCAGTGGCGAGGCCGGCTCGGCAAGCCGCCGGTCCGTGATACCGTTCGCGCCGACCAGCGCCGTCAGCGCCGTGTCGCCCGAAAGCCGGGCAAAAATCGCCTTCTGCAGGGCCGATGCCGCGCTCATGGCTTGATCTCCTCGCAGTCGACAAGCGTGTAGCGGCCGGTCTCATCCGGATCGCGGAAGGCGCGGATGGCAAACAGCCGCGCGCCCTTGCGCAGCCGCATGCCGCCCGCCAGGTTTTCGCGGCGCCGCATCCAGATGCGGTGCGTCACCGTCACCGGCAGCGTTCCCGCCGCCTCGTCCGCCTTCGCGACGGTCGGCTCGATGCGTGCCCAGAGCGTCGCGAGCGCCGAAAACGTGCGCTCCACGCCCCCTTGCCCATCCGGCGTTTCCACCGGCTGTTCCAGCACCAGCCGCGCCGTGAAGGCGCCGGGATCGATGGTTCCGTCGAAGGCCATCAGAGCCTCCGCATGGCATAGGGCGCGACAAGCCGGTCGTAGCCTTGCGGCACCGCGCCCGGCTGGTCGTCCAGCGAAAGCACGCCGCGCAGCTCGTACATCGCCGCGACATGCAGCAGCAGCGCCCGCTTCAGCGTGTCCGGCACCTCCGCGCCGTTCTCGCCGAAACCGGCGGTAAAATCGATCTCGATGCCGTTCAGCGCCCGTTCCGTCGCAGGCCGCGCGGGCAGCACCAGCCGCGCCGGCCGCGCCGTGCCGTCGAGCACATAGCCCGTCGCATCGACCTCGACCGGCGCACCGGAAGCGTCATAAACCGTCACCGTTTCAATGGTTTGCACCGGCCCCCTGGCAATCTGAATCACCCGGGCCTCCGGCCAGTCGTCGAGATAGAGGCGAAAGGTGCGGGCGATCAGCACCAGCCCCGTCTGCCCCTCCAGGTGTTCCCGCGCAGCCCGCATCAGGCCCGCTAGCAGGGTGTCTTCATCGGAGGCATCGAGGCGCAGATGCGCCTTCACCTCGGCAAGCGTAATCGGCTCCGCGGCCGGCGGCATCAGTTCGGCAATGGTCATGGGGTCCTGTCCGGTCTGGAGGAACGGCGGGCGCAGCCGGGAGGAAACCGCGCCCGCCAGCACCGGCGTCAGGGGACGACCGCCGGTGCGAGAAGAATGGAGGAAGACAGAGCGGCACGGTCCCTTCTCCCCGCCTGCGGGGAGAAGGTGGCGGCAGCCGGATGAGGGGCAAACACAAGCACGGCCTTGCCGCGGGGTTGCCCCTCACCCCAGCCCTCTCCCCGCAAGCGGGGAGAGGGAGAGGACAGGCCTCAGCTCGCCGCGAACTTCACCAGCTTGATCGCCTCGAAGTTCTGCACCCCGCCGCCGACGCGCCTGGTCGTGTAGAACAGCACGTAGGGCTTGGCCGAATAGGGATCACGCAGCACGCGAACCCCCGTGCGGTCGACGACGAGATAGCCGGAGCGGAAGTCGCCGAAGGCGATGGAGAAGCTGTCGGCCGCCACATCCGGCATGTCCTCGGCCTCCGCGATGGCGAAGCCCAGCAGCGAGGCCGCCTGGCCGGCGGAGGCCGGCGGGCGCCAGAGATAGTTGCCGTCCGTATCCTTGAACTTGCGGATCGTGCCTTGCGTCTTGCGGTTCATCACGAAGGTGCCGTTCTGCCGGTGCCCCGCCTTCAGCGAATAGACCGTGTCGAACAGCGTGTCGGAGGGATTGCTCGCCTTGAAGGCGCCCGCCGCGCCCGTCGCGATATAGCCGATATTGCCCCAGCTCCAGCTCGCATCGGCGACGTTGGTATAGCTCAGTAAACCCTTCGGCTTGTTGGTGCCGTCGCCGGAGACGAAGGCGGTGCCTTCCTGCTCGGCGAAGACGATGTCGACCTCTGAGGCGATCCAGCCTTCGACATCCACCGCCGCATCGTCGAGCAGCGCCGCCGTCGCCGCCGGCATGGCGTAGAGTTCCATGGTCGGGAAGGAGAGTTCGGCGAGCTGCGCATTGCCGGTCTGGGGCCGCGCGGCCGTCTCCGCCACCCAGCCGGCCGCCATGCCGGAGGTGGCAAACGGCTTCTTCAGCACCGAACCCGAGACCTGGCGCACGGTCGCCAGCGCGCGGATCGGCGAGGCGGCGGAAAGCCGGCGGCCGATTTCCGTATCCGTTTCCGGCGGCACGAGATAACCACCATCGGCCGCCGAGCCGACCGACATGGCCTTGCCCTCCAGCGCCCTGAGCGCATTCTCGTCGCCCCGGCGCATATAGGCGGAAAAGGCCGCCTTGTGCTCGGCCGCTTCCAGGCTGCCCTCGCCGCTGCCGCCGAGTGCCGGACGCGCCTTCTTCAGCGCGAGGTGGTCGAGCACGCGCTTCTGCTCGTCCATGGCGCGGTTGATGCGGTCCACCTTGTCGCGCGTCACCACGTCGGCCGTCAGTTTCTGCTCGATCTCGCCGAGCCGGCGGTCGTTGGTCTCCTTGAAGGCCTCGAAGGCCTCCATGAAGTCGTCGAAGGCGGCGGTCATCGTTTCCGGCACGGCCTTGATTTCCGGCGCGGTCTTGTGGATCTCCGTCATGTCTACCTCTTCAGTTGTTAGCGTTTCATCATCCGGGCCGCCCGGCGCATGATGCGTACGAGCTCCGTTTCCCTGTCGCGGAACCACCGCGCATTCTTCACGTTCGACACCCGCGCCGAAGGCAGCATGGGAAAGGTGACGATCGAGATTTCCCAAAGATCCGCCTCCAGGATGCGGCGCACGCCGCTTGCCCGGTCGGTCTTCGAGCGCACCGTCTGGAAGCCGATGGAAAGCCCATCCAGCGCCCCGGATTTCATGAGGTTCAGCACCTCGCGGGCGCGGGCCACGCCGGGCGAAAGCACGCCCTCGACATAGAGCCCGCGCGCATCCTCGCGGATGGTGCGCCAGCGCCCGAGCGGCTCGGCCGGATCATGCTGAAACAGCATGCGCACGCCCGCAGGCCCGCGTTTCTCCAGCGAGCGCACGAAGGCGCCGGGCGCAATAGCGTCCTTACCCAGGTCCACCTCGCCAAACAGGCTCGCATAGCCGGAAAACACCCCGTCACTGGCGACGCCGGCAAGCGTCAGATCCGCATATTTCTTCGTCCGCCAGACCGGCAGGTCTTCGGTGATCATGATTTGCTCCGATGATTTGGAAATCGAATGGAGGCGAATAGCGAATAGGGAGTAGCGAATAGAAAGGGCGGCCGTTTCGGTGACGAATGGCGCCATTCCCAATTCGCTCTTCGCTATTCCCTATTCGCCGCCCCTCATCCGCTCCGCCACGCGCGCCAGCACGCCGAGCCCCCACCAGGCCGAAAGGCTCGCCGCCGCCGACCCGGTCAGCAGCACCTCCGCCGGCCCGAGATAGGTCGCGATGCCAAGCCGCACCGCGATCCAAAGCCCCGCCGGCCCGCCGAAGACGAGCCCGCAGGCAAGCCCGGTGAAAAACCGGCAAGCCGCCTCGCGACGGCTCTTCGGCAGCAAATAAATGAGCGAAACAGCAGCACCCGCCGAAGCCCCAACCAGACGAGCCGTCCACAGCCCGCCATCGTTTCCGATGTCAGCCATTGTTAAGCCTTTCAGATTATTATGAAATTCAAGCGGCCCGGCCACAGGCGGCCGCAAGCGTCCTGCCTCGCGCAGAGTCAGGCGATGGAAAACGCTGAGTCTTTTGAATCGCTTGCAGCGCTTTGTTTGGAAGCCGATTCAACGCCTTTACGGTGTGAATCCAGTCGTCGGCACGGAGATTCATCGTCCCGCGACAAGCCGTTGTTTTTGTTCTCAGAACAGGTAGGAAGCGGCATGTGCCCCCCTCTGCCCTGCCGGGCATCTCCCCCTCAAGGGGGGAGATTGAATCGCGGCTACGTTCCACCCATCGCTACCGTCGCAAATTAAGCAATGCGCGTGCGTCCAGCGGATCTCCCCCCTTGAGGGGGAGATGCCCGGCAGGGCAGAGGGGGGAAGCGGCAACCACCCACCCCCTCAATACCCCACAGCCCGCCGCTTCTCCTCGTCCGTCAAAAACGCCGCCGCCCCAACCCGTGCCCACAATTCCGAGCGCTCCGCCGCAAGCCCGCTCACCTGGTCGAGATCCGGCACCAGCCGCAGCGCCGTCTCCCCATCCTCGGAGAACCAGGCCGCAAAGGACGCCGCGGTCCGCTGCACCAGGGGCAGTACCGTCAGCCGCCAGAAGGCGCGGTTGGCCTCCTGGTAGTTGGCATAGGTCGCATCCCCCGGGATGCCGACCAGCATGGGCGGCACGCCGAAGGCGAGCGCGATGTCGCGCGCGGCCCCGTTTTTCGCTTCCACGAAATCCATCTCGCGCGGCGAGAGCCCCATCGCCTTCCAGTCGAGCCCGCCTTCCAGCAACATCGGCCGCCCTGCGCGCGCCGGGCCGGAATAGCCCTCCTCCAGCTCGCTCTTCAGCCGGTCATACTGGTCGGGCGTCAGGTTCCCGCCCTCCTTCGGCTGGTAGACGAGGGCGCCGGAAGGCCGCGCGGAATTGTCGAGCAGCGCCTTGTTCCAGATCGCCGCCGCATTGGAGAGGTCGAGCGCCATGGAGGCCGCCTCCAGCGGCGCAAACCCCACCTGGTCGTCGAGCGGATGAAACAGCCTGAGATGCAGGATCGCCTGCCCCTCGCCGGCCGCATGCCGGCGCACATGGCTGCCCGCCCGGTATTCATAGGCCTCCGGCCAACCATCCCGCCCCTCGATCACACGCATCCGGTCCGGCCGCAGCAGATGCAGTTCGCGCAGCTCCTCACCCACCCGCACACCCTCGACGAAGGCATTGCCGGAGAGCATCAGGTGCCCATAGAGCGTCTCGAAGAAATCCGTGCCCGCCATGCGCCCGTTCGGTCGGGCGATGAGCGCCAGCAGTGGCTCATCCGGCCGCTCCACCTCGCCCGCATAGGCAAGCCAGGGCACCGAGGCCGCCGCCTCCGCGATCATCCGCACCGCCCGATGCGCCACCGGGTTCTTCATGAACCCCTCGCGCGACAGCGACGCATAGCTGCGGCTCGACCAATACGCCCGGCCCTCGGCCGTCAGCGCGAAAAAGCCCGACGCCTTGGTCTCCGCCGCCGCCCTTGGCCGCCGCGAAAGGAAGGATGGTAGCTTCATGATGCCCTCGGTTGTTTGAATTTGCCAATGATGCTGTGGGTGCGGCCGTGGATCCTCGGGTCGAGCCCGAGGATGACGAAAGAAGAGAGCGCGCATCGTCATCGCCAGGGTTCGACATGCCGCACCGTTCTTGGAGGCAGAGGCCTCTCCTCCCCTCCGTCATCCTCGGGCTCGACCCGAGGATCCACACGGCACCGCCGCGCTACCCACCCAGCGCCACAAAAAACGCCTGCCCATACCCCGCCACCCGCTCGGCCCGGTCGAGCCCGTTGATGATGCGCCGCGCGCCCACCCAGTCGGCCCGCCCGGCGGCAAAATGATCTGCCAGCCGCCGCCCCGTGAAGGCGCCGCGCAGCATGCCGACGAAGAGGATTTCGACGGACGTCGCCATCTCCATCGCCCGCTCCGGCCGCGCAACGAGGTCGATGCCGGTCAGTTCCGCCAGGCGCTCATAGTTGCGCCGGTGCGTGATCTGCACGAGCCCGCGCCCGAGCCAGCTTTTCCCGTCCGCATCCCGCCGCCAGTACGGCGCGGAGACCTGCGGCAGCCGCCCGGCCGCAAAGGCCCGGTCGAGCACGCCGATCGCCGCGGCGTCCGTCGCGGCAAAAGTCTCACGCACCGGCTGCAGGCGCCCGCCCGTCTCGTGATGCGCGGTCGCCAGCATATAGGCGAGGAACCGCCGGTCGCGCGTCTCGCCGCCCTGCTCGAACCGGTCGAGCAGCGCCGTCAAACCCGCGACCTGCCCCTGCCCCAGCCGGTCGCCATAAAGCGGCCCACGCACATGGTCGAAAAACGCCTTGCGATCGATCACCATCTCAAATCCCTCGCACCCGCGGTTCGCCCAGCCGGTCGAACACCAGCGCCGTCAGCGCCCAGACGAGCGCATCCAGCCGGTCCGGCGAGCGGCCGGCGGACAGCCCATCCGGCCCGAAATCACACATCTGGTCTTCCAGCTCCGCAAAAGCACCCGCATGCGCCACCCGCCCCTGCTCGTAGAGCGCCGCCACCGGCTCCGCCCGCAAAAACTTGCCGCGCGTCGCCCGCACCGTCGCGACCGGCAGGTTGGCGTCGACGCTGCGCAGCATCGCCGTCACCATGTCGCCGCCCTGGTTGATTTCCGCGACCACCCGGTCCGCATCGAAGCGTCGAAAGGCGCGCACCACCGCGCTCGCCCAGCCAGCCGGGCTGGCACCCGTCACCGAACAATCCGCCAGCACCACCGCCCGCCCGCTGCTGTCCAGCCCCGCCACGACGATACCGCAGACCGAAGCCGCGGAAGCCGTCGCCGGCGGATCGACCGCCACGACGATGCGCGACAGCGGCCCCGGATTGCGCAACCGGATCGCCTCCAGCCGCGCCCGGCTCCACAGCGCATCCGCGCGGTCGGTGATCAGCTCGCCATCCAGCTCCTGCCGCCCGAGCCGCGTGCCGCCGTAGCGATCCGCCATGGCGTCGAGAAAGCGCGGCGAAAGGTTTTTGGCATTGTCTTCCGTGCGAATACGCCGGACCGCCGTCTTCTGATCAGCCGCCAGCGCCCGCAAAAGCGGCACCGGCCGCGGCGTCGTCGTCACCAGCATGCGCGGATCGTCGCCGAGGCGCAGGCCGAATTGCAGCATGTCCCAGGTTTCCTGCGCATGTTTCCATTTGCCGAGCTCGTCGCACCAGGCGAGATGAAACTGCGGTCCGCGCAGGCTTTCCGGGTCCTCGGAGGAAAAGATCTGCCCGATCGACCCGTTCGGCCAGACGAGCCGCCGGCGCGAGGCCTCGAATTCCGGCCGCGACCGCCCCGCGATCCGGCAGATGCCGGAGACCCCGTCGATCATCACCTCGCGCGCATCGCCGAGCGTTTCGGCCACCAGCGCGATGCGGCTGTCCGGCCGCGCCAGCGCCATCGCATGCACCCATTCCGCACCCGCCCGCGTCTTGCCCGAGCCGCGCCCGCCCATCAGCAGCCAGACCCGCCAGTCGCCCTTGGGCGGCATCTGGGCCAGACGCGATTGAAAATGCCACCGTCGCGACTCCTCCCGGCTGCGAAACCGGGGCTGGCGATCGCCATCCGGCCCGCCCACATCCCTATCAGGAGCAGCTTGGAAACGAGACGCTTCCGCGCGCCCCTTCTCCCCGCCTGCGGGGAGAAGGTCCCGGCAGGGGGATGAGGGGCAACTCACAGTCTCGACCGTCTCACCCCGCCGCCCAAGCCCCGCCTCCAGCCCATCGGCAGCAATCCGAAAAGCCGTCCGCGCCCGTTCATCCTCGATCATCCGCAAGCCCGCTGCCGCCGCCGTCATATCCGCATCGATCTTCCGCCCGGCCGCCCGAAGGGCGAGCCGATCCCTACGGCCCGCTTTCCGCCCGCGCGGCAGCATCGCCGCCAGGCCCGTTTTCCCGCATCCACTCTTCCCTTGCGGCATTCAACCGGTCCTTCACGCGCTCTTCCACCAGCCGGTCGAACTCCGCCGCCAGCGCCTCGCCGTCATCCGGCTCGCCCAGCGCGGCTTCCGCCTCGGCCCGCTCGTTGATCAGCGTGCGCTGCAGGCTGTCGATCTTTTCCAGCGTGCGCACGATCAGCGACACCGCCTCGATCGCCGCCTTGGCGTCCGTCTGCGCCAGCTTGCGCGAGGCCTCATCCTCGGCGGCATCGGCATCCCGCTCGGCAAAGGCCTGCTGGCTCTGGAAGCGCTGGAACCGCTCGCGCAGCTCCTTCGTCATTTCCAGAAGCATCGCCTGCATGTCGAGAAACGGATCGAGCGGCGCTTCCGCCTTGATATCGAGCACCGGCGCCGCGCCGCCCGCAAGATCCGCCCGCCGCCCCGCCAGCCCGTCATAAACCGCCATCTCCGGCGAGATGCCGAAAAGCCCGAGATCCACCGTCAAACCGCTGTCCATCGCCACACCCGAAAATGAAAAGGCGCCCGGTCCAGAGGAACGAGCGCCTGTCAATAAATTCCCATCAAGCCGGCCGCGGGCGAAAACCGCCAAACCATCCAGCCTCCGAAAAGCCCGGCGAGCTCTCCGCCCGCACCTTTCCGACTATGCCATAACCCTATCAAATCACCGTGACGCCGTCAAGGACTATTTTCCTATTTTTTCCTTTTCACTAGAGGCCTGCCGCCTTGCGCAGGTCGTCGTTCATCCGCGATTGCCAGCCCTTCCCGGTCGCCTTGTAGTGCCGGATAAGATCAGGATCGAGCCGCACGGAAATCTGCTGTTTCGGGCTGTCGACCGTTGGCCGGCCGCGCTTGGCCTTCGCCCGGTCGATCGCCGCCGCTAGCTCAGGCAAGGCATCCCGGAACGATTTTGCCTTGCGGAAATCCTCTTCTGTCCATTCGGTATTGTCCGGATCATCGGCAATACCCTGCTGGATGCGGGTCTCCTCTTCCGAGGAAATTTCACGGGGACGTCTGGCGGTAGTGCTCATAGAGCTTCCTTTCATTCCTGCTCGCGGCGCGCATGGAAATCAGCGAGATGGCTTCGCTTCCCAGCGTCGCGAAGACCACGGCAAGCGTGCCGTCTCGAAACATGCCGATCGCTTTCCAACGCCCGGAATGGGCCGGAGCGACCAGCGCTTCCTCGAAGAAATCCATATCGAGCGCAGCGAAGTCATGGCCGTGCTTCGCAATATTGCCCAGCCGCTTCGCTTCGTCATAGGTGATTTCCATGGATTTTTTGTATCACATTTAATACGTGAATGCAGCTTAAAAGTGATACATAAACTCTGTGCATCGCCGCAAACTTTCAGCCCATCAGGAATAATGCTACCCTCCTCCCCATGACATCCGACGATCTCATCGCGATCGCGCTCGGCATGCCGGAGGCGCGGGAGAGTGCTCATTTCGGGAAGCGGGACTTCCGGGTGGGCGAGAAGATCTTCATGTCGCTGCCGCAGGCCGGCCGGGCCGTGCTGAAGTTGACGCCGGGCCAGCAGGCGATGGTGGTCGAGACCGATCCGGGGCTTTGCGCGCCGGTGCCGGGCGGCTGGGGGCTCAAGGGCTGGACCTCGGTCTATTTCGACGGCGCGGATGACGAGCGGGTGCGCGACTTGATCGGCACCGCCTGGCGCAACGTGGCGCCGAAGAAGCTGGTGGCCGCGAGCCTGAACTGAGAGACTAGTTCCCCCTGCCCACTTCCAACGGCCAGGTCACGAGGTAATCCTCATAGTCCTCGACATCGAGGCCCTCCTCGCTCACCGTGCGGCCGCGGGCGGAAATGCCGGCCTGGTGCACGGTTTCGGGATCGCCGGAGACCAGCGGGTGCCACCAGTAGAGGTCCTCGCCGTCGCGCACGAGGCGATAGCCGCAGGTCGGCGGCAGCCAGGAGATTTCCGAGACGCTCTCCACCGTCAGGCGGATGCAGTCGGGCACGGTCGCCTGCCGGTTCTCGTAGTCCGAGCAGCGACAGCTTTCGCCATCGAGCAGCACGCAGCGGATCGAGGTCCAGGCGATCTCGGCCGTCTCCCAGTCTTCCAGCTTGTTGAGACAACAGAGGCCGCAGCCGTCGCAGAGGCTTTCCCACTCCACGTCGTTCATTTCGGCGAGCGTCTTCGTCTTCCAGAACGGCAGCACGTCCGCGCTTCCGGCCTCGGCCGGCGCGGCGGCGCCCCTGTGCTTCATCTTCGTCATGCCCGACCCCTGAACCCCTTGGCGCCAAAGGTCAAGAGCGCGGCTGCTAACCCTTTCGCGCAAATCCCGTTCTGCTCGTCTCAAAAGACTGCTATCGTGCCTGAATAAACCGGTGGTCACAGGACGTTAACCAGAGGCGGGCAGGCTGCGGCCCGAATCCGCTGGCAAAGGTAAGCGAAACGTGGAAGACGACAGCCAGAAGCCCGTAAAACCGCGACGCCGCAAGCGGCACTTCTTCCTGCGCCTCGATTCCTGGATCGATTCCACGGTCTGGAATGCCGGTTTTCGCCTCGCGGAAATCTGGGAGGAGATCACCATCTTCTCCCGCCGCTTCCATGCCAAGGGCTGGAAGAAGGCGATCTTCGAGATCGCCGGGGAAGGCATGAACCTCGGCACGGCCGGCTTCGTGCTGCTGCTCGCCCTGGCGCTGCCCGCCTTCGAAGAGACGACGGGCAACTGGCGCGCGCAGAGCGACTTCGCCGTCACCTTCCTCGACCGCTACGGCAACGAAATCGGCCATCGCGGCATCATCCACGAGGACTCCGTGCCGATCGACGAACTGCCGGACCACCTGATCAAGGCGGTGCTGGCGACGGAAGACCGCCGCTTCTTCAGCCATTTCGGCATCGATTTCCTGGGCCTCGCCCGCGCCATGAACGAGAATGCGCGCGCCGGCGGCGTCGTGCAGGGCGGTTCCACGCTCACCCAGCAGCTCGCGAAAAACCTGTTCCTCTCGAACGAGCGCACCATCGAGCGCAAGATCAAGGAGGCCTTCCTCGCGCTGTGGCTCGAAGCCAATCTCTCCAAGAAGGAAATCCTGCGCCTCTATCTCGACCGCGCCTATATGGGCGGCGGCACCTTTGGCGCGGCCGCGGCGGCGCAGTTCTATTTCGGCAAGAACGTCACCGACGTGAACCTCGCCGAATCCGCCATGCTCGCTGGCCTGTTCAAGGCGCCGGCCCGCTACGCCCCGCATATCAATCTGCCCGCCGCCCGTGCGCGCGCCAACGAGGTGCTGACCAACCTCGTGCAGGGCGGGCTGATGACCGAGGGCCAGGTGATCGCCGCCCGGCGCAACCCCGCCACCATCATAGACCGCAACGAGAAGACGGCGCCCGATTTCTTCCTCGACTGGGCCTTCGAGGAGGTGCAGCGCATCGCAAAACCCTTCGCCCAGCATTCGCTGATCGTGCGCACCACCATCGACATGGGCCTGCAGGCCGCCGCCGAAGAGGCCGTGGAAAGCGGGCTGCGCCAGTACGGCGAGAGCTACCGCGTCAAGCAGGGCGCCATGGTGATGATCGAGAACGGCGGCGCCGTGCGCGCCATGGTCGGCGGCCGGGACTATGGCGAAAGCCAGTTCAACCGCGCCACGAGGGCACTGCGCCAGCCGGGCTCCTCCTTCAAGGCCTATACTTACGCCGCCGCGATGGAATCCGGCATGACGCCCGAGACGACCATCGTCGACGCGCCGATCAGCTGGGGCGGCTGGTCGCCCCAGAATTACGGCCGCTCGTACGCTGGCCGCATGACACTGATGACGGCGATGGCGAAGTCCATCAACACCGTGCCGGTCCGCCTCGCCAAGGACAAGCTCGGCACCAAGCGCATCGCGGAAATGGCAAAGGCAATGGGCGTCGAGACGCCGATCCGGACCGACAAGACCATGCCGCTCGGCACCTCCGAAGTCACCGTACTCGACCAGGCGACGGCCTATGCGGTCTTCCCGGCCGGCGGCCTCCAGTCGCGCCGCCACGGCATCAGCCAGATGATCAATTACGACGGCGACATCCTCTACGATTTCGGCCGCGATGAACCGCCGGCAAAACACGTTCTCTCCGAACAGGCGGATTCGTCGATGAACCGCATCCTCGTCACCATTCCGGTGAGCGGCACGGCGCGGCGCGGCGCGCTCGACCGCGGCATCGTCTCGGGCGGCAAGACCGGCACGACGCAGGCCTATCGCGACGCCTGGTATGTCGGCTTCACCGGCAATTACACGACCGCCGTCTGGTTCGGCAACGACGACTATACGTCGACCAACAACATGACCGGTGGCTCGCTTCCCGCCATGACCTTCAAGCGCCTGATGGACTATGCCCACCAGGGCATCGAGCTGCGGCCCATCCCCGGCATCGAGAACCCGCTGCCGGATGGCAAGAAGGCGAGCGAAGTCGCCGCCACTTCGACCGATGAGAGCGCGCTTCCCGCCCTCGTTCGCCCGCGTTCGCTCTCGGCCGACGTCACAAAGCTCCTGAAGGATGTCGCCCGCCAGTTCAACGAGGCCAAGCCCCTGAAGGCCGATGGCCGCGTGGCCGCGCTTGACGGCACCGGCGCCAACCGGACAGAGTAACGGATAGAGCGTTTCCGCGTTTCTCCGAATCGCAAAAACGCTCTATCTCTTCGTTTCGACGCAATTCCGGACGCAAAGCCGCTTCGCCCTTGTTCCGCACGCCCCTCGTCATCGCCACAGCGCTCGCCGTCGCCTTCGGGCTTGGCATCCTGAGTTCGATCTACGCGCTGCGCGCGACCGTCGGCTTCGGCGCCATCGCGCTCGGGCCGTGGACGGCCTTCCCGACCGCCCAGACGGTCGATGCCGACCCCTATGCCAAGGCCCACCGTGCGCGCGACGGCAAGCTGCTGCTCGGCGGTGCCGAGGGCCTCACCTTCACCGCCGCCACCGATAGCGGCGGGCGCACGCTGGTCGAAAACTGCCGCTACGAAATAGAGGGCATCACGCCGCCTGCCCGCCTGTGGACGCTGCATGCGGCCGATACCAACGGCAACCCGCTCGCCGGCAGCCGCCCCGGCCTGCCGGTCGGCATCAATGCCTGGTCGGTGCTGCGAACGCCGGACAGCAGTTTTGCCATCCGCATCGCCTCCGCCGCCACGCCCGGCAACTGGCTGGCGGTGCCGGAGGGCAAGGCGCCGTTCCTCTTGGTCATGACGCTGCTCGACACGCCGACCGCCGGCAGCTCCGGCGTCATCGACCTCGCCATGCCGGGCATCACCCGGCTGGACTGCGCCGATGCGTAGTTTCGTCTATGCCATCGCCATCGGCCTGGTGGGTGCTGCGCTACTGCACATCGTCATCATCCTCTCGCTGCCGAGTTTCACCGGCCGCGATGCCTATACGCGCGTGCAGACTTTTGGGGAGGCGAACCGCTTCTTCCCGCTGGCGAATTCCGGCGACACGCTGGCGCCGATCAACGACGATCCGGCGATGAAGACCGCCGTCTGCGCCTTTTCCGTCGAAAACGGTCCCATCCGGCTGTTTGCCGATGGCGACGTGCCCTTCTGGTCGCTCGCGGTCTATGACGGCGCGTCCAACGAGGTGTTCAGCATGAACGACCGCACCTCGGTCTCGGGCGCGCTCGACACGCTGATCGCCACCCCCATCCAGCTCATCGCCATCCGCAAGGCCGTGCCGGCCGAGCTGGAACAGTCGATCCTGGTGGAAATGCGCGGCGAGGAAGGTTACGCCGTACTGCGCATCTTCGTGCCCACCGAAAGCCGGCAGGAAGCGGCGACCGACTTCCTCGCGGATGCAAGCTGCGAACCCTTCACGGCGGAACAATAGGAAAGCGCGCTCGACGACGAGCGACGGGACGCGGTTTACCCGCGATAGACAATGCGCTGCGGCCGCACGCGCACGCCTGTCGCCGCTCCAGCGGCGACGGGAAAGGTTTAGGGCCGGCGGGCCGTGTCCGGGGCGCCGTGTTTACCCGCCTTGCTGCGCGCAGCCAGCATGGCCGGTGTCAGGCGCTCATAACGCACGCCGGTAAAAAGCAGTATCTGGGCCGGAGCCTCACGGCGAATGGTGTCGCGTCTTGGTGTTCGCGCGAGCCATTCCTTCAATCGTACTACGTCTGCCATTCTCGCCTCCAAAAAGAAGAACCGAGACGGATGAAGCACTTCTACATTCTCACCCTGCCCGTTTTACGGGCCGGTGCATCCGGTTCCGTCACCCCGGCTGCGACATGAGTCGATGTCGTCCCTGTCGCTTACGGGAAGAAAACGGCGATACGGGTCCAGAAGTTTCCCATTCACGGGAATTTGTCTGGTGACCGCCCGGTATCCGGACCATCGCACCTTTCCCTCGCGGAACGGTGGCACCGTCAGGGTATCCACCGTTCACATGATCGAATCATAACACGTCCATCGCAATAGACGAGCCGATCCATGTCCCTAAAACTAGCGACTATCGGGTTAACATGCTGTTAATCCTATGCCATCGCCCTGCATCGTGCTGTTCCGCATGGAACAGGGTCGCCCCTGTTCCCAAATCGGCCGGTCTCGTCGTAAAAAACCGGCTGCACCTGTGAAGAGAAACGGTCGGGCGGACCTGCTTATTCGATAATCTGCGAAAGCGCCGTCGCCGAGGTGGCATGGCGGGCGTTGTAGCCCTTGATAATGGCGGCGGTCAGGATGGCCTGATCGACATCCTCGTTCCTGCGCGGGGACTGCGCACCCGGCGAACTTTCATAATCATAAACAATGACATCCAGGTCGAGCGCGTTTTTCAGCCGCCGCCCCTGCAACAGGCTGACCAGCCCCGCCGCGATCGCCGGATAGGGCGTGTATTCCGCATTGGCCAGCCATTCCCGCAACTGGCTCTCCGGCACGCTATAGGTGATGTTCATCGATAGAAGCCGTGACAGCATCTCGTCGACCGTGCGGGGCATCTCAGCCGCGTCCACCGTTTTCACGCCGGCTTCGGGCAAAGCACTGCCGGTCGGCGGGCTGCCTCCGGGCGTGCGGTTCTTGTGCAAATTGTCGACCGGCGCCGTATCGGCCTGGGCCAATTCCCACGCTTCGGCCATGCATGGCTGCGGGGACCATGCGAACAGGGTCGAAAACATCGCGCATTGCCAGATCTTCATAGCGCCAGCCCATCGTCGCCGAGGTGCGGACGATACCATGTCCATGCCCGATATCGAATGGAATCTCGCCGTCAGATCTTGTGCACTTCATCGCGCCAGAACACGATGACGTAGCCGCCCGCCGGCGCCATTCCCCCCGCCCATGCCTTCAGTTGCCCATGATAGGGCTCGTGCCGCCAAAGGTCCGGCTGGTCGGGATCGGCAAGCACCGTGATCTGCGGCCCCTGCCCGTAGATCATCAGGTGGGAGCGCGCCGGCTCCCATTCCGCGCCGAGGTCCTCCCTCGTCATCCACAGACAGAGAAAATCCCGGCAGACCGAGGGTCGCGCGGCATAGATCGAACAGCCCTGCCCCGCGACGCAATGTTTGCACCAGGCATCCGCCGGCTTGTCGAATTCGTCGATCTCCGGCAGGCGGCAACAGAGCGTGCAGGTTCCGCAGGATCGGCCGGCGACGATTGGCGAAGAGGTGGTCATGGCGGAGCGATAGCACGCCGCCGGCCAGACCAGAAGGGCGCGTCCCGATCCGGCACGCAAACCTTGCGGCACCCACGGCAACCCAGACGGCAGTCTCTTGTAAACATTGCGGTTTCCGCGCGAGCAAGGTTAACGCGTTGCTAACGCTTTTCCTCTACTTTTCATGAACGATTGTGGAGACGGCAAGGGGCTGCCGTTCCGGGGACTTTAGCAGGTGTTTTGTGGCGGACAGGTTTCGCGAACTGGAGAGACCGCAGGCAGGGCGGCCGAAGGACATCGTTCTGATGGCCACGGTTTCCAGCTTCGAGAGCCTGCGTTTTCCGTCGCGCTCCGATCTGCACCAGTTCGGCGAGTTGTTCGAGCCGCTCTATAATGCCTCCACCGAGGAGGCGCGCCGCCAGGCCGTCGCCGCCCTTTCGCGCTGCCCGCAGATCCCCGACGAGACCGCCCTCTTCATCGCCTCGCAGCCGATCGGCGTCGCGGCGATCTTCCTCATGGGCGCAAAAGCCATTCCCGACGTCACGCTGATGCGCATCCTGCGCGCGACCGGCCCGGAACATGCCCGCGCCATCGGCCGGCGCGACAATCTCTCGCCCGTCATGATCGAGGCGCTGGTCGGAAGCCACCAGGACTATGCCAGCCGCCGCACCGGCGAAGACCGCGAGGCCTCGCTGGAAGAGGCCGCAAGGCTGGGACGGGAAGAGCGGATCCGGGAAGAGTTGCGCGCCCTCGTGCGCGCCGCGACGCCCGCGGTCGAGGCGCCCGCCCGGCTTGAGCCGGCAAGCGAGGTGCACCAGGCGCTTCTCGTGCGTTTTGCCCGCGCCGGCGAGGTCGGCATGCTGGCCGTGACGCTCGCCGACGCGCTCGGCTCCAGCCAGTGGCTGTCCGAGCGCATCCTTCTCGATGTGTCGGGGCGGCAGCTTGCCGAAACGCTGGTGGCGCTAGACATGCCCAGCGCGGATACCGTTTTCGTGCTCACGCGCATTTACCCGCACCTGGCGAGCGGCAGTGCCGAACTGATGCTCTGGGCGCTAGATCCGGCCGAGGCGACCCTCCGGGTCGAGAGCTGGCAGCGGGCGGACAGCTATACGAATGGCGATGGCGTGCCGAAGGCGGCCAACGCTGACGACGCGCAGTCGAACGGGCAGGATCACCATGACAGGTCCTCCGAAACCGGTCGGCAGCGCGCCGCCGGCTAGTTAGGTTTCTCAGAATATACGGCGCTTGGCCGGCACACGGACCGCAGCACTTTCGTTGCGCTCGGCGGAGAGGGCGGCCAGCGTGGTCGCGACGAACATTCCCGAAATCAGCAGTGCAAGGGCAGGCAGCACGATAAACATGGGGCGTTCCTCCTGAGGGGGTTCGGCACAGGCCGCTGCCTGTGTGCCTCCCTTTTCCCATGATGGAGCCGCGCGCGATGTTCCCGCGGGAACAGGATCTCAGAACAGGAAATCGCCCTTGTGGAGATCCGAGAGATCGACATGTTTCAGCACCATAACGTCGCTGCCCGCGCGGATCAGCACGTCGTCGCCGCTCTGCACGGCATGGCTCTTCATCAGGTCGGAAAAGCCGGTAATGGCGGACACATCCGAGAGATCGACCCGGTCGGTGCCCGGCTTGAAATCCGTCACCGTGTCGCGACCCTTGGAGAAGATGAAGACATCCGCCCCGGAACCGCCGGTCAGCGCGTCATTGCCCTTGCCGCCGTCGAGGATGTCGTTGCCGGCGCCACCGGAGAGCGTATTGCCGCCGCTGTTGCCGATGATGACGTTCGATAAAGCGTTGCCCGTACCGCTGATGCCCGCCGTGCCGAGCAGGATGAGCTTTTCGAGATTGGCGCCCAGCGTGTAGCTCACGGTGGATTGCACCGTGTCCGTGCCCCCGCCCACCTTCTCGACGAGCTTCAGCTTGGCATCGGCTACGAGATAGGTGTCGTTGCCCTTGCCGCCCGCAACCGTGCCAAAAACCTTGCCGCCACGCGTATCAAACGTGTCGTTGCCCGCGCCGAGATCGACATCGCCGCGGATCGTGCCGTTGTTGATGACAACCTCGATGCCATTGCCGCCCTTCAGCGCGACATCCGCCGCCTTCAGCGTGCCGTTGTTGCCGAAAGTGTTCGTGCCTTTGCCGAGAAGTGCTACCGCAATCCCGGTGGTCGCCGTCACCGAGCCATTGTTCGTCAGCGTCGCGCCGGCGCCATCGATGTGGATACCCGAGGCACCCTTCAGCGTGCCGTTGTTCATCACCTGCGCATAAGCGCCGCTGACATCGATGGCGTCGCCCAAGGTCGAGGTGATCGCCTTGTGATTGGCGAAATTGACCTTCGCGCCATCCAGCCGCACGCCATCCTTGACGGCCGAGATCGTGCCATTGTTCGCCATCACGGCGCCCGAACCGGTGATCACCACGCCCTCGTCGGCACGCGAGACGATCTTGCCGTTGTTGGTCACGACCCCGCCGGCACCCGTCACGGTCACCGCATCGAGCCTGGCATCGATGGTGCCGCTGTTGGTGACGATCGCCGTCGCGCCAATGCTCCTGATCCCGTCATCCGCCGTCGACTGGATGAAACCGTAATTGGTGATGATCGCCTTGGTGCCGGAAACGATCACCGCATCGCCCGCACTCTTCACCGTGCCATGGTTGGTGACGAGCGCATCGCTGCCGGTCGCCTTGATACCCGTGCCGCGGGAGGACAGCACCGAGCCGCGATTGGTGAGGTTGAGCCCCGCCCCGCTGAAGACACCCGCCGCCGTGCCGCCCGAAAGCGTACCCTGGTTGGAAAAGACGAACCCGCCGCCGGCCGCATTTAACCCGACGAGCGCCGCCGAGATCACCCCATCCGCCTTGATCGCCACGGTGCCGGCATTGGCGCCAAGCGCGGCCGCACCAAACACCACCGCATTGCCCGCAGAAGAATTCACCGTGCCATCGACCACCAGCGTGCGCCCGGCAAAGGCCCCGCCGGCATCGACTGCCGTGGCAGTCGTGGAAATCGAAACGCCGGGCGCAACGATCCACTGGCTGTTGGCCTCGCGGGCGGTGAGCGCCGACGTCATGTCGACCAGAATGTCGTGTTTGCTCATGGCAATCAGGCGTCCATCATTGACGTGGTCTCGTCCTAGCGCCTCTTCGGCGAAAAATCCGTTTAAAACAGGGCAATTGCGCGCGTCCCATGGCCACAGGGTTAACGCCGGAAGAACCCGTCATCCTTCGGCACGGCCGCCGCAAAATCGATCAGGTCGCCAAGCGTGTCCGTCTCGACCGAAATCACCCAAAGATCGCCATCGAAACGCCGCTCCCGCGCAATCGCCTCGGCCACCATCTGCGCCTCGACCCGCGCCAGCCGCGTCTCGAACATCCGCAGTCCCGTCTCGTCAGCCTCGAAGAAACTCTGTGGCGCCGGCGCATACAGGCTTTCCCGCCCGTCGCGAAACATCTGCCGCACGAACACCGCCCCCGCCTCCTCCGCCCCCTTCACCTCGACAGCCGCAAAACCACCGCGGGCAAAGACGCGGCGCATCAGGGCGGAAACGAAGATGTCGGAGCGAAGACGCATGGTGGCGGCTTACACGGCGCGAAGCCGCGGGGCAATCGCGAGATCTAGACCCGGATCGCCAACCGCAACCCGCCCCAGTGCCGTCCATTGACCGTGATGGGCGCGGAAAT
This sequence comes from Shinella sp. BE166, assembly GCF_051201095.1. NCBI lineage: Bacteria > Pseudomonadati > Pseudomonadota > Alphaproteobacteria > Hyphomicrobiales > Rhizobiaceae > Shinella > Shinella sp. BE166. Next base: position 34,498 of record NZ_JBPEHL010000002.1, on the reverse strand, counting down.
GTCCTTCATCAGCACGAACTGCCCGCCGCCCATGTCGCGTCGATAGGTCTGCACGAGGAAGGGTTCCTTGTTGCGGCCGGCGGCGAGGCCGACGCGGTCGTTGAAGATGCGGCGGTTGCGGCAGTTGGCGGTGTTCCAGGCGGGGTCGCCCGGGCGCTGCGGCTCGGAGAATTTGCGGTTGTGCGTCGGCAGGTAGCCGTGGTCGTCGATCGCCGCGCAGAAGGCGATGCGTTCGTCCGTCGCCACCGCGGGTTCCTGGATGGCCGGCAGCACGCGATCGGTGAAATCGGTAAAGCGCGTCATCATCTGCACCGGATCGCTGCCGGCAATCGGCCTATACTGCCGGTCGAACAGCGCCTCCATGCCGATCTCGCCGCTCAGCACGGCCGCGGAAAAGCGCGCGGAGACCTCGTCGGCAAGCGCCTGGACGAGGTTGATATAGGGACTGTCCGGCGTCTCGATGCCGGCACTCGCCGTCGCCTGGATGATGCGCTCGGAGATCGTCACCACCTCGCCGACCTTGCCGGAGGCGCCCTGCAGCACCGTGTTGGAGCGGATGATCTCCGCCGAGGCCGCCCCGATCGACCGGGCGAACTCGCTGCATTCCTTGTCCACCGCCTCCGTCGTCGCGGCAAGCGACGAAGCGCTGTCGAGGATTTTCGACATCACCTCTTCCACGCCGGCAAACGAGCCCTGCACGTCGGAGGCTGTCGCCTTGACGCCCTCGGCGGAAATGCGCGCGCCCTCGCCCGCCGCTTCCAGCCGGTCGATGCGGGCACGCAGTTCCTGCAATGTCTTCTGGATTGAGGCGGTGGTGTTGGAGGTTTCCAGCGACAGCGCCCGTACCTCCGCAGCGACCACGGCAAAACCCTTGCCGGCATCGCCCGCCCGCGCCGCCTCGATGGCCGCATTGAGCGCCAAAAGGTTCGTCTGCCGCGCAATCGTGCCGATCGCATCCGCCAGCCGCCCGACATCGGCGAGCGCCACGGCAAAGGCGGAAATCTCCGTGCCGATCTCGTTGGAGGCCGTCACCATATGGTCGATGGCGGCAATCGAGCCGTCGAGCTGCACCGCTTGCTCGCCCAGCACCTTTCGCGCGCTCGCAGCCAGTTGGTCCGTCTCGCCCAGCGCGCGGGCGATGCCGCCATTGGCGCTGGCGATCGCCGTTGCCGATTGCGTCAGCCGCGTGAAGAGCGTCGCGTGTTCACGCGATTGCGTAGCCGTGTCCTGGATGGAGCCGGCAATATCGACGAGGTGCAGGCCGAGATCCGACGCCTCGGCGGCCAGCGCGCCCACCACGCGGCGCAGCACCGCGGCATCCGCCTGCGGCTCCGGCATGTCCTCTTCCAAGTTATGCGCAGTCTCACGCAGGGCAGCGTTGGACATGGCTCGACGATCCTCCAGATTATCGAAGGATCATCCGGCAGACATGGTTAATGGATGCTTTACGGAAAAGCCTGTCGTAGGCGTACGACTTTGGTCGCATTCCCGCATTGCTAAAACAAGAAAGCTCAGAGCGCGCCGATATCCTTGAGCTTGGCGAGCACCTGCTCGTTCGGCTCGCCGGTCACCGGCAGTCGGTAGTGCTTCTCGAAGTGGCGGATGGCGGTGCGCGTCTTCTCGCCGATCAGCCCGTCGACGGCGATATCCGTATAGGCGATGTTGCTCAGACCCTTCTGGATCTTCATCACCAGCTCGCTCGGTACCGGCTTTGCCACAGCGGAGGTGACGCCCGGATCGGCTTCCGCCTCCATGATGGCGGCGGCGACCGGGTCGACCTCTTCCTCGGCCTGCGTGCGCGCAGGCTTGTTCTCGATGACCTTCGCCACCTCATCGAACGGCCGCTCGGCCGGTGTGACGTCGGTCACCTCCGGCAGGTCCTGCTCTTCGCCCTCGCGCTCGATGACGAAGGTCGTCACGTCGTGCGGTTCCGGCTTTGTGGCGGTGAAGCCCAGCGAATTGTCGGCGGAGCGCATCTTCAGGAAGGGTGCGGGATGGCCGCCCGGCTGATACCACAGCGCATTGGCCGCCACGAAGGAGAAGACGACCAGGAAGGCGCAGGTGCCGCCGACGGTGCTGGGATGGCGCGCGGCAAGGCCGCCGAGCGCGACCAGCCCGGTGATGACGATATTGGGCCTGCGCTGCGGCTCGGCGCGGGTGCCGGATCGGCCCTTGCGGGCCTGGCCTTGCGGCCGCCGCTCAGGCTGTCTTCTGACGTGCGCGTTCATCGTTCGTGTCCTTGCCATCCAGCGACGGCTCGTAAACGGTCTCAATGGCAGCCGCAAGGCGCGGCGGGAAATCGACGGTGGATGCCGTGGTCGGCCGCGGGTCGCCTTCGCGCGCCACGCCGGAGCCGTCCGCCGGCACGCGGATGGTGATGACCGTACCCTCGCCCGGCCGGCTCTGGATGACGAAGCTGCCGCCATGCAGCGCGACCAGACCCTTGACCAGCGACAGGCCGAGGCCGGTGCCCTCGTATTTGCGGGTATATTCGTTCTGCACCTGCATGAAGGGCTGGCCGATCAGCGCCAGCTTGTCGGCCGGAATGCCGATGCCGGTATCGCTGACGGCCAGGAGCAGGTCCTTGCCCTCGCGCGCCGCATCGATGGTGACGACGCCGCCGCGATCGGTGAACTTGATCGCATTGCCGACGAGGTTGATGAGGATCTGCTGGATCGCCCGCTGGTCGGCGACCGCCTCGCCGATGGCGCGCGGCACGCGGCTCGTCAGCTTGATGCCCTTTTCGCGCGCCTGGAGGCCGAGCATCTGCTCGCAGGCCTTGACGCTGTCGGCGACGATAAAGGGTTCGGTCAGCAGCTCGTAGCGGCCGGCCTCGATCTTCGAGACGTCCAGCATGGTGTTGACCACCGACAGCAGGTGCGAGCCCGACTGGTGGATCAGTGCCACATATTCGCGCTGGCGGTCGTTTTCCAGCTTGCCGAAATATTCGCCAGTCAGGATGTCGGAGAAGCCGAGGATGGCGTTGAGCGGCGTGCGCAACTCATGGCTGACGGCCGCCAGGAAACGGGTCTTGGCGTCATTGGCCGATTCGGCCTGCGCCGTCTTGCGCGCGCTTTCGGTGCGCAGCACGGCCTCGTCGGACACATCGCGCGACTGGGCGACGACGGCGGCCAGCGCGCCATCCGCGCCGCACAGCGCCGTCATTTCCACGCGCATATGCGTGAACTGCTCGGCATCCGCCTGCATGCGCGGGCGGTCGATGCGCACGTCCACCGTCTCGCGCACGCCGCCCTGGCGCAGGCGGTCGATGGCGGCGATGAAGCCGAGGCGGTCGGAAACGTGGATCTGGTCGAGATAGCCGCGGCCCATCGGGTCGCGCATCCAGGCCAGCATGTCGGCGCGGTCGCGGCCATGCACGGCGGTGACGAAACCGCGCGCGTCATGCAACGTCACGAGGCCGGCGAAGAGATCATAAGGAGAGGTCGGCGCCGGCTCTGTAACAGGCGCGTCGTCAATCTGCGCTACCTTGGGCTGAACCGGCTTCACCGGCCAGGCGGAGGTCGCGGCGGCGGCGAGCAGCGCACCGGCACCCACCAGCGCCACACCGGCCGGCAGCGCCGTGGACGCGGGCATGACGGCGGAGAAGGCGAGCGGCAGGCCTGGCGCGGCGGCCAGAAGGGCGAGCGTCGTCGCGCGCAGAGATGCGGACGGGCGTTCATCGGCGGCATGTGCGCCAGCAACGCCCGCAACGGCGCCCAGGCGGGCGGCCATTCTGTCAGCGATGGTGGTCAATTGGCGCAATGCAAAACCCTGCCGTTTATGTTCTTTTGTGTGAGCCCAAAATCGCATCGGCGACTTAAGGAAAGAATAAACGACAGGGGCCTGAAAGGGTCCGAAAAGCCCGAAAAGTCCCATTTCGGGGCAATCCACCGGCCATTCGTCCGGCGTGGTTAACGGGGCGTAAGCGCCTCATTTTGCGGCATTTTTCTGTTCGTATTAACCTCTGGGGCAACATCGCAGAACGCCCCTTCCCGGCATTCCGGGGCGCACCGCCAGTGCGCTCCGCCATCATCCTTAACGGCAATCGCTAAAATCTGCCTCAAATGCCGGTAAAGGTCCCGATAGGTCGCATTTTACTTAAATCTGGGCAAAACCTGAGTGATTCCTGAAAAGGGGAATTTCCTTCCGGCCCCTATTCTCGCATCAACGGTTCGCCAAGGACCAACACGAAAGCCGAAGGCCGCAAAGAGCCGAGGCCCTATAACAAGGATGGCAAGCGATGTGGTTTCTGATCAAGGGAACGTTCTGGTTCTCCATGGTTCTCGTCCTGCTCCCCTTCATCGACGCGGAATCCTCCGCGAAGCTGGAGAAGGGTCCGAGCGTCGAGATCGGCGATACCTTCAATGCCGCAAGCGAGGCGCTGCACTACGTCACCGCCATGTGCCTGGAGAAGCCGGACGTCTGCGAGAAGGGTGCTGAAACCTTCGTCGCCCTCGGCCACCGGGCCCGCGAAGGCGCCCGCATCGCCTACCAGTTCCTCGATACCCAGTTTGCCGAAGAGGGCACCGCGACCGCCAAGGCCGATCCGGTCGCCAAGGAAGCGCTCGACCAGCCGCTCCCGGATGTCGCCGCCATCGACGCCGACGACGAGGTGATCACCGGCACCATCGCCATCCCGACGCGCCGCCCTGACCACAAGAGCTAAGCTGATCGCCCTTCTGTTTCACGCAATTCCGAACGCAAAACCGCACGACACTTTTGCTGGAATTGCTCTTTAAAATTTCTGCCTGCCTGACTCGTTGCCCCTGCAACCGCCGTATGGATCCGTTCCATACGGCGTTTCTTTTTGTGGATACGGATTCCGGTTCAAATTCCGGGCTTCCTCCCCTATATGAAAGCCAAAGCCGCAGACGGAACCGACATGGCCACGCTTCAACAGATCATCGACGACTTCGCCTACCTTGAGGAATGGGAAGACCGCTACCGCTATGTCATCGAGCTCGGCAAGGCATTGCCGGACATTTCCGAAGACAAGCGCACGGCCGCCAACAAGGTGCAGGGCTGCGCCAGCCAGGTCTGGCTGGTCAGCCATACGGACGATGGCGCGGACCCGGTGATGACCTTCGAGGGCGATTCGGACGCCCATATCGTGCGCGGCCTCGTTGCCATCGTGCTCGCCATCTATTCCGGCAAACACGCCTCGGAGATCGCGGCGCTGGATGCGATCGATACGTTCAACGAGATCGGGCTGGTGGAACACCTGTCGTCGCAGCGGGCCAATGGGCTGCGGTCGATGGTGAAGCGCATCCGCGAAGAGGCGGCGGTGCGGGTGGCGGCTTAACGGCCTTCATCTTCGAAACGGCGCGGCAAGCTCCCACTGATCTCCCCCACAAGGGGGAGATTGAATTGCTGGAACGTCTCATTCCCCAATAGATACCCTCACCCCGAAATCTCCGGCCGATACCCCTCCGCCCCCCACATATGCGCCCGCCGCGCAGCGGGTGCCGCAGGCGCATAATGCCGCGCAAGCGCCATCAGCGAAGCCCGCAGCATCAGCTTGGCCGAGCGGGCCGGCCATTGCCGCTCGCGCTCCACCATCTCCAGCCCCTTCATGAAGCAGCAGACATCCAGCGCCACGCCGGAAAGCTCCGGACCGATCGCCTCGATGGCGCGCGCGACGCGCAGGCGGGCGGCGAGCGCCGTGTCGGTCAGTTCGCGCCCGGCGCCCGCCTCGCCCTTCTGGCGGCTGGCGACGCGGGGCTCCCAGGACATGGTCAAACGCGGCTGGAGGCCGCCGCGGGTGAAATCGGCGTGCAGCCGCTCGCCGGCGGCAATGGCATTTTCCGGCAGGTAGGCGTCGCCGGTCTTCTCCTTCAGCCGGGCCAGCGCCGCCAGCGGTGATTCGAGCCGGTTGGCAAAGGCCTTCTCCCGCGTGCCATCGCGCATCACCACCACCGCCTCCATGTCGCGGTGCTGGCCGGCAAACGGTGTCTCCGCATCGCAAAGCCGGCGCTTCAGGTGGGCACGCGCCTCTGGCATCGCCGTAAGCTTGTCGCCGGTAAGGCTGACGAGGCCGAGCCGCAGCGCTTGCGCCAGCACGTTCGGCGACAGCGGCTGCCTGCGCCCGTCGCCGGCTACGAGCAGATCGCCATCGGCAACGCTCACCTCGCGCGCCGCCAGCACGAAGCGGAGGAGCCTCGCGAGATCATCGGCAAGCTTCTGTCCCCCCTCACTCATGGCTGCCGATCCCCGCCGGACCGAAGACCGAGAGCACAACGCGCTCGATCGCCGAGACGAAGGCGTCGAAAGCCATATCGTCGCGGCGATCCTCCACCACGTTGCAGGCATGGCCGACCGTCGTGCGGTCGCGGCCATAGGCGGCGCCGATATCGGAGAGCGAGAGGCTGAGCACGACGTGGCAGACATACATGGCGATCTGGCGCACATGGCAGGTTGAGCGCCGGCTGTCGCGGCGCCAGAGCGGCCGGTCGCTGGCAACCGCGGTCATCTCCAGCACCAGCTGGCGCACGATCCGGCAGGCGATGTCTGGCGGCACGGCGGGAACCGCCGGCTCGCACAAGGCCTTGCGCGCGCGCGGCACCCCCTGCCCAGCGCCCGCACTCTTGTTTTCCGGTGCCGGACCGGGGCAGGATGGCGCCTCGGGAGACGGGCGCCGCTGGGGAACGATGAACTGGTGCATGACTGGCCACTCCTGTTTATAGGAATTTATTCATACACCCTAGAGGACGGACGGGGATGAATGAAGCCTTAAGCCACAACCATGCATTGAATTTCTTAATAAATTTGCGACATACATCCCCGATCTAGGGATTTATTCCTCCGCGATGAGACGGCGACGCTCCAAAACGCAAAAAGCCGGGGCCTTGCGGCTCCGGCTTTGCAATCTCATCGACAATGCGGTGCTTATTTGCCCTTGCGGCGCTGGCCGAGGCCCATTTCCTTGGCGAGGCGCGAGCGCGCTTCGGCATAGGCCGGGGCGACCATCGGGTAATCGGCCGGCAGGTCCCACTTTTCACGGTATTCTTCCGGGGTCATGCCGTAGTGGGTCATCAGGTGGCGCTTCAGCGACTTGAACTTCTGGCCGTCTTCCAGGCAGATGATGTAGTCGTTCTGCACGGACTTGCGCACCGGCACCGGCGGCTTCGGCTTTTCGGCGACCACAGGCGCTTCGACGGCGGCAACCGGCTGCGTCGTGTTGTTGAGCGCGGCATGCACGTCGGCGATCAGGCCCGGCAGCTCGGAAACCGGCACGACATGGTTGCCGACATAGGCGGCGACGATATCGGCAGTCAGTTCCACGAGCAGATTGGAGCCGGCGCCAAGGGTTGTTTCGGTCATTTCTTTCTCCTGTCGGACAAAACGAAGGTCGATGGCCCTATCCATCGGCCTGGACATCAAATTTGCGGCAAAGCGTGCTTGTCGGGCGATCATATGGCAGAATAATGCTCACCCCGCCGAAAACGGGATATTTCCGTCAATATAACTTTCTACTACGGCGGCCATCCATCACGCAGAAGCTCTTGCCGGCGCATATACCGAATCGGCATGAATACCGCACGAACTCAACCTAGACAGGAAAACCATGCGCAAGCTAAATCAACCCGAATACTTTACTTGGTCTGAGATACCATTCTTCAATTCAATGTCCAGTATTATTTTGCAGAAATAAAACGAGAGCTTTTAATATAGAAATCACCCCCAAGAAAATTAGCAGATACTACAAATTTTAAGGGTCGTCCTTTCAACCGTTTGTCAACGATTCTTTCCCGCCCGCGCGCGTGCGTCGCGCATTTCATCGATCACTGTATGACGTGTCAGGCTATAGCCTGCGCCATGCGCTGCTTTCGCGACGAGATGGGCGGCGACCGGCGCCGTCAGCACGAAGAACACGAAGCCCGCCAGCGCCCGCGTGAAGATCGCCACATCGAGCGAATGCATGCCGGCCGCGAGCAGCATGAGCCCCGAGCCGACGGTGCCCGCCTTCGAGGCGGCGTGCATGCGCGTGTAGACATCCGGCAGACGCACGAGGCCGAGGGCCGCCAGGAAGGTGAAGATACCGCCGGCGACCAGCATGACGGCGACGATGAGGGCGAGAACGAGATCCAGCATCAGCGCGCCCTCCTCGCCTTGCCGGGCTTGGCGTGCCGCAAGCCCTTGCGCGAAACCTCGCCATCCGGTGAGCCCGCCTCGCCCGGCTGCATGCCCTGGCTCAGGATGAAGCGCGCGAAGGCGACGGTGGCGAGAAAACCGACGAGGCCGAGCGCGATGGCGATGTCGATATAAAGGTTGAAGCCGGTGCGGATGGCGATGACGGCGATGAAGCCGATGGCGATCGCCACCAGCATGTCGAGCGCGATGATCCGATCCGGCAGCGTCGGCCCCTTGATGATGCGCCAGGCGGTCAGGAAGAAGGCGGCGCACATCAGGAAGAGCGCGATCGTCGAGGCGACGGAGATGACGGTTTGAGCAGCCATCAGCGGAAGGCCTCCATGATCTTCTTCTCGAAGCCGTTGGCAATATCGCGCCGCGTGCCGACCGGATCGGAGCAATCGAGCGCATGCACATAGAGCACGCGCCGGTCCTCTGAAACATCGACGGACAGCGTGCCCGGCGTCAGCGTGATGAGGTTGGCGAGCAGCGTGATCTCGAAATCCCGGTCCACCGTCAGCGGAAAGGCGAAGATGCCGGGCTTCAGCGCCATCTTCGGGCTGGCCACCAAGATGGCGACCTTCCAGGCGGACAGCGCCAATTCCTTGATGAACAGCACCAGCAGCGACAGGACTTTCAAGGGCCGGAGACGCCGGCCTTCGGAGCGGGCGCGGCCGCGTATGAGCACCAGCGAGAGCGCGCTGGCGGCGATGCCGAGCAACAGGTTCGGGATGGTGAAACTGCCGGAAACGGCGAGCCAGAAGGCGGTGAACACGGCAATGATGACAGCGGGCCGCATCTAGTTCACTCCCGGAAAGACGGAACCGATATAGGCGCGCGGATCGGCAAGGCCCTGGGCGGCGTGCTGGATGGTCGCGAGCAGCGCGTTCGGGAACAGGCCGAAGCCCACCGTCAGCGCCGTAAGCGCCACGAGCGGCAGCAGCGCGCTGGCCGGAATAGCCGCGTCCGGCGGCGCCTCGCCCGCGGGGCGCCAATAGGCGAGCGCGAAGACACGGCCGAGCGCGATGGTGGTCAGGAAGCCGGTGAGGAAGACCGCGGCCACCAGCCACCAGGCACCAATATCCATGGCCGCCTTCGCCACCATGACCTTCGGCCAGAAACCGGAAAACGGCGGCAGGCCGGAGACGGCGAAGAACAGCACCAGCGACAGCGAGGAAAACAATGCCGAGCGGGTATGAAGCCCCCCGAGGCGGTTGAGATCGAACGTGCCGGCAAGGCGCCCGGCAAGGCCCGCCACCATGTAGAGCGCTGTCATCACCACCATGGAATGCAGGGCGTAGAAGATCGCGCCGCCGACGCCGCCGGGGCTGCCGAGCGAAAGCCCCACCAGCATGACGCCGATGCCGGAAATAACGACGTAACCGAGCAGCCGGCGGATATCGCTCTGGCCGAGGGCGCCGAGCGCGCCGACAAGCATGGTCGCGACACCGGCAAGCGCGATGACGAAGCTCAGCTCCTCGCGCTCGATGGGAAACAGCATGATCAGCGTGCGCAGAAGCGCATAGATGCCGACCTTGGTCAAAAGACCGGCAAACAGCGCCGACACCACGACGCGCGGCGTGTGATAGGAGGCCGGCAGCCAGAAATTCACCGGGAAGGCGGCGGCCTTCATGCCGAAGGCGACGAGGTAGAGGGTCGCGAGCGTCATCAGCGGCAGGTCGGCACGGCCGGCGGCGGCTTTCACGGCGATATCGGCCATGTTGAGCGTGCCGAAGATGCCGTAGAGATAGCCGGTGGCGATGAGGAACAGCGTCGTCGCGACGAGGTTGAGGAAGGCGTATTTGATCGCGCCGTCGATCTGGCGGGCTTCCGAGCCGAGCACGATGAGGCCGAAGGACGAGATCAGCAGCACCTCGAACCAGACGTAGAGGTTGAAGATATCGCCCGTCAGGAACGCGCCGGAGACGCCCGCCATCAGCAGGAGCAGGAACGGGTAGAAGCCGTAGCGCCGGCCCGTGCCGTCGATATCGGAGAGCGCGTGCACGCTGCCGGCCAGCGCCACGACGGCACCAGCCAACGCGAAGAGCACGCCCGTCAGATCTGCGGTGAACGCGATGCCGAAGGGCGGCAGCCAGCGGCCCATCACCATGGTGACGGGACCGTTCTGCGAGACATGCACCAGCAGCAGCGCATCGACAAGGACCAGAATGGCGAGTGCCGGAATGGCGATCGCCGCCTGCAGGCGAATGGATTTGCGCAGCATCAAGAGCACGGCGCCGGCCAGGATGCACCAGGCGGACGGCAGCACGACCAGCCAGTCGGCGGGCGCGACCGGGGTCATGACAAGGGCTGCGGAGAGATCGGCGGGGCTTACGGCCATTGGCGGGGCGGTTCCTGTCAGTAGCCGGCAGGCGGGAGGGGATCGTTTTCCGGCTCGGCGACACGCATCTCGTTGGCGTTGTCCGTGCCGAGATCCTGATAGGCGCGGTAGACGAGCACCAGCAGGAAAGCGAAGAAGGAGAATGAAATGACGATCGCCGTCAGGATGAGCGCCTGCGGCAGCGGATTGGCGGTGAGCGTCGCCGGCACGTCGTGGCCAGCCGGAATGATCGGCGGCACGTCGCGCAGGATACGGCCATTGGTGAAGAGCGAGAGGTTGACGGCATTGCCGAGCAGCACGACGCCGAGCAGCACGCGCACCAGGAATTTCGACAGCATCAGATAGACCGCGGCGGCGAAGAACAGGCCGATCAGGATGACGAACAGGAGCTCCATCAGACACCATCCTCCGCTTCAAGCGCCAGCGCGATCGAGGTGATCGAGCCGACCACGACGAGGTAAACACCGGCATCGAATAGCATGACGCTGGACAGCGGGATCTCGACGCCGAGGATCGTCGGATAGACCCAAAGCCCGGTCATGAAGGGCACGGCGAAGACGAAGGACAGCAGGCCGGCGATGCAGGCGATGAACAGCCCGAAGGCCGCAATCGCCATCGGATGGAACCACAGCGCCTGGCGCACCGCCGCGACACCGTTGGCGATGCCGTAGATCGCGAAGGCCGACACCGCGATCAGCCCGCCAATGAAGCCGCCGCCCGGCTCGTTGTGACCGCGCAAGAGCACGAAGAGCGAGAAGAGCACCATGAGGGCGGTGAGGAAGGGGGCGACGGTGCGGAAGATGAGGGTGTTCATGGGCATCGCTCCGCAATGGGCGCCGAAGGGCTGTATACCCCCCTCTGGCCTGCCGGCCATCTCCCCCTCAAGGGGGGAGATCGATGGAGCGCCGTCCCGCCAAGCACAAGCGTTTGGATAGGAGCAATGTCCGTTCCGCTTGCCGATCTCCCCCCTTGAGGGGGAGATGGCCAGCAGGCCAGAGGGGGGTGGCCACACTCTCCCAACATCATGCCCTCCCTTTGCGAATGCGCACGATCGAAAGGATCGCCAGCCCCGTCACCATCACGACAGCGATCTCGCCCAGCGTATCCGTGCCGCGGAAATCGACGATGATGACGTTCACCACATTGGCACCGTGCGCGATCGTCTTGGAATAGAGGTTGAAGAAATCGGTGAGCGCGGTGTCGAAACGACCCTGCGTGACCTTCAAAAGATAGAGCGAGAAGCCGAGGCCGCAGGCGATGGCGATCACGGCATCCGGGATTTTTTCGCGGAGCGGCCGGTGGTCGCGCGGCGTCAGCTTCAACCGGGTCATGACCAGCGCGAGGATGACGACCGACAGTGTCTCGATCATGAACTGGGTGAAGGCGAGGTCCGGCGCGCCGAAGAGCAGGAAGAGCACGGCGACGCAAAAGCCCTGGATGCCGAGCGCGACGATGGCCGTCAGGCGGTTTTCCGCCGCCAGCACCGCGCCGATGCCGACGACCGCGAGCACCATGACGGCCAGTTCATGGAAGGGGACATTGGCCGGCCAGACCGGCAGGCGCGGCCATTCGCCATAGACGAACGGCGGCACGAGCAGTGCGAGCGCGATGACGATGAAGGTCGCCGTCATGTAGATTTCCATGAGCCCAGGCTGGGTCAGGCGGCTGACGGCGGACGACAGGCGCACGAGGCCGCGCATCGCCTGGTCGAAGCCTTTGTCCGGCCCCCAGCCGATATCCTCGACGAGCCCGTCCACCGCCGTTCGCACCTTGTCCAACGAGAGGAAGACCAGGACACCGACCGCGATAGTGGCGAGCGACAGCACGAAGGCCACGCCGAAATGCGGCATGGCGGAGATCGTGATCGTCTCTGGCTTGCCGGCGATGGCGGAGGCAAGCGGCGAGGTCAGCAGCACATGGGTGGTGGCCGAGAAGAGGCCGATGACCAGCCCTTTGACCGCCAGCAGCATCGGGCCGATCCATAGCAGCACCGGTCCCTCATGGGCGTGTTTCGGCGTCTCGACGGGCGGCCCGAGGAATGGTTTCAGCGCCACCGCGAAGGCGATGGCGAACATCAGGCCGTTGCCGATGATGGCGGCGGCCGTGTAGGCGATCGCCCGGATATTGCCGCCGGCGAGCGCGGCATAGACTTCCTCCTTGGCGAGGAAGCCGAAGAACGGTGGCAGGCCGCCCATCGAGAGCGCTGCCAGCACGGCCGCAAGGAAGGTGACGGGCATGGCGCGTCGCAGACCGCCGAGCTTGGTGATGTCGCGCGTGCCGGTCTCGTGGTCGACCAGGCCGGCGACCATGAAGAGAGCGCCCTTGAACAGCGAATGCGCCACAAGATAGAGCGCGGCAGCGGCCACCGCATGCTCAGAGCCGAAACCGGTCAGCATGACCAGCAGGCCGAGCGAGGCGACCGTCGTATAGGCGAGCATCAGCTTGAGGTCTGTCTGGCGGATGGCGAGCACGGCGCCGACCAGCAGGGTGAGCCCGCCGAAAGCCGGCAGGATCGTCTCCCAGGCGGCGGTATCGCCCATGACGGGATTGAGCCGCATCAGGAGATAGACGCCGGCCTTCACCATGGTGGCGGAATGCAGGTAGGCGGAGACCGGGGTCGGCGCCTCCATGGCGTTCGGCAGCCAGAAATGGAACGGGAACTGCGCCGACTTCGTGAAGGCGCCTCCAAGAATGAGGAACAGGATCGACAGGTAGAACGGGCTCGCCCGCACCTCAGCGCCGAAGGACATCAGCAGCGAGAGCTGCGTCACATCGGTGACGTTCCAGATGAGCAGCAGCCCCGCCAGCAGGAACAGCCCGCCGCCGCCCGTCACGATCAGCGCCTGCAAGGCGGCGCGGCGCGAGGCCTCGCGCGCATGATCGAAGCCGATCAGCAGGAAGGAGGTGATCGAGGTCAGCTCCCAGAAGATGAAGAGCATCAGGAAGCTGTCGGAGGCGACGAGGCCGAGCATCGAGCCCATGAACATCAAGATGAAGGAGAAGAACCGGCCCTGGTGTCTATGGCCCTTCAGATAACCGCCGGAATAGAGCACGATCAGCGTGCCGATGCCGGAGATCAACAGCAGGAAGGCGAGCGACAGGCCGTCGATCAGCCAGGAGAAGCTGACATTGTAGGCCGGCACCCAGGCATAACCGCCGGTCACCACCTCTCCGCGCGCGACCTCCACATTGAAGCCGAGGAAATGGAAGAATATGGCGAGCGGGATGAGCGCCAGCGGCCAGGCGGCATTGTGGCCGAGCACCCTTGTCAGGGCCGGCGCGACGAGCGCGCCGAGAAACGGCAGACAGAAGGCAAAGAAGGTCAGGCCCATCGTGTCTGGTGTCATCCCCCGTCCTTCCTGCGCGGGCTTCGCCCGTCGTTATCAAAATATGTCACAGCGCCGTTTCTACGTCGGTATGGCCGAAATCACCACCCTTGAACAGCAAGGGCGCGGCGTTTTCACGCGCCAACGCATAGGAAAAGCAATCACCATAGTTCAGGTGCGCGGCATGGCCGGTGCCGCGACCGAAGCGCCGAAACGCATCGAAGGCAAGCTCAGCCTGTTGCGCCGTGACCGGCTCGATGCGCACGCCGGCGCGCAGCAGGAAGGCGTCGAGTGCATTGGCACCGCTGGCGCCATAGCGGGCGAACAGCACCATTTTGGCTTCGAGCAGCGTTGCGGCGCTCATGATGCGGGCGGATGCGCTCTCGATCGCCTCGTTGAAGGCCCGCCGCTCCGGTTCGTCGTTCAGGATGGCGACCAGCGCCGAGGTATCCAGAACGATCATCGCGGCAGGCCGCTTTCATCGTAGCCCAGGATTTCGTCCGGCGTGCGCCGGTCGAGCAACGGCAGGCTTGCGCAGTCGAGCGCGATTCGGTCGAGCTGGTCGGCCAGCCGCGGGAGGTTGAGATGGCGCACACGCGCCAACCGTTCCTCAAGGGAGGTCTTGACCGCCTGTGTCAGGCTTTCACCCGTCGCTTCGGCGAGCTTGCGGGCGAGTGCATGCGCCTCCTCGTCCTTGATATTCAAAGGCATATTTTCCTCCATTCCTTTTGAAAAGGAGGATAGGAGGAAAGCCGATCTGACTCAAGTGGCGTCCCCAATTGTCTTGCCGCAATTCGCGTCCTATCTATGGGGCAACAGGAGGACGCCATGAGCGACACGACGACATTGAAGGTCAACAAGACGAAGGAAGAGTGGCGGCAGATCCTGACGCCGGAACAGTTCCGCATCACGCGCGAACATGGCACGGAGCGGGCCTTTTCCAGCCCCGATTTCGACCTGTCGAAGAAGGGCACCTATCGCTGCATCTGCTGCAACAGGGCGCTCTACCGGTCGGAAACGAAATACAATTCCGGCACCGGCTGGCCGAGCTTCTACCAGCCGATCGAGCCCGGCGCGGTCAGCGACCATTCAGACCATTCCTATGGCATGACGCGCACGGAAATCCGCTGCACGGATTGCGACGCCCATCTCGGCCACGTCTTCCCCGACGGTCCGCCGCCGACAGGGCTGCGCTATTGCATGAACGGCGTGGCGCTCAGCTTCGATCCCGACTGATCAACGCTTGGGGACTTTCAGTTCCATACAGGTCAGGTCCAGCCAGCGGCCGAACTTGATGCCGACCTCGCTGAAGCGCCCGACGGTGCGGAAACCGAGCTTTTCGTGCAGTTTGATCGAGGCGGCGTTCTCCGCCTCGATACATCCCACCATGACATGGATGCCGTTGAAGCTCGCCCGGTCGACCAGCGCCTTCATCAGACGTTTTCCGGTGCCCGTGCCGCGTGCGTCGCCGCGCACATAGACGGAATGTTCGACCGTGTGGCGGAAGCCGTCGAAGGCGCGCCAGTCGCCGTAGGAGGCGTAGCCGACGACCTGCCGGCCGCGCACGGCGACGAGGATCGGGAAGCCCTGCTCGCGCCGCGCGGCAAACCACGCCTTGCGATTGGCGAGGTCGACCTCGGCCTCGTTCCAGATCGCCGTGGTGTTGGCGACGGCATCGTTGTAGATATCCAGAATGCCGGGGAGGTCAGCCTCCGCGGCGTCGCGTATCGTAATGTCCATAGTCCCCCCGGCTTTGCCTGCATGGCTTACAGGAGGAGCGGGAAACCTGTCCAGCCTGATTGCCGGCTCGGCGATGAAACGCCCGCCTTTGTCCGTTATGCTTATCACGTCCACAGCGAGTAATCGAACGTGCAACGCTTCCTCTTTCTCTTCCTTCTGCTCCTTCCCGCCTCCGCCCTTGCCGCGGAATGGCAGCCCTATGTCAATGCACGCTATGGCTTCGCGGTCGAAATCCCGCCGGGCTTCACCCTTGTCCAGGAGGCCGACAATGGCGATGGGCGGACCTACAAGAATGGCGCGGCGGAGCTGCGCGTCTGGGCGCATTACCTGACGGCCGGCCCCTTCGAGGAGGAGGTCGCCGACCGGCGCACCACCTACCAGCAGGAGGGCTGGGACATCAGCTACGACCGGCAGACGGCCGGCTGGGCAAGCCTGTCCGGCACGCTGGTCGATTCCATCCTCTACCACCGGGTCATCGCGCTGTGCGACGACGCGGTCGCCACCTTCGTGCTGGACTATCCGCAGTCGATGAAGGCGGAGATTTCGCCCCTCGTCGGCCGGCTGGTGAAATCGCTGCATCCGGCGGAAGGCTGCACCAATGCGCAAGGGGCGGCCCCCGCGGCGCAGTGATCAGATGCCGGAGACGACGCTGGTGACGACGGCCGAATAGTGCACGGCGGCAGCGGCCACGACGAAGCCGTGCCAGATGGCGTTCTGGAAGCGCAGCTTCTCCCAGACGTGGAAGACGACGCCGACCGAATAGAGCACGCCGCCGACGACGATCAGGATCAGCGTGGCGGCGGAGAGGTGCGTCGTGAGCGGACCGGCGGCGAAGACGCCGCTCCAGCCCATGCCGAGATAGATGAGGATCGCCAGCCGGTCGTAGCGGCCGGGAAAGAAGAATTTCAGCACCACGCCCGCCACCGCCATCACCCACATGAAGACCAGCATGCCGGCGAGGAAAGGTTCGTCGATGCCGCGCTGGAGGAAGGGCGTATAGGTGGCGGCGATCAGCACGAAGATCGCCGAATGATCGAAGCGGCGCAGGTGCCATTTCACCTTCGAGACCGGCCAGAGATTGTAGGCGAAGGAGGTGGCGAGCGCCAGCACGAGGCCCACGCCATAGACCCAGGCTGCTGCAAGTTGCCCGCTGGACGCCCAGACGGTCGCATAGAAGATCAGGGCCGTCACGCCGATCAGCGCGAAGACCACGCCGACACCATGCACGATGCCGTCGGCGATCACCTCGTACCGGTCATAGTTCCACTTGACGCCCTTGATTTCCACTGCGGCTGGTCCTGCATTCATCCTCCGCCATGGTGGCGGGTTTGGCACGGACGGGCAAGCGCCTGCGGATCACAAAAATTTGCCGCGTGACTTTGCCGCGTGACGGAGAGGCCCTTTTCACCGCTCGGCGATGCAGGCCTCGCACAGCGCCGCATGCGGCACCGCCGCCAGGCGCGCGGGCGAAATCGGCGCGCCGCATTTGGCGCAGGTGCCGAACGTGCCGGCGGCAAAGCGGTCGAGCGCCGCGTCGATCGCCCCGATCTCCCTGAGGCCGTTCGTGCCGAATTCCTCCAGCACCTCGTCGTTCTCGCGTTCGATGGCGCGGTCGGCGCTGTCACCGCTCTTCAGCGTGTCGAGGTCCTTCTCGATCCTGTCGAGCCGGCCCTGGAGCTCGCGCTTGCGGGTGAGAAGAATGTCCTTGTACTGCGCCAGGTCCATCACGATACCGGTCTCCCTTGGTTTCAACAGGTGCCGAAATTGGCATCGCGCCGGGGAAACGGCATTGATCGGAATCAAGTTCCCCGAACACCATCGTCAACACCATGTTGACAGTAAATCGCCGAACCGCCAGCTTTCGTGAACGGCGTCCTTCCGTCATAGTCCGCTCCAACAGAACGGTTTCCAGGGGAAACCGAAACGGGAAACAGACCATGACGGACCTCGACAGACGGACATTCCTCGGCGCTGCCGCCGCGGGCATCGCCGCAAGCAAGGCCGGCCCCATTCGCGCGGAGACCGCCACCATGACCGACACCACCACCCAGCCGAACCACGCCGTCGCCATGCCGGCCTTCGTCGACCATTCGCACCTGACGGTCATCGACCTGCCGATGGTGTCGGCCTTCTACCAGCAGGCGATGGGCCTGACGGTTCTCGAAACATCCGCCTCGGGCGAAACGCTCGGCGTTGCCGGCCGGCCGCTCCTGACGCTGACGACCGGCAGCAATGCCGCCCGCGCGCCGCGCAATGCGCCGGGCCTCTTCCACACCGCCTTTCTCGTGCCGAACCGCAAGGAGCTCGGCCGTTGGCTGGCGCATGCCGCGCAAAACAACGTGCCGCTCACCGGCGCCTCGGACCACCTCGTCAGCGAGGCGATCTATCTCGACGATCCCGAAGGCAACGGCATCGAGATTTATCGCGACCGCGACCGCACCGAATGGACCTACATTGCCGACGGCACGGTGAAGATGGCGACGCACCGGCTCGATTTGCAGGCGCTCTACGACGAGGCGCCGAAGGATGGCTGGACGGGCCAGGAAAACGGCACGGTGATCGGCCATATCCACCTCCAGGTCTCAAACATCCCAGAAGCCAACGCCTTCTTCCACGACGTGCTCGGCCTCGACATCATGACGACCTATCCGGGGGCGAGCTTCTTCGCCACCGGCAAGTACCACCATCACGTCGCGGCGAATGTCTGGAATTCGAGCGGCCAGCCGAAGCGCCAGGCGGGCATGACCGGCCTTGCCGACTACACGATCCGCTTCAACGAGCCGGCGAAACTGGCCGGTGCCCTAAAGAAGCTCGACGACCTGGCGATCGCCACCACGCGCTCCGGCGATACGGTCTCGCTCGTCGATCCCTGGGGCATCGGCCTCAAGCTCTCGGCCTGAACGACAGCATAGCCTTGCCTTTCCGGAACCAGATGGGTGAAAACGGTGTTTTGCTTGAAACGCCGTTTTCGTCGATTTTGGGCGTAAGCCAGAGAGAGGCAGCATGACCGAGCCATTGACGATCTGGACATATGACTGGGTGCCGGGCGGCCAATCCGGTCCGCGTGGTTATGTCCGCGACCTCCGGCTGCGCTGGGCCTGCGAAGAAGCGGGGCTGGATTATGACGTCCGCTCCGTCTCGTTTCACCACCGCGGCGCGGAGCATTTTGCCCGCCAGCCCTTTGGCCAGGTGCCGTTTCTGGAGGACGGCGATATCGATGTGTTCGAAAGCGGCGCCTGTCTTCTCTATCTCGCCCGAAAAAGCGAAACGCTTATGCCGCGCGACCCCAAGGGCGAGGCGGAAACGCTGGAATGGACGATTGCCGCGCTCAATTCCATCGAGATGGTGACGGTGCCCTGGTGGTTCATCGGCCTGTCCAAGGTCGCGGACAACCCGCTCGAAGGCTGGGTGCTCCAGCGCCTGACCCATCTGGAGGCGGTGCTGGCGGAGCGCGAATGGCTTGCTGCCGGCCGGTTTACCGTCGCCGATCTGCTGATGGCGGACGTGCTTCGCGTGCCCAAGGTCAAGGCGGCCGGTGAATTCCCGGCGCTACGAGCCTATGTCGAGCGGATCTGCGCGCGCCCTGCCTTCAAGCGCGCCCATGACGGCCAGATGGCGCATTTCGCGCAGGCCGACCCTCAGTCGTAGAGATAATGCGCCGCCCAGTCCTCGTGCGGCACCACGTTGCCGACCTTGTACTTGAAGGCGTGGACCTCCAGCCGGTCGGCGCTCGCCTCGCATTTGTAGGACAGCCGATACCACTCACCCTTGCTGCGGAACACCGCGCCGCGCGTCTTGATGGTGGTGCCGTCGAGCTTCGGGTCGCCGAACGCGTAAGCGATCACCTTGTCCGGGCGAAAGCCGCCCTTCCCGTCGCCGATCTGGTCCATCGCCTCCATGTCGCAGCGCTGTTCCAGCCGCTCTTCCGGCGTCAGCTTTTCGAGCTGGCTGCGCAGCCGGGCATCGATCGCCAAAGCCGGCGATGCCGCCATCGGCGCAAAAACCAGGGTGCAAAGGGCGATTTGAAGCCCGATTGCCTGCCGTTTCACCTGTCTGCCTCCTCTTGGTCTCGTCATTCGCGACGCTTCAATTCGGGGTCGGCGGGCAATATGGCCATTTCACGACACATGACAACCCACCAGCGGTTTCAAGCGACCTCTTATGGAACTTCCACCTTGCCCGGGCGTTTCAGGCGCGGATCGGGGAACGCACCATGCACGAAATTCTAGGAAAACCGGCTGAACGGCGGCTCTTGCGGGGCAGCATCGATCTCGAAAAGAACCTTCGGGAAGACGCCCCGCGCCGTTACGGCCTCGACATTGCCGCCGCATGGGCGGCGATCGGCATCTTCGCGATCATGGCGATGGCCGTCGTCTATCTGATGGCGCCGATCCTCATTCCGCTTTGTCTTGCAGTGGTGACTGGTCTCATCTTCGGCGTCGCCGCCGAGAAGTTGAACGAGTTCGGCATCCCGCCGCTGCCGACGGCGCTGCTGCTCGCCGGCCTGTTCGGGCTCGGCCTGTTCTTCCTCGCCGGCCTGCTTGCCGAGCCGATCACCCAGCTCGCTGCCAATGCGCCGGATCTGGTGCGCGGCGCCTATGATCGCATCACGCCGCTGTTCTCGCGCCTCGGCTGGCTGAACATCAGCCAGGAGACGTTCCAGAGCAGCGGCATTACGATGGAGAAGGTGCTGGAAAACACCGGCAGCATTCTCGGCATCCTGTCCTCAAGCCTCACCCCCGCCCTCCTTCAGGGCATGATTTTCTTTGCCGCCCTCGTGCTCTTCCTCTCGGCACGGTTGAAGCTCCGGCAGATGATCATCATGGCCTTCCCGCGCCGCGGCCAGCGGCTCACCACCATCCGCATCATGAACGCCATCGACAGTGCGCTCGGCTATTACTTCGCGACCGCCGCCCTGGTCTACGGCGCCCTCGGCGTCGTCACCGCCCTCATCACCTGGGGCGGCGGGCTTGCCATGCCGGCGCTCTGGGGGCTCTTCGCCTTCCTCTCGTCCTTCGTGCCCTTCCTCGGCGTGACGCTGATGACCATCGCGCTCGCCACGGCCGGCGTGCTGACGCACGAGACGCTGATGATGGGCCTGATGCCGGCGCTCGCCTTCTTCCTCGTGCACCTTGCCATGGAAAACCTCGTCATGCCGGCGGTGATGGGCAAGCGGCTGGAGGTCAACGCCTTCATCATCTTCACCGCCATCATCTTCTGGACCTGGATGTGGGGTGCCGCCGGCGCCATGCTGGCACTGCCGCTGTCGATCATCGGCATGACCATCGCCGACGAACTGCGCCCCGCCAAGCGCAAGGCCAACAAGCGCAACCTGCCGGGTTGACCAGAAAGTTCCGCCACCCGCATTGATGCCGGCGCCGGGGGTCTCTATCTGTTTGGTCCCGCCTAGCGATTTGCCGGAGTGAAAACTTGTCCGTCTTCCAAAACCTGCCCGCCGCCCCCGTCGCCGCCAAGAAGCCGCTCTCCGACACCCGTCACGGCATCACCCGCACCGACGATTATGCCTGGTTCCGCGACGAGAACTGGCAGGCGATGTTCAAGGATCCCTCGATCCTCCAGCCGGAAATCCGCACCCATCTGGAGGCGGAGAACGCCTATATGACGGCGGCGATGGCCGACACGGAAGCGCTGCAAAAGGTGC
Organism: Shinella sp. BE166; assembly: GCF_051201095.1. Lineage (NCBI taxonomy): Bacteria > Pseudomonadati > Pseudomonadota > Alphaproteobacteria > Hyphomicrobiales > Rhizobiaceae > Shinella > Shinella sp. BE166. Next base: position 13,299 of record NZ_JBPEHL010000002.1, on the reverse strand, counting down.
TGTTTGCCGAGATGCGCGGCCGCATCAAGGAGGACGACAGTTCCGTGCCGATGAAGGACGGTCCCTTTGCCTATGGCACGTCCTATGTCACCGGCGGCGAGCAGCCGCGCTACTTCCGCGAACCGCGCGAGGGCGGCGACCGCAAGCTCCTGCTCGACGGCGACAAGGAGGCCTCCGGCAAGGACTATTTCCGGCTTGCCGGCATCAGCCATTCGACCGACCATTCACTCGGCATCTGGGGTTATGACGACAAGGGCTCGGAATATTTCACGCTGCGCGTGCGCGATCTTGCGACCGGCGAGGACCGTTCCGACACGCTCGACAATACCGGCGGCGACGGCGTCTGGGCGCCGGATGCAAAGAGCTTCTTCTACACCGCCCTCGACGAAAACCACCGCCCGTCGAAAATCTTCCACCACATCCTCGGCGAGCGCCAGGAGAACGACCGGCTGGTCTACGAGGAGAAGGATGCAGGCTTCTTCATGTCGGTCGGCGGCTCGCTGATCGACGATTACATCTATATCGACATCCACGATCACGAGACGAGCGAATACCGCCTGCTCTCGACCAAGGATCTGCTCGCGACGCCCGTCATCGTGACGCCGCGCCAGACCGGGCTCGAATATTCGATGACGGAGGGCGGTGACGTCTTCTACATCCTGACCAATGCCGACGGCGCCAAGGACTTCAAGATCATGCAGACGCCGGTGACGGCGCCGGGCCGCGAGAACTGGAGCGAGGTCGTGCCGCATCGCGCCGGCACGCTGATCCTCAACCACATGGCCTATGCCCGCCACCTCATCTGGCTGGAGCGTCACGAAGGCCTGCCGCGCATCGTCGTGCGCGACCGTAAGACCGGCGAGGAACACGCCATCGCCTTTGCGGAGGAAGCCTATTCGCTCGGCCTCTCGGGCGCTGCGGAATATGACACGGACGTCATCCGCTTCTCCTATTCCTCGATGACGACGCCCTCGCAGCTCTTCGACTACAACATGGCGACGCGCGAGCGCACGCTGCTGAAGACCCAGGAAGTGCCCTCCGGCCACAACCCGGACGACTATGTCACGCGCCGCGTCTTCGCCCCCGCCTTCGACGGCGAGCAGGTGCCCGTCACCCTGCTCTACCGCAAGGATACGCCGCTCGACGGCTCCGCGCCCTGCCTGCTCTATGGCTACGGCGCCTACGGCATCACCATCCCGGCGTCCTTCAACACCAATTGCCTGTCGCTGGTCGACCGCGGCTTCGTCTATGCCATCGCCCATATCCGCGGCGGCAAGGACAAGGGTTTCGCCTGGTACGAAAACGGCAAGATGGACAGGAAGACCAATACGTTCAAGGACTTCATCGCCGCTGCCGACTATCTGAATCAAGAGAAGTTCACGTCCTACGCGAAGACCGTCGCTGAGGGCGGCTCGGCCGGCGGCATGCTGATGGGGGCCATCGCCAACATGGCGCCGGAGAAATTCGGCGGCATCATCGCCGCCGTGCCCTTCGTCGACGTGCTCAACACCATGCTCGACGACACCCTGCCGCTGACGCCGCCGGAATGGCCTGAGTGGGGCAACCCGATCGACAGCAAGGATTTCTACCAGCTGATGTCCAGCTACTCGCCCTACGACAATGTCGAGGCGAAACCCTACCCCGCCATCCTCGCGCTCTCCGGCCTCACCGACCCCCGCGTCACCTATTGGGAGCCCACCAAGTGGGTCGCCAAGTTGCGCGAAAAGACGACCGGCAGCGAACCCATCCTCCTCAAGACCAACATGGGCGCCGGCCACGGCGGCGCGTCAGGGCGGTTCCAGCGGCTGGAGGAGATCGCGTTCGAATACGCGTTTGCGATCAAGGTTGCGGGGAAAATGTAGGATTTGGCATCGCGGGAGGGACCAGTCCCTCCCGCTGCATGTTATGCGGGATCGATCATGCTGACCACGCGGGCGGCGATCTCATCCGTCGTGTAGCTGTCCAGCGTTTCGATGAAGCGGGCGGTCTTGTTTTTCACCCGTTCGACGATATCCAGTCCCCGCACCTGGTTGCAAAGTGCTACGCCCGTCGTCTTGTGGCCTGAAATGTTGACAGCCAGCCCGGCGCGGCGGGCAAAGGCGCCTCCCGTCGTGATAGGCACGACAAGGCAGATGCCGACGGCATTGATCTCGCGCGGGGTTATTACGACGCAGCGGTGTTCATCCTTCATCTCGTTGCCCACGACGGGGTTGAGATCGACGATGAACACGTCGCCGCGCTTCGGAATATTGCTGCGAACCATCAAAATGCTTCGTTGCCGACGCGCGGACCGCCCTGCCATGCGGCGGCCTGCTTGTTCAGGTCGGCCATCTCGTCAGCCCCTTCCAGAAGCTGCGCCAGCGTGTATCTCTTCTTCGGCTGCGCGGGTGTTGCGACAAGCGATCCGTTATCGACGGTCAGGGTCAGTTCCGTACCGACTTCCGCGCCCAACATCTTCAGCAGCGCTGGCGGAATGCTAAAGACCGTCGCGCCGCCCTGGCGGCGAATCTTCGCTGTATTGCTCATGCGGACATCTCCAAATATGTGCTACGAAAATAGCACATATTTGGGCTGCCGCAAGGGTGAGAGACTGCCTACCGGAACGCCCCCACGCATTCCTGCAAGTCGTTCAGCATCGCGCTCGAACCCTTGAGGCTCGTCTCCACGTCCCCGATCCGGATGTGGTTGCCGCGTTTCAGGGCGTCGATGACCGAGCGGTCCTTGCCAAGGTCGTAGGCGATTTCGCGTTGGCCGTAGGATTTGCCGCTGACGTCGTAGCCCTGGCCGTCGTCGATCCAGTATTTCGCGTCCTTCGTGTAGTCGTCGGCATAATCGTAGGACGTGTCCTGGAAGCCGAAGGTGACGTGGCCGTCGTCGTACCAGCGGAAAGCGGCGTAGCGGTCGTCGCCGCTGCGGCGGATGGCGCGGCAGTTCAGGAAGCGGCGGTCGTCAGAGAAGTCCGCGACGATGTCCCAGCCGCCGACCGAGCGCGACGACCGGTACGGGTCGGCATCCGAACCGTAGCCGTCGTCATGGCTCGACGAAGAGCTTTCGCCATAGGCGTCCGTCTTCGTCTCGTGGCTTGAGGCGCTGTCGTAGCTGTCCGTCTTAGTGTCGTGGCTAACACTGTCGTTCGACGCGTGTTCGTCGTGCGGGAAGTCGCGCAGCGCATCGCGGTACTTGTCGTAGAAGCCGAGGCGGCGCACGTCGACAAATTCGAACTCGTAGTCCTCCAGCGAGCGCACGCTGTTGTCGCGGAAGCGCACGAGGCCGCGGAAGCGCAGGCAACCGTCGCCGCATTCCACCTCGTCGACATATTCGCGGGCATTGTCGTCCGGCGTCTTCACCGCAATACCGAGCCCGTGGCGGCGCTCCTCGTTGATCGCGCGGAACATCAGCGACTGCGAATAGCCGCGGCGGTCCTCGTCGAAATAGTCGTAGATCGCGCGTTCCTCGCTGGGGCTCAGATCATCCTCGGTCGCCACATAGATCTGGCGCTCGGGAATGCTGGCCGAGGTGATGATGTTGCGCAGGCGCTCATGCGAATAGACGGTGGAGAAATAGGAGAGGTAGTCGCACTTTTCCGGCGGATACCAGAAGCTGAAATCGATCAGCACGAGCTGGCCGTCCTTGTAGACGTCGGACAGGCGGCGGTCGCGCTGGTTGCCGCCGAATTCGAGCCGGCCGCAGGGATCGTGCCGGTCGTTGGACACCGAGAGAATGGGCATCTCGCCGGTATCCTCGTGGTCACCCTCGAAGCGGCGGCCGAGAAGATCGATCTTGCGCTGGGCGATATAGGCGAAGACGCCTTCCGGATAGCGGCTGAGATAGCGGTCATAGGCCTCGCGGTTGTCGGCCAGCGAGGCGAATTCGTAGAAGGCGATTTCCGCCTCATCGACCTTGGCGTCCTTGGCGCTCAGCGCGAACTTGCCGTAGTCGGCGTCGCTCTGCCAGGTCTCCTGCTTGCCCTTGCTGCGCTCCTTGACGATCTCGCCGACCTTGCGGAAGGCGTCTTCCAGCACGATGCCGGGAATGCTGATCGCATCCACGAAGGCGGAGGCGAAGGGGCTGATCGGCGTGCCCTCGTAGTCGTAGGTCGTGCCGGGCGCCGACGCATAGGCATAGTGGATGCCGTCGGCATTCTTCGGCTCGGCAAGGCCGTCCTGAATATCGCGCAGCAGCACGAAGGGGTTGTCATGCGCGGCGTCGAACAGCACGACCTTGAGGCCGGTGCCAAGCTTGCGCAGCGTCGCGGTGACCTCGGAGACGGCGAGCGAGCGGTTGCGCAGGCCCGTCAGCGTGCGGCCGGAGGCGTCGGTCGGCAGCAGGTAGTTGTCGCCGTCGATCTGAACGGCATAACCGGAGAAATAGACGAAGAGCACCGGGTTCTCGACCTTTTCGGCCACCCGCGTGAAGTTGTTGAGCGCCGAGAGCATGCCGAGATGGTCGGCATCGGTGACACGCGTCACGGAGAAATCCGCCCGCTCCAGCGCCTCGCCGACGAGGTCGACGTCGTTCAGCGGGTTTTCCAGCGGCTCGGCATCCTCGTATTCCGCATTGCCGATGATGAGCGCGTAGCGTTCGGCGGCGAAGGCCGCGGGCGCTGCGAGGAGAAAGAGACAGGCGGCAAGCGCCCCGATCAACCGATGGATAGTCCGCTGCACGATACCCTCCCTGAGGACATGACCGAGGCGGCCGGTACGCCGGCAACCGGAAATTCGCTCACCCATTACATGCTGAAGAAAGGGACGGACGACACCGCCTGCTTATTCAGTGGGTTATGAAATTCGATCTTCGCTTGGCCCGCAAGGGCCTGGCGGGACAAAACGGGGATCTACCGTCAGGAGCCGGTGCAGGCGGCCACCAGCGTGTCGATCGCCGCCTTCGATCCCTTGAGCGGGAAATCGACTGGCGGCAGTTTCGTTTCGGGATAGGCGATTGTGAGCGTCTTGCCGGCCTTGAGGCGCTCGACGAGCGGCCCCTTGATCGGGAAATCGCTGACCATCGCGTTGTCCATCGCCTCATGGTGCGCCGGCCGATCGAAGGCCTCGCCATCGACGGTGAGGCGCAGCGGGCTTAAAAACTCCGGCCCGTCGCCCGGCGGAAAATCTGCCGCCTGCACGAGGAAGCGCATGGAAAGCTCGCCTTCCGCGCCGCATTTCAGGAAGAGATCATAGGTCTCGCCGCCGGCCGCCTGGCAGACGGAGGCCATCATGATGCGCCCCTCTTCCTCTTCCGACATGCCGGCGCTCCAGGGGTCGCAGCTTTGGGCGAAGGCGAGCGACGGGAAGAGGAAAACGAGGGCGAGATAACGCATCCTGTCAAAACCCCCAAATTGGCGGACGGGCAAATTCCACCCGAGACGGTAGCACCCCGCCCAAAGGGCGACAAGCGGACAGACCCTTTCATTCCTGTCGCCAGTCGCTACCTATAGAAGACGAGAAATAAGCCGGACGAGGACGTGATGAACGAGGCAAGCAACCCGAAGCCCATGGGCGAGGCATTCGCCTTCGACAACAGCTATGCGCGCCTGCCGGACATCTTTTTCGCGCCCGTCGATCCGACGCCGGTGGAGGCGCCGCGGGTGATCAAGTTCAACCGGGCGCTGGCGCAGGAACTCGGCCTCGACGCCGATGCGCTGGAGCGGCATGGTGCGGGCTATTTCTCCGGCAACGTGGCGCTGCCCGGCGGGCTGCCGCTCGCCATGGCCTATGCCGGTCACCAGTTCGGCCAGTTCGTGCCGCGGCTCGGAGATGGCCGCGCCATCCTGCTTGCCGAGGTGATCGACCGCAACGGCAAGCGCCGCGACATCCAGCTGAAGGGCGCCGGCCAGACGCCCTATTCGCGCCGCGGCGACGGGCGAGCGGCGCTCGGGCCGGTGCTGCGCGAATATATCATCAGCGAGGCCATGCATGCGCTCGGCATCCCGACGACGCGGGCGCTCGCCGCCGTCGCCACCGGCCAGGCGGTCTATCGCGACCGGGTGCTGCCGGGCGCCGTCTTCACCCGCGTCGCCGCCAGCCATATCCGCGTCGGCACCTTCCAGTTCTTTGCGGCGCGCGGCGAGACCGAGAACGTGCGCGTGCTCGCCGACCATGTCATCGACCGGCACTATCCGGACCTCAAGGGCGCGGAAAAACCCTATCTCGCGCTGCTCGATGCGGTGGCCGACCGGCAGGCGGCGCTGATCGCCAAATGGCTCGGCGTCGGCTTCATCCATGGCGTGATGAACACCGACAACATGACGATTTCGGGCGAGACGATCGACTTCGGCCCCTGCGCCTTCATGGACCGCTACGACCCGCGCACCGTCTATTCCTCGATCGACCAGCACGGGCGCTACGCCTTCGGCAACCAGCCGGCCATCGGCCAGTGGAACATCGCACGGCTTGCCGAGGCGATGCTGGCGATCCTCGACGAGAACGAGGACAAGGCGCTGGAAGCGGCGAACGCCGCCGTCACCCGCTTCATGGAGCGGTTCCAGGAGCACTGGAAGGTTGTGATCCGTGCCAAGACCGGCCTCGGCGACGAGGAGCAGGAGATCGACCAGGCGCTGATCCGCGACCTTCTCGTCATCCTCTACGAGCAGAAGGCCGACTATACGCTCGCCTTCCGGCGCCTCGCCGATGCCGCCGAAGACAGCGCGGCGGATGCCGCACTCGGTAGCTTGCTTGAGGATCCGAATGCACTGACGCCGTGGCTTGCCGCCTGGCGCGACCGGTTGTCGCAGGAGGACGTGTCGCCCGAGGCGCGGGCGGCGGCGATGCGCAAGGTCAACCCGGCCTTTATCCCGCGCAATCATAAGGTCGAAGAAGCGCTGAATGCGGCGATCGACCATGGCGATTTCTCGCTGTTCGAGGCGCTGAACGACCTGCTCTCCAGGCCCTACGAGGACCAGCCGGCCTTCGCCGCCTATGCCGAGCCGCCAAGGCCCGGCGAGGAGATCACGGCAACCTTCTGCGGAACGTGAGGCGCTTTACAAGTAGAGGTTGCGCAAAAACTAGAAATGCGGCAGCATTGAAGCATCCCGGCTCCGCCCTAATTTCTCCCACGTCCCTCCTTGAGCCGGACGTCATGTCGGCCCCCTCCTCCCCCGGCCGGCATCGCTAACGGAGACTGCCATGTTGCTCACGCTGACCGCCGCCCTCTTCGCCATCATCGGATTGGTGCTGACGGGCGGAGGCGGGTGGCTGCTGTCGCTCGGCGGCAGCCCCTATTACCTCGTCACCGGCATTGCCTTCATCGTCACTGCCATCCTGCTTCTGCGCCGCTCCAGTGCGGCGCTGTGGCTCTATGCGCTGATCATTCTCGGCTCGCTCGGCTGGGGCATCTGGGAAGTCGGCTTCGACTGGTGGCAGCTCGGGCCGCGCGGCGGCGTCATCGTGCTGCTCGGCCTGTGGCTGATGCTGCCCGCCATCCGCCGGCCGCTCGGTTTTGCAAGCCCCACCGGCACGAGCTATGCCGCCTCCGCCCTGCCGCTTGCTGTCGCCGTGCTCGTCGCGATCGGCGTTGCCGGTTTTTCGCTGACGCAGGACCCGCATGACATGGCCGGCGACCTGCCGACCGATATCGTCAACGCCACGCCCGCACTCGGCGGCAACGTGCCCGCCGGCGAGTGGCACCAGTATGGCCGCACGCAATATGGCCAGCGCTATTCGCCGCTCGACCAGATCAACACGGACAACGTTTCGACGCTGAAGGTCGCCTGGCAATACCAGACCGGCGACGTGAAGCTGCCCGACGACGTCGGCGAGACCACCTACCAGGTGACGCCGCTGAAGGTGGGCGACACGCTCTACATGTGCACGCCGCACAATTGGGCAATCGCGCTCGATGCGGCGACCGGCAAGGAGAAGTGGAAATACGATTCCAACTCCGGCATGAACCCGGACCGCCAGCACCAGACCTGCCGCGGCGTGACCTATTATGCCGACCCCGCCGCCACCGCCGGCACGACCTGCGCCACGCGTGTCTACCTGCCCACCTCGGACGCCCGCCTGATCGCGCTCGACGCGGCCACCGGCGACGTCTGCACCAGCTTCGCCCAGAACGGCGTGCTGCAGCTCGAACAGGGCATGCCTTTCAACCCTGCCGGCTACTACTATTCCACCTCGCCGCCGGTCATCACCGACGGCAAGATCATCATCGGCGGCGCGGTCAACGACAACTATTCGACCCAGTCGCAATCGGGCGTCATCCGCGCCTTCGACGTCAATTCCGGCGTACTCGTCTGGAACTGGGATTCCGGCAATCCGGACGTCACGACGCCGCTGCCGGAAGGCCAGGTCTATACCGTCAACTCGCCGAATTCCTGGTCGGTCTTCAGCTACGACGAGGCGCTCGGCCTGGTCTATATCCCGCTCGGCAACCGCGTGCCCGACCAGCTCGGCATGGGCCGCAGCGAGCATGTCGAGAAATATTCGTCCTCCATCGTCGCGCTCGACATCAAGAGCGGTGCCGTGCGCTGGGTGCGCCAGACGGTGCACCACGACCTCTGGGACATGGACGTGCCGGCGCAGCCGGCGCTGATCGACATCACCCGCGAGGGCGCCACGATCCCCGCCCTCGTCGGCCCGACCAAGCAGGGCGACATCTACGTGCTCGACCGGCGCACCGGCGAGCCGATCATCGGGGTCAAGGAAATACCGGCGCCCACCGGCGCGATCCCGGAGGATTTCACCGCGCCGACCCAGCCGATCTCCGACCTCACCTTCTCGCCCCCGCCGCTGACCGAGAAGAACATGTGGGGCATCACAATGTTCGACCAGCTCGCCTGCCGCATCGACTTCCTGTCGATGAAATACGAGGGCCGCTACACGCCGCCGTCGCTGGAAGGCACGATCGTCTATCCCGGCAATTTCGGCACGTTCAACTGGGGCTCCGTCGCGGTGGATCCGGAGCGGCAGGTGATGTTCGGCATGCCGACCTACCTCGCCTTCACCTCCCGCCTCGTGCCGCGTGACCAGATCCCGCCGAAGGGCCAGGACGAGAAGGGCTCCGAACAGGGCCTCAACCGCAATGACGGCGCGCCCTACGGCGTCTTCATGGGGCCGTTCCTCGGGCCGCTCGGCATTCCCTGCCAGGCGCCGCCATGGGGCTATGTCGCGGGTGCCGACCTTGCCACCGGCAAGATCGCCTACAAGCACAAGAACGGCACGGTCATGGACATGACGCCGCTGCCGCTGCCCTTCAAGGTCGGCGTGCCCGGCATCGGCGGCCCGATCATCACCAAGGGCGGCCTCGCTTTCCTCGGTGCCGCCGTCGACGATTATCTGCGCGCCTATGACGTGACGAGCGGCAACCAGCTCTGGGAAGCCCGGCTTCCCGCCGGCGGCCAAGCCACGCCGATGACCTACACGGTCGGCCAGAAGCAGTACGTGCTGATCGTCGCCGGCGGCCACGGCTCCGTCGGCACCAAGCCCGGCGACTACGTCATCGCTTATACGCTGCCGTAACAACCTGTCGGTCTGCTTCAGCCGGCGCGGGTTGCCTCCCCGCGCCGGCCTTTCTACGCTCCCCTGGAGGTTCGCCCATGACGGACGACTGGCGGCTGATCGCCGCGCCGGTGAAACATGTTCTCGTCAATTACTGGCGCTCCTCGCGCGGTCTGCTGGCGCTTGTCGCGGCGATCGTCTTCCTCTCGGCGATTTCCTCTGTCGCCGCGCCCTATCTGTTCTCCCGCCTCGTCGACACCTTGACGGCCGACCGTTTCGCCGAGGTGCTGGCGGCGGGGTTCGTGCTCTATGCCTTGCTGATTGGCGCGTCCGCCGCGCTTCAGAACATGGTGCAGTACCTCTCCTTCATGAGCGCGCAGAACCTCAGCTTCATCGCCAGCACCAGCCTCTTCGAACGGCTGCTGAAGAAGAGCGCCGCCTTCTTCACCGAGCACAATCCCGCCGAGATCGAAAGCGCCGGGCAGCGCGGCGAAGGCGCGATGATGACGCTCGTGCAGCTCGCCCTCATCGTGTTCATTCCCGGCGCCACCCAGATCGCGCTCGCCCTCGTCATGCTCGGCGCGACGATCAATCTCGAAATCGTGCTGATCGTTCTTGCCTATGGCTGCGCCTTCATCACGCTCACCGCCGTCGCCAACCACCGCACGCGCAAATATCTCGACGATGCTATCAAGGCCGGCCAGGAGAACGCGAAATTCGTCGGCAATGCCATGACGGCGATGGAGACGCTGCGCCATTTCGGCAGCCATGGCTGGATGCGGGCGCGGTTTTCCGAAAAGGCCGGAGAGGAGCGCGACAACTGGATCACCTTCTGCCGCCGCCGCATCGGCTACTCGTCGCTGATGGGCGCGGGGCTTGCCGTGCAGTTCGTCGTCACCTTCCTGTTGCTCCTGCCGCGCTACCGGGCGGGCGAGTTCAGCGTCGGCGATGTCGTGCTGTTCAACACGCTGCTTTTGCAGCTCAACCAGCCCTTCGAGATGATCGGCCATGCGATCGACGACGTGGTGCGCGCCCGCGCAAACCTGCTGCCGCTCGCCCGCATCTGGGCAGCACCCGAGGAGCCGGATGCGGCGACCACCGGCGGCTTCTCGTCCGGCGAGGGCCGGCTCGCCTTCGAGAAGGTCTCCTACGCCCATGAAAACGGCCGGGGTGTCGAGAATATCAGCTTTGCCGCCGAGCGCGGCCGCATCACCTATCTCGTCGGCGAGACCGGCTCCGGCAAATCGACGCTGCTGCGCCTCGTGCTGAAATCGATCCGCCCCGCGAGCGGCCGCATCACCGTGGATGGCGTCGATCTCGACAGCGTTTCGCAGCGCGACTGGTATAGCGCCGTCGGCATCGTGCCGCAGGAGGCGGTGTTGCTCAACGATACGCTCGCCGTCAACATCGTGCTCGGCCGTGAAATGGACACGACGCGGCTGAAGCGCGCCGCCGAAAAAGCGGCGATTCTCACCTTCATCGAGGGACTGCCGGAGGGTTTTGCGACGATGGTCGGCGAGCGCGGCATGAAGCTTTCGGGCGGCGAGCGGCAGCGCATCGCCATTGCCCGCGCGCTCTATGCCGATCCGGAATTCCTGTTCCTAGACGAGGCGAGTTCCGCGCTGGACGAGGCGACGGAGGCAGGAATCATGCAGCATATCCGGGGCCTTGCCGGCGACGTCACCATCCTTGCCGTCACCCACCGCAAAAGCGTCATCGCGCCTGCCGATCATGTCGTGCGCCTCGGCGCGGGCCGCGTCGAGAGTGAGGTGTAAGGACCGGCAAGTCTCGCAAAAGCTGCAACCGCTAGGGTTCCCTAAAGTTGTTTCAGGGAACCATTTGCATGAAGATCGACGGCAGCATGCTTTCCGCCTACACGCTCGGCAAGCCGCGCACCCCGACCAGCGACGACAGCCTCTACAGCGGCATGGGCGGCGGCGGTTCATCGGCCCGCAACATCCCCACCGTCAGCCCCACCGCGCCGATTTCTTCCGGCTTTGCCAATGCCCTGTGGCTGACGCAGGCGAAGCTCGACAAAGCCGAGGACGGCAGCGACAGCCTTGTCGCCGAATTCATGGAGCTTTCCAAGATGACGCCGGCCGAGCGCCTGCGCAAGGAAATGCTGGAGGAGATGGGCCTGACGGAAGAGAGCCTCGCGGCCCTTCCGCCGGAAGCGCGCGACGCGATCGAGGAAGAGATCCGCCGCGCCATGAAGCAACAGCTCGGCATCGACGAGAACCCGCAGGCAGGCACGGCGGCAGGGCAAGCCGCCGCCGGCACGGAGGAAGCGGAGGCCTGACCAGTCTCCGCTTTCATCCCCATTTTGTCCTGCACCTTTCTTGCAGTGGACCAATTGACAAACGGCGCGAAACGGAGAATATCGCGTCCATGATCAAGAGCACGCACATCGTCGCAACGTATTTTTGGCTGTTCCGATAAGGAGCGGCTGATTGATCATGTCAACAAGCCGCCGTCAGGCGGCTTTGTTGTTTCTAAGGCACCTGATGGCAGAAAACCGAAGGAGCCCGAAATGCACAATACCGTCATCAAGCTTGAACCGAACGCCCTCGAACGCCCGCCGATGCTGACCATCCGCGCCGCGCGCCCGGGCGACCTGCAGCAGATCCTCGACATGATCGCGCTGCATGCCGAATGCCACGGCGACACCGCCAGGATTTCCGCTGCTGATCTCGACCGCGACCTGTTCGGCAACAATCCCTGGGTTACGGCGCTTGTGGCGGAAGCCGGCGGGCGGCTGATCGGCTACGCCTTGCTCGTTCCGCTCTACCGCGCGCTCGAAGGCCTGCGCGGCATGGAGCTGCACCAGATCTTCGTGCGCAAGGACAATCGCGGCCACGGCATCGGCCGCCACCTCGTTTCCCGCGCCCGCGAGCACGCCCGCATTGCCGGCTGCGGCTACCTTTCCGTGAGTGCCGCGACCGGCAATTTCGGCGCGCACCGCTTCTACGAGCAGATGAATTTCCGCGCCGGCCCGGTCACCGGCATGCGCTACGTACAGGCGCTGGGCTGAAGCGCCGAAACAAGAGGAGGCCATCATGGCGAAGCGACTGGCAATCGTTCTGACGGAGGGTTACGCCGACTGGGAATGCGGGCTGCTGATGGCGACGGCGCGCGGCGACGGCGGGGCGGAGACCGTGGTGCTGACGCCCGGCGCCGCCGGCGTCACCTCGCTCGGCGGCGTCTCCATCACGTCGGCCGGTGCAGTGGAAACGGTTTCGCCCGACGCTTTCGACGTGCTGGTGCTCTGCGGCGGCACGATCTGGCAATCAGATGCCGCGCCCGACCTATCGGCTCCGGTCCGGCGTTTCATGGCCGCCGGCAAGCCCGTCGCCGGGATCTGCGATGCCACCTTGGAACTCGCCCGCCTGGGCCTCCTCGACGAGCGCGCCCATACCGGCAATTTCGCCGGGCAGATGAAACAGGTCGGCCCCGCCTATCGCGGCGAAGCGCTCTACCGCAACCAGCCGCAGGCCGTGCGCGACCGCGGCGTCATCACCGCCTCGGGCGCCGCACCCGTCAGCTTTGCCCGAGAAGTCCTCGACGCCATCGGCCTCGGCTCGGACGAACTGTTCGGCTATCTCGGCATGTACGGCGACGAGCATCGCGAGGCGCCCGCCTGAAGAATTTCAGTATCAAAATTATTCATTAGAGCGATACACGGGCCGTGATGGATTTCACGGCTCAGGGGCAATAGTCTGATCGCGACAAAGTCCGCCGCAAGACCTCAGCAGGAAGCTACTTCGGCATGGCTAGGCTCAGGACTCATTGATTAAAGCCAGAAGATGACGGTTGCTGCGATGCAGATGGCTGAGAAGAAAGTATGCGCGCACCGGTCGTATCGGGT